>JAKSKD010000019.1 GCA_024401925.1 Bacteroidales bacterium | reverse complement strand
TGACAAGTTCCTGCTTCATATCGTCATCAATGTCGCGATAGCGGGTGAAGGCTGCAGAACCGTGGGCGTGACCGAACAGCGAGCCCACGAGGTCGGGGTCCTTGACGCTGCGGTACAGATTGCCGCAGAAAGTCTTGCGCGCCATATGGCTGCTGGCGATTTTGTTGATGGGGACCTGTTTCTCCTCTCTTGTCAAGGGGTCTATGACTGTAACCATCCTTGTGACTCCGGCAGCCTTGAAGATTTTCTTGATGGCGTGATTGTAGCGCTGTGCGCTGATGAAAGGAAGAAGTTTGGGCCCTTCGGGATAGCGGTCCAGAATTTCCTTGGAGATTGACATCAGGGGGACGTGAAGCACTTTCAGCGAACTGTCCTTCGTCTTGCCCGCTACATATTCGATGGAATTGCCGACAATGTTGCTTTTGGTCATACGCATCAGATCGCTGACACGACAGCCGATACAACTGTGGAAGATGAAAATATCCCGTGGCCTTGTCGGACTTGCTTGATAGACTGCAACTTATCTTCATATCTTCCCATAGTTTATCATACGATACAAATGTAGGAAAATATTTCTGATTTTTGTCAACCTTTTGTCAACCTAAGCGAAAACAGGTGGTTTTCAACGAAATTGTCCGAGATGCTAACTCGTTGATTTTGAGTTCAAAACATTTCGGACAGTTTCAGAAGATTTCATTATTTGTACCCCCTAGGCGAATCGAACGCCTATCGTAGGAACCGGAATCCTAAATTCTATCCATTAAACTAAGGGAGCAAATTTTCATAGCAAAGATACTCCATTTTATTAAAAATATTGCTATTTTTGTTAGAATATATAAATTGGCGTAAAAGCGATGAAAACTGCTTATATCTTTCCTGGACAGGGCTCACAGTTCCCTGGCATGGGCAAGCATCTCTATGATGACAGCTCTGTTGCCCGCGACATGTTCGAGCGGGCCAATGACATTCTGGGATTCAAGATAAGCGAAATAATGTTTGAAGGAAGTGAAGAAGACCTGAGAGCCACGAAAGTGACCCAGCCTGCCATTTTCCTTCATTCTTTTATCCTTGCCGCGACAATGGACGACTTCTGTCCGGATGTGGTTGCCGGACATTCCCTCGGTGAGTTCTCCGCACTTACAGCGGCAGGGTCCATCAGCTTCGAGGATGGTCTCAGGCTGGTGGCGAGACGCGCCACCGAGATGCGCAAATGCTGCGAATACGCACCGGGAGCAATGGCTGCCATCATCGGAACAGACCACGCGACGATTGACAGAATATGCGCTGAAACAGACGGAATCGTCATTCCGGCCAACTATAACAGCGATATGCAGGTGGTTATCTCCGGAGAGAAAGCGGCAGTTGAAAGCGCCTGTGCAAGACTTTCCGAGGCAGGAGCCAGAAGGATTTTGATGCTTCCTGTAGAAGGAGCTTTCCACTCCCCTCTTATGGAACCGGCACGTCTGGAATTCGCGAAGGCCATACAGGAGACTCCCGTTAAAGCCCCTTCCTGCCCGATTTTCCAGAATGTTCCTGCAACGCCAGTGACAGATCCGGAAGAAATCAAGCAAAACATGCTGCTGCAACTTACATACCCGGTAAGATGGACAGAGATTGTGAGGAATATGGTAGCGGATGGTGTAGAAAGATTTGTTGAAGTCGGCCCAGGTAAGACGCTACAGGGGATGGTCAAGAGAATAGCGGGAACTGAAGTAACCATTGAAGGAATTGAATAACCAAAAAAAACTAATAAAACATCTGATATATTATGGCTAAAGAGAAGAAATTCATCACCTGTGACGGTAACCAGGCCGCGTCGAATATCGCATATTTGTTCAGCGAGCACGCAGCCATCTACCCTATCACACCTTCGTCAACGATGGCCGAGAACATCGACGAATGGGCCGCTCACGGCAAAAAGAACCTTTGGGGAGAGACAGTGAAAGTAACAGAAATGCAGAGCGAGGCAGGAGCAGCGGGAGCCGTTCACGGTTCACTCCAGGCCGGTGCTCTGACTACTACATACACCGCATCCCAGGGTCTTCTTCTGATGATTCCTAATATGTATAAGATTGCAGGAGAAATGCTTCCTACAGTCTTCCACGTCTCAGCGAGAACACTCGCCACTCACGCCCTTTCAATCTTCGGAGACCATCAGGACGTAATGGCCTGCCGCCAGACAGGTTTCGCAATGCTCGCTTCAGGTTCAGTACAGGAGGCACAGGACCTTGCAGCTGTGGCACATCTCTCCACAATCAAGTCCAGCATTCCTTTCCTCCACTTCTTTGACGGATTCCGGACATCACACGAAATCCAGAAGATAGAGGCCATCGATGAGGCAGACCTCAAGGCTATGGTCAGCGAGAAGGCACTTGACAACTTCCGTCAGAGGGCACTCAATCCGGAGTCTCCTGTAACCCGCGGAACCAACCAGAACGGTGACGTCTATTTTCAGGTCTGCGAATCACGCAATCAGGCATACGAAGCAGTTCCTGATGTTGTCGCACGCTATATGGGCGAAATCGGAGAAGTTACGGGACGCCAGTACCGTCCGTTCGAATATTACGGAGACAAGAACGCCGAGAGCATCATCATCGCTATGGGGTCTGTCACCGAGACCATCAAGGAAACCATCGATTATCTCGCAGAGCACGGACGCAAATACGGTCTCGTAACCGTTCATCTCTACCGTCCGTTCTCAGAGAAATATTTTCTCAAAGTCCTTCCTAAATCAGTCAAAAAGATTGCTGTTCTCGACCGCACCAAGGAGCCGGGTTCACTTGGAGAGCCGCTCTATATGGACATCAAGACCATTTTCCAGGACCGAGAAAACGCACCTCTCATCGTAGGAGGACGCTACGGACTTTCTTCAAAGGACACATCTCCTGCACAGATTGTTTCAGTATTCGACAATCTCGACCGCAAGTCTCCGAAGAACGATTTCACAATCGGAATCATCGATGACGTTACATTCAAGAGCCTCCCGATCAAGAGTGAGATCTCAATAGTTAAGCCTGGCACCACCGAGTGCAAGTTCTACGGACTCGGATCAGACGGTACCGTAGGTGCAAACAAGAACACCATCAAGATCATCGGAACACACACCGACCTTTACAGCCAGGCCTATTTCGATTACGATTCGAAGAAGTCCGGCGGATACACCTGCTCACACCTCCGTTTCGGAAAGAAATCCATCAAGGCTCCGTATCTTGTAAACACTCCTGATTTCGTTGCCTGCCACGTTCCTTCATACCTCTACAAGTATGACGTTCTCAAGGGTATCAAGGAGGGAGGAAGCTTCCTTCTCAACTCAATATGGGACGAAAAAGAGACGCTCGAGCGCATTCCTAACTTTGTGAAGGCTGTCATCGGACGCAAGAAGATCAAGCTCTATATCATCAATGCGACCAAGATCGCCGCTGAAATCGGTCTTGGAGGAAGGACCAACACCATCCTCCAGAGCGCATTCTTCCGCATCACAGGCATCATCCCTGCAGAAGATGCAATCAAGTATATGAAGGACGCCGCCCTCAAGAGCTACGGCAAGAAGGGAGAGTCCGTTGTCAATATGAACTACGCAGCCATCGACCGCGGTGGAGAATATGTCGAGGTCAAGGTTCCGGCAGACTGGGCCAAGATCAACGCCAAGTTCGTCAATCCTAATGCAGACCGTCTTGCTACTCCTTTCGTAAAGGATGTTGCCGATGTTGTAAGCTCACAGTGCGGAGACAGCCTTCCTGTAAGTGCATTCCTTCCTTATATGGACGGTACAATGCCTGTCGGCACAGCCGCTTACGAGAAGCGCGGCATTGCGACAAATGTTCCTATATGGAATCCGGAAAGCTGTATTCAGTGCAACACCTGTGCATTTGTCTGCCCTCACGCTGCCATCCGTCCGTTCATCCTTACCGCTGACGAGGCTGCAGGCGCACCTAAGTCAGTGAAGGTTGCAGATGGAAAAGCAACACTCAAGGAATACAAGTTCTCGCTCGGAATCTCTGTCGATGACTGTACAGGTTGCGGCAACTGCGTCGATGTCTGCCTTGCAAAGGAGAAAGGCGCGCTCACAATGGGAGATTACCAGGAGCAGAAAGTTGCTCAGTCAGAATTCGACTGGCTCAATTCAAAGATCGGGTACAAGAAGCTTTTCGACCCTAAGAGCAATATGAAGAACGCCCAGTTCTCACAGCCTCTCTTTGAGTTCTCAGGAGCTTGCGCAGGTTGCGGCGAGACACCATACATCAAGAATATCACCCAACTGTTCGGTGACCATATGATGATTGCAAACGCTACCGGCTGTTCTTCAATCTACAGCGCTGCATTCCCGTCATCACCGTACTGTGCAAATGACAAGGGCCACGGTCCGGCTTGGCAGAACTCCCTCTTCGAAGACTTCTGCGAGTTCGGTCTCGGTATGCATCTCGGTTCCGACAGAATACGCGAGACTGTTGCCAGCCTTATGGAGAAAGGACTTGAGTGCGAGAAATGCTCTGATGAGATAAAGGCTCTCTTCAAAAAGTGGCTTGAGAATAGAAACAACTATGCTGTTACACGTGAGGTTTGCGATGCACTTGTTCCTATGATGGAAGCATGCGGTTGCGACACCTGCAAGGAAATTCTCAAACTCAAGAACTACATTCCTAGCAGAAGCCAGTGGATCTTCGGTGGAGACGGTGCAAGCTATGATATCGGCTACGGTGGACTCGACCACGTTCTTGCCAGCGGCGAGAATGTAAACATCCTCGTGCTTGATACCGAAGTTTACTCAAACACAGGCGGTCAGTCCTCAAAGTCAACTCCTGCCGGCGCTATCGCAAAATTTGCCGCTTCAGGTAAGAAGATCCGTAAAAAGGACCTCGGAATGATGGCTATGAGCTATGGTTATGTATATGTAGCTCAGGTGGCAATGGGTGCAAGTCCTGTTCAGTATATGAACGCCATCAAGGAAGCTGAGGCATATGACGGACCATCTCTCATCATTGCTTACGCACCTTGTATCAACCACGGACTCAAGGCCGGTATGGGTCTGAGCCAGAAGGAGGAGAAGCTCGCTGTTGATTGCGGTTACTGGCATCTGTACCGCTACAACCCTGCTCTTGAGGCAGAAGGCAAGAATCCGTTCACTCTTGACAGCAAGGAGCCGGACTGGACCAAGTTCCAGGACTTCCTGAAGGGCGAGGTTCGTTTCGCATCCCTCTACAAGCTCTTCCCTGAAAGGGCTGAGGAACTTCTCCAGAAGACAGAGGAATTTGCTAAGATCCGTCTCGAGACTTACAAGAGACTTACGAAATAAGTCTTCACTGATATATCTGAATGAAGGTGACCGGACGGCCACCTTCATTTTCTTTTATATTGCCTACAAGCGGGCGACTGTTCTCCTTCGGAGACCTTCCGCGCTACGCGCTCCATCCCGTCTCGCACTGCGTGCGATCCACCCGCTCACGAAGCCGCGGGCAGCTACGGGTCCCGAAGGAGCCAGTCGCCCGCTCGAATGAAGTCCGTCAGGAATGCAAAATCATTTTAAAAGGATATCGGAAAGAGGGCCAAAGGCATCCGGATTGGAGAAGACAAGGTCGAGGTCTTCGTAGGTGTTGAGAATCTTCCGGGCGAAAGAGTGGAAGATGCGACCTTTCTCGGTCAGGGTGACCTCTGTGCGGGAGCGGTTGAAGAGTTGGGCTCCCGTCTGTTTTTCAAGTTCGCTGATATTCTGGCTGACAGCGGGCTGGGATATACCAAGAAGACGCGCGGCCTCAGTGAAGCTGCGCGTCTGAGATACTGTCATAAAAACTTTTAACCTGAAATCTTCAAGCACGACTCAGGATTTATTCGGCTGCAGAAATAGAACCTGTAGGGCAAGCGTCAGCGCAAGCTCCGCAATCTATGCAGACATTAGGATCGATTGAATAAACATCGCCCTCGGAAATGGCTCCTGATGGGCATTCAGCCTGGCAAGCTCCACAAGCTACACAGGTTTCAGGATTGATTTTGTGTGCCATAATATAAAATTTGGTTTATAATTTCACTTCTCAGTAGTACAAAAATAAGCCGATTAATCGGAATTATCAAATCATATGGAAGGATTTTTGTAACTTTACATCCTAGTATGAAGTTAGGAAAAATCACATCAGCCATATTGGTGCTATGTCTGGGCATCAATTTTTCTTATGCCCAGCAGAAGGTTGGAGGAATCGTACAATTCGACAGGACCGTCCACGATTTCGGCGACATAATGACTACTGACGGTCCAGTAAGTTGTACATTCACACTTACCAACGTCTCCACGAAACCTGTCTCGATTCTCAGCGTGATATCATCCTGCGGATGTACCGATGTAGAATGGACAAGAGAGGAAATCCAGCCGGGCAAGACAGGTACTGTTTCCGCAACATATAAGAATGAAGACGGAGAGACAATGTTCGACAAGTCCATCACCTGCTACATTTCCGACCTCAAGCAGCCTGTCATACTCAAGCTCCGCGGTGCAGCCCATCACGTTCAGGCTCCTCTGAAGGATCTGTACTCCATACATTTCGGCAATTTCGCCCTTAAGGAGACGGAAATACAAGGCGGAAACCTCCAGCAGGGTGCCCAGAAAAGCGGACAGTTCCTCGCAGCCAATATAGGAAAAGCCCCAATCAAGGTGGAATTCCGCAATGTCTCCGACGGCCTTGCAATCAGCATAAGCCCGAATCCTGTCCCGGCAGGCACTACGGCGACGGTCAGTTACACTATCAGTGCAGACAGAAGTAAATGGGGTAAGAATTTCTACTATGCCACACCGGTTATTGATGGGAAGGAGCAGAAAGCGATTGTAGCGTCCACCGCGAAGACGGAGAAAAGAGCTGGTGCGGAAGCCCTGCAGACTGACGCGAATGAGAGGCTTGGTGCAGGCAAATCAGAAATTGGCATCTGGGCATTCACAAAGGAGAATTTTGATTCCTGGACCAAAGAACAGAAGAATGCCGGTGCAAATCCATATTTCGAACATACTAATTACTCTATTGACAAGGTCAAGGCCGGAAAGAAACTTACCGTAAGCTTCAAATGCAAGAATCTAGGCAAGCAGGACTTGAAGATTTACAGCATAAATTCGGACAGCAAGAAGGTCTCAGCTACGATTCCTGCAGACATCAAACCTGGAAAGGAAGGAGTTGTCACAGCCGAACTTGACACGACAGGGCTGTCGAAGGGCGAAGTGCTTATTCTCCTCACCCTCACAACCAACTCCCCTCTCCGTCCTCTGGTGAACCTTTTCATCACCGGCGTAATTGAATAACGAAAATAGCAAAACTCATTATATGGCAGAGCAGAAAGCTACGAACATACAGTACGGTGACGAGCAGATTGTCACTATGGAAGGCGTCGAACACATCAGACGCCGTCCCGGAATGTACATTGGACGCCTCGGCGACGGAAGAAATCCAGGAGACGGTATCTATGTGCTCCTCAAGGAAATCATTGACAACTCCATCGATGAATTCGCGATGGGCTTCGGAAAGCAAGTCATCGTCAGCATTGAGAACGAGCAGGTGACCGTACGCGATTACGGACGCGGCATTCCTCTGGATTCCGTCATCAAGGCTGTCAGCATCCTCAACACGGGAGGAAAATTCGACGACAAAGCATTCAAAAAGTCAGTGGGACTGAATGGTGTGGGAACTAAGGCAGTAAATGCTCTCTCTTCCGAATTCTATGTATGCTCCAACAGGAATGGTGAGAATTCCTGGGCCAAATTCGAACGCGGCGAACTCGTGGACAGCGGTAAAGGCACCACCAAGGAGAAGAACGGTACGCTGGTAGCCTTCACCCCAGACCCTCTGATGTTCGGAGAATACCACTACAATATGGATTATGTGGAGACTATGGCAAAGAACTACTCCTATCTCAAGAAAGGACTCACCATAGTTTTCAACGGCATCCAGTACAAGTCAGAGAACGGTCTTCTGGATCTCGTGAACGAGAACCTTGCAGAAGCCCCTCTCTATCCTCCAATCCATCTCGAAGGCGAGGATATTGAGATTGTGCTGACCCACGGAAACGCGTATGGAGAGAACATCTCCTCATTCGTAAACGGGCAGAACACCCGTGACGGAGGAACCCATCTTGCAGCTTACCGCGAAGCCATAGCCAAGACTCTCAAGGAGTTCTTCAAGAAGAATTACGACCCGCAGGACTGCCGTCAGGGCGTTGTAGGAGCCATCAGCATACAGATTCAGGAGCCTACTTTCGAGGCCCAGACAAAGACCAAGCTCGGATCCACCTATATGTGGGAGAAGCAGGAGAAAGACGAGAACGGGGCTATAAAGATGGATGTAGGACCCACCATCCGCTATTTCGTCAACGACTTCATTTCCAAGAAGTTAGACAACTACCTCCATATGCATATGGACATCGTTCCTATCATTGAGGAGAAGATTAAGGCTTCACAGCAGGAAAGGGAGGAAATCTCCGGCATCCAGAAAAAGACAAGGGAAAAGAACAAGAAGGCTAACGTATATAACCGGAAGCTCAGGGACTGCCGCTATCACTACAATGACAAGGTGACAGAAAAGACCGAAGCCGACATCGAAAAATCCAGCATATTCATCACCGAGGGAGACTCCGCGAGCGGGACCATCACCAAGGTGCGCAATGCCAACAACCAGGCCGTGTTCAGCCTCCGTGGAAAGCCTATCAACTGCTACAAGGAAAGCCGCAAGAAAGTTGCCGAGAACGAGGAACTGAATCTTCTGGTATCGGCACTCGGTGTGGAGGACGACCTTGAGAACCTCAGATACAACAACATCATCGTGGCAACCGATGCCGATGATGATGGAATGCATATCCGTATGCTGGTGCTGACCTTCTTCATGAAGTACTATCCGGATCTTATCCGAAGAGGGCACGTACATATTCTTCAGACTCCCCTTTTCCGCGTCCGCAACAAGAAGGAGACACGGTACTGCTACTCCCCGGAAGAAAAAGAAAAGGCCATCAGAGACCTCAAGACCGGCACTGAGATTACACGGTTCAAAGGTCTGGGAGAAATCTCGCCTAACGAGTTCGTGGACTTCATAGGAGAGAATATGAGGCTCGACAGCGTCAAGCTTGCCGATGAGGAATCAATCACCGACATAATGTCCTTCTATATGGGCGAGAATACAATAGACAGACAGAACTTCATCCGCGAGAACCTCCGTTCTGAGGAGGAACTCGAAGACGTAAATATATAGTATATGAGCCCAAAATTCTGCAATTTTCTTCTTACAAAGGTCCTGGGGTGGAGATCGATACCGCCTCCGTTCAACGATGAAAAGGCAATCCTGCTGGGCGTGCCGCACACCAGCATCTGGGATTTTGCCATAGGCTACCTCTACTATCGCTCTTACGGTCGCAAGATGAAAACCATGATTAAGAAAGAATCCTTTGTGTGGCCTTTAAGCTGGATTCTCAAAAGTCTGGGCGGGTTTCCTGTGGACAGGTCCAACTCCACAGCCCTGATGATGAACATCATCCACGAAATGGAGAAACCGGGGCCATTCCAGCTCACGATATGCCCGGAAGGCACGCGCAAGCCCGTAAGAAAATGGAAGACCGGATATCACACTATTGCAAAGCAGACCGGCTGTCCTGTCTATATGGGGTATTTCGACTGGGGAAAGAAAGAGATTGCAATGCCGTACAAGCTGGAACTCACGGATGATGCCAGAGCGGACACGGACCGCCTTCAGAAGGTTGCGGAATCCTGGCACCTCACTCCGAAATACCCGGAGAATTTCCGCACTAAATAATGCTTTAATTTCATATTACGTTCTTCACCAGGGACCCGTGGCCGGCCGCGGCCTCGTGAGCGGCTGTCACGAACGCAGTGAGTGACTGGATGGAGCACGAAGTGCGAAAGGTCTTCGGTGAAGAACGTAATATGAAATTAATCAGATTATTTCCAGTCGGAGGTGGCGGTGCAGTTAATGATTTCACCGAGGCCACCGGCGCTGATGCGGAATTCACCTTCTTCAAGATGCCACTTTCCGTCATCGCCTGCAAATGCAAGTTCCCTTGCAGGAATCTTTAACGTAACTGTCTTCGTCTCACCCGGAGCGAGTTCCACTTTCGTGAAGGCACGAAGCCTTCTCACGTCAGGAATGATGGATGCCACAAGGTCGCTGCTATACACAAGTACGCTTTCCTTGCCCTTCACGTCCCCGCTGTTGGTGACGTCCACTGAAACTGTAATCTCGTCCCCAGCAGTGAATTCCTCAGGAGTAACAGAGAGGTTTGAATAAGCAAACGTGGTGTAGCTCAAGCCATCTCCGAAAGACCACTGTACGTCCATCACCGCATCATAATTGTACGCTCCGTCCATAACTTCGCGATGTTCGGTGACTTTGTAGTCATAAGTATGGAGTGAATTCACCCATTTCGGATAAGTGAAAGGCAGTTTTCCACTGAAGTTCTCATCTCCGGAAAGAAGGGCCGCAAGAGCATCGGCTCCATAGTTTCCAGGGAGCATTATATCAACGACAGCCGAGGCAAGCGGCTCAATGTCGTTTATTACACGCGGACGTCCCTCATTAAGGATAAGAACCACCGGCTTTCCTGTTGCTGCCAGAGCTTTCACGAGATTGCGCTGGTTGGCTGACATCGACAAGTCATTGATGTTTCCGGGCGTTTCGCAATAAGTGTTCTCACCGACACAGGCAACAATCACATCACAGCCTGCGGCAGCGGCTACGGCCTGTCCTATGCCTGAGGCATCTTCCTCCTGCCAGTCCCCATATTCTTTGTAAGTTATGCCCGGCACGTACTTCACATTGCTGAACCTTGCCGAAAGTGCCTCGTAAATTGTATTGAATCTCTCCACATATGCGGGATTGTCAGTTCCCTGCCATGTGTATGACCATCCTCCGTTCAATGTACGGATCGAATTCGCATTAGGACCAGTTACAAGAATGCGTGCATTCTCCTTGAGTGGCAGAATACCGTCATTCTTGAGCAGCACCTCCGATTCCACGGCAGCGGCAGTAGCCTGTGCCACGAATTCAGGGCAGTTGACCTTTGAATAGTCAAATTCCCAGGTAGGACTGTCGAACAATCCCAGACGATATTTAAGACGAAGAACGCGCGCTACGGCATCATCTATCCTCGACATCGGGATACGTCCTTCACGGACAAGGTCACAGATATCTTGCGCAGTTTCAGCACGATAAGGATCCATTATCATATCGATTCCGGCATTGATTCCAAGCACGAGTGCCTCCTTTCTATCAGCTGCGATATGGTCTCGCTGGAAAAGGTTGTCGATATCGGCCCAGTCGGTCACTATCATACCGTCCCAGTTCAGCTCCTCCTTGGTCCACTCCGTGAGCAACTTGTGGCTTGAGTGGACAGGGACCCCGTTGATTGACGAGGAGTTGACCATAAGGGTCAGCGCACCTGCCTCGATGCAGGCCTTGAACGGGCGGAAATAGCGCTCGCGTAGCTCATAATCAGGAATATATGCAGGCGTACGGTCCTTTCCCGTTGCAGGTACGCCATAAGCCATATAGTGCTTGATGGATACAGCCGCATTCTCCAAACCGACATTATTATAGTCAGCTCCTTGGATGGCACGTGTCTCGGCTTCCGCCATTACGGTCTGGACATAAGGGTCTTCGCCCCAACTCTCGTACTGGCGGGGCCAGAGAGGATTGCGCCCGAGGTCCATTACCGGCGAGAACACCCAAGGAACCTGCATCGAGCGCGTTTCATACGCAAGGATACGTCCCATATTCGCTGCATGTTCCGGATTGAATGTAGCTGCCAGATTCACCTCCTGAGGGAAAAAAGTACCTTGGTCAAGATATGTAGCGCCGTGTATCATATCCAGTCCGTAAACGGTCGGTATGCCAAGTTCCGCCATCGATTTTTCCTGCAAGGCCGTCACAATTCCCGACATCCACTCTGCGGACGGGCATACCCCACCGACTACATTAAGAAATGAGCCGACTTTGTATTTCCCTATCATCTCATCAAGTGCAGACTGGTTCAATTCACCGGTGGACGGGTCAAGGGCTGCGTCAATGGTAATCTGAACCATCTGGCCGGCCTTTTCCTCGAGAGTCATCCTGTCAATCTGTTTCTTTATCTGTGCCTCATATGGGGAATTTCCCTTGGGAGACGAACATGATGCCGCAATAATTACAGCAAGCGCTAATGTCGGAATGTAGTTTTTCATATGTTATTATTGAATTGTCAAACTGAACGGAACAAAAGGCAGCCCTTCTGCATTATGAAGGTTGCCAGGGCGGAAATCACCCCAGCCGTAACGTGCTGTCACAGGGTGAGAAACCTTAGGAGATTTAACCTGCAGTTCCCAGTTCTGCCAGCGCATATACACATCCTCGACAGGATAGAATACTCCGTCTTCCCCTGCGATTTCAAGACCTATTACACCGTGCTCACGGTCAATTCCGTTAGGGCAGGATGTAAACTTGACAAGAAGCATTGAAGGATCGTCAGCATCCCTTGAAATGCTTACAGCCTCAGGAGATACGTATGATATGCGGTCGAAACCATAGTCGCGATGAAGGGCCATATAGGCAAGTCTCAATCCGACAGGCTGCTTCTGGCACGGGTGGATATTCTTGACTTCATATGGGTATGCAAGGTCATTAGTGCAGATAATACCTCCGTTCGGGATCTGAGCTGCGGCCTCATGCTGTGCTGCACGAAGTAGCGGAGCCTTTTCATACTGGCCGCCATCATATGCATACGGAGCGATCTCTACCTGATAGAAAGGCATATTGTTATCCTTGTCTCCCCAGTCCTCACGCCACTGGCGTACAAGTTCCACCATCCTTGGGACAAACTCCTCATCAGCACCGACATTGCTGCATCCCTGATACCAGATGAAGCCACGGGCAGTATATCCTTTCACCGGCTGTTCCATACCGTTATACATTACATATGCACGTGTATAATCCAAAAGTTTGGCCTGGCCCTCCGGAGAGCAGTCCTCAGTGCCGTATCCTTCAACTGTTGTGCGTGGAAGCCAGCTTTCGACGCGTGCGCCTCCGCGAGGCAGTGCGAGAATACCTACAGGCACATCAAGAGAACGGTTCAACTGCTCAGCAAAGAAATATGCAGTCGCACTCATCTCAGCAACAGCGCCCGGAGCTGCCTTTTCCCAACCCCTTGTGATAGCCACGTCGCTGACAGGCTCATACTGAGGGTCGATTCCAACCGTGAACATTCTGACATTGTCGGCACCGGCCGGATTTGCGAGGACATAATTCGAATTCGCGACAGGGCAATTGTAGAAGCCACGCAACGGCATTTCCATATTAGATTGTCCCGAAGCCACCCAGACCTCTCCGACAAGGACATCGGTGATAGTATATTTCTCTGAGCCGCTCTTGACCTGAATCTCGTAGTGGTTATATGAAGCCGACGGAGTAGGGGCATATACGCGCCATACTCCGTCTTCTGCTACTGTAACGGAATATGAAGCCTTGTTCCACGATGTAGTAACCTTAACCTTCTTCCCGGCATCCCCGTGTCCCCATATCAGGGCCTTGGTGTTCTGCTGGAGGACCATTCCGTCACTGCAAGGATATTTCGGTGAAAGTCCTGCGAATGCAGGAACGCATAATGCAATGGCAATGACTGCAACCAGAATCTTGTAAAATGTTTTCATATTGTATTAGTGTTATTACTTACATGCTGTCAAATGTACAAATTAATCGGTCTCGGACAGTCTCTCGACGATTTCCATACACATACGTCCGTTGTGGTACGGACATTTCCAGAAACCTGCCCTGTCATCATCAGTGTTCGGGACAAAACCTCCATTCCCGTCCGGGACAGCCGCCCAATACCATTCGCCTTCAGGGCAGATGATATGCCTGCGGATAAACTCCCATTCCGAGAGTGCTCTTTCAAGCCATAACTGCTCGCCTGTCAACTGGAATTGGTTCACACATCCGACTATGGTCTCAGCCTGCACCCACCAGTCCCTCGAAAGATTATGATGTCCATTTACCGGATCATATTCATACTCCATTCCTCCATCCGGAGAATATGCCTCAATGGCTGCCGACGCAACTTTTCCGGACACGGCCTTCACGCGGTCCAGCAGTTCCGCATTTCCCAGCACCTCCGCTGCTTCACAGAGAAGCCAGGATGCCTCTATGTCGTGTCCATATGAAACTGCCGTGGAATGAGGACTCCAGTCTTCCCCGAAGAAAAGGCCTAGATGTCCGTCAGGCCTGATGATCCTGTCCAGGAATATCTCAATAAGACTCCCAAGAGCCCCGGCCAACTTCTCATCTTTCCATACCCTATAAAGATTAGTATAGCCCTCAAGGATATGGAGATGCGTATTCATAGTCTTGGCATCGTTCTGATCCTTGTCGCTCAACCTCATATCACTGATAGTCCCCCAATCGCACGTACAGGCTTCAATATATCCGGATCCTTTCTTGTCCGAGCTATGTTCCTCTATGCACAGGAAAAGTTCCTTTGCAAGATCGAGTGCCTCATCCACGCCAGCTGACCTGTAAAGTTCCGCAAGAGCATATATCATGAACGCAATGGCATAGAACTGTTTCTTGGTGTCCTTCGGGCTGCCATCGGGATTCAGGCTCCAGAACACGCCGCCATACTGCCTGTCTATGAAGTATTTAGTAATGTACCGAAAAGAATGGAGAGCGGATTCAAGATATTCTTCATTGCCGAAGACGCGGTACGCCGATGCGAATGTCCATAATATCCTGGCATTAAGGATGGCGCCTCTTTCCGCATCCCTGTACATTGTTCCTTTTCCATCCATTCTGCCGTAGAAGCCACCGGAGGCATCCCTCATACCCGACATCCAGAAAGGAAGGATGTTGTCCACAAGCTCATTCTTCAAGCTCTCGGAGAATCTGTACATAATCGAAAATCTATTTTTTATAAAAATACAATAAATCAGGCATTTATCCAATCGACGACAAAAAAAAGGCCGGAAAAATCCGACCTTAATTTATGATTTCATAAAGGATTACTCAGCTACGACCTCAACCTTAACGGTTGCTGAAACAGCCTTGTAAATCTTTACAGTAGCTTCATATTCACCAAGTTCCTTAATCTCAGGAACACTGATAAATCTCTTCTCAACCTCACAGCCTGCTGCTGCGAGAGCTTCAGCGACCTGAGTTGCGCCAACTGATCCGAAGAGTTTGCCACCCTCGGTAACCTTTGCTGCAACCTTTACAGGAACTGCAGAAATCTTTGCAGCCTTTGCTTCAGCATCAGCAACGAGCTTAGCCTCTTTGTGAGCCCTCTGGCGGATAGTCTCCTCGTGCTGCTTGAGAGCTGAAGGAGTACCAGCGATAGCGAATCCCTGAGGTACAAGGTAATTGAGAGCGTAACCAGTCTTAACTTCTACTACATCTCCGGCCTCGCCGAGATTAGCAACTTCTTTTTTCAAAATGATTTTCATACTCTCAATTATTTAAGAAGGTCAGTAACATAAGGAAGGAGTGCGAGAGAGCGTGCCCTCTTGACAGCCTGGGAAACTTTCCTCTGGAATTTGAGTGAAGTACCGGTAATGCGGCGAGGGAGAATCTTACCCTGCTCATTGAGGAACTTCTTGAGGAACTCAGGATCCTTGTAATCTACATATTTGATGCCTGCCTTCTTGAAACGGCAGTATTTCTTCTTTCTAACCTCTACTGAAGGAGGGTTGAGATAACGGATTTCTCCATTCTGTTCTGATGTCTGTGCCATAATTAATCCTCCTTGTTTTCTACGGGTTCATCATTTGAAGGGGCAGCCTCAACTTCAGCCTTTGGTTCAGCCTTAGGTGCGGAAGCCTTCGCTTTTCTCATTTCTCTTCTGTGCTCAGCATATGCAACGGCATCCTTGTCGAGAGCGACTGTGAGGAAGCGGATGATACGCTCGTCACGATGGTACTGAGTTTCGAGAGTTGCTACGAATTCTGGCTCTGACTTGAATTCAATCAGGTAATAGAATCCTGATGTCTTGTGCTGGATAGGATAAGCAAGCTGCTTAAGTCCCCAGTCTTCTTCGTACACGATTTCGCCACCATTATCCTTGATGAGCTGTGTGTACTTGGCAACCGCTTCCTTCATCTGAGCCTCAGACAAAACGGGAGTTGCAATGAAAACGGTTTCGTACTGTTTTAACATTTTGTTAATGGTTTAATAAATAATAAATTCAGCCCCTTGGAATCACATTTTTTCCAAAGGGCTGCAAAGATATGAATTTATTCTCTTATTTGCAAGGAATATTGGTAAGCAGGACCTTGAGATACTCCCAGACCATACCTACGGTATCGATCTTCACCCTCTCGTCAGGTGAATGAGGATGGACAACGGTAGGTCCTATTGAGACCATCTCCCACTTCGGATATGTCGCACCCATGATAGCACACTCAAGTCCGCCGTGTGTGGCGCGTATCATCATATCCTTTCCAAACATCTTGTTATAAACGTCGTTCATAAGCTTGATGATAGGAAGTTCCGGACGTGGGACCCAGCCCGGGTAGCCACCTTCAAAGCGGATGTCAGCGCCTGCCAGTTCAAAGATATACTTGAGTCTGAGAGCGAGGTCGGACTTGGATGAATCCAGAGCGCTTCTCATCAGGGATGCAATCCTGATCTTGCCGTTCTCGCAGCGTACGATGGCGAGGTTGGTGGAAGTTTCGGTAAGTCCTTCCATACTCCGGCTCATACGGATGACGTTTGAAGGACAGATGATGACGGATTTGAGAGCACGCAAAATGGCGTCAGTCTCAATGTATTCTGCTGCGGGAGCCTCTTTTTCGCAATATGTCTCCATATTAGGATCGCTCTCGGCATATCTTGCCTTAGCCTCTCCGAAGAATTTCTCAACTGTTTTCTCGAACTCTTCCTCATTGCCGGCTGGTACCATCACGTGAGCCTCGGCTTCGAAAGGAATGGCGTTACGAAGGCTGCCTCCGGTGAAATCTGAAACAAGAGCGCAGAGATTCTCGATTGCAGGGAGTACGGTGCGTGCAAGGATCTTGTTGGCATTACCCCTATAGAGGGAGATATCCATACCGGAATGTCCTCCCTGAAGTCCTTTAACACCTAATTTGTATCCCACGAAACCTGCAGGAGTCTTCAATGTCTTGTAGCTGAATTCAGCAATGGCATCAAGTCCACCGGCACATCCGATGCAGAGTTCGCCTTCATCCTCAGAATCAAGGTTAATGAGGATATCGCCTTTGAGCATTCCCGGCTCCAAATTCTCAGCACCAGTCATTCCCGTTTCCTCGTCATATGTGCAGAGGACCTCGATTGGCCCGTGCTGGAGGTCCTTGGATTCAAGGATCGCCATTCCAAGAGCGATGCCGATACCGTTATCCGCACCGAGGGTGGTTCCTTTGGCTCCAACCCACTCTCCAAGTACTTCAGTCTCGATAGGGTCCTTGAGGAAATCATGCTTTGACGATGCAACCTTCTGAGGAACCATATCCATATGGCCCTGGAAGATAACTCCGCGACGGTTCTCGAAACCAGGAGTGGCCGGTTTGCGGAATATCACATTGCCTGTCTTGTCGGCAATGGTTTCGATATTATGTTCCTTACCCCACTGGAGAAGGAATTCCCTGACTTTTTCCTCGTGCTTTGACGGGCGAGGTCTGCGTGTGAGCTCATAAAAATTGTTCCATACAATCTTCGGCTCAAGATCTTTAATTGTCATAATATTTCAGTTAATTGTTAGTTCATCGGGTATGCAGCCTCTGTACCGAACTGATACACAGGCACACGTGTCTGGAACAGAGCCGTCGCCCCGTCCATAAGCCTTACCGTACAGACAGCAGGTATTCTGTACAACACCGCTGTCTTGGATTTTGACACAGCTGCAGGTGCGAGGCTCTCGGCAGCAGTTACATTAAGGACATAAGGTCTTCCGGAAGCGGATTCTGCCGGAAGAAGCCCTTCGGTCTCTGAAAGCCTGAAGGCAATATACATATTGGTGCCTTTCTGAGGGATGACGTCGAAATTGAATTTCTGAGTCTGGAAATTACTGTAGCCCACGAAAAGTGATGTATACTCCTTCTCGAGCCTGTCTATTTCGTCAAGGGCTGCAGCCATTGCCTCGCCGCTGAAAGATGCGTCAGTATCTCCAGTGACAATTTGCACCCTGGTACGTCTCAGTTCAAAGATCATATCTGCGGTCTCCTTCGCCTTGGCCTCAGCCGATTTCTCCACCACCATACTCTGCTGCACAGATATCTTGTTGTATGCGGACTGCTCTTTCACGTTCCTATAGAGAGTTGCGGCCTCAGAAGTGAGGTTCGAGCTGATTCCTTTGCCTGCGAAATCGGAATTCACGAGAGAAGTGAACCTCCATTCGGACTCCTTTGGCGAAGCCGCAGCCGGGATTGAGATAAGTCCCTGAGATGTCAGCGAAAAGAAACTGTCAGGAACGCCCCCTTTGGGAAGTGCTGCGGAAAGCACGACTGACGGGTCAGCCTCAACGCACGGCACCATTCTTACGCTTTGGAGCTGATAAGATGTTCCGTCCTCCTGACGAGCCTCCACTCCGAGATACTTCTCCGAGAACTTCGCATATGGTCCTGCAAAAAAAGTCTCTTTCACGGCTTCAACTTCGAGCGTGATACAAGTGCGCGGCAACGCATATGTAACAGTTCCGTCCTGAGCTCCTGCGATAATGCACAAAAGGAGCCCGGCTGCCGTTAGAAATAAACGTTTCATATTTTTTTCCATCTTTTATGCGTCCAAAGGTAGTTCCAAGGCTGAGCCTCGATATCCCTCTGGAGCAGTTCATAATATCTATCCATTATTTCACGCACAGACATCGTCCGCGCATCTTCACATACAGTCTCCAAATGAATTGAATAGTGTCCCCGGCTTTCACTCCTCATGCCAAGATAGACCACGCTGTAGCCGTATTTGTGGGCTAAATGTGCGCCTCCGCCGATGCTGACGGTCTTCTGATGCATAAAATCGTTGACCTTCATTCCCGAAGCGATTTCATACGGATACTGGTCAGTGATCATTATGTAGAAGTTCTTTTCATCCTTATGGCTGATTGCATACCGAAGGACTTCCGAAGATTCCAGATACCCGTCAAAATGGGCCTTGTCCGTCAGCGGGGCTATCCTGTTGTCGTTCATCACCTTGTCCCATACTTTGCTTGAAAGCCTGCGGTACACCACTTTGACATTTCTTTCATTAAATTCAGGGACAGCCTTATCATATGAGTAGAAGGTCAGACCGCCTGTAAGTTCCCAGTTGCCTGTGTGCGAAGTGAGGATTATGACGCTCGGAGAGACATTGTAGAGTTTTGTAAATTCCTCCGGATTGTCTATCACAGCGATTCTCTGCTTCTGCAGCCTTCGATAATCCAGACAACCGCCAAACCATACGGCTTCGGCGAGAACTTCCCCGAAATGACGGTAGAACTGTTTGCGTATCTGCTTCAACTCGCCATATTCCTTGTCCGGGAAAGACCTTGCCAGATTGATATCCACAACTTGTCTGCGATAATGGAGGACATCAGAAGCTAGGAATGTCAGGAATCCTGACAGCGCATAATGCACTTTCAGCGGTAGAAGGCTCAGAAGTCGCAGGATGCCTTTCAGCAATATGATGCCAATTTGTCTCATCCTTACAAAGATACCCAATTTTATTTTATTATATTTGTGCGTTTAGCGAAAATAAACCAAAAAATTAATACAACAATGTTCAAAGGACAACCAAAGGGACTTTTCGCCCTCGCCCTTGCGAATACGGGCGAACGCTTCGGCTACTACACTATGCTCGCAATCTTCATGCTTTTCCTCCAGGCTAAGTTCGGCTGGGAGCAAGCTACCGCGAGCCAGGTTTATTCAATTTTCCTTGCTGCAGTCTATTTCATGCCTGTAGTCGGAGGATGGCTTGCTGACAAGATCGGCTACGGCAAATGCGTCGTGACCGGTATCAGCGTCATGTTCTTAGGATATGTGGCACTCGCCATTCCTACAGCCGCCAATGGGCTCGGAATCACACTGATGCTCGGGGCCCTGCTTCTCATCGCAATCGGAACGGGACTTTTCAAGGGCAACCTTCAAGTTCTCGTCGGGAACCTCTACGACGACCCGAAATACTCCGCAAAGCGCGATTCGGCATTCAGCCTTTTCTATATGGCGATCAACATCGGTGCTATGTTCGCTCCATCCGCAGCTACCGCCATCACAAACAAGTTCCTTGCTAAGGCAGGACTTATCTACAAGGCCGACATCCCTGCCCTCGCGCATCAGTTCCTTGCCGGCACCATCACTCCGGAGAACACCGAGAACCTCAGGAACCTCGCTTCAATTATGCCTGGAGATGCCTCCTCAATGGAACTCGGAGCCTTCTGTTCATACTACATCGAGAATCTTTCAAGTTCATACAATATGGGCTTTGCAGTTGCCTGCGCCTCCCTGATTATTTCCGTTGCAATCTATTTCGCATGCCGGGGATGGTTCAAGCACGCTGACGTCAACGCAAAGCAGGCCGCAGAAAAAGCAGCTGCTTCCGGAGAAAAGATTGAAGAACTCACCCCGAAGCAGACCAAGGAAAGAGTTGTCGCTCTCTGCCTTGTCTTCGCAGTGGTTATCTTCTTCTGGATGGCATTCCACCAGAACGGACAGTCTCTCACCTGGTTCGCACGCGACTACACCCAGTCATTCGCTGAAGGTTGGACAAGAATCGGTTTCAACATCTGGTCCCTCGCCCTCATCGCTGCATCCATCTACACCCTCTTCGGAACATTCCAGTCAGAAAGCAAGAAAGGAAAATTCACCTGCGGAGTCATTACAGCCCTTCTCTGGGGCGGAGCTTACTATCTCTACAGCGGTATGGCTAATCCGTTCGAGATTCAGCCTCAGCTCTTCCAGCAGTTCAATCCTTTCTATGTTGTATTCCTGACCCCTATCTCGATGGCCATCTTCTCGGCACTCGCTGACAAGAAATCCGAAAAACATCCTAAGGGAATGGAACCTTCTGCGCCTAAGAAGATTGCCCTGGGAATGTTCGTAGCCGCAGTCGGATACCTCATTATGATACTCGGTTCACTTGGTCAGGCATCCCCTGCAGAACTTCAGGGAACAGTATCCCCTGATCCGGTCGTTCCTATGTACCTGATAAGCACCTACCTAGTGCTTACCTTTGCTGAACTTCTCCTCAGCCCTATGGGAATCTCCTTCGTATCGAAGGTCGCTCCTCCTAAATACAAGGGTCTTATGATGGGTCTCTGGTTTGCTGCAACTGCAATAGGCAATTACCTCAGTTCGATCCCTGGTCTCCTCTGGATGAGGGTTCCGCTCTGGGCTAACTGGGCTATCCTTATGGCTCTCTGCATCATCGCAGGAGGGATTATGTTGGCTATGCTGAAGAAGATTGAAGCGGCAACGGCTTAATGACTGAAGAAATAAAAGAACAACTGATAGAATGGGCCGGGAAATACAACGACCCATTCTATTTTCAAATGGACCCCATATCGTTTCCGAGGGAATTCATGAACCGTGGAGCAAGTCTGCAGGATGTGGAAATTGCGGCAGTCTTCGCGGCGCATTTCGCTTGGGGACGGAGATGTATGATTGTGAGGGACTGTGAAAGGTTGTTCGAACATATGGAGTGGAAGCCATACAGCTATGTCCTGTCCGGAGATTACCGGGATGACAGCACCAGCATCCACAGGACAGTGAAATGGTCCGATACGGCCGCAATCTGCAAAAGGCTTAAGGACTTCTACTCGAGCGAGGAATCCCTTGAGGGAATGAGCGCTGCACGGATGAGGTCGGATATCTTCGGTCAGAAGGAAGACCCGAAAGCGGCAAACAAGAAGATTAATATGATGCGCAGGTGGATGGTCAGGGATGACGGGAAGGTGGACCTCGGTCTTTGGAAGAAGAGTGACAGGAGAGACCTCATCATACCGCTCGATGTACATGTCTATGACGAAGCCATCGCTCTGGGACTGACAAAAAGGCATCAGAAGGACATCGGCACGGCAATTGAGATAACAGATGCGTTCCGCACGATTTTCCCTGATGACCCTTGTCTCGGGGATTTCGCGCTGTTCGGATACGGAGTGAGCAAAGATGCCTAAGATGTACATCATATCAGGCTGTAACGGCAGTGGAAAGACGACGGCGTCATATACGCTGCTGCCTGAGATGCTGGAATGCTACCAGTTCGTCAATTCTGACGAATTCGCAAAGAGCCTCTCTCCGTTCGACCCTTCAGCAGCATCCATCTCCGCCAGCCGCTACATGCTGCTAAAATTCAAATACCTCCTCAACAGGGGCTCGGATTTTGGCATCGAGACCACACTCGCAACAAGAAGTCTTATCAATATGGTCAAGGACGCAAAGTCCAGAGGATATGAAATAACGCTCCTATATTTCTGGCTGAAATCTCCGGAAATGGCCATAATGAGGGTTCGGGACAGGGTACTTGCAGGAGGACACAATATTCCCGAAGATGTGATTCGCCGAAGATACAAGCGCGGTATGGAATACTTTTTCAGGGATTATATCGGACTGTGTGACAGGTGGATACTGGCAGACAGTTCCAAGAATCCGTTTTCAGTCATTGCGGAAGGCAACAGTTTTCTTTCAAGGATCAAGGATATGGAAAAATACAAGGCTATCTGGGACATCGCCCACCAAGAAAAAGAGCTTTGATGGAGTATGATTAAGAGTAAAGAATATTATCTGAATACATTCAAGGTTGACGAGGATCTGCTTTACTCCCTCTGCGCAGAAGCACTGCACGACGGAGGAGATTTCAGCGACCTGTATTTCGAAAACACGGGCTACTACAACCTGATGCTCAAGGATTCCGAGGTCAGTGTAGGCGGCTTTCACATAGACTATGGCGTCGGGATACGTGTCCTCAGCGGAGAGAAGACAGGATACGCCTATTGCGAGACCACCGAACGGATCGCAATGACAGGTGCGGCGAAGGCAGCCGCCGCCATTGCCGCAAACGCAGGGCCATCAGACAATTGCAGTCCACGCTATACCAGGCGCTATGTAGGACGTCCGAATCCGGCAGCGGACCGCTACCCTATCGTCAATGACTGGAGCAATGCCGACCTCGCTGCATATGTGCCATATTTGGAGGAGCTGGACAGGAAAGTGAGGGCGAAAGACCCGAGGGTGACCAACCTCATTGCCGGAATAAGCGGCAGGGTCAGCGACATCCTGATGTTCAACTCCCTCGGAGAACTCAAATACGAGACCCGTCCGACCACGAACCTGACTCTCTCCGCGATAGTCCGCCAGGGAGACAGGATCGAAAGGCAGAATGCCTCCAGAAGTTTCATGATGGGAGCTGAAATGCTCACCCCGGAGCTGATGGACGAGATGGTCGCAAAGGTCCTGGACAGAGTGGACGAGAGGTTCGAGGCAAAAAGGCCGAAAGGAGGAGAGATGAACGTCGTAATGGGGGCCGGAGCTTCCGGAATCCTGCTCCACGAGGCTATGGGGCACGCTTTTGAGGCCGATTTCAATAGAAAGGGCCAGTCGATTTTCTCTGACAAAATGGGACAACGGATTTGCTCCAAGGGAATCAACATAGTAGATGACGGCACAATTCCATTCAACAGAGGCTCAATCAATTTCGATGATGAAGGCGTACCGGGCCAGAAGACATATATGGTGGAGGACGGAGTTCTGACATCCTACCTACACGACCGCATAAGTGCAAGTTATTACGGAGTTACACCCACCGGCAACGGACGCCGCGAGTCTTTCCGGTATATGCCTATCCCGCGCATGAGGGCCACGTATATGGACAGCGGCACGGCAAAGGCGGATGACATAATCGCATCGGTGAAGAAAGGAATCTATGTGGACGAATTCGGCAACGGAGAAGTGCAGATAGGCGAAGGGGACTTCACATTCTATGTACGGAGCGGATATATGATTGAGAACGGGCGTCTGGCAGCGCCTGTAAAGGATATCAACATCATAGGAAACGGCCCGCAGGCTCTTGCGGACATTGAGATGGTGGCGGATGACCTTAAGATTGACAACGGCACCTGGACCTGCGGTAAGGAGCAGAGCATACAGGTCACCTGCGGCATCCCTACCGTACTGATAAAAAACCTTATTGTGGGAGGCGAATGATATGGACAACAGGATAGATTCACAAGAAAAGGCTCTGGCCCTGAAATGCCTGGAATTCGCGAAGGCTGAAGGCGCTTCTGCGGCGAGGGTCACGCTGAACAAGAGCGTGATGGACCTCGTGGGCACGCTCAACGGAGAGATTGACAAGGTAAGCCATTGTCTGGATCGTTCGATAAGCCTTTCACTTTTCGTTTCCGGCCGTTACGGGACATATTCCACAAACAACATCTGCGAGGACAGTCTGAAGGGCTTTGTGGCAAAAGCCGTGAAGACAACCTCCATTTTCGCGGAAGACAGCTGCCGCAGGCTCCCGGACCCTTCCCGCAAGGCGAAGGATGCAGGAAAAGGAGATGAGCTGGGACTTTATGACGCAGAATATGAAGCAGTTACTCCGGAATCACGTATCAACCGTGCACTGAAGGCCTCAATATATAATGAGCTGAAACCGGTGTCAGAAGAGGCCGAGTATTCCGACTGCCTGTATGACACGCTAGTCGTTGACACCGACGGACTGGAATGCCGCCATACCGAGACTTCCTTCGAATATGGTGTAGAAATGACTGTCTCAGACGGCAACGGGAACAAATTCAGCAGTTTCTGGTGGGATGCGTCCACATTCCTCAAGGATTTCAACCTGAAGGGATGCGCAAGGAAGGCATATGACGATGCTGTGGCCCAGTTCGGTCCGAAGCCTGCGGAAAGCGGAAAATACAATGCCGTCATCCTCAGCAAAGTGGCATCAAAAGTCGTAAGTCCGGTACTGAATGCCCTCGGAGGCTATGCGATCCAGCAGAACAACTCTTTCCTGCTCGGCAGGCTTGGTGAGAAGGTGTTCTCCGAAGGACTCACCATCGTAGACGAGTGCAGGAGCGCTGGGTTCACAGGATCCAGGCTCTTCGACTCGGAGGGTGTGGCTACAAAAGTGCATTCAGTGATAGAGAAAGGAACGGTAAAGGAATATTTTATCAACACATACATGTCCAGGAAACTGGGAATGGAACCGACCGTGGAAGACATCACACGTGCCAGGATTCTTCCTTTCCCCAAGCCGGGCATGGACCACGTGGACATAATGGGACTTTGCGGAGACGGAATCCTCATCACGGACTTCAACGGAGGCAACAGCAACACGGCCACGGGAGACTTCTCGTACGGCTTCAGCGGCTTCCTGTTCAAGGACGGGAAGATCGTCCACCCTGTACGGGAGATGGTGATGACGGGCAATTTCATCTCACTTTGGAACAATCTTATCGCTGCCGGAGAGGATGCAAGGCCGTGCTTTTCAAAACTTATTCCTACATTAGCATTTTCAAACGTTGACATTAGCGCATAGAACAATATGAAAATTTCGGAAAACAAGGTCGTCGTGATGACCTACCAACTGGAAGTTGAAGGAAAGATTGTGGACAAGGCTGACGAAAATGCGCCTTTGGACTACATCCAGGGCACGCATATGCTCATCCCGAAACTCGAGGCCACTGTAGAGGGCAAAGAGCCGGGAGATGATTTCGAATGCACGATAGTCCCGGAGGAAGGGTATGGCGAGTATGATCTGAAAAAGGTCTTCGACATCCCGAAGGAATCTTTCATGATCAACGGAGAAATAAGAGATGACCTTCTCGAAGTCGGGCGTTTCATTCCTATGCTGAATTCCGCAGGGGAAGTATGTCAGGGAATGATTGTGGAGATCAAGGAGAAGGACGTCACAATGGACTTCAACCCGCCTATGGCCGGCAAAACAATGCATTTCACAGGAAAGATTCTCGAAGTGCGCGACGCCACCGAAAAGGAACTGAAGGAAGGCCTCCACGGAGAATTCCTTCCTGAAGAGGAATGTTCTTGCGGATGCGGCGGACACCACCATCACGGAGACGGCGGATGCTGCCATCATCACGACCACGAAGGAGGCTGCTGCCACCACGGAGAACATAAAGATGAAGACTGCTGTTGTAATTCTTAACTGGAACACCAGGGACTACCTCGAACGCTTCCTTCCGGGACTTATCGAAAGTTGCCGGGGGCTTGACGCGGAAGTGGTGGTTGCGGACAGCGCATCGGAAGATGGTTCGCTGCAGTTTGTCCATACCCGCTTCCCTCTTGTCAGAATTATTCAGCTCGAGCAGAATTTCGGCTTCACAGGAGGATACAACCGCGCTTTGAAAGAAATTGATGCGGACAACTATGTCCTTATCAATTCAGATGTGGAAGTAGCTCCGGACTGGCTCAAGGTTCTTGACGCCTGGATGAACTCCCATCCGGAGTGCGGCATCTGCGGCCCGAAGATTCTTTCCTTCAGCAACCGGTCTGCATTCGAATATGCCGGGGCGGCAGGAGGATGGCTGGACTGCTTCGGATTCCCTTACTGCAGAGGCAGAATCATGCATAAAGTCGAGCAGGACAAGGGACAGTATGACAAGCCTGAGAATGTTCTGTGGGTGAGCGGGGCCTGCCTTATGATTCGGGCAGAACTCTGGCGCAGGCTTGGAGGCTTCGACGACAGGTTCTTTGCACATATGGAGGAGATAGACCTCTGCTGGAGGGCCCAGCTCGCCGGATACAAGGTTTGTAACGTTCCTCAATCCTGCATCTACCACATCGGTGGAGGGACCCTTTCCAACGAGTCACCATTCAAGCTGAAGCTCAACTACCGCAACAATCTCCTGCTCCTGGAGAACAATCTGACGCAGAGTATCGGACCAGTCAGGGCCAGGATAGTTTTCGGCATCAGAAAATGCCTGGACTGCTGCGCGGGATTTGTGTACACACTGAACGGGAAGAAGGAATATGCCCGGAGCGTAAAGGAGGCGCACAAAGAATTCAAGGAACTCAGGCACGGTTTCCCGAAAGGGAAAAGGACCTCCGGAAAAATTGACGGTCTGAATAAAGGATTTATATTTGTAAAATCATTAGTTAATAGAGACATATGAAAATCGTCATTGTAGGTGCGGGAGAAATAGGTTCCCATCTTGCCAAGATGCTCAGCCACGAAGGCGGGGATATCTGCGTGCTCGACAGCGACGCATCCCGTCTGGCAAGGATTTCCTCAGTTGCAGATGTAGCTGTCGTAAACGGTAATCCTACCTCCATCAAAGCCCTCAAGGAAGCTGGTGCACACAAAGCCGACCTGTTTATTTCCGTATTTCCATATACAAATCAGGAAATCAACATCGTCAGTGCCATACTGGCCAAAAACCTCGGTGCCAAGAAGGTAACGGCCAGAATCAGTGACGAGGAATATCTCACTCCGGAGAACAGGCTGCTGTTCAAGGAGATGGGTGTGGAGCTGCTTTTCTACCCGGAGAAGATTGCCGCAGATGAAATCACTGACCAGATCAAGCACACCGGCACCACAGAATCAATGGATTTCGCAAGAGGAAAGTTGCAGATAGTAGTATTCAAGCTGGATGATGACTCCCCTCTCATCGACCTCAAACTCGGGGAATTCGCCGCAAGCATTGCAGATGATTCTCTCCTGTTCAGGGTTATCGCAATCAGCAGGGACGAGCAGACAATAATTCCGCGTTTCGACACCAAATTCCAATACAACGACCTTGTGTACGCCATCACCTTAAGGGACGGACTTCCTGACCTGCTCAGACTTTTCGGAAAAAGCAGCGTGGAGGTTGACAGCGTAATGATAATGGGTGGAAGCACCACTGGCGAGCTTGTGGCAAAATCCCTCAGCAAGCAGCTCGGACGGGTCAAAATCATCGAAAAAGACCGCGAGAGATGCTTGGATCTCAGTTCCAAGCTGGACAGCGCCATACTGATATCCAACGGAGACGGACGTAACTCCGATTTTCTTCTCGAAGAAGGAATTAAGGACTTTGACGCATTCGTAGCACTGACAGACAGCGACGAAGCAAACATCCTCGCCTGCGTAGCCGCCAAGAAGTTCGGCATTGCAAAGACCGTTGCCGGAGTGGAGAATCTCGAATACATCAGGCTGGCGGAAGAAATGGGTGTGGACACCGTAATCAACAGAAAACTCATCACTGCAGGAAGGATCTTCAAGTTCACCCTCAGCGGAAAGGCCCGCTTTGTGAAATATATGAGCGGAACCAATGCCGAGGCCCTCGAATACACCGCCGCCCCTGACAGCCGGGTCACCAAGGCCGCTCTGAAGGACCTGGATTTTCCTAAAGAAGCTATCATCGGAGGTGTAATCCGCGGCAGCGAATCATTCATTGCCGTGGGAGAGACCCAGATCGAGGCCTATGACAGAGTAGCAGTGTTCGCACTGCCTGAGGCAGTCAAAGAAGTGGACAAATTCTTCAAATGACAATAACCATAATTAATGCACACAACATGAAAAAGATTCTTACATCAATTGCATTGTTCGCAATCGCAATCCCTGTTTTCGCTCAGCCGCAACTCAGGAGCGATAACATCGATGAGGTGCTCAAGGCAATGACTCTCGAAGAAAAAGCATCCCTCTCAGTTGGAGGAGCAAGAGCCGCCATCGTGGAAGGTGTCACCTCCGGAGTAATCAACGAGGTTCCCGGGGCAGCCGGAAACACAAGACCGGTTTTCCGCCTCGGAATACCTAATACAGTGCTTGCAGACGGTCCTGCAGGTCTCCGTATCAGCCCTACCAGAAAAGGTACCGACGACACTTTCTACTGCACAGGCTTCCCTATCGGAACACTGCTTGCAAGTTCCTGGGACCTCAACCTTATGAGAGAGGTGACCACCGCAATGGGAAATGAGGTACTCGAATATGGCGTGGACGTTCTACTCGCCCCTGGTATCAACCTCCACAGAAACCCTCTCTGCGGAAGAAATTTCGAATATTACTCAGAAGACCCAGTCCTCAGCGGAAATATGGCAGCAGCCTTTACACAGGGCATCCAGAGCAACGGAGTGGGCGTTTCCGTAAAGCACTTCGCAGGAAATGACCAGGAGACAAACCGCAACGAAGATGACGCCATCATCAGCCAGCGCGCCCTCCGCGAACTCTATCTCAAGAATTTCGAGATTGCCATAAAGAAAGGACAGCCTTGGACCGTGATGTCCTCATATAACAAGATAAACGGCGATTATACACAGCAGTCGCACGACCTTCTCACAACCATTCTCCGCGATGAATGGGGCTATGACGGCATCGTAATGACTGACTGGGGAGCAAAAGCAGGGACAGTGAAGGCTGTACATGCAGGGAATGACCTCATGGAGCCGGGCAACCAGGTGGAGATTGACCGTATCATCGCAGCCGTCAAGGACGGAAGTCTCTCCGAGGCCGATCTTGACAGGAATGTCCGCCGCATCCTTGAATACATCGTCAAGACTCCTAATTTCAAGGGATATAAATTCTCCAACAGGCCTGACCTCGCAGCACACGCTCAGGTAGCCCGCAAGGCTGCAGACGAGTCCATCGTCCTCCTCAGGAACGAAAACAGCACCCTCCCTCTCCAGGGCAAGGGAAATGTAGCTCTCTACGGCATCACATCCCTTGATTTCGTAGCCGGAGGCACAGGTTCCGGCAATGTCAACAAGGCATATGTCGTCAATATGAAAGAAGCATTCGAAAATGCAGGCTTCACACTTGACGCAGACCTCGCAGACTTCTATCAGAAATCAGTGGACTACACACACGCATACAGTAAACTTGCAGGCTCATCCAACTGGATACTTCTCGGCAACGCAAAGCTCGAAGAGGTGGAAGTTCCTGCAGCAGCGATCAAAACACAGGCCGCAAAGAATGACTTCGCGGTCGTAGTGATTGGAAGGAACGCAGGTGAAGGCGCAGACCGCACCGCCGAGGACTTCGAGCTCTCAGCCACCGAGCGCGAGCTCATCTACAATGTCAGCTCCGAATTCCACCAGGCAGGAAAGAAAGTCATCGTCGTACTCAATATCGGCGGCGTCATCGAGACCTACTCATGGAGGAATCTCGTGGATGCAATCGTTCTGCCTTGGTCTCCGGGCCAGGAAGGCGCAAATTCAGTCGTTGATGTCCTCACAGGCAAGGCAAATCCGTCCGGAAAACTTCCTATGACCTTCCCTGTCAACTTCTTCGACCATCCTTCATCACTCAACTTCCCTCTCGGAGGTCCAGCCGCTGAAAGGGTCAATGTGAACCCTTGGAGCGACCACAAGCCTCAGCCGCGCAAGAATATCGACTACACCAAGTACAATGAGGGTATCTGGGTAGGTTACAGATATTTCGACACAGTCGGCAAGGAGGTTTCCTATCCGTTCGGATTCGGTCTTTCATACACGACATTCTCATACAGCAAGCCGACCGTTGTGATGACAAAGAACGGCAATATCGTCGCTTCTGTCACCGTTACCAACACAGGCAAAGTTGCAGGAAGAGAAGTTGTTGAAGTCTATGTATCGGCACCTGCAGGCGGACTTGAGAAACCGGCAAAGGAGCTCAAGACCTTCGGAAAGACCAGAGAACTCAAGCCTGGCGAAAGCGAGACCCTCGTCTTCAGCGTAATGCCTTACGACCTCGCTTCATTCAATGAGGCAGCTTCACGCTGGGAGACCGCAGCAGGCAAATACAATTTCCAGTTCGGTGCAAGTGTCGCTGACATCAGGGCCAACGCAGTCCTCAACATCAAGGCCTACACCTGGGAAGCAAACAACGCAATGGCTCCTTCACAGGAGCTCGAACTTCTGTCAGTAAGATAGACTGACATATTGTCATAATTTACCGGATGGCAAATTCTTTGAAGGACTGCCATCCGGTTTTTTATTGAAAAAATAACGAAATATATAATGGCAAAAACAGAAACTGAAACGGCGAAGAAAGCCGCACCTAAGGAAACGAAAGAGGAAAAGAAGCAGAAAGATGCGCTGAAGGAAGCCCAGAAACAGGTCCAGGAACTCACGGAGCAGGTGAAGAAGGAAAAGGATGACTACCTGCGCCTTATGGCCGAATTCGAAACCTTCAGGCGTCGCTCCGCAGAAGAAAAGCTCAACCTTATCGGCACTGCAGCAGAAGATACCATCAAGGGACTTCTCCCAGTCTTGGACGACTGCGAGAGAGCTATGGAGCTGCTGTCAAAGTCTTCCGATGAAGCGGCAAAAGAAGGAACAGCATTGATATATAATAAATTGATGGACTATCTCAAGACCCGCGGACTTGAGGTCATAGATGCAAGGGACAAAAAGTTCGACGTGGACTTCCACGAGGCTGTGACGCAGTTCCCTGTGCAGGATGAAGCCAAGAAGGGGTTTGTCATTGATGTAGTACAGACAGGCTATCTGTTGAAAGGTAAGGTTATCCGCTACGCCAAGGTAGTAGTAGGCGCATAAATATGGCAGAGAAAAGAGATTACTATGAGGTGTTGGGGCTCCAGAAAGGAGCTTCGGCCGACGACATAAAGAGTGCATACCGCAAAGCGGCCCTGAAATGGCACCCTGACAGATGGGTGAGCGGCACAGATGCAGAGAAGAAAACCGCCGAGGAGAAGTTCAAGGAAGCCTCGGAGGCTTATTCCGTATTGAGTGACCCGGACAAGAAGGCGAAGTACGACCAGTTCGGTTTCGCCGGAGTGGACGGAGCCGCGGGTCCCGACTTCAGCCAGGGATTCGGCAACCTCAACGACATCCTCAACAACCTCTTCGGAGGCGGATTCGGAGGTTTCAGCGGATTTGGGGGATTTGGAAACGGGTTCGGCGGATTCGGCGGCGGAGAGCAGCAGCCCAAGGTTTTCAGAGGGCGCGACATACGTACCAGGGTAAAACTGACACTTGAGGAAATCGCAAATGGCGCGGAGAAAGAAATCAGTATAGAGCGCAACCGCCCTTGCCAGGAATGCGGTGGAAAGGGCACAAAGAATGCCTCAGACATAAAGACCTGCCCTACCTGCAAGGGAAGCGGTCAGGTTCAGCACGTGACCAACACCATTTTCGGACGTACAATGACCTACTCGACCTGTCCGCAATGTCAGGGAGAAGGAAAGATTGTATCCAACCCTTGTCGCAACTGTGACGGAACCGGCCTCAGCCGCAGAAGGGAAACAGTGAAGATAAAAGTGCCTGCTGGAGTCGAAGACGGAATGCAGATTACCGTGAGGGGCGAAGGACATGCCGCGCCACATAATGGAGTGAACGGAGACCTCCTTCTCATCATAGAGCAGGTGGAGCACCCGCAACTCAAACGTGACGGCAACAACCTTTTCTACACCCATATCATTCCTGTCACAGACGCGCTTCTGGGATGTGAGGTCACAATTCCTTGTCTCGGAGGAAGCGAAAAACTGAAAATCGAGCCTGGCACCCAATCCGGCACAATCCAAAAGCTCAGAGGCAAAGGTCTCCCGTCAGTCAACGGATACGGCAGAGGCGATCTTTACGTCAAGATACTAGTCTGGATGCCGCACAAACTGAGCCGCTCGGAGAAGGAGATACTTGAAAGCATGCGCAACAGTGACAGTTTCAAGGTAGATCTCAGCAGAGACGACAGGGCCGTGTTCGAAAAAGAGAAAAATATTTTCTAAAATTTTGTAGGACTGAAAATAATTTATACCTTTGCAATCCACAAAAAGCAACCTCTCACATTTTTAAATTAAGGTACCGTGACGTTGCGCATTAAAATTAAAGAAAAACATGGATTTCATTAAAGTAGTAGAGCAGGCTTTCGCAAATGAGAAAGTAGCTTCTTATCCAGAATTCAAGGCCGGAGATACAGTAACCGTCACCTACAGAATCAAGGAAGGTGACAAGGACAGACTCCAGAACTTCAGGGGCGTAGTACTTCAGATCAGCGGCGCCACCCCATTCACCCGCACCTTCACAGTCCGCAAAGTATCAGGCGGCATCGGTGTTGAGAGAATATTCCCATTCGAGTCTCCTTTCATCGAGAAAATCGAAGTCAACAAATACGGTCGCGTACGTCGTGCACGTATCTTCTACCTCCGCAACCTTGCAGGTAAGAAGGCCCGCATCCGTGAGAAGAAAATGACAAAGGTCGAGGCATAATCCTGACCTTTCCCCGGCTCCTTAGCTCAATTGAATAGAGCATCTGACTACGGATCAGAAGGTTACAGGTTTGAATCCTGTAGGAG
>JAKSKD010000018.1 GCA_024401925.1 Bacteroidales bacterium | reverse complement strand
GCGACGGGCGCGAAAGGATGCCGCAGAGAGCGGCACAAGGCCATTGAGCACGCGCATCACTGATTGCAATTACCAGGTCATTTTCCGAGATTGCTGCAGTGTGTTCCGCGTGTGACCCTCACCTTACTACCTGAGTGAATTCTGCCTTGCCGTCGGCTACGACAACATATATCCTGGATTCAGCGACCTGTCCGTCCGGAGCGGTGCTCTGGACATTGAACAAATACTCGGTACCCCAAGAGGTTTCTCTACTTCCGAAAGTCACAGGAGTACCGAGCGGGAACTGGTAATTTCCGCAAGCCTCGTCAAAGATTGCGGTCTCGGCGTCAGTGACAGGCTGCGGCTCTGAATAATCCGGCAAAGTCTCAACTTCCCCTTCAAGATATCCGCCTGCAATAAGGAATCTGGTAATCTCCGCAGGAGCAGACGCCACCCTTGCTGTGCGCACGCCATAGCCTTCTGCCACAACAGCCTCAGGAAGAGCTGCCTTAAGGTCATCAGAACTTGTATCAAGCCCGCCGCTGCCGAATGTGCAGAATGGAACAACGGTCTTCCCGACAAACTTTTCATTTTGAATCAGGGCCTCGACCGGGGGCGCATAGGTCCCGAACCAGATTGGATAGCCAAGGAAAACGACATCATAATCCTTCAAATCCACACCAACAGGCTTCATAGTCGGAACAAAACCGTTTTCCTGGTCCACAAGACAGCGAGCGATTGTCTCCTCAAAACTGCCGGTGTATGCTTCTTCAACGTCAAAAGGAACCACTTCAGTTCCAAGCTGCGCACCTATTTCCTCTGCAACAGCTTTTGTCGTACCTGTCTGCGAATAGTACAAAACAAGAACTTTCTTTTCATTCGTACAAGACATCATAATTGAAAGGGCCGCAATGGCCAGAACAAGTCGTTTCATAAATACAAATAATATATATATTCACTTTTTCTTCAAGTTCATTCAAAGCAGAATTGGTCATAAAGTCAATTAACCGAGAGAAATTTCAAAGTCCTTGCAGATGTAGTTTTCAATACTCTGGCAGCAGTTCTTGGAAAAGCGCCCGGCGATGAATACAATCTCATTCCATACCGATTCGGAAATGCTGTCCAAATCCTGTCTGCCGATGTTCTTCGCCAGAAGCGCATAGAGGAATCCTGCATTGAAATTATCCCCAGCTCCTATAGTTGATACTGTTTCATAGTCCTCCACAGGGAAAGACATATGCTTGTCAGCCGTGAACACTTCCACCGGGCCGGCTCCTTGCGTGCAGATGAATTTGCTGCACAGCGGCCTGATATGGTTGTCGTATATTTCCACAGGGTTCGAGGTCCCGAACAGATAGCCAAAATCCTCCGACGAGCCGCGTACCACATCGCTCAGGCGGCAATTTTCCTGAATGTTCTCAAAAGTATCCGGCAGATCGCGCAAGTGGCTTTTCCGGAAATTGATGTCATAGAACAGGACCGCCCCGGCATTGTGGGCCTTTTTCAGAAGAGTCTGTGTATATGAACGAATTTTCGGATTGATTGCGAAATACGAGCCGAAGAGCACCAGATCATTCTCTTCAAAGCCGACGGTCTCAACCGCGTCTTCCCTCAGGAATGCGCTTGCGTGGTCCTTGTAGAACTCATATTGAGCGTTGTTGTCCTTGTCTAAAAATGCAAGAGAGATATGAGTCTGTGTTCCGGGGTTGCGGGTGACGGCCAGAGAACTCACACCATTGTCTTCCATAAACGAAGTGACGATGTCTCCCACGTGGTCGGAACCGGTCTGCGTCACCATCATCACCTTAGTTTCAGGAAAATGTCGGGAGGTCATTCTTCCCAGTGAAATCATTGCATTGAACGTCGATCCTCCCGGAATCGCAGCCGTGGGTCGGTCATCCTTGAAAATGATATCCAGCACCGTCTCGCCTATGCCGACAATCTTTCGCATCTGAAATTGTTTTGCTTTTAAGAACCTTATTGCTAAGGAATAATTTCTGTCATTCCTGACATTTTTTCAACCCAAGCCCCGGACGGTCCGGAAGTCTGATCATCCCATCAACAACCGTCATTCCGGAAAATCTGTCATTCAAAATAAGCAGATTCCCGTCAAGGTCCGCGAAATCCGCTGCAGGGGAAAGATGAGCCGCAGCCGTTGTAGCGCAGGAAGTTTCCGTCATACAGCCAAGCATCACTTTCATATTTTCAGCCCGTGCCCAATCAATCATTTTGCGCGCCTCAGCCAAACCGGTGCATTTCATCAGCTTTATGTTGATGCCTGAATATACCCCTTTGATGCTGGGCAGGTCGCAAAGCCTCTGAATGCCCTCGTCCGCAAATACAGGAATGGGGCTGCGCTCCGTTATCCAGGCAATGTCGTCTATCTGGGAATAAGGCATAGGCTGTTCCACCATACGCACTCCCTTCGAACTTAGCCAGAATATCTCGTCCAAAGCCTTTTGCTTGTCCTTCCACCCCTGGTTGGCATCAACCACAAGTGGCAGATCAGTAACATCACGGATTGCGTTGACCATTTCTTCATCATTGTCAAGGCCGACCTTAAGCTTCAGCACCCTATATTTCCCGGCACATTCAAGAGTCTTCTCGCGGACTACGTCAGCCGTGTCTATTCCTATTGTGAATGAAGTGGCAGGCGCTTTTGCAGGATTGTATCCCCACAATCTGAAAAGAGGCTGTCCCAACAATTTTCCAATCAGGTCATGAAGAGCTATGTCTATCGCAGCCTTGGCCGGAGCATCGCCATCTGACAGTGAGTCCACATAAGAGAGAATATCCTCCACACAGAAAGGGTCAGCGAACTGTTCCAGAGACACTTTTGATAAAAATGCGCATACACTTTCAACCGTATGGCCGAGATACGGTGGCATGGACGCTTCTCCATAGCCGACAAAACCATCATACGCTATTTCTACTTGGACATCAGGGGTTGTTTTTCGTGAATACGACGACACTGTGAAAGTGTGTGCCAATTGAATTTCGTAGGGAAAAAACGAAAGAGACATTCTTTTCGAGCCGTCAATCCTGTACGGTTTCGGAGTGCTCACGAAGCGGCCAAGTCCATCGGTGCAGGATAACAGGCCTGTGCCGGCACCGACAATTGCTGAAGTTTTGATGAAATCTCTCCTATCCATATTGTACAAATGTAACAATTTGCCCAATAATAGGCAAACTCCGGATTTGTTGACTATCTTTAGAACCTGTTTTGAAATGTTTCAATTTTTCATCTCAAAACAGGTTCTTACAAAAAGGCTTGTCAGGATGCGATTTTTGGAATGTTGCTGTACCAGCTTCGAGGAAGCTGCAGAAGCGGAGAAAGGCGGGGCACAAAGAGTGGAGCTCTGCTCCGAGCTCGGCATCGGAGGCGTCACTCCCCCTATGGATATGGTAAGACAGACTATCAAGAGCTGCAGGCAACTCGCAGTCAATGTACTCATCCGCCCAAGAGGAGGTGATTTCGTGTACAACGAGGATGAAATACAACAGATGCTTGACTCCATCAAGGAATGTAAAGCACTGGGAGTGAATGCTGTAGTAATTGGAGCATTACACAGCGACGGCAGCATAGACAAGGATACTGCCAGGCGGCTTATTGATGAAGCAAGGCCTATGAAGATTACCTTCCACAGAGCCTTCGATGAGTGCGCAGATCCGCAAAAAGCTCTTGAAGACATAATAGGGCTCGGTTGTGAAAGGCTTCTTACTTCCGGCCACGAGCCTGACGCCTTCACGGGAAGATTCCTGATTGCAGCCCTGGTAAAACAGGCACGAGGCAGGATAGTGATAATGGCCGGGGGCGGAGTCCGTCCTCATAACATAGCACGCATCGAGGCCGAAACAGGCGCCACCGAATTCCATTCAAGTTCTCACGGGCCCGACGGCCGCACAGACAGAAATATTGTCAAACTACTTTGTGACACAAGCATATGATGAAAGTTAAGACATTCACCGTCATTGCAGCAATTGCATTATCCGCACTTTGTCTGCTTTCTTGCTGCAGACCTTCTTCCGGGGAAGAGCACCGCTGGGGAGAGATTTCACAGGATAAGGATATGATGTATATCAGAGTCCTCAATCATCAGCCCTACATTTTCATCCCCGTATCCGGAAACAGCCTGCTCGGGGCAGTTCTTGAAGACGGGTCAGAGGTCAGCTTCGAACAGACAAAAAACGGAGTCCTCCTGCATATCCCGTCCACACTCCGCCCGGACGCAACGATTTCTCTTGAGTTCGAACACAGAATCGGTTCCGGGAAGAATACTTCATCCGGAGATTATCTTGCCTTTTTATACGACAACATGCCGCTCCCGGATATGATGACAAAGGACCTTGCTTTCTGGGAGGCTAATGTCGATAAGGCTGTCGAAGTAAGGGAAAAGATGGGATGGGACATTCCTGAAAGAGAATTCCGCCACTTCGTTCTGCCGCTCAGAGTGAATAATGAAACGCTGGATGATTTCCGGACGGAATATGCCGACAGTCTTTGTCGGAGAATTGCAGGAATGAATTTGGAAGAGGCCGCATTGGAACTCAACCACTGGTGTCACGAAATGGCCACTTACCACCCTTCCGACGGACGGACGTCCTCCCCTATGGCCACAATACGTTCAGGTCTTGGTCGCTGCGGAGAGGAATCCGTACTGGCCGTAGCGGCATTCAGGGCTGCCGGCATACCGGCAAGACAGGTCTATACCCCGCGCTGGGCACACACCGACGACAACCACGCCTGGGTGGAAGTATGGGTGGACGGCAAATGGCATTTCCTCGGTGCCAGCGAGCCTGAGCCGGTACTGGACAGGGCCTGGTTCAACGGACCGGTCTCACGCGCACTTCTTCTGCACACCAACGCCTTCGGAGATTACCAAGGAGATGAGGACGTAATATCCAGCACGACAACATATACCGAAATCAATGTCATTCAAGGATATGTCCCTACCCGAAAGAGCGTAGTAAGGGTACTTGATGAAAACGGTGACATTGTCCCGGGCGCTGACGTCGAATACAAAATCTACAACTATGCCGAATTATATACAGTTGCCAGATACCGGACAGGAGATGATGGGACAGTTTCACTGAGCACCGGTCTCGGCGATATGCCAGTATGGGCATCAAAGGGTGACAGATTCGGCATATCCGTTGCTAACAGCGAAAACGTAGATATCATTCTCAATCATCATTTCGGCGAGGAGTTCAGTATGGATGTAGATATCGTCCCTCCTATGGAGAATGCGCTCCCTTCCGAAATCACAGCCGAACAGGAAACTGAGAACAAGCGGCGTTTCGCAGAAGAGGACTTCCTGAGAGAAAAGAGACCGAAAGGCAATGATGACGTTCTCACCGCCTTCGCCGACAAGTGGAACAACCAAGCAGGAAACGCCGTGGCGCTCAGGGCATCCCTTTCGGAGAAAGATATGAATGACGTCACTGCAGAGGTGCTTGATGACGCGATGGAGCACTGCGACGGCGAGTTTGATAAATACCGCGACTGTCCCCGCATCGAGCGGGAATTCCTACATCCATTTTTCGAAGAAATCGGGGAAGGGCTCCAATTTGAAAACCCCGCACAGATTAGCGAATGGGTTTCATCCAATATTGCTCCCGGTGACCGGATCAACCCGAACAAGCTGCGCATCCCCCCAGTATTCATATGGAGGGAAAGAGTGGCGGACAAGCTTTCAAGAGACATTTTCTTCGTAGCATTGTGCCGTGCGAAAGGGTTCAGTGCAAGGATAGATGAAGTGACAGGCAAGGCTCAATATCTTGAGAACAGTGTATGGATAGATATTGAATCCGGAGCTCAGTCTCCACAGGGTAGTCTTACGCTTGCCTATAAGCCTAACGGCATCATACAGGACCCACAATATTACAGTCATTTCTCAATCTCTTGCATCAGTGACGGTACTCAGCACCTGCTCAGCCTTCCGGAAGATGACGCCCCCACCTGCAACAGTCTATTCAGTTCACCATTCAGCGTTGATGAAGGCTACTACAGCCTAACAAGCGGTTCCAGAATGTCTGACGGAAGCGTTCTTGCACATATTTCATTCTTCAATGTCAAAGAAGGTGAGAACACCCGAGTTCCTCTGGTCCTTAGAAAATCCGGAGAAAAACTTAATGTCCTGGGGCATATGGACACTTCCCCGCTTCTACCTCTGATCGGCAGGGAATTCTTCATAATGGCATTTATGGGGGACAAGGACGAGCCTACAGTGCACGCCAGAAAAGATCTGGAATCTATTGCTCAGGATCTGAATGACTGGGGCCGAAAGACAGTCATAATCTGCGACAGCAGCATAGAGACAGGTATTGACGGCATTAATGGAATTGAACGTTATGAGGATAAAGACGGGACATTGATGAAAATGCTGCTGGATGGATGCGACACCTCATTTTCAAGGCTTCCGATCGTAGCAGTTGCTGACAGCTTCGGAAATGTCGTTTATCTGTCACAAGGCTACAACACATCCCTTGCAGAAGACTTGCGAAGGGTGATTTCCAACCTGTAGGCCAATCCCGGCTATTTATACCTTACGGAGAAACTGCCCACTATGTACGGGTGGATATCCTTGTCTTTATGATTTTCGAGTACACTGATGATACGTTTCTTTGCAGCCTTGTCCAATCGGTTCTCCGACTGAATCCTTTCGATGTACTCCTGGACTTTTTCAGCCTTTATGACAGGAAAGAATGAAGGTGTGACGGTAAGGCTGACCGGCAGGAAAAAACCGTTCCCGATATCCCTCGCTTCGCAGCGGACCATCTTATCGTCATAGCCGGCCTCAACCTTCAGTATGCCCCATATTTCCTCCACGACGTGGACTGTAGCGGACAATTTGCCTCTCTTGTCCGTCCATCTCAGCACATCCACCATATAATCCCCCCACTGATAAGAGCCGATATGATTGAATTTGTACGACCCGTAATGGTTCCTGCCCCACAGGCATTCGTCAGAGTATATCAAACCGGCCAGATCAATGATGCCGGATGCGTCCAGCACGTTCTTTCTGACCTTCTCCGGGAGTTCAGTGCTACTGGATGTAAGCCTTACATTACTGTCATAGGCCTTCCCGTTTACTATCTTTCTGTCGAATGATACAGATGCCGAGACGTCCTCATTTGCGAGCGCATATTTGACAAGAGGTCCGAAGCCCATCAATCCGGTGGCGGCTTTGGCAGTCCCCAGAACGAACTTCGACACAAGGCCTGCAGCCAGAGGCAGTTCGTGTGTATGGAAATCATAATCTATTTCCATACTGTATGTCGTATATTTCTTTCTGTTCTCCGCGGCTTTGATTGACAATTGTTCCAGAATATAATCAGCGGCATTCCTATAGCCGGGGAGCACATATGCAGCCGGAAGCATAAGATTCTGTTGGCGAAGGAACAGAGGCTCCAATACATAGTCTCCGGGCCCATCCAGCAATATCTCCTTTACTACCGTTTCATATCCGATACAGGAGAACTCCACCTTGAGAGTCCCGGGACTTACGGCATTACTGATATCGAGCACGAAATTGCCTTCAGGAGACACAGTTGTGCCGCTCTTCATTTCAGGGATATACACTGTGGAATAAGCGCCAGGAATATCAGTTGATTCCCCGAAATAGACAATGCCCTTGAGGAAAAACTTGTCACCGGCGAAACCCGGACAGCACACCGCAAACGCGGTAAACAATATCAGATTATGCAGAATTTTTCGTAACATATGGAATACTCGACAAAAATAAATAAATTTGGAAAAATAACTGCATATGAAAAATACACTGACACTTGTGAGCCTTCTCATTCTATGCTGTTCCTGCGGTGCAGGGCATCAGGCTCCGTCAAACCATCAAGATGAAGTCAATATCGGCTATGGGACAATTTCCAAGGACAAGAATACCTATGCCGTTTCAAAAGTCAAAATTGACGAGAAGACTATCAATACCTTTTCCGATATGTACGAATACCTGCAGGGCAAGGTTCCGGGGGTGGTAGTGAGCGGCACGAAGATAATAATCCGGGGACTCGGCACCAACGGAAACAGTGATCCGCTTATTCTTTTGGACGGCATTGAATGCGATGACCTATCCATTATCGACCCGAACAGTGTTGAATCCGTAGAAGTACTTAAGGATGGTTCTTCCGCAATATATGGTGCAAGAGGCGCCAATGGTGTCTTGATGATTACTACCAAGAAATAAACCTAATATCCCAAATGATATGAAAAGAATTTTTATTGCATTACTTGCCCTTGCAGCACTTGTCAGCTGCGAGTCAAATCCTGTCCTGAACATTGAAGGAGGACAGGTTCAGGGTGTGAAAGCCGACATTCCTGATGTTTATGTTTACAGGGGAATCCCTTATGCAGCACCTCCTCTGGGAGAGCTTCGCTGGAAAGAACCGCAACCGGTCATTCCTTGGGAGGGCGTAAGGATTTGCGACACTTTCGGCCATCCTTCGTACCAGGCAGTACATTATCCGGGCGGATATACTACAGAATGGGGATATGGCGCAGAATCACCAAGCAGTGAGGATTGCCTGTATCTGAATGTCTGGACAAAGGCTCCGGGGCAGACAGATAAGAAACTTCCTGTAGCGGTTTGGATTCACGGAGGCGGTTTCAGGGAAGGATGGGGTTCCGAGCCTGAATTCGATGCTCAAGAATGGGCTGCCAAGGATGTAGTCCTTGTTTCTATGAACTATCGTCTCGGCGTTTTCGGCTTTCTGGCACATCCTGAGCTTTCTGCCGAGAGTCCTCACCACGTCTCCGGAAACTACGGTATCCTGGACCAGATAGAGGCCATCAAATGGGTTAAAAGAAATATCGCGCAGTTTGGAGGAGATCCTGACAACATCATGATTTTCGGCCAGAGCGCAGGCGGCGGCAGCGTAAGGACACTCTGCGAATCCCCTCTCACAGAAGGACTGTTCAACAAGGCTGTCATTATGAGTGCAGGAGGTGTGAACCGCAACTTGGGGGCACCTACCAACGGAAGGGCTGTAACGACCCTGGAAACAGCCGAGCAGAACTGCAAAGAGGTTCTTGACTGGGCCGGCCTCACAGATTTGAAGAAAATGCGTGCTGCCTCAACGGAGACGCTGTATGCACTCAGCACCATCAAGACAATGGTGGACAGCCGCGACTCGAATGAGTCCCCATTCCCGTTCAGCTTCTTCGGGAAGGGCATCACAGGTTCCCCTATTATTGACGGATATGTCAGCCTCCGCGGATTCGACGAGGCCGTTCTGACCGACAACATACACAAAATTCCGTATATGATCGGCTACACTCTGAACGATATGGGAGATATGTCGTCCAACCTCGCAGACTTCTGTCTTGTCCGCGAAGAGTTCGGTGGCACCGCTTATGCATATGAGTTTGCACGTCCGCTTCCTGATGACGGAAGCCATCCTGAAGTAACCGCAAGGCTCAAGGGAGCATTCCATTCATCAGACCTCTGGTTCGTATTCAAATCCCTGCAGCACTGCTGGAGACCTTGGACACAGGGAGACTGGGATCTTGCTGAAGTTATGCTGACAGCCTGGACCAATTTCGCCAAGACAGGCAACCCTGGAGGCGACTGGCACCCATACACCAAGGAGAATCCGGAATTTATGGTCTTCAAACTTGATGAAAACGACTGCGAAGCCTCAGCAATGGGCCAGCCAATCAAAAACTGATTTTTATTATACCGATACCTTGACAGACAATGACGTGGAGAAAGATAATAATCGATGAACTTGGAGTTGAAGCCAAGGTATCGGCATATATACCTAAAAATGGAGTGGCAGAGTATCATCTGCTGATTCAGGCAAATTCCCGCGAGAATATCCAAAAAGCGCGGGAATTTTTGTTGGGAACCAATTTTCGGGGCTTTACTATCTCAGCAACAAGGTTGTATTCCGAAACACCGGTGAATATTAGCGACGAAATCGGACAGAAGCCCCTCGGGGACTATGCCCTCGCCGAATGGCTTTATCTGAAAAACTGTCCGGATACGCACAACGGCTATTCCCATCTTTGGGACATTGGGATGAGAGCACCCGGCAACAACCCGCTTACCGAGACAAAAGTCCTTCTGGAAACATACGAGCAAAAGCTGGCTACAGCCGGAGGCGAGTTCTCCAATGACTGCATCCGCACCTGGTTCTTTGTAGATGATATTGACAATAATTATGCGGGCTTTGTAAAAGCAAGGAAAGACAACTTCGAAGCCATCGGACTTACAGAAAAGACCCATTATATTGCCAGTACAGGAATATGCGGCAAACCGGCAGGCCACTCCTCCATTGTCCAGATGGATGCCTACAGCATCTTAGGGCTCGACGAAGGGCAGACAAAGTTCCTGTATGCCCCTTCACACCTCAACCCCACATATGAGTATGGTGTGACCTTTGAGAGAGGTGTAAAAGTACAATACGGCGACCGGTCCCATATCTTTATTTCAGGAACAGCCTCAATAGACAATCACGGAAATGTTCTGTTCCACGGAGACGTCGCAAGCCAGACAAAGAGGATGTGGGAAAATGTAGATGCCCTGCTTCTGGAGGCTGGGGCATCATTCAGTGACATTGCGCAGATAATCGTCTATATTAGAAACGAAAGCGACTGGGAGACGGTCGCCAAGCTGTTTGAAGACAAATTTCCGAAGACACCATACATCATCACACACGCTGCAGTCTGTCGTCCTGAATGGCTGATAGAAATGGAATGTATCGCCGTCACACCGGATGGTGACAGACGCTTCAGAGATTTTTAAAGTATTTCCACTTGAACAGTATCAGGTAAAACGCACCGACTGTCACACAACTGTCCGCCACATTGAATACCGGGTCGAAGAAGGTGATATGCCTTCCTCCTATATAGGTGTCAATCAGAGGGAAATAGAGCATATCCACCACCCTTCCCTGCATAAACGGAGCATAATCCCAGATCAGTCCGTAAAAGAGACAGTCAATGATATTGCCCAATGCGCCGGCGGTAATTAGCGTCAGCCCGACCAGAACTCCGGTAGGAACATCACCTTTCTTGATCAGTTTATTTATCCACCAGGTCAAGACACCGAACAGAATAACTCTGAAGGCAGTCAGCAAATATTTACCAAGAACACCGCCGAAGGACATTCCAAAGGCCATCCCCTTATTCTCCACAAAACATATGCGGAACCATTGGCCGATGACATTGAAACTGTCGCCAAGGTCCATATTGCACTTGACGAGAACCTTGGTGACCTGATCCGCTATGACTAAAACGGCTCCTAACAATAAAAGCCATTTACCCTTGGATATTTTCATAATCCTTTACTGCTGACCTCCCTTTGCCAACATTTCCTTTGCCTCGACGGTAAGTGTTGCGTGTGGCACGAGACGAAGTCTTTCCTTTGGGATCAACTTACCTGTAACCCTGCAGATACCATATGTCTTATTCTCGATACGGGTAAGTGCAGCTTCCAGGTTCTGGATGAATTTGTACTGGCGCTGTGCGAGCTGACTTGCTTCTTCTTTTGAAAGCTGGTTTGCTCCATCGTCCTCAACGGTCTTGAATGACGGGGATGTATCCTCGATATCATTACTTCCGTTGTGCATAACGACCTGACGAAGCGTGTTATACTCCTTCCTGGCATTGACAAGCATCTCGTTTATGATGGTACGGAACTCCTCGAGCTCCTCATCACTGTAGCGGGTTTTCTCTTCTGCCATAATCAATTAAATTAAATTATCTACTTACATTTATCCTGATAGGGACTTCGTTCCATTCCACCTCGACTGCACTCTGAGGAGCCCCTGCGATTCTTTCAAGTCTGACGCTCCTTGACAAAGTCTGAGATGCAAGATATTCTCCATTCACCTTGAGGGAAGATTCAATCTGCTCAAAATCTTCACCGTCGGCATAGATGACAACATCCACCCTGTCGGTAACATCAAAATTGCTGTCTTTTCTGATGTTCTGTATTCTGTTCACAAGTTCCCTTGCGATTCCCTCTGCCTTGAGTTCCTCCGTCACCTCGATATCAAGAGCGATTGTCAGAGGTCCTTCTGATGCTACGAGCCAGCCCGGCATATCCTCGGATGAGATCTCATAGTCCTCAGGATTGATCAGAACAGGGCCGGAGGTGAGATTGAGGGTATAGGTTCCGGCTGACTGTATTTCGGAAATCGTCTTCTGGTCCAAGGTTCCGAAAGCGGCGGCAATCTCTTTCATTCTCGGGCCATATGCCTTGCCGAGAGTCTTGAAATTAGGCTTGATCTTCTTTGTGATGATGCCTGTAGTATCCGAAATAAATTCAGCTTCTTTGACATTGACCTCTGTAAGAAGAAGTGTCTTGACCTTTTCCAACTGGTCTCTTACAATATCTGAAATGACAGGGATAATCAATTTGCTCAAAGGCTGACGGACCTTGATATTGACTTTGCGGCGAAGCGCCAGTACCATAGATGTAGCCCTCTGCGCAAGTTCCATCCTTTCCTCGAGGTCCTTGTCCACAAGTGCCGGATCGTATGCCGGCATATCCACGTAATGGACTGATTCCTCGTCCGGAACAAGGTCCAGATACAACTGATCCATATAGAACGGAGCGATAGGTGCCGCCAGCACAGCGACATCTTTCAGGGCTTCATAAAGAGTCTGATATGCAGCCGCCTTGTCCTTATCCAATTCTCCGCCCCAGAAACGCTTTCTGTTGAGACGCACGTACCAGTTTGAAAGATGGTCGCAGACAAAATCCTGAATCAGACGGCCTGCGAGTGTCACATCATAGTTCTCGTATGCCTCCGTCACATCCTTTATAAGACTGTTCAAGCGGGAGATAATCCATCTGTCGATTTCCGGTCTCTCAGCATACGGTACTGCCGCCATTGACGGGTCAAAACCATCCACATTGGCGTAAAGAGCAAAGAACGAATACGTGTTATATAAGGTTCCGAAGAATTTCCTGCGGATTTCATCCACACCAGCCTCATCGAACTTTAGGTTATCCCAAGGCTGTGAATTGGTAAGCATATACCAGCGGAGTGAATCTGCCCCGTAAGTATCCAGAGCCTTGAACGGATCCACCGCGTTGCCAAGCCTCTTGGACATCTTGTCACCGTTCTTGTCAAGGACAAGACCGTTCGAAATCACACGCTTGAAAGCAGGAGTCCCGCTGACCATCGTATGGATTGCGTGGAGAGTATAAAACCATCCTCTGGTCTGGTCCACGCCCTCGGCGATGAAATCCGCCGTGCAGCCGAAATCCGAAGTATCCTTCCCCCTGAGGCCGACCTGCGCGTACGGCATCGATCCCGAATCGAACCACACGTCGATGAGGTCGGTTTCCCTTGTCATCTTCTTTCCGGAAGGAGATACGAGGAAAATATTATCAACATAAGGACGGTGAAGGTCTATCTTATCATAATTGGCCTTGGACATATCCTGCGGGTCGAATCCAAGTTCCGCGAACGGATTCTTCTCCATATATCCGGCCTTTACCGCCTTGTCTATCTCTTCAAACAGTTCTTTGACTGTCCCTATGCAAATCTCTTCCTTGCCGTCCTCAGTCCTCCAAATAGGAAGAGGTGTTCCCCAATAACGGCTGCGGCTGAGATTCCAATCCTGGATATTCTCCAGCCACTTCCCGAAACGTCCGCTTCCCGTAGCTTCCGGCTTCCATTCAATCTTATCATTCAGGGCCATCATCTGTTCGCGTACTGCAGAGGCCTTGATGAACCAGGAATTCAGAGGATAATATAGAACCGGCTTATCGGTACGCCAGCAATGAGGGTATGTATGAGTGTGCTTCTCCACCTTGAACGCCTTGTTCTGGGCTTTGAGCATCACACAGATGTCAATATCGAGGGTAGGAGCATCAGGAGCAAGGGAAGAATCATATGCATTCTTCACGTACCTCCCGGCCCATTCCTTGTATTCATCGGAAACCCTGTCGGCAATATATGCGGCATCAAGGTCCTCCAGACGGCAGAAACGGCCCTGAGGGTCAACCTGTGCCTGCAGATTGCCGTCTTTGTCAGTAACATACATTCCCGGAACTCCGGCAAGTTTTGCCACCTTCGCATCATCAGCACCGAATGTAGGTGCAATATGCACGATACCGGTACCATCTTCAGTAGTAACATAATCTCCGGCAATCACTCTGAAAGCACCTTCATCCGGGCGGAACCAAGGAATAAGTTGCTCGTAGCGCATCCCGACCAGTTCGGATCCTTTGAATTTACCCGGAAGCACCTCATACGGAATCTTGTCATTGAACCAGGCACCTACAAGAGCCTCGGCAAGAATGTATGTAGCTTCTTTCCCGGTATATGGATTGGTGCTGCGCACCTTCACATAATCGATATTAGGTCCGACGCAAAGCGCGGTGTTGGACGGAAGGGTCCAAGGAGTGGTGGTCCATGCAAGGAAGTAAAGATTGTCCTCCCCTATCGCCTTAAACTGCGCCGCAACGGTAGTATCCTTGACATCCCTGTAACATCCCGGCTGGTTCAACTCATGGGAGCTGAGTCCGGTACCTGCAGCAGGGCTGTAAGGCTGTATGGATTTGCCTTTGTAAAGGTAGCCCTTCTTGTAGATATCCTTAAGCAGATACCAGAGAGTCTCGATGTAGCGGTTGTCATAAGTGATGTACGGATCGTCCATATCCACCCAGTAACCAATCCTTTCTGTCAGATTGCGCCACTCCGCAGTATATTTCATAACCTCCTGACGGCAGGTCCTGTTGTACTCTTCTACCGATATAGTCTTTCCTATGTCTTCCTTTGTGATGCCCAGTTTCTTCTCCACACCGAGCTCGACAGGGAGCCCGTGGGTATCCCACCCGGCACGTCTCCTGACTTTATAGCCCGTCTGGGTCTTATAACGGCATATGGCATCCTTGATGGAACGGGCCATTACGTGATGGATTCCCGGCATTCCATTGGCAGAAGGAGGTCCCTCGAAGAAAATGAATTCGAGAGCTCCCTCACGCAGTTCGAGCGATTTCTCAAAAGCCGCATTCTTTTTCCATCTGTCCAGTACCTCATCACCGACAGCCACCAGATTCAAGCCTTTATATTCTTTGAAAGTCATAGTTTTTCGCTATTTTTGCATCCAACAAATATAATCAATTAACGCGTCTTACGCAAAAAATATGGCAACTCCGGACATCATCATTTTAGTTTGCCTCATCCCGGCAATCATTGAGGGTATCTCCAAAGGCTTCATCGTACAGGTAATCGGACTTGCGTCCGTCATCATCGGGGCGTGGCTGGCATTTCACTTCTCAGAGCCGTTGTGCACCTGGCTAACAACGATTCTCACCGGGGTATCGGCGGACATTCTGCATATCGTTCTTTTCGCTGTAATACTTATGGTATCCGTCATAATTCTGAATCTGATAGGCCACCTGATACGGAAAGTGGTGAAGTTCGCCATGCTCGGATGGCTTGACAGGATACTCGGCATTGCTCTTTCACTCGCAAAATATATCCTCATCATAGGACTTGTAATCATTCTTTTCACAAGCCTCAACGGCATTTTCGAATGGGTGGACGAAGACTCTCTTGCAGACACGAAAGTATATGCTCCGGTGAAGGATATCGCTTACAAGGTATTCCCCTACCTCAAAGCTCTGATTTTCCATCATCAATAATATGGCAAGGATACTCCTTATAGAAACCGCGACCTCCTTATGCTCTTGCGCACTGGCTCAGGACGGGCGCATTGTGGAATATATGGAAAGTCCGGAGCCCCGTTCCCAGGCTTCCCTGACCGCTGTGTTCATTTCCGAAATACTCGGCAAGGCGGGGATTCAGCCGAAGGACTGTGATGCCGTATGTGTAAGTAAAGGTCCCGGGTCATATACAGGACTGCGCGTAGGCGTTTCCTCCGCAAAAGGGCTCTGCTTCGGCGCCGACTTGAAATTGCTTTCTGCCGGCACACTGGACATTCTGGCTTGGCAGGCCATTGATGAGAACCTCCTTCCGGAAGGATGCGCGCATATCATACCTATGATTGATGCGCGCAGAATGGAGGTTTATACCGCTACATTCACACAGGAAGGCAGAATGACATCCCGGATTGAAGCGAAAATCATTGACGCATCATCTTTCAGCAAAGAACTGTCAGACGGCCCGGTCCTGTTCATAGGTGACGGCGCGCAGAAATGTTCCTCCCTTTTCGAAAGCAATCCAAACGCACATTTCGCCAACTGCTGCCCGAAAGCCTCCTCAATGCTCCATCCGGCAATCAGCGCCTGGAACGAAAAAAGATTCGAAGACGTTGCGTACTTCGAACCTTTCTATCTCAAGCAGTTCATTGCTACAGAGAGTAACAAGAAACTATTTTAAATTCTGCTGCAGGATTTTCCTGAGACCCGCCTCACCGGTGATTGTCTCATCAGTGATTGCTCCGTCCACAATGACGAATGAGCACGGAAGTTGGGTGACCCTGTATAAAAGCAATGCAGGAGATGATGCTCCAAGTCCGTCACAGACATTGATCCAAGGAAGTTCCTGGCTCTTTACGACACTTGCCCACATTGACTTATCCACGTCAGTACATATCGCATAGATTTCGAAGCCCTTGTCGTGGAACTCCTTGTATATAGGCAACAATATCTCGAGGTTGAACATCTTCTGTGCAGCATCTGATGCTGACCAGAAATGGATGAGGGTAACCTTGGAATCGACATCACTCAACGTCACTTTCCGGCCCTGCTCGTTAGGCAGCGACAGATTCAAGTATCCCGTCTCGGATGCATTATTCAATTTCCCGTTAAGCTGAAGGATACTTTCTCTTCTTGCAGCCTCTTTCTCCAAAGCCTGTACATATCTTGATTCAGGATATACGGATTTCAGGGAATCTGCGGTAGCGCGGAAAAGAATCGCGTCAGTCTGCTGGCTGAAAATCGGGAAATATTCATTTACGCTCTGGAAGAGCACCGGCACACAGGTCAGCGAATGGGAATTCGACAGCACATATGCAGTCGCCTTCCTGTAATAATCAATATACAACTTCGTAATCTGCTTCTGCAGATCTCTCATTGCAGCTTCGTCCAGGCCCTCGGCATCCATCCTGTCACTTATGTCTTTGAAGTGGCCTGCAAACTCAGCAAAGGAATTTTCAACTTCCAGGAGTCTGGATGATTCTTCCGATCCTTCAACGGAATAGTTTCCGAGCGTGTCTGCAGTAAACGATACCTTATCCCCCTGTTCAAGCAACAGAGAAGCGATTTTTGTATCCTTATGGAAGAGGTATATGAATTCCGGCTTGCCTTTTGCCAGTTCAATCTTGTAGGAGAAAGAGCCGGACTTGTCGGTCTTCACTGTATCAAGTACATTATAGCTGTTCACTTCAAGAAGCTTTACAATCACTTCATCGTCTGAGGCTCCCGTAATGGTGCCCTTGATTCCTGCAGTCTTGGCGCAGGATACTGCGAGCAGCAAGATGCAGCCGGCGGCTGCAATTCTAGAGATTTTCATATTGATTTAAAATAGCATTTGCGATAGACTGGTTTTCCTCTGCGGAGAGTTTGAGCTTCTCCTTCCTGAAATCAAGGTCGGCTTCTGATTGAAGAGGGACAAGATGAATATGCGTGTGAGGGACTTCCATACCAAGGACTGCAACACCTACCCTTTTGCAAGGCACTGCCGCCTTCAGGGCAACAGCCACCTTACGGGCGAATGCCCAAAGGCCCTCATAAGTCTTTTCATCGAGAGAAAAAATGTAGTCGTCTTCCACCTTTTTAGGGATTACGAGGGTATGGCCTTTGGCAAGAGGATTTATGTCCAGAAAAGCATAATACTCCTCGTTCTCCGCCACCTTGAATGAAGGGATTTCCCCATTTGCGATCTTTGTGAAAATGGTTGCCATATTCTAGAGGGATATATCAAGAATCTTGAATTTAAGTACTCCGGACGGCACTTTGGCTTCAACAATCTCACCTTTTGAATGTCCGATAAGCGCGCGTGCGATAGGTGTGGTGGCAGCGAGTTTCCCGGCAGCAAAGTCGGCCTCCGTCTCACCTACGATAGTGAACTCCATAACCTGCTTGGCATTGATATTCTCTATCTTGACCTTGTTCATCATCTGCACCTTATCTGTGCCTACCTGCGATTCATCAATCACCTTGGCGTTAGCAACAAGGTCCTTCAATTTCGCTATCCTTACTTCCAACAGCCCCTGTGCATCACGGGCTGCATCATACTCTGCATTTTCGGACAAATCACCCTTCTCGCGAGCTTCAGCTATCTGGGCTGAAATCACCGGTCTCTGTGCGAGGGCATCCGCCAAATCCTTCTTTAACTTATCAAGACCCTCCTGGGTCATGTAATGAATGTCTGCCATATATTGAATTAACATTAAAAAGGAGTCCAGCCGTTTTCCTGACTGAACCCTATATTATTGCAAATATACTAAAAATTTAAAACAGTTTACTATTCGTCAAATTTTGGCTTGAGCAATTCCGAATATATTACGAGTTTCTTCTTGTCAATATCCAGTTTCTTCCTTTTTGGCTTCTGCCCGGCAGCCTGGATTTCTGTCCCTGTTTCCTTCAACATTCTCTGTCCTTCTTCAAATGAATCAACAGGTTTCGGGGTAGAAACAGACCTTCCGGAAAACGGAAGCTCATCTTTCAGGACAGGTTCCTGCCCGGCCTTGGATTCCCTGACAAGTTTCTTTGTCTTTGCCTCCTTTGCCTTCATAGCACAACCAAGTACTGCCACAGCCAAAGTGACAACCACAGTGAATATTTCTCCTATATCGTCCATTATTTCCCAAAGATACAAAGTTTTTTATCCATTTCAAGCTGGCGTTTCAATTCTTCGAGACCGCTGAATTTCTTCTCGCCTCTTATGCGGCGGACAAAGGAAATCTCAATCTTTTCCCCATAAATTTCCCTGTCAAAACCGAACAGATGTGCCTCAATGACAGGGCAACTGCCTCCTACCGTCGGCCTCACACCGACATTGCACATCCCGCCGTACTCTTCGCCACACACGCGCACCTTCACATAATAGGCTCCATGCGCAGGGATGACTTTCAACGGCTCATCCATTTCCAGATTTGCCGTAGGGAAGCCCAACTTCCGTCCCAGTTTCTGTCCGTGAACCACTACGCCTCCAATTGTATAGTCATAGCCCAGCATTGCTGAAGCCTGCTCAATATTCCCCTCCGACAAAGCCCTGCGTATTCTTGTAGAACTGATCGCCATACCATCGCTGTCCTTGCGTCCAGCTATGAGAATCTCGGGAGAACATCCTGCAAATGCCGACCTTATTTCTTCAGAGCCCTTCAAATCACATCCAAGTCTGTTATCATAGCCCATTACAAGCGCATCCGCTCCAAACTTGCGCCTCACGTACTCGTCAATGAACCCGGATGCCGTCAGACTGCTGAACTCTTTTGTAAATTCTATCACTTCCACCCTGTCAACCCCATATTCCAGAAGCTTTGCGCGCCTCTCCTCCAAAGAAGTAAGCAGTCCCGGAAAATGTTCATCAGGATGCAGTACAATTCTCGGGTGCGGCCAGAAAGTAATAACCAAACTGTCAGTATGACGTTCCGACGCCATACTGACAAGTTCGTTGATCAATTCCCGGTGTCCGGTATGGACGCCGTCAAAAAAGCCGGTTGCTACAACCATCTTACGATAGGGAAATCCTGTCTGTGAGGAAGATTCTCATTCTTCGGGTAGAGTCTTGTTGCCACCTGATACATACCGGTTCTTTCAGGGAGCACCTCTGTACGATATGTAGCGATTCCATCCTTGAATTCCACGAGGTTGAAGGCAAATTTCTCCCTGATACATAGACTGCCCTTGGCGTCATAGGTCGAGAACAGCATCTCCACGCCCACATCCTCAGGCTTGAGATCACCGATATTCAGGACGACCTCAGCCTGCATAGGATTTTCAGCAGAAAGGCTGTATGAAGAATCCGGCTGTCTGTAGGATACTACCTCTATATCCGGCCAGTATCGGAGAACACGCTTCTTCCAAGCCGCAATACCACGTGCCTTTGCATAATTGTCTGCGACAAGTTCAGAGGCACGCTTGCTCTGCGGATCGTAATACTGATTGACGTAATCAGTAAGCATACGGTTCGTGGTGAAATTGCAAGCCACCTGAGCCACTGTGTTCTTTATGTACTTTATCCACTCGGCTGACCTCCCGGTAGCAGGGTCTTTGGCATAATATGTCGGAGCTATCTCATTTTCTATGATGGTGTAAATGGTAGCTGAATCCAACTCATTCTGATAGAAATTGTCATCATAGGTCTTTTCCTGAGGCAGTGCCCAACCTGCGCCTTCCTTGTATCCTTCCACCCACCATCCGTCAAGCACGGAGAAATGCATTACGCCGTTCATCGAAGCCTTTTCTCCGGAAGTACCGGAAGCCTCGAGCGGACGGGCAGGGTTGTTCAGCCATACATCCACGCCCTGAACAAGTCTCTTCGCAAGAGTGATATCATAGCCCGGTACGAAGATAATCTTGCCGATAAATCTGTCCTGCTTTGAGATTTCCACAATCTGACGGATCAAATCCTGGCCGGCCTTGTCTGCCGGGTGAGCCTTGCCCGCAAATACGAACTGCACCGGACGCTCAGGATTGTTGACTATTGCATCAAGCCTGTCCAGATTCGAGAACAGAAGCATTGCTCTCTTATATGTAGCGAAACGTCTCGCAAAGCCGATGGTAAGCACATCATCGCGCAACGTCTTCTTGATCTTCACAATCTGGCTCGGGGAATAGTGGCTGCCAATCTGAGGGTCGGACAATTTCTTTATGATTGTATAAACAAGATCTTTCTTGAGGACGTCACGGGTGTTCCAGATTTCCTCATCTGATACTTTGTAGATGCCCTCGAAGCACTTCTTGTCATAATGATGCGTTGCGAACTCCGGTCCGAACACTCTTGCGTGAATCTGCTTCCATTCCTTGGATGCCCAGGTAGGATAATGCACTCCGTTCGTAACGTAACTGATGTGCAGTTCCTCAGGGAGATATCCCGGATACATATTAGAGAAGATGTCTTTGCTGACCTGTCCGTGCAACATTGATACTCCGTTCACATTCTGGGAGATATTGGCGGCGAAGACGCTCATCGAGAAACGCTCGTTAGCATCATTCTGATTGGTGCGGCCAAGTCCCATAAGAGTTCCCCAGTCAATCTTAAGTCTTTCAGGATAGTGGCCTATGTACTGGCGGAGCATTCCTTCCTCGAAAGCATCGTGGCCGGCAGGGACAGGAGTATGGGTTGTAAACAGAGAACTTGCCCTGACAACCTCAAGTGCCTCGCTGAAATTGAGATTATCATTCTGGATATATTCATACAGTCTTTCAAGGCCGATGAAAGCAGCGTGACCCTCATTGCAATGATATATCTGCGGATTGATTCCGAGCTTTCTGAGCGCACGGATTCCGCCGATACCTAGCAGAAGTTCCTGCTTCAGACGGTTTTCCCAATCCCCTCCGTAAAGTTGGTGGGTCACCTGACGGTCATCCTGGCGGTTAGCCTCGAAATCTGTGTCGAGCAGATAAAGGTCTGTACGTCCGACAGCGACCTTCCATACACGCGCAGTGATATTTCTTCCCGGGAAAGCAACACTGGTTGTAAGCCATTCACCGTTTGCATCAAGTGCAGGTTCGGCAGGGATTTTCAGGAAATCCTGAGGATTGTACTGGCTGATCTGGTCTCCCTGTGAAGAAAGCACCTGTGAGAAATAGCCATATCTGTACAGGAGGCCCACGGCAACCAGATTGACATTCATATCACTGGTTTCTTTAAGATAATCTCCGGCAAGAATTCCAAGGCCTCCGGAATAAATCTGGAGCGAAGAGTCCAAGCCGTACTCCATACAGAAATAAGCTATTGACGGATCCGTTCTCTTTGCCTTTTCCTGCATATACGCATTGAACTCATCCATTACATCCTTGAGTTGGGCAAGGAATGAGGCATCCTCAGCCAGAGCATTGAATCTCTTGATACTTACGGTGTCCAATACAGCCCTTGGGTTATGTCCCGAATTGTGCCATACCTCAGGGGAAATAATCTTAAACAAAGCCTTGGCGCTCTCGTTCCAGCACCACCAAAGGTTCTTTGACAAAATTTCCAGTCCTTCAAGCGCCTCAGGGAGACGACGTGTAACCATCACGCTCTTCCAAGAAGGCGCATTAATTTCGATTGTGTTGATTTCCATTGAATTATCCTCTCTAATTGAAGGGAATTCACCCCTCTTCTCCACTATTTTTTCCAAAGCCTTTGACCAGGCTTCCTGATAATACTTAATTTGTTTTCCCCAAAGGGTGTCGTCATCATCTGACAGTGCGAAACCGTTTGCAAACCCGTTTGGAGTAATGACATCCACATCACGTCCGAAGAACTGGCGGCATTCACGGGCGGTGATTTCGCTGACGGTTGTCAGCACGTCTGCATTGGTTGCGGATACCTTCTCCAAGCTATGCCGCGACACAACACCCAATTTGGATGCCATAGCATCCCCGTCATACTCTGCCAGATGATTGTAGAGCGGAAGCTGATTTCCGCAGATGGAGCGTCCCACAACAGTCGCATGAGCCGTAAAAACGGTAGCAATCGGGATGTTCACTGATTTGAGATACAGCAGGCCGGCCCCCGCCTGCCATTCGTGGAACTGGGCGACGACTTTGTCCGATGCGTACAGATTGTGCCGGTAGAAACTTTCTATGGTTCGGCCGGCAGCATATCCGAACAGGGCGGATTCCTTGTAATCCCAGTCTCCGCTCAGGGAGTCCACTCCGAACTTATTCCACATATCAGTCAGAATCTCGTTCTGCCGCACAAGGAACTGCTTGAAATCTACAAGTATCGCAACCGGTCTGCCCGGAATGTTCCAATAGCCGACCCTCACTCTGATTCCTTCATCCACAGCGCTTTCACGCCATCTGCGATACAGCGACGCATCCTCGGTAAACTCCGGATTGGTCTCAGTATTCATCCAGGTGTCAGGTCCGACGAAAATATGATGCCTACCTAACAGGGACTGCTGGTGGAGAGCCTTCGTGGAAAGGACGGTATAAATACCTCCGACCTTGTTGCAGACCTCCCAGCTGACTTCGAACAGATAATCGGGATTTAACATCTTTCGTTCACTCTGATAATAAAGTCACTCAGCACATTCATATAGTTGATGAAGGCCTCGTAAGGTGTATCGTATGGATTGAACCTCTTGTGGATTTCCCCGTCAGAGAAGAACTTGGTGCACATATAGTACAGATGATCACTCTCCTGAAGATGTCCGAAATCAGACCAGAGGACAGGGTCATCGATAATGGACAGTTTCTCTGTCAGATGGTACAACTTATTGAACGCATCTTTCTGCAGGGAATTTCCAAGCCATGCAGTGACATCCCTCTCTTCATCCGCCCACGAAATGGCCTCAGGGACGGACAAATCTCCTACAGGCTCCAATTCAGAAGATGCCTGAGAAGGAGTGACAAACTCGAAATTACCGTTTCCGAGAAGGACGTCAGGCAGAGCTTTCATGAAATCAAAGATACCACAGAATGCATCCTGATGCTCTCCGAAAGTCTCATAGTCCATAAAAAGATTGACAATGTCCCCTTCGGCCGCATTAAGCCACGAACAATATTTCTCTGCAGTCAGAGGATATTCCTCCCAGGCCCTGTTGGAAAAACGGAATGCTATGTCATCGCTCAGGGAATAATTCCTGAGGAGCAGTTTGAGATCCGGCTGCATATCGTTGGAATACACATAATTCGGACTTCTCCATCCCATAATGTGCCTTGCTCCTTCTGTCAGCATAGTCTTGAAGCCCATATCATAGACAGCAGAACCGATCGAATCAGAATATATCAGCTCAGTATTGCGGAAGGCTGTAGTATCCACATCAAACAGTTCCTTGATCTTTGCCTTGTGTTTTTCCACCTGGTGCTTGAACTCGGCAGGAGATGACAAAGAAGCGAGCGAGTGATAATATGTCTCGCTGAGAAATTCCACACAGCCCGTTTCCGCCAGCCTTTTGAAACTGTCGATTACCTCCGGTGCATACCTTTCAAATTGTTCCAGTGCAGAGCCCGAAATGGAAAATGACACCTTGAAATCCCCATTATGTTTTCCTATTGCTTCAAGCAAAAGTTCATTCATAGGAAGATAGCACTTCTGCACCACTCTTTTAAGAATTGTTCTGTTTGCAAAATCATCATAGTAATGCGAATCCTTGCCGATATCGAAGAACCGATACAGACGCAGTCTCGCAGGCTGATGTACTTGGAAATACAGACATACTTTCTTCTTCATAATAACATTCTATATTACTGATTCGTATACTTTTTTCAATTTGGCCGTCGCTTCGTTCCACTTAAGCCTGTTCACCTCGTCATAGCCTTCATTTGAAGCGAACTCGGCCAGAGCCGGATACTGCAGAAGGGCATAAATGTCGTCGGCCATTGCATCAATATCCCAGAAATCAACCTTGAAGGCATATTTCAGGACTTCCGCAGCCCCCGACTGCTTGGAAATGATAGACGGAACATTGGTGCGCATAGCTTCGAGCGGAGAGATTCCGAACGGCTCTGAGACAGAAGGCATTATATACACATCCGAGAGCGCGAACATCTTCTGCACTTCAGCACCCTTGAGGAACCCTGTGAAATGGAAACGGTCGGAGATGCCGAGCCTTGCCACGTGACGGATACAACGATTCATCATATCGCCGCTTCCGGCCATCACGAAGCGGACTCCCTTCGTCCTCTTGATAACTTTTGCCGCAGCCTCTATGAAATACTCAGGTCCCTTCTGAGACGTAATGCGACCGAGGAAAGTCACGACCTTGTCCTTCACTCCCCTCTCGACACTCACGGATTCCTTCCCGGCGAAATCGACAGCATTGTGTACCGTTACGACTTTCTCCGGATTAATTCCATATTTATTGATGACAATATTCCTTGTCAGGTCGCTCACGGTCACAACTCTGTCCGCTTCCTCCATTCCCTTGCGTTCTATTGCATAGACCCTTGTATCTATGTCACCGTTGGAACTGCGGTCGAATGAAGTGGCGTGGACGTGGACAACCAGCGGCTTTCCGGAAGCTCGCTTGGCGGCGATTCCGGCAAGGTATGTGAGCCAGTCATGTGCGTGTATGACGTCGAATTCACCGGCACGACTGGAAGCGATAGTGCCGCCTACAAGCGCGTATCGGGCAACTTCCTCCATCAGATTCTCGCCATATTTTCCGGAGAACTTGTACTTCTGACCGTACCGGATCCTGAACTCCTTGTTCTCCCTCAGACGTTCTTTCTCAACAATCTCTTCAAAGTGTTCCGGATCGACGTACGGTACGAGATTGGTGCCGACACGCATAAACTGCACCTTGTCCATAAAACTGTCAATGTCGGTGTCAACCGTATCCACGGCGACATCGCTGGCATTGATGATGGTCGTAGCGCTCTGGTCCTCATCGCCGGAAGCGGATGGCATGACAAACAATGTTTCCACTCCGTTATATGCAAGACCTTTCACAATACCCTCACAGGCAGTTCCGAGTCCGCCCGCGATATGAGGAGGAAATTCCCAACCGAACATTAATACTCTCATACCTACACCTCCTTATTTTTTTCCAAAAGATAATCTACTGTCAAGAGCGCCGCCGTGCTCAATGCAGACGAAATAGCTCCGTGCGCCTCGTGAGGAGGATCTCCATCATAAAGTTCGGAGAATGCACCCACACCGTGCTTATTGAGATCCGCATACAGTCCCTCCGCCAGCCATTGTGCCTTCTTCCAGAAGGACGGGCCCTTGATGCGGAAGCATACATCCACATATTGTTCCAGAAGGAACGGACGGGTACATCCCTGATGGTATGCAAGGTCTCTGTCCACCTGCGAGCCTTCATATACTCCCTTGTATTTGTTGTCCCTCGGTGACAGGGTTCTCAGGCCTCTTGAGGTAACCAGTTCATTGTCAATGACTCTGAGAATAGAAGGAGCCAGAGACTCTTCAAGAGGAGAATACTTGACCCAGAGTGCATACAACTGATTCGGCCTGATGTCCATATTCTGGCCGTTATCATCCACAAAATCTGCAAGACAGCCATACTGCGAATTCCAGAACATAGACCTGAAATTCCTCTCGATGAGTGATTTGATTCCGCTCCATTCCCTGATGAATTCAGCATCCTTGGACTTGCAGAGAGCCTCCATTTCAAGCGCAAAGCAGATGGAATTATACCAGAATGCATTTGTCTCCACCTGATATCCGGCTCTTTCCGTAACCGGACGGCCGTTGAGATAAGCATTCATCCAAGACAATGCAACGCCGTCCATCTGGGCCCACAGAAGTCCGTTCGGATGCATTGCAACCTCTTTCCTGATTCCCGGTTCATAACTTGTGATTATTCTCTTGACGACTTTTCCGTATTTTCTCCATACCTTCTTCGGGTCTGCGCCGAACTCAATATAGTATTGAAGGACAGATGCAAGATACAATGGAGCCTCCACCTGGGTGGTCCTATGGAAGAGCCTTTCCTCTTCATCTGCAATCAGGTTGTCAAGGATTTCCTCGAACTCGGCAGGATCCTTTTTTCCGAACAGGGTAAGTCCCGGAAGTGCATACAACGTTTCCCGAAGAAGTCCGGTGTACATCCAGGAATATCCGGCCGTGATACGCTTTTTATTGTTGTGGTTGCAGATAAGAAAATCCGCACAGCGCAACAGCTGTTCGTGCATTGACTCCACGGTGCCCCTGTCCTTGACCTCGGCATCGAACACCTTCTTGAATCCCACCGGATCACACTCCAACTTGGATGCAGAGAAAATGAGGCTGTCTCCCGGCTTCATCGATGTCTCAAAATACCCCGGGACGAACTGATCCTCCATACAGTCAAAGCCACGACGGTACTCGTCGATGTATGTGATATTGTTGTACCAGCACGGGGTATCGACGAATTTCACGGTCTTCTTGTTGAACTGAAGGAAGAGGTCAGGGAACGGTTCATACATACGGAACGACAATCCGTTCTTTGCTTCACCGTGTGCTGTACGGGCCTCATTGTTCTGATGTGTCAGCGCGTGAATGTTTCTGAAAGCCAAGAAGGGCTTCAACTGGAGTACCGCCTTCGCAGGAGCCTGAAGAAGTTCGAACTTAATCAAAACCTCATCGATATCCTTTACAAGAACAATACTCTTTCTGAAAACAATCTCACCGACCTTGTACGTAATCTGAGGAACAGGGTCGGCGCTGAAATCCACAATGTATTTATGTCCCCTCGGCTCATAGACATCTCCATAACAATGGATTCCGAGATTGAACTGCTTTCCGTTCACGATAAGGCTCTCATCCAAGGATGAAAGCAGGAGGAACTTGTCCCCTCCGAAACGGTCCAGGGTTACGGCGAGGAGCCCGTGGTAGCGCCTGGTATTGCAGGACACAATAGTGGTGTTGCAATATCCGCCTACTTTATTGGCTATGATAATCTCTCTCTTTGTCGAATAATGGAGATTAACGAGCTCCGCCTTGTTGAACTTCAAAAAAGCCATAGACTAAATCAATTTTTCTTTTTCAATATTATTCCCACTCTGCTCGGCAGGTAAAGCATCAGCTTGCCGTCAGTAACAAAATGAGACTCACCAACCTCGAGCCGAGAAAAGCCGTCAAATTCCTTCTCATCCGTGGTCAGTGCTACACAATACTCGCCCTCAGGAGCGACAAATCCATAATTCTCAAAGGAAGAATCAGGATTGAAATTGAATGCAAATATACTATTTATTCGCTTGAGAATCAAAATTTTCTTTTCTTCATCTGCAACAAGCAGCTCCGGCCTTCCCTCAAGAATCCCTTCTTCCTTGATGTAGCGTATCATCCGTGCGTCAAATGCCTCAAGGCAGCCGTATCTGAGCAAAGGATTGTCGGCAAGAGACCATTGCCTCCTGGCATATTTGTATGACCATCCATTCCCTTCGCGCGGAAAATCTATCCACTCCGGGTGCCCGAACTCATTGCCCATGAATGTCAGATACCCGTCACCAGCCGTAGCTGCAGTAGCAAGGCGGATAAGTTTATGCAGAGCCACGCCTCTGTCCACAAGAAGATTTTCGGAGCTCCTGTTCATTGCGAAATACATTTCCTTGTCTATCAGACGGAAAATTATTGTCTTGTCGCCCACAAGGGCCTGGTCGTGACATTCCGCATAGCTGACGGTCCTTTCATCTGCCCTTTTGTTTGTCAGTTCCCACCAGATTTCCCCCGGACTCCACTCCTCGTCCTTCTTCTCCTTGATCCACTTTATCCAGTGGTCGGCAATGCCCATCGCCATACGGTAGCCGAAACCGATTCCTCCGGCCTCGAACGGTGCGGCCAGACCCGGCATTCCGCTGACATCCTCAGCAATCGTGATGGTATCAGGGAATATCTCGCGGACGAGCATGTTTGCAAGGGCCAGATATATGACTGCATCCTCATCAACGCCTTCATTGAAATACAGCGAATAGTCTCCGAAGTCCTTCCCCAGACCGTGGTCCCAGTACAGCATACTCGTGACGCCGTCGAAACGGAATCCATCCAGCATATATTCCTCCATCCAGTACTTACAGTTGGAAAGCAGAAAGAAGCGGGTCTCGTCCTTGCCATAATCAAAACATCTTGAGCCCCACGCCGGATGCCGACCCTGAGGCCCGTAGAAGAAATACAAATCCTCCCTGCCGTCGAACATACTCAAGCCTTCGGCCTCATTGTCCACGCTGTGCGAATGGACAATATCCATAATTACTGCAATCCCCAGAGAATGTGCCTCGTCCACGAGGGCCTTGAATTCCTCCGGAGTGCCGAAGCGTGAACTGAGAGCAAAGAAATTGGACACCTGATACCCGAATGAGCCATAATACGGATGCTCCTGAAGGGCCATTATCTGTATTACATTATATCCCAGACGGGCTACACGCGGCAGGACATCCCTGCGGAAATCCTCAAATGAAGCCACCTTCTCCTCCTCGGAACTCATTCCGATATGGCATTCATAGATAAGCGGATTATCAATCCGGGCAGGGCGGGAAGCCTTCCATTCGTACTTATCCTGAGGGTCCCAGACCTGTGCGGCAAAGGCCTTGGTCTGAAGGTCCTGGACAGCCCTGGTCACATATGCAGGTATCCTTTCCCCGCCACCCCCGGGCCACTCCATATATAGTTTGTAAAGATCCCCGTGGTGCAGGAACATTTCCGGAAGATGTATCTCCCAGTTCCCGTTCCCGACAGGCGAAAGGAGGAAGGCGCCGGTCCTCTTCCAATTATTGAAATCTCCCGTCAGATACACTTTTGTCGCATTGGGCGCCCACTCCCTGAACACCCATCCGTCAGCATCACGGTGAAGCCCGTAGTACAAATGGTTGTTGGAGACATCGGACACCTTCCTCTTTCCGCAGATATGGTCGCGCGTGCTGAGGATATCGGCACTTCTCTTCTCTATGGCCTTTTCATACGGAGCCAGCCACGGGTCAGTTTCGTATATCTTCTTCATATCACTTCCTGTCTATTGTATCGACTTTTTCCCTAACGGTCCTCAGATAGGCCCGGCATTTCTCAACCAGTTCCTCAGTCTGACTGATATATTTGTCTATATCTTCGACTCCGGTGGAAGGGTCTTCCACCTTAAGGGCAATCTCTTCGAGAGTTGCAATAGCTTTTGTATAATCAAACTTTTCCATTTACCGTACAATTCAATTTTCCATCCGCGAACATCACATCCACTTTGTCACCCGCATTTACCCCTTTCACGCTTTTGAGCACCACGCCCTTCGCATCCACTGCAAGCGCATATCCGCGCGTAAGGATATTCCTCGGGTCCGCAGCCTTGATTCTGGAACAGAGCAGTTCCACACGGGATTCCATCGCATTGATTTTTCCGGCAAAAGCCAGGCGGAGCCTCGTTGCATAACTTCCTATCCTTTCATCCTCAGCCATATAGCACTCAATGAAAGCATCTGCCAGTGCAGTCGGAGTCTTTACCGAACGGAACGCCACCATATCGGCCACATGATGATCCCTGTCGTGTCCGATGGCGGTGAATACAGGCAGACAGCAATTAGCTATCCTGAACGCAAGGCCGTAATCATCAAAGCAATCCATATCAAGATTCGAGCCGCCTCCGCGCATAATCAGCACAGCATCATATCCGGTTCCCGAAGCCTCGATTTCATCAAGAGCGTCAACGATGGATTCCGGAGCGGTCACACCCTGCATCGTAGCTTCGAACAGGTCCACCCTGAAGGCAAAACCATACTCATTCTCAAGCAGATGCCGCCTGAAATCCCCATATCCGGCCGCATCCTTCGCCGAGATGACGGCAAGAGCATAAGGCAGATCCGGGAGTTCCAGTTCCTGCTGTTTCTCCAGAAGTCCTTCCGCTTTCAGCTTTTCGATTGTCCTGCGCCTCTCGAGTTCTTTCACTCCAATTGTAAATTCAGGCTCTATCTCGTCAATGGTCAGAGTCAGTCCATAAAGAACGCTGTATGAGACCTGAACCTTCGCAAGCAGGGAAATACCCTCCCGGAGCATAGCCCCGGTTGCATTTTCAAAAGCACCGGCAATCTCCTGATAGCGGGATCTCCATATGACGGCCTTTGCCTTGGCCACTGTGGTTCCATCCTCCGTCTGGGAAAGCTCGAGGTAGCAATGGCCATTGGACTTCCTGCCGATGGAACTGACCTCGGCCCTCACCCAAATCCTTTCGGGGAATATTTCCTCCACGCCCTCCTGAAGCATGGTCTGCAACGTCAGCAGATCTATAAATTCCTTTTCCATAAACATTCTCCAGCAATCATACAAATTTACTAATTTGCTGGAATTATTTGGATGTATTTTTCCCATGAAAAGACTAAACCCCGAATGTTTGATTACTCAAGGACATCCGGGGATTTCGATGCTAATGTAGTGAATAATTTTATCTTTGCAAAATGATTCTTGATTGAGGCGTATGAGGGCATTCTGTCATTTCATCAGAGAATGACATTGGCCATATTACCACAAATGACGAGTTGCCGATGAATAACTGGAATGTCTTGTCTAAAGACAATCGGTAGACATTCTAGGCGAATGTGGCTCCTTGCGTTTTGCGCAAGTTTTCTTCAGTGGAGAGCAACATTTTAAAAATCAATCAATTAACAATTAATACCCAACCAGAAACCGGAGGGGTATCGGTTAATAAGTCGATGAATGGCAGCTATTTATGTACCACGATTGCCCGCAATTGGCTACTTCGAATCTACAGTCCACGGGGCTTGCGCCCAAACAGAGATTCTGCAGAAATAAACAGCCTATCTTCCAATCAATAATGCAGCTCTCCCCTATTACCTGAATGTAAACCCTTTCTTTTCAAACTTCGATCTTAATGCTCCATCGTTTGCCATAAGCAAGAATGAAGGCAGCATTTCTTGCAATACTTTTATCATTTGAACTGCCATAGTACACTCATCGTCAGATGATTTTACTATATCAGAAAGCGCCCTTTCAATTTGGTGGCTCCGTGATGCATCGTAAGCCTCCGGTGAGGCACGTGTTGTAGCTCTTGCGCATGTCGGTCGGCTGGGTGTACCACATATACCGCATGCTGTCGTTCAGACTAAACACGGCCGCTCGATGCTTGGATTATCGCCTGGATATACTGGAGGGTCATCTCGCCCTGGATTCGCATCATCGTTCCGTTCGGAGTCCGAAGCTCAATGCTCATCATCTTCTGCGACTGCTCCTTTTTCTTTGAGAAGCCCCGGCCTGTGGTTGCCGCAAACGAAGGCATCGGAACAAACGCTCCGCCGGAGGTCAGCTGAAGGAACTCGCCGTTCGAAGACGGAGATTCTGCCTGCTGCTTTGCGTAACGTGCCTTACTGTCAAAGAACCTCCATTCCGGGATGCCAAGCTCGGCGAGCCTTGACTTGTAGGAGATCCCTTTCTCCTTGCAGTACGTCATGATTTCTGCCACTTCTTCTTTCGACATCATAGTATTTTCGCTATTTTTGTCGACAAAGATACCGGTTCAAAGCTCGACCGCAAGGACGTGCCTCACCGGGGGCTTACTCCCGAATACATCATTCGGTGACAGGTAATCAAACAGCGTCATACACGAACGCGTCTTCTTTGCATCGAGATCTCCCAAAATATCAACGATGTCTTTCCCGGAATGCTCCAGCAACGCATTGCTGATTTCCCGCAGTCTGTAGCCAAGGACAGGATGAGACAGATACTCCCTGGCTTCATTTACATCTGCGAGCCCATAATGCACGGCCATACTGCTATGGCCAAACTCCCGGAACTGTGGAAATATGTACCATATCCAATGGGATTCCTTCCTACCATTCTTTATTTCGCGAATGGCAATTAAATATCCCCAACACTCCGACTCCTGGGCCTCAATGAATCTGGAAAGGTCGTATTGCATACTCGTCAGATACAATAAGCAAGGCTATTTTGCACCGTGATATCCATAATCCTCTATCCCAAGCCATTCGGCATACGACATCGGCTCGTGAGCGTCCTGTGGAATCTCGTACAAATAATAGCTATCTTTTGGCTCCGGTTGTGATGCTTGCTTTTCTCTTATTGCATCAAGTGCCCTCTGGGCCACCACCAAAGAATCGTAATATCCCACGGTAGTATCTTCGTGGTCAAACCAGTCTTCTTTTATGATTTTGTACTTTGCCATAACCGCAGAAATAAGATTATAGTTTCGTTTTTATCCCCTTCGCCACTATTTCCGGAATATCCCTCTGCGGAGCATTCGCCTTGGTCGGCTTGCTGAAAGCTACACACAACCCGCATGGCTTTATTTGAATTTCCCAACAACTTCATATGAAGTGTCGGATGAATCCTTAAAACACACATTATTCTTTGCAAGGAAATCTGTGTAATTGTCATTTGTTAATGCATATATCTCCCTAATAATATTTAATCTGTCACGTTCTCCATAATAATAAATGGTGATATTTTTTCCACCAATCTGAACCAATTTAGAAAACAATTCTTCAAAATAGTGATGATCTGCTTTGCCAAAAGAGAAACCAAAAAATATCAGAGAATCGGCGTCCATAAGATTTTCAATTCTAAAAGAGGGAATGAAATGTTTACTGGCTGATTTTTTGAGAAATACATAATCGCCGACTTTATCATAATCACCAACTCCAAAAATAACATTGTTTGACTCCCCATGAGGATGCACGACTTCAACTTGAGATAAAGGAGAATAATAATGCGCTCCTTCATATGCCAAATTAATAATAGATAATAGTCTATCTGAATAGTATAGAAAATTGTACAATCGTCTTCCGATATATTTCTTCAGCACCTTAGCTATAGTAAGAGTATAGTTGAAGTTCAAAATAAGTAACTGGTTATCTTTATCGTGTACCCCTTTTATATATTGCTGTATAATCAAATCCGATGCAATACTTTCTTTAATGTCGATAGAATTATCGATGCGTGTATAATATTCAGAAATAACTTTAGTTAATCTAAAATAGTCATCGTAAAATGTGTCGTAATTTGGTCTTGTGTCAGCATAATTTACAAGATTTCTTTCCATGCTATGCCAATTCTCCTTTGAGCGATTGCGAAGAAATATACATAATTGATTACCTCGTCGTAGCTCATTAGCAAATTCTTCGCTATCAATTAATGAAGAATAAGAAGTAGGCAATCCGAGACTGATATCAAACCCGTTTCCTATGACAACTATTGATTTTGACATTCGAATTATTATCGTTGCAGGATTTAACGTAAGCCTCCGGTGACGCACGTCCTTGGGACGAGGATCTGAACCGGTATCTT
>JAKSKD010000017.1 GCA_024401925.1 Bacteroidales bacterium | reverse complement strand
AAAAAAGAGAGTGACAAACTTGCCACTCTCCCGTGCCTCGGATGAGACTCGAACTCACACGGACATTACTGCCCAAGGGATTTTCTTGCTACTATGGCTTTCGCCACCATTTCTGTTTGTAGTCCGGACTATTCCTTCACCATAGAAGAATCTTTCAGGTGTGTCGTGTCTAGTCTCTGCACCTTCTCCTTACAGGAGCTTGGCTCAAGATTACCATCAGCATTATCTGTTAAGGCTTCCTTGAATTTACGACATTCTACTTCCATCCTTTCGGAAGGAGCACTCAAATTTGTCTAAGTCCCTCGTGTCTACCATTCCACCACCAAGGCGAAATATTTTCACAAAGATACGAAAAAAGTGTAAATTTGGGGGAAACGAGGGAAAAACAATGGAGACAAAGGCGATAATTTTTGATATGGGAGGGGTGTTGGTGGACCTAAATCTTGAAAGATGCATAGAAGAATTCAAGAAAATAGGATTCGAAGATGTTGGCCAGTACCTCAACAGGTACCGTCAGCTCGGTCTTTTCGGAATGCTGGAGGGCGGAGAATTGGATGAGGAGGGATTCTACCGTGAGCTTGCCTCACACTGTCGTCCTGGAATCACAAATGAAGAGATGAAGTATGCATTCTTGTGCGCACTTGACGGAATGGATCCGAGAATACCTGACTCTCTGAGGCGTCTTAGTAAGAAATACAAATTATATATCCTCAGCAACAACAACCCTCTGACGGTCGGAGATTTCCACAGGATGCTCGACGAGGCCGGCCATCCGGCGGAAGAATTGTTTGAGGACACCTTCTACTCATTCCAGCTTAAACTGCAGAAACCTTCACTGGAGATATTCCAGTATGTCTTAGAGCACATTGATTTCGAACCGGGGGAAATGCTGTTTGTGGATGATTCAGTAACGAATCTGGAAGTGGCACAGAAATTCGGAATCAGGACTGCGCTTATGATACAGGGGTCCGACCTTGAGGAACTGATTAATGCCAACATATAATGAAAGAGGAATTCAAGACTGTCGCTGAATTTAACAATGTAATTCAAGCGCAAATTGTTGCAGGGATGCTGAATGAAAACGGAATTCCGGCACAGGTGTTCGGAGACAGCAGTGCATATCCGAGCGTGCCTTATGTACTTCCGGTGCAGGTGAAGGTCAATGCATCGGATTATGAGGTTGCTATGAAGCTGATTGAAAATCCTCCCCAGGTGGAAGAATAAACTCAGTATGGCACGATACGCGAATATATCTACAATGATTTTCGATGTTAAGACAAGGATGGTCCTCAACCCTGACACCGAAGCAAGAAAAGTGCTTGAATAATAGCTGTTAGAAATATTTCTTTTCTTCTTTGTAGAGGGCGATGAAGATGAACAGCAGGATAGTGAATGCCCAGAGCGAAGAACCTCCGTAGCTCATAAACGGCAGAGGTATGCCGATAACGGGCATCACTCCTACTGTCATACCGATGTTGACGAACAAGTGCATAAAGATAAGTGATGCGACGCAGTAGCCGTATATTCTTGTAAAGGCCTCGCGACAGCGCTCCGCATCATATATCAGTCTGTATATCATCCATACATACATCAATATCACGAACAGGCATCCTATGAACCCCCATTCCTCACCTACTGTACAGAAGATGAAATCGGTACTTTGCTCTGGAACAAAACCGAATGATGTCTGGGTCCCGTTCAGGTAGCCTTTGCCGAAGAATCCTCCCGAGCCAATGGCTATTTTGGCCTGATGAACATTATATCCGACCCCGCTTGGGTCATCCTTCAATCCCAAAAGAACCTCAATACGTTTTTTCTGATGGTCCTGAAGAATATTGTTGAATACGAAATTCGTGGAAGCAATCACAATCAGCCCGAGAATGAATGCAAAAATTATGGCCCAGAGAAAATTATCTTTTTTCCTGAATGCACGGAATGCATAAATAGGCAAAGTCAGGCCACATATTGTCAATAGTATTCCCATAGGCTTGAGCTTCTCGAAGAATGCCCATCCGAGCAGACCGCAGATCTTCGGTAGAAAAGCAAGAAAAACAATTACCAGCAGGTCGCTGATAAACCAACCCTTGAGTGTCCCGTTCTGTGCCCGGTAGCTTATGGACAAAAGACCGAGAAGTATGATTATTGAGATATATGGGGATCCGGTTAGAGTGAAAATGAACAAAATAATTACCAGACCTATTATGGTGAGGAGCCATCCTGACAGTCCCTCCCTATAGAGCACGAACACATATCCGAGATACACCAGAGCGGAACCGGTTTCCTGCTCTGCGACGATTATCAGCATCGGGAGCCCTATGACTGCGGCGGTGATGAGGAAATCCTTGGTGTTTCTCAGCTTGAATCCGCTTTGGCTCATAACCGTGGCAAGTACCATTGAAGTGGCTATCTTGGAAATTTCAGCTGGCTGGAAGCGTATGGGGCCGAATTCGAACCAGGATCGGGAGCCTTTTACCTCGACCCCGAGGAATATCACCGCTATCAGGAGAAGAATAACCAACAGGTAGGTCGGCCAAGAAATTACTTCCCATAATCGTGGGTTGAATATGAATAATATCATTGCCGCAAGAACCAATGATGTCAGTATCCAGACAAACTGCTTGCCACTGCGTGAGTCAAAAGAAAGGATGGGTGCGTCGGTGGTGGCATGGATGGAGGCATAGATATTCATAAAGCCGAAAAGAACCAGCAGTAGGTAACATATTACCAGCTTCCAGTCTATGCTGTTCTTTAATCCTCTTTCTCTTCGTACTGAGTTGTACATACTAATCAGTCTTGACTTTTTGCAAAAGGTTAGTCTCCATCATTCTTTGTTCTACCGGTTTCCTTTCTTCGCGGATATCTCCGGTCAGGTATTTCTCAATCATCAGCGAGGCAATCGGGCAGGCCCAGGTGGCTCCGAAACCGGCGTTTTCAAGATATACCGCAATAGCAATCTTTGGGTCATCCTTCGGTGCGAAGCACATAAAGACGGAGTTGTTGTCTCCTCGTGGGTTCTGTGCCGTTCCAGTCTTGCCGCAGAGGTCAAGACCCTCAATTGCAGCACCTACAGCGGTACCACCGGACTCCGGGCCTCCGTTCACGGCCAGGTACATACCGTTGATAACCTTCTTGAACTCAGTAGTGTCCACTTTCGTATAGTGGCGTTCGTTGAATTTCTCATCTATCTTGATTCCATCCGAGCTCTTGACGATATGGGGAATGTAATAATATCCCCGGTTAGCGATTGTAGCGCATAAGTTGGCAATCTGGAGCGGAGTTACACCGATTTCTCCCTGCCCGATAGAAAGGGAAATAATGGTGTTGAACCTCCATCCGTTCTTGCCGTATATCTTGGAATAATATTTTGATGTCGGTATGGTGCCGCCGAGTTCTGCAGGCACATCGCTTCCCAATTTGTCTCCAAAACCGAAACTGGTCACATAATCGCGCCATACATCAAAGGCCTCCGGAGTCCCGCCGTACTTCTTGTTTTCCAGAATGCTGCGGAAGACGTAGCAGAAATATCCGTTGCAGGACATCATAATGGCCTGGGTAAGATTCAAGGGTGAAGGGTGTGCGTGGCAGCCAAGTTTGCGTGTGCTGGTGTAAGAATATCCCATATTGCAGGGGTATGTCTGTGAAGGGACCAGCACTTTTTCCTGAAGGCCGATGAGTCCGTTGACAAGTTTGAAGACAGAACCGGGAGGATATGGAGCTTGTACTGCCCTGTTGAACATAGGCCTGTAAGGGTTTGTCACAATCTCGTTGTAGTGGTGCCCTATGTCTGCAAGCATACTGACATCGATTCCCGGACTGGATACCATAGCAAGAATCTCCCCCGTACCGGGCTCAATCGCTACGACGCTTCCGACCTTATTCTGCATAAGCAGCTGGCCGTATTCCTGAAGTTCTGCATCGATGGTGGTCATAATATCCTGTCCTGGAACAGCCTCCTTGTCAAGGGCTCCGTCGTTGTATGAAGATTTAATCTGGTTACGGGAGTTTCTCAGATATACGTGATACCCTTTCTCGCCTTTCAAGTCAACCTCTCTCGCCGCTTCAATTCCGGTTTTTCCGGCATAATCTCCCGATTTGTATTCTCCCGGGTGGTTTTTGATAAAGTTCTCATCCACCTCGGAAACATATCCCAGTAAGTTGCCTCCGGCATTGATAGGGTATTCGCGGATACTTCGGGCCTGTCCGCGGAAACCGCGGAATTTGTATTGTATTTCAGCAAACTGCAAATATGTCTCAGCCGGAATGAGCTTCAGGAGGACAACGGAATTATAACCGATGCGGCTTCTGTTTTTCTTGTATTCATCCATCTTACTCCTGATGAACTCCGGATCCACATTAAGGACGGAGGCGAGGGCAAGGGTGTCAAAATTAGTGACTTCCCTTGGGGTTACAAGGATGTCGTATGCCACTTTGTTCCCTACGAGAATTTTCTTATTCCTGTCGTAGATTATTCCTCTGGAAGGATAGATTGTTTCATAAACCAGGGACTGGTTTGCTGCGTTCTCCTTGTACTCCGGGTTCAAAACTTGAATGGTGAAAAGCCGGATAATGAGAATAGCTGCAGCCACTCCCAAGCCAATAAGCAGTTTATGGTGCCGGTTTATTTCCATTTACTTTCCTTGATGTTGCTGAAAATTGAAAAAAGTATGAAAATAGATAGCACGAATCCTGCTCCGAGGGAACAGAGAAATTTCAGCAGATTGAAGGCAAAGGTACGCATTCCTGCCCCATCGGCCCAAATATACAGAACCAGGAAAATGGATTGAGAAATAAGAATGGCGGTAGATATCTTTAAGAGGCCGTGTTTCTCTACGGACAAGTCCTCTCCCCTGGCGAGCAATCCTGTTCCGAACACTGCTCTGATAATCGGGATGCGTAATGCGGCTACGGGTACCAGCGCAAGCGCGTTGAGTCCGATAATGCCTTCGGAGAATATGTCGACGGAGAGACCGGCGGCAAAAGCGACAAGCATTGACGGGATTGTGCCGTACCTAATGGGGATACATAGCACCAGCAGTGGAAGGAATGAGAGGGTGATGTAGTGGGACAGGTTCAGGTAGTTGCATACCAGAATCTGTGCAACTGTCAGGATGAAGAATGTAAGGAAATAGTGTTCTGTCTTCATTGCCTTAGTCCTCAATAATATCACTGTTCTCAAGACTTAATATCTCGTCCCGGCCGGTGTTGGTTACTACGGTAACATATTTCAATGACTTGAAATCCTCAAATAAAGTGACGCTGCATTCATTGATGGCCCCATTGATTATCTTTGATCCGTCGATGATTCCAAGCGGTATGTCTTTTGGAAAAATGGCGGAGTATCCGCTGGTCCACACAGTATCCCCAACCTCAAACTTGAAGTGGAGGGGTATTTCTTTCAGTGTCGCTCCGTTGGACCTTTTCCCGTCCCATACAAGGGGACCTGTGCCTCCGTCGCGGCCTATCCTTGCGCTGACGCTGACCGCTGTGTTCATAAGCGATAGAGCGAAAGAATAGTGGCTTTCAACTGAATTGATTATTCCGACCACTCCTTTGTCCGTAATAAGTCCGCTCTGAGGTGTGACACCGTCTTCATAGCCTTTGTCTATGATTATGTAATTATGCTGGGAGTTACGGCTTATTTTTATGATGCCGGCAAGTAAATAACTAAAATCGTCATCACTTGCAGTGACATCCGGCAGACCGTATTTCTCCTTGTAGGCGCGAAGTTCCTCTGAGAGCTGGAAATTTTTCACCATAAGTTCCTGATTCTTCTCCTTGAGCCCGAAATAATCCTTGATGCTTTCGCTGTTGCCCCAGACGTTGGCCATTACTTTGTGGCCTATCCGTGAAAACCAAAGGCTCTGGAACCTTCCGGAATTATTCAGCATAGCAAACGCAGCAATTTCCAAAACCAGGAAGACTGCTGCGCTGAATATCACTGAAAGTATTCTTTTGTTCTTAGGCATCTATCGCATCAGGAACGAGTAATGGTCAGTATTCTTGAGTGCGATACAGGTTCCTCTCGCAACAGCATGAAGAGGGTCTTCAGCAACGTGGAAAGGAATATTGATTTTTTCTGAGAACCTTTGTGCAAGGCCCCTGAGCAGTGCTCCGCCGCCGGATAAGAAGATCCCATTGGTGATGATATCGGAATACAACTCCGGAGGAGTCTGTTCCATCACGCGAAGGATTGACGTTTCAATCTTGGCAACAGATTTATCGATGCAGTGTGCGATTTCCTGATATGTCACGCTGGCATCAACAGGATGCGCGGTCATAAGGTTAGGACCCCTGACAACCATCGGTTTCGGTTCTTCCTTGAGGTCAGAAATTACAGCTCCGACACCCACCTTGATTTGTTCGGCTGTGATTTCTCCTACCTTGATGTTGTGCTGCTGACGAAGATAATTCTGGATATCTGCTGTGAATTCGTCTCCGGCAGTTCGGATGCTGTCCTGGATGACGATGCCGCCGAGCGAGATGACTGCAATCTCAGTGGTGCCGCCACCTATATCGACAACCATATTGCCCTTTGGCGCCTCTACATCGAGACCGATACCGAGAGCGGCGGCCATAGGTTCATAAATTAAATACACGTCTCTTGCACCTGCGTGCTCGGAAGAATCCCTGACGGCTCGGATTTCCACTTCGGTACTTCCTGAAGGAATTCCGACAACCACCTTGAGGTTCGGTGTGAAGATTGAGTGATGCTTGCTGTTCACCTGTTTGATGAATCCGCGTATCATCATCTCGGCAGCATTGAAGTCTGCAATCACACCATCGCGGAGAGGACGGATTGTCTTGACTCCGGGATTGACTCTCTCATGCATCAGCTTGGCTCTTTTCCCAAGTGCGATGCATTTGCCGTTATGATTGTCAATAGCAACTATACTCGGTTCGTCGAGGACAACCTGATCATTCATCAGGATGACTGTATTGGCTGTTCCGAGGTCAATTGCCAGTTCTTGGTTCAAAAATGAAAATGCCATATTCTAGGTGTAAGTCTTAGTTCGAAAAGAATCGTGTAAATGTACGAAAAAAAGTTTATTTTTGTTGCAATATCAAGCGCATATGTCAAGCAAATTTTATGCAATAATCGTTGCGGGCGGAAGTGGAACCAGAATGGGCTCCAGTACACCCAAGCAGTTTTTGGAACTCGGAGGCCGCGCGATACTCCAGAGAAGTATCGAAAAGTTCATATCTGCAGTGCCTGACGTGCATATTGTCACGGTTCTCCCCAAAGACTATATCAAGACCTGGAAGGACTATTGCCTGAAGGTCGGATTTTCTTTTACGCAACTGATCGTCGAGGGAGGGATAACAAGATTCCACTCTGTAAAAAACGCTTTGGAGAAGATTCCGGAAGGTGTAATTATAGCGGTCCACGATGGCGTGAGACCTCTCGTCACGGAGGAGCTGATACGTTCGATGCTGCTGATGATGGAGTCCGAACGTGCCGTGATTCCTGTCGTTCCTATGATTGACACATTGAAGGTTCTTCGAAAAGAAGGAGGCCGACTGTTCCCTGTAAAAGGGGCGTATGTGGACAGAGCAAGCGTTTTTGGCGCCCAAACTCCCCAGTTTTTCAAATCGGATGATTTGAAGCTGGCATATGCTCTACCTTTTGACACAGCGTTCACTGATGATGCGTCAGTGGCTGAGAAAAAAGGAATACCTCTCACCTATATCGAAGGAGAGAGGTACAATATCAAAATCACTACACCTCAGGATTTGGACTTGGCTGAGCGCTTGCTCTTCACCCATACCTGACGTTCGAAAACTTCTTCAAGTGAGATCATTGTATCGGTGGACTGTATGTAAGGCACTTTCTGGATGGTGTTGAGAAGGACATCCATAAGGTGTTCGTTGTCAAAGCAGAAGACTTTGAGCAGAAGTGCCGCCTTGCCTGTCACGAAATGGCATTCGACTATTTCCTCGACATGTTTGAGAGCATTGATTACTTCCGGATATTTGTTGTTTTCGGACAGGGACACGGTAATGAAGGCGCATACATCCAGACCGAGAGCTGAAGGTTTGATGATTGCACGCGAACCGGAAATGACGCCGTAGGCCTCAAGTTTCTTTACGCGTTGGTGGATGGCCGCTCCGGAAACGCCACACTCGCGAGCGATTTCCAAAAAAGGTTTTCTCGCATCCTGTGCCAGTAGAGTCAGGATTTTCTGGTCGATTGAGTCAATCTGATAGGAAGACATAATTCTTATTTTGCTTGGCTGATTATATCCTTGCATTCCATTTCGGTCAAAGTTGCCGGGTCCTTCCCTTTAGGAATGCGGTAATTTTTTCCACCGGCCTTTATATAAGGGCCATACCTGCCGTTCAGAATTTGGATGTCTCCGAATCGGGCTATCGGACCGGCGGTCTGCCCTTTACTTTCATTATCGATCAGGGCGATGCATTCCTCGAGAGTTATCTTGAGAGGATCTGCATTCTTTGGCAGAGATATGTTTTTACTGCCATATTTCAGGTATGGACCGAAACGTCCTTTTGTGGCGATGACTTCATTTCCATTGTATTCGCCTAAGGTCCTTGGAAGTTCAAACAGTTTGAGCGCTTCTTCGAGTGTGATATTTTCAATCAGCATTCCCTTCCCCAAATTTGCAAACTGACGCTTTTCAGGGTCTCCTTTCTGAATATACGGACCGAATTTTCCGAATTTTGCAATCAATTTTTCCCCGTCAGGAGCGATGCCGACCTCACGGCTTACGTGGCTGCTGTAGTCATTGTCCTTCAGTGATTCCTCGACCTTGGAATGGAACGGGGTATAGAAATCGGAAATCATTTCATTCCATATTTTCTTTCCCTCTGCCACTTCATCAAAATCCTGTTCGACATTTGCCGTAAAATCGTAGTCGAGTACATCCGTGAAATTCTTCACCAGATAATCCGTAACAATCATTCCTATTTCCTGAGGGAGCAGTTTCCCCTTCTCGGAGCCTATCACTTCAATTTTCTGCTTCGTGGTGATTTCTGAATTCTTCAGGGCAAGATTTGTGACAGTGACTTTTTTCCCTTCCTTGTCCCCTTTAGTGACATATCCACGTCCTGTAGTAAGAGTGGAAATAGTAGGCGCGTATGTGGACGGACGTCCGATTCCGAGTTCTTCAAGTTTCTTGACGAGAGAAGGCTCGGAGTAACGGGACGGAGCCTGGGTGAACTTGCATTCTGCAGAAATGAGTGTATCCTTCAGAATATCACCTTTCCTGAGGGCCGGCAGGGATGTGTTCTCCTCGTCTTCTACCTCATCTTCAACACTTTCCATATAAACCTTCAGGAAGCCGTCAAAGAGAATGCGCGATGCCTGTATGTTGTATTTCTCGGGGCGTTTGTCCGAATCGACTTTAATATTTGTGTTCATCAGCTGGGCTTCTGCCATTTGTGATGCAACTGTGCGCTTCCATATCAGGGAATAAAGTTTCTGCTCCTGGGCGGTGCCGCTGATTTCTACATTTTCAATGAAAGTAGGGCGGATGGCCTCGTGTGCCTCCTGTGCGCCCTTGGCCTTTGTGGTAAACTGGCGCGGGTGGGAGTAATTCTCGCCGAAATTATTGGTTATGAATGTCCTGGAAGTATTGATAGCCAACGATGAAAGATTGGTGGAGTCGGTACGCATATATGTGATGAGTCCTCTTTCATAAAGGCTCTGTGCGATGCGCATTGTCACACTTACAGGAAGATGGAGTTTGCGTCCGGCTTCCTGCTGGAGAGTGGAAGTCGTGAACGGTGCGGCAGGGAACCTGCGACCTTCTTTTTCTTCAATTGAGCCAACCGTGTATGTGGCACCAATGCTGTCCTCAAGGAATTTTCTGGTTTCTGCTTCGTCCTTGAAACGAGTGTCGAGCTGAGCCTTGATTTTTGGAGAGAAGATGGCTTCCACTTTATAATACGGCTCATTCTTGAATGCCAGAATCTCGCGCTCTTTATCTACAATAAGCCTCAATGCGACTGACTGAACCCTTCCTGCAGAAAGCCTCGGCTGAACCTTTCTCCATAGTATAGGGGAAAGTTCAAATCCCACCAGTCTGTCCAACACGCGGCGGGCCTGCTGGGCATTGACAAGGTTCATATCTATATCTCTCGGGTGCTCGATGGCGTTTTGGATTGCCGTTTTTGTGATTTCGTGGAAAACGATGCGCCTGGTCTTGGCCGGGTCCAGGCGCAGTGTCTCAGAAAGATGCCAGGATATGGCTTCTCCTTCACGGTCTTCATCGGATGCCAGCCAAACTGTATCGGCATCATGTGCGAGTTTTGTCAGCTCTGAAACCAATTTTTTCTTCCCGGCAGGAACAACATATTCAGGAGCAAAACCGTGTTCCATATCGATGCTGAGTTTCTTTTCCTGAAGATCACGGATGTGCCCTATGCTGGCTCTTACGGTATAATCTTTGCCCAGATATTTTTCGATAGTCTTGACTTTTCCGGGAGACTCGACAATTACAAGATTTTTTCCCTCCATATCGTCTGTTTTGTTTTCCAGACTGCAAAGAAAAGCATAATCAAAGTTATTTTCCAAATTTAATCGTTAATTTTGCAACTGAAACACATTGGAACCAAGGGTATGACAGAAGAAGTTAAAAAGAAGATAATCAAGTGGTTTTGGACTATTCTGCTGGGCGGTGCAGGGCTGGTTTTTTTCCTGCTCCTGATGGTGGCCCTTTTCGCGAAGATTCCGTCTTTCGAAGAATTGGAGAATCCGGACAATAAGCTTGCGACTCAGATAATTGCAGAGGACGGCGAAACTCTCACGACATTCCATGTCGAGAACAGGACATATGTCAGTTATGAGGAATTGTCACCATACCTGATCCACGCCGCGGTAGCTACGGAAGATGCCCGTTTCTATTCCCATTCCGGAATAGATATGATCGGTCTGGCCAGAGTATTTGTTAAGACTTTGTTCCTTCACGATTCAAGTCAGGGAGGAGGCAGTACCATCACGCAGCAGCTTGCCAAGACACTTTATCCGCGTGAAGAGATAAACAGCAAGATACCGGGGTGGTCGAAGATAAAGATGGTCTGGATCAAAATGAAGGAATGGATCACAGCCGTGAAATTGGAGAAAGACTACACAAAGGACGAAATACTGGATATGTATCTCAATTCCATATTCTTCGGAAGCAGTGCATATGGAATCAGAGCGGCCTCCGAGACTTTCTTTGCAAAACTTCCTTTTGAACTTACGCTTGAGGAGAGCGCTATGTTGATCGGAATGGTGAACAAGCCTACCAGATATAACCCGGTGCTTAATCCGGACAAGGCCCTCGCCAGGAGGAATCTTGTCATTGACAGGATGGTGAAGACCAAACTTCCGGGGCGTGCCGGAGTAGCTGAAGAGTATCGCAGACTTTCAAAGGCCGAGGCCGATTCCATCAAACAGATTCCTATCACACTTTCATATCAGGTACAGGACCACAATTCAGGTCTGGCTCCATATTTCAGGGATATGTTGAGGAGGGAGATGAACGCCCAAAAACCGAAAAGGTCCTCTTATGCCAATCCTGAAGATTTCTCTGCAGATTCGTTACGCTGGGCTGATGATGAATTCTACGGATGGCTCAATAAGAACACCAAGGCAAATGGAGAAAGGTACAACCTTGACCTTGACGGACTCAGGATTTATACGACCATCAACTACCGGATGCAGAAATATGCCGAGGAGGCAGTTGCTGAGCACCTTGGAAAGACTCTCCAGAAGGATTTCAATAATGATTTGAAGGGCAAGACCCACGCTCCGTTCTCAAATGACATCGACCAGCATACGATAGATGTACTTATGAGGCAGGCACGACGTTGGAGTGACAGATACAGGATGATGAAGAAAGATGGGTATTCCGAGGATGAAATTGCCAATAGTTTCTCTGTCCCTGTGAAGATGAGGATTTTTGACTGGGAAGGGAAAGGATACAGGGATGTCACGATGACTCCTGACGATTCCATCCGCTACTACAAATCTATCCTGAGGGCAGGTTTTGTTGCAATCGAACCTGAGACCGGACACGTGAAGGCATATGTCGGAGGCCCGAACTACAAATATTTCAAATATGACAATGTAAGCCAGGGAAAGCGTCAGGTCGGCTCCACCATCAAGCCTTTCCTCTACACGTTGGCTATGCAGGAAGGCCTGAGCCCTTGCCACAAGGTTGTGAATGTGCCTCAGTCGTTTATTGTCAACGAAGATGTCTGGACTCCTGAGAGTACAGATAAAGAGGAATGGATTGGAAGGACAGTTACATTGAAATGGGGGCTGACGAACAGCTCCAATAATATTTCGGCTTTCTTGATGAAGCAGTTCGGCCCGCAGGCTATGGCCCAGATGATGCACAAGATGGGAATTCACTCCCATATTGACGAGGTTCCTTCTTTATGTGTTGGATCGGCCGACATATCGCTTTTTGAGATGGTATCGGCGTATAATACATTCCCGTCAAGGGGAGTTTATATCACCCCTCTCTATGTGACAAGAATTGAGGACAGCCAGGGTAATGTCCTGTCGGAATTTACGAACCGGAAGAAGGAATCCATCAGTGAGCAGACTGCGTATCTGATGGCCAATCTGATGCAGGGAGTCGTCAATCAGGGAACTGGAAGCAGGCTACGCAGCAGGTATGGTCTCAGGGGCGAGATTGCTGGAAAGACAGGTACCACCAATGACCACGCTGACGGCTGGTTTATTGGCTACACTCCGACACTTACCGCGGGAATCTGGGCCGGTGCGGAAGACCGTCAGATCCATTTCCAGACCCTTGCGCTGGGAAGCGGTGCCAATATGGCACTTCCTATCTGGGGGATTTTTATGAATAAGGTAATCAAGGACGGGACGCTGGGAATCAGTGAGATGGACAAGTTTATAGCGCCTCCGGGAATGAGTCTTGACCTGAATTGCAGCGGAGGCGACGAAGACGCTGCTGTTGGAGAGAATATCGAAGAAGAACATTTTTTTGACTGATATGTCGAAGTATAAATCTATTGCAGTTATTTATGGCAGTGATTCCTCAGAGTGGGAAGTTGCGTGCCGCAGCGGGGAGTTTACGGCTTCCAGGATTGATGATACGAAATATGATGTTTATCAGATTTTCGCGAGATTCGGAAAGTGGTCTCTTGTGGCCTATAGGAAGAAAAATTCAATGAGAGTGACTTTCCCTGAGGGTTCAAGACCCGAAATTGACAAAACTGATTTTTCTGTCAGCATTTACGGAGAGAAAATCAGATTCGATTTTGCGTACATTATGCAGCATGGGGCACCTGGCGAGACAGGGCAGCTTCAAGGCTATCTTGAAATGCTTGATATCCCTCACAGTACGTGCAGCTCTTTCGTCTCCAGTGTGGCTTTTGACAAATATTCGTGCAAGAGCTACCTCCACGATGCGGACTTTGTTCATTTTGCACCTGATGCATTCATCCGTTACGGTGAAGATGTAGATGCGTTCGCAAAAAAGGTTGTGAAGACTCTGAAATTCCCGGTTTTTGTAAAACCTACCAATGGAGGTTCAAGTTTCGGAATCACAAAGGTCAATGATGCTTCCGGAATTGCTGATGCTGTGAATTATGCATTTAACGAAGGCGGAACTGTAATTGTCGAGCAGGGTATATCCGGGCGGGAGCTGACTTGTGCGGCATTCTTTGACGGAAAGACTGTCCGTGCTCTTCCTGTGATTGAAATCATCTCCGAGAACGATTATTTTGACTATGATGCCAAATACAACGGCCTGAGCAAGGAAGTTTGTCCGGCTGAGATTCCTGATGAACTTGCTGCAAAAGTCCAGGAGACTACTGTAAAGCTGTATAGTAAACTTGGATGTAGCGGAGTCGTTAGAATTGACTATATTTCATCAGAGGAGGGTTTGTATTTCCTCGAAGTGAACACTATTCCGGGAATGACCAGCGCATCTCTTGTGCCTAAAATGGTTCGCGCGGCCGGGATGGAAATCACTGATTTTCTTACTGCAATCATAGAGAACGCTTAATGCTTCTGGCCGGATTCATCGACAGCGGGACTGCTTTACTGCAGTCTTTGTATCCGGCCGAAGAGGCAAGGAATATTATGCTCCTGCTTTGCTGCGGGAGACTTGGCACACAACGTTATACTCATATCGTCGAACCATCATTCGAGCTGCCCTTATCCTTTGCCGATATTCTGAAAAGCGATATGGAGCGGCTTGTGGGAGGAGAACCGGTCCAATATGTCTTAGGAAAGACCTGTTTCCGTGGACGGGATTTCAAGGTTGACCGGAGGGTTTTGATTCCGCGCCCGGAGACGGAAGAACTGGTGGAACTTGTTCTTGGGAAAATCCAACCCGGAAATCGTGTGCTTGATCTCTGTACAGGCTCGGGCTGTATTGCTTGGAGCCTTGCGTTTGAGTCTGAAGCTTCTGAAATAGTGGGTATTGATATCTCCCGGGATGCTTTGGATGTGGCCGAAAATCAATATTCCGACAGCCGAGTGCATTTTGTCGAAGGTGACATATTGGGTCCTTCTGATGAAAGGATGGGAAAATTCGATGTGATTGTGTCCAATCCTCCATATATCCTGAACGGGGAAAAGCTTGATATGAGGAACAATGTCCTTGATTACGAACCCGGACTGGCGCTTTTTGTGCCGGACGAGGATCCGTTGCGCTTCTATTATGCAGTTGCGGCTTGGGCAACTGAACTTTTGAATGATGGTGGGTTCGGGGCGGTGGAGATAAACGAAAGGTTCGGAAAAGAAACGATTGAGTTGTTCAGAACTGCCGGATTCATTGATGTACAGGCTGTTGTGGATATTTTTGGAAAAAATCGCTTCGTCACTTTCAGAAAATAAACCTCAGAAAGCTGTCTATTGCTGATTTTCAATTTTATTTGTTTCCTTTTTGCCAATACTGATGTTATTCGTTCTCTTTGCCATTGTAAAGGAGAATGAATTATGAAGATATCAAAATGCCTGGCAATAGTGGCTGTATCGGTCCTTGCCGTTTCGTGTGACTCTTTCCAAACCGAACCGGAATTTTCAGAAGAAAATGAACCTGTTTCCGAATGCCCGCTTCCGGAAGTGGCAAGGCTTATTGCCGACTTACCGATGCAGCAGGAACAGCTGCGTGAGGTCCATAATGCAGTCTGCTCATCATCCGAAAACGGCTATGATGAGGAATATCTGATGAAGGATTTGTTTAACAGCCCGGGTAACGGAGTCGGGGATGTCTCCGGGACCAAAGCCTCAACCTACAGTTGTCCAATGAGAGAACTGATACGCAGTCAACTTGAATCCAAATTCCGGACGAAAGCCGGGTTAAGCGATGCTCGATCCGTGGAGGAGTATATTGAAAAGTTGATCGGCTCCGGCACTCAGATATATTGGCCTTATTCTGAGAATTGGAATGGCCAGACTCTTCCGATTCTGACTTTTGACCCGGAGAACTCATCTTCCACCAATAAAGGTTATGAAATCGTCCTGAACCCCGACGGGTCCCGGGATGTAATAGAAGTAGAAGTGGATGAGGCTATGGCGGAAAAGAGACCGGTATGGGTAATCAACAGGAATGATGACAGTTCATACAAATCCCTTGAAATGAGACGGAAAGAAGATCCCGATTGGGGCCGAGGAGGAGAGATAGACGTATCTACAAAGGCATCATCCGGCTTCCATACACTCATCCTCAAGCAGTTTATAATGAAGAGAAATTATGATTCCTGGTTCGGTGGAGCATCTGAATTCTTCATCAAAATGGGCGGCGTAAATGGATTTAAAGCTAAAACTGAGGAAGAAATGCGGAATTATCAGCCTTCGGTCACGGATTTTATGGTAGTGGTAAGACGGGGACAGAAAGATAAACCTGTCCCGTTCAACACTATCGTTGTCTCCAACTGGACGGATCAGATGGAGGACTATGCTTTTCTCATCACAGAAGATGATGGTGGTATCACGACGAATTGGAAGTGTTCGGCAACAGTCAAGGTGATGTCAAAAAGTTATGGGTTCGACCTTGACATACCGTATAAAGATAAGGATGATATTGTTTGGCGGGGATCCCTTGCCCGTGAGTATCTTGAGAAGTACAACGGAAAGTATGAGAAATTCGGGGATGTCGAACTGATGTTCGAAATCAGATGACTTCCCTGACGGTCATTTCGCAGTTCCGGCAGTCGAATCCCAGCGCCAGTTTCCTTCCATTGTTAGTTATGAAAAGAGGGCCGCTCTCTCTTGCCTTCTGCTTTGTCGGACAAAGGCCAAGTTCGAATCGGATACAGTATTTGCTCCTCATAAGTTCAGCATTTCTGTCGTGGGTCAGTTCATACCAGTCGGAAGACGGGCCGATTACGTCAACGGATGGGAAGCATTTCCGGAACTGCCTTTCCGCAGCGATGGATTCAAGTTTTGATGCCAGTTCCCTGCGGATGGAATTGATCCCGGCTGTGCTTATGAATGGAATAGTGCCGTCAGTAGTATCAATATTTACAGCCTTCAAACTAAAGGAATAGATACCGGCTTTCTTTGACAGCTGATTTTCAAGGAGGCTGAGCATCCGCTCTCTGTTCTCTGCCGTTGTTTGCCCGGCAGGAATGGAGAGTGTTGCTGTTTTTCCGTCATCTCCCTTGGCTTCCGCGATTATGGTGTACCCGTCCTTGACGGATAATGATACGGTTGCGGTGATTTCTCTCTTGCAAGGATTAGCATCCATTTGTTTCTCGAAAGCCGCATTAATGTTTCTGAACAGGGCGTCTCCAATTCCTAAATCCTGTATTTTTTTACATCTGATACGGCTTCCGCTACAGACATCTCCGCGGAATCCGACAATCTCTTTCCCTGAAAGGAATGCGAATCCGTCTCCGTTGCTGAGTTGCAAACCCTTGTTGTATGGAGCCACTTCTATTTCACAGTCAGACTGGCCTGCATTGCGAATCGAGAGGACTTTCCCTATCATTTCGCCCATAGATTTCGGCGCATCCATCGATGACCACCTGCCTCTTTCTCCGTCTAGGAACAGCTCTGTGTAGCCTCTGTTGAATGTTTTTGTGGAATCAGGGGTAAATCCCCCGGACACTTTTCCGAATGAGGCTCTGCGGTATTTTCCCGGGTGCTGCTCAATCAGACGGTCCAGCGCCAAAGAATATTCCCGGACGACATTTCTGACATATGATGCATTCTTGAGGCGGCCTTCGATTTTGAAGGAAATTATGTCGAGCCCGGCAAGATCTTCAAGTCTCTCTTTGAGCCTGAGGTCTTTCAAAGAAAGCAGTGCCTTGTTTTCGACAAGTACTTTCCCGTTTGCGTCTTCGAGGTTGTAGAGCGAGCGGCAGGCCTGTATGCATTCACCTCTGTTGGCACTTCTGCCGTCAATGTGCTCGGACAGGTTGCATTTCCCACTGTAGCATACGCAGAGTGCCCCGTGCACGAATACCTCAAGTTCGCAGGAAACGGCTTCCCGTATTTTCCTGATTTGTTCAATTGAAAGTTCCCTTTCCAGTACAAGCCTTTCAAAACCGAGTGCCTCCAGTTCCCGTGCCCGTTCAGGAGTTCGGATAGAGCATTGCGTGGATGCGTGGAGCGGGACATTGATATCCTTGAATCCTGTGATAAGCGGATCCTGTACGATGAAAGCATCAACTCCGGCGTCCTGTGCCTCAAGCATCAGATTGTGAACTTCCTGTACTTCATCCTCATATATTATCGTATTGACTGTGAGGAAGATTTTCACCCCGAACCGGTGGGCATATTCGCATAGCCTCCGGATATCGTCAATCGGATTTCCGGCGGCCTTGCGTGCCCCGAATCCGGGACCTGCTATATATACGGCATCGGCACCGCAATCAATCGCTGCGATGCCGATGTCTGTATTCCTTGCAGGAGCAAGAAGTTCAAGAGTCTTCATTACTTGTTGAGAGCGTCAATCTGCTGCTTAGCCTGTGCTCCGTATGTTGCGTCAGAAGCAACCTTCTGGTAGAATTCAAGAGCCTTTGCCTTGTTGCCTGCCTGCTGATAGAGGGCTGCGATAGTGAATTTCACGCCACTGGCATCCTTCGCATTAGGTGCAAGCTCAACATATTTCTCATAGAATGAGATTGCTTTTGCATTATCTTTAAGCTGGCTTGCGGCGCTTGCTGCGAGCTTGTATGCATTTGCGCTCTCGTTATATTCATTGGCCTTTTCAGCAGCCTCGATAACCTGGGCGAAATTCTTTGCCTTGAGAGAGGCCTGTGCCTTCTGAAGATATACTGTAGAGAGTAGTTTGTTGGCATTTGCCTCCTGTCCGTTTGCTGCGGCCTGCTCAAGAGCCGCGATTGCACCATCCTTGTCGCCAAGGCTGTTCAATGACTGGCCGAGACGAAGGGCTGCGGCAGCATTGGTAGGGTCGCTTGCGAGAACTGCCTTGAATGCTTCAGCGGCATTTGCGAAATCCTTTGCAGAGAAAAGTGAGCTTGCTTTTGACATAAGAACCTGTGGTCCGAGTGTTTCAGCTTCTGCCACAATCTCGTCAGCACCAAATTCCTTTGCAACTGCGACAGCTTTTTCAATCTGAGCAACAGCCTCATCGAATTTTGATTCCTTTACGAAGTCTTTCGCAATGGAAAGTGTAAGGTTTGGAATTACATTCTTGATATTATCAACAAGTTCAGCTCCGTCCTCTCCGCAAGCTGTAGCTAAGGTAAGAGCTTTTTGGAAATACTCGAGAGCCGCATTTTTATCTCCGGCAGAAAGCGAGTTAGCACCATTGTTGTAGGTTTCCGTTGCCTGTGCAAGGTCCTGTGCAAATGCAAAACTTGCAGAAAGTGCCACTGCAATTAGTGTAAGAACGATTTTCTTCATAATAATATTGATTTTAGTTTGTTTGCATTGAAGCGTGGAAAACAAAATTAGTAATTTATTTTTTATTTTTGTCCATAGTTATGTTCGGAAAAGTCAAGTTATATATTTTCTGCCTCATATTGGCTATGTTGCCTTTCGCGGCTTTTGCCCAGACTACGGAAGATCTCTTAGTCAATATTTATGCCGAGGAACTCAACTACATAACGAAAAATAGAATTGAATATCTGAATAATCGTGCCGGACGTTCTGCCGTCACTCGCGAAAACGTACTTGCAGCCATCTCCGGACAGGGAGTTTCTCTCCAGGAATATATCGGAGCAAGAAGTGTCGCTTCGTCAAGGCCGGAATACAACAAGTTCCTTACATCGCACAGGCTGAGTGATGAAGAAGAACTTGGACTTTTCAATAATTATGTCAAGGCCTTCCTGAAGGATTATTCCGGTAAGAGCAAAGCGGAAGACATTCCTGCCATCGATTTCAATTTACTCCGTACGAGAACGAAGAACAAGGTGAAAGCCGAGACGACGGAGCCGGTGACTGGAGGCGTTATGTGGATCTTGTCGAATGAGGTGCGCGTTATCTGCAAGTCAACGCAGCCGAAGGGCCGTTTCAGCTATAGTCTTGTGATAAGGGGTGGTTTTTCGGAAATTCCGGGACTTGGAGCCGGGGAAGGCCCATATGTCGGGGATATGTTGGGACTGTTCGATATATCCGGAATGAAATGGTACGATTTCAAGCATTCTCTCAATATCCGTGGAATCAGTATGGATTGTAAGGTGTCAATCTCGGATATGGAGATTTACGGTTCTGCCCCATCGTCGGAGCTCCGTACGCTTCTTGTCGCATTGGCTTCTGTTGCAAATGAAAGGTCGCTCAATTCTAAAGCCTTCGGGCAATATAATGAAGGGTTGAAGAAAAAGGGAAATGAGGTGAATCCGGCCGCGTCTGCTGACAGACTGATGAGACCTGACTACCGTTACACCCAGTTCAGATATCTGCACAACCTCCCGGAGGATTTCCCTTCACGGGTGGAGAAATATTTCGACACTCAGTTTTCCCGGGTGAATGACGGCGTCATCATTCTGGTCGGAGACCTGGACCCGTTTGATGCCCGGAAGACAGTCGAGCAGACGACCGGTGGTTTCCTGACAAGCAGTGCCTATTCAGTCCGGCCTATGGTTCAGTATGTAATGCGCTCAGGTAATTCCAGCATTACCCTTAACTCTCCCAATCGGAACACACAGCGTGCAGATATAGTGATTTCCGCAGAAATGCCGGTGACATCCGCAAGTTATATGGCTCTGAAGATTGCAAGGATTGAATTGGAAAACCGGCTGAGGGCAACGCTCAAGGATGCGGAGATAAGCGTGGAGGAGACTATAGAATATTTCCCTTCAGAGAGGGTGTTTGTTGCAGTGTCCTGCCGGGAGCCGAAGAACCCCGTGATGCTGATGGTAGATTTGAAAGCTGCTGTTGAAGATGCACTGAAAACCAATATCCGGGAGGACGCCCTCAAGGCTGATAAGTCGGCTCTTACCGATGAACTCGGCCGTCGCCTCAGTGGGCCGCGGGGCACGATTGAAGCTGCCAGACTCAGGTATTCGGATGGGAAGGATTTCATGAACGGATACAAAGGAAAGGTGTCAGGGGTTAAATCTTCTGATGTCAATGCAGTGTTCAGGGACCTTGTGTCCGGGTCCAGCGTAGAGATTTCTTTTAGATAATGAACGATAAGGGATTCGGAACGATAGTTGCAATCGGGGATTGTCTTGTTTCTGAGGACGTCCTGATGGAGTATTTTTCCTGTGATTACGAAAAGTGCAAAGGAAAATGCTGCATAGCCGGTGAGTATGGAGCGCCTCTGAAGGAGGAAGAACTGGAGCCGCTTGAGAAAAATTACCCTGAATTTTCACCGCTGATGAGTGACAGGGGTCGGGAAACTGTAGATAAGAAAGGCTTCTTTGAAATAGATATTGAAAATGATATCGTGACGCCAGTGGTCCCGGGTACGGAAGAATGTGCTTTTGCCCGTTTCGAAGGGGACAATTGCCTTTGCGCCATCGAGAAATGCGGGCTCCCAAAACCGATATCTTGCAAGTTGTACCCTATCAGAGTCACGAAACTGACAGGTGGCGGTCAGGCTTTGAATGTCCACCATTGGAGCATATGTGCGGACGCCTTTGAGAAAGGAAAAAAAGAAGGGGTCCGCGTGTATCAATTCTTGCGCAAACCCCTTGTTGATGCCTATGGAGAAGAATTCTACGACGCATTGTGCGCCGCTGCAAAGCATCTCGGCTATTGAGTTTCCTCTTCTCCTTCCTTAAATTTGTATTCAAGACCATATACGAGCCGCGTCACGTCTTTCGTGAGACCTTCCACATAAAAACCTGACAGATCCCTGGTGAGGCTGATGCGGTCTTCGAACATTCTTGTTGCTCTGTTAAGTACGGATTTTTGGCGGAAATACAGATTCTCGCCCTCTTCTTTTTCCAAAACATAGTTGCGGTCCTTCATAAAGTCCACTACTCCGTCCCTGATGTCCTTGTACTCCCCAAGGATAATGGCTCCGCGCTTGGTGAATCCGAAACGGGGATATACTGCCGCAACGGCCAGAAACATAGCTCCAATCTTCCATAAAGACCTGTATCCGTCCCTGAAAATCACGTTGATGTCTTTGCTGATAAAGCCTGCAGCGGCAAGCACTACAAGAATCAGCGTCATAATAAGGCTGATGTACACAAAGTACTTGATAACTCTGATAATGTATTTCATATGGACAAAGATATGAATATCTGCACGAAATTTGCTATTTTCGCCGTGTTAATTATAAATTGAAGATTATGACAGAAGATCCACTCGAGAGACTCGACCGCGAAGAACGCGAAAGGAAGAATAATGGTCTCCAGAAGACAATGTACATTCTGATAGCAGTTGCAGCCGTCCTGGCGATACTGCTTGCTTATATCTGGATATCCAAGGCATCCCTCGTCCACGATTTGAACGATGAGAAAAAGGATCTTACGGAGCAGATAATACTCCTCCAGAACGATTATGACAACCTTTCATCGGATTATGATGCAATCAACACCCAGCTGGACTCATCCCGCGAGGAGGTTGCTCAACTCGTTGAAAGGATTCAGAAGACCGAAGCCACCAACCGTGCCAAGATGAGGCAATATGAGAAGGAACTCGGAACGCTCAGAAGCATTATGAAGAGCTATATCGTCCAGATAGATTCCCTCAATACCCTCAATCACCAGCTTACCGTAGCGGCTGACGCTGCCCGCCGCGAGGCTGCGGCATCAAGAAAAGCCAATCAGGAACTTACCGCAAGGGTGGAGGATCTCTCCGGCCAGGTTGCAGCCGGGTCTGTTATCAAGGCACGTGGCCTGAGGATAGAGGCATACAATTCATCTGACAAGGTGACTGACAACAGCAAGCGTGTCATCAGGATGATGACGACTTTGAGCCTCGTGGAAAATGAACTTGCCCCGAAGGGCCCTGTAAGGATATATGTCCGTGTCAAAGATCCTGATGGAATTTTGCTGGTCAACGACAGTCAGGTGTCATTCACCTGTCAGGGAACCACTATGATTGCTTCTGCATCCCGTGAGGTGGATTATGAAGGGAAAGAGGTTGAACTCAGCATCTATCTGAATGGAATCTCCCAGTTCTCAAAGGGCGTCTATACCGTTGAAGCCTACACAGAACAGGCTCTTCTCGGCACAGCGGAGCTTCTTCTCAGATAATGATATATCTTCATATTCCATTTTGCAAAAGTTTCTGCACCTATTGCGACTTCTATTCTGAACTATGTTCCGGAAAGGGCCTGCAGCAGGTGCAGAACTTTGTCGAAGGGATATTCAGGGAGATTGATGAGAGACGTGAGGAAATTGATGCGGTCCGTGCGCAATCCGTGAAGACATTGTATGTCGGCGGCGGAACCCCATCAGTAATTCCACTGGAAGCCCTTCAGTCCATTGTCGTAAAACTCGGGTATAAAGATTATGATGAGTTCACGGTGGAAGTGAATCCTGACGATATCACTTCCGGTGGAGAAGAGTATGTGCGTGAGTTGAAGAGTCTTGGAGTGAACAGGGTAAGTATGGGTGTGCAATCCTTTGACGATGGAATCTTGAAATGGATGAACCGGCGCCATACATCAGCAGGTGCGTTTAATGCGTTCAAACTTCTGAGGAAGGCAGGTTTCGGTAATATCAGCATTGACCTGATTTTCGGGCTTTCCCAACTTGGGGAAGAAAAATGGATTGAGACAATCAGAAAGGCTCTGGACTTATGCCCGGAGCACATTTCCGCTTATCAACTTTCAATAGAAGAAGGTAGCGCACTTGCGGGGATGGTACGTGACGGCCGCTACACTGAGGCACCAGAGGAGCAATGCCGGAGTCAGTACGACATTTTGTGCCGCGAGCTGGGAAAGGCAGGGTACAACCATTATGAGATATCCAATTTTGCAAGACCGGGTTTCGAGGCTGTCCACAATTCTGCATATTGGAAGAGGCTCCCGTATGTCGGTCTCGGCCCGGGAGCACATTCTTTGCGGCTTGTCCCCGAGCAGGTAAGGAGTTGGAACAGCCAGACGCTTGACAGCTGGACAAGAAGCGGCGAGATTCTGATCGACAAGGAAATACGTGAAGAGCGTATTATGTTGGGGCTGAGGACAAAAGAAGGGGTTGACGGTATGTCAATCCCTGAAGATAAATGGTTCGTCTCAGACGATATAATCAGCAATCTTATATAGGTTCTGTCTTGTCCCTGAGCCAGAGAGCGATTTCTGCCGGGAGTCTTGGAGACAGAGTCCTGAACACCCTTTCGTTATAGTCGTTCAGCCATTTAATTTCATCATTGTTCAGGAGTTCCTTGAGAATGGCGTCAGTGTCGAAATGACAAAGGGTCAAAGTCTCGAAATCAAGCCACTCTCCGAATTCGCTGCTTCCGGCTTCCTTACATAAGAGTAGATTCTCGTGTCTTACTCCGTGCAGACCTTCACGGTAGATTCCCGGCTCGTCGGAAACAATCATTCCCGGCAGCAGGGCCTGCCTGTTGAAATTCTGCCTGATATCCTGCGGGCCCTCGTGAACACCAAGGAAAAAGCCTACGCCGTGCCCGGTTCCGTGTCCGAAATTCCTTCCGGTTTTCCACAGGGGCATCCTGGCGATGGCATCGATCTGACATCCTGCCGTTCCCTTCGGGAATACCGCCATTGCAAGGTTGATGTGACCCTTCAGTACCAGAGTGTAATCTTCCATTTCCATCCTTGTGCACGGCCCGAGAGGAATAGTTCTCGTAATGTCCGTGGTTCCGAATGAGTATTGCCCTCCGGAATCGCAGAGGTATAATCCGCGCCTTATGAGTTTCGGAGCATTGGTTTTTGGCGTGATATAATGCGGAAGTGCTCCTCCCGGCCCGTAGGCGCTGATCGTTTCAAAACTGTCACCAGCATAACCCTGGATTTCTCCACGCAATTCAGAAAGTTTCACCGAGGCCTCCCATTCATCGACCTGCTCCCCGTTTTCCAGGGATGTCTCAAGCCAGAAAAGGAATTTTTCCATTGCAAGGCCATCCTCCAGATGAGCATCCCTCATACTCTCAATCTCAACCTCATTCTTAACCGCCTTGCGCAGAGCAACCGGTGAAGGTCCGAGCACGATGCTCTCTTTCGGCAGCATCGTGTAGATATGATAGTTGAGGGAGTCAGGATCGACATACATTTTCCCGCAATTCTCGGAGATAGCTACATATATGTCATCATAGGATTCGCGGGTGTACCACCGGACTTCTTCTTCGGTAATAATCAAGTATGAAATAACCAGAGGGTTATACTCTATGTCGGATCCCCTGACGTTGAGGAGCCAGGCGATTTCATCCAATGCGCATACCAGCATTGAGTTGCACCCTTTCTTCCTGATGAAGGAACGCAGCCAGTCAATCTTGTCATCGCTGCTTTCCCCGACCTGCTCGTCGGCCAGTTCGATTATCGGAGTCACCGGTACCGCTGGCCTGTCCTGCCATATAGCATCCAGCATATCCGGGATGCTGACTATGCGGACAGTCGTGTCTTCACCGAAGGCCGATTTCAGTTCCTCGATGTCGCTGACTCTCTGGCATAGGCCGTCAATGGCGATATTCACGCTTTCTTTCTCGGGAAAAGCATTCTCGGAAAGCCACTGCGGAATGAGAATCTGGTCGGGAACTCTGGTCTTGTGCAGCACGATTCCGCTGCCTTCCAGCTGACGGTTGGCCTGAATAAAATATCTGGTGTCCGTCCATAGCCCGGCGTGATCCAGAGTAATGACAATATCTCCGGCCTCACCTGTGAAGCCGGAAACCCATTCCACTTGCTTCCACCGTGGAGCCGGGTATTCGCTGCTGTGAGGGTCTGACCCGCCGATTATGACAGCATCCCAGTTGTTGCTGCGCATAAGGCTGCGGACAGCCTCCACCCTTTCCTTATAAATGTTTTCCGTAGGCTTAGACAGTCATTATTTCCTTTTCCTTGGCTGCGATGAGTTCGTCGATTGCTTTGACATTCTTGTCTGTAATCTTCTGAACTTCCTCCTCAGCTTCTTTCTCGGTGTCCTCTGAGAGTCCTTCGTTCTTCTGGGCCTTCTTCAGCTGTTCGATTGCATCCCTTCTGGCGTTGCGGACTACAACTTTTGAGTTCTCTCCTGCGGCGCCGGCTTTCTTGATAAGTTCCTTTCTCCTCTCTTCTGTGAGCGGTGGCACGGAGCAACGGATGATTTCCCCGTTATTTGATGGAGTGAATCCGAGATTGTTGTCGATGATTGCCTTTTCGATGGCAGGAATCAAATTCTTCTCCCAAGGCTGGATGGCCAGTGTGCGAGCATCCGGTGTGTTGATCGAAGCAACCTGAGGGATAGGTGTAGGAGTCCCGTAGTAATTGACGTTGACGTTGTTGAAGATTGAAGGATTGGCCTTGCCAACCCTGTATGTCTTGAGGTCTTCCTCAAGGAAATTGACCGCGTCCTGCATTTTCTTGTCAGCGGCGGCTACAATTTCTTTTGCTCTGTCTGTCAGCATATTGTCTTGATTATTGGTTTACTTGTGTACAATGGTTCCGAGAGCCTCACCTTTCAGAAGACGGGTGAGATTTCCTTTCTTAGTCATATCGAAAACGACAATAGGAATATCACCCTGCTCGCAAAGTGCGAATGCAGTCTGATCCATCACTTTCAGATGGTCGGCAAGAGCTTTGTCGAACGTAAGTTCAGTGTATTTTACGGCTGCAGGGTCCTTTTCCGGGTCGGCTGTATAGACTCCGTCCACTCTGGTTCCCTTCAAAAGGGCATCAGCTCCGATTTCGAGAGCCCTCAGAGCCGCACCTGAGTCGGTTGTAAAGAATGGGTTCCCGGTACCCCCGGCGATAAGGGCCACGCCTCCTTCTTCAAGCACTTTCACAGCGGCTTCGCGGACATAGTATCTTGCAATCGGCTCCATCGGAGTCGCTGTGAAGACTTCCGCCTTGATTCCCTGGTCGCGCAGTGCCATAGCAAGTCCCAGCGAATTGATGACGGTCGCAAGCATTCCCATCTTGTCTCCGTTCACTCTCTCGAATCCACGGCCTACGCCCTGGAGACCTCTGAAGATGTTGCCACCTCCGTTTACAATGGCCACCTGCAGACCTTCCTTCACTGCCTGTGCGATTTCAACAGCTGTTTCATTCAGACTGTTTTCGTCGATTCCTTTCCCGGAAGGGCCGCCGAGGCTCTCTCCGCTCAGTTTCAATAAGACTCTTTTATACATTACTCACATCGATGTTTGGGAAAAACAAATTTACGAAGAAAATTATGAAACTTGCAAGAAAGAGCCTATATTTGCAGACATCAAGATTTAGGCTGAATAAATTTTTTTTACAATGTTCATATTTAATTCTTCAATCGGAAAGAAATTCATCCAGAGTGTCAGCGGAGCATTCCTTATCTTGTTTCTCCTTCTTCACGGTACCATCAATTTCTTCTCCGTAATCGATTCTTTTACGCACAAATGGGGTATTGCCCTTGCGGATGACAAACTGTTCTCAGCAGGAGACGGACTTTTCAAACTCGGTTGTGACTTCATGTCCACTCCGGTCATTTCGATTATGGTCCCTGTCCTTGCCCTCGGTTTCCTCGTACATATCCTTTACGGATGCTGGCTCACATTGAAGAATATCATGGCCCGCGGAGGATTCAACCGTTATGAAGTTGCAAGCAAGGCCAACACTGATTCCTGGGCAGCAAAGAATATGTTCGTCCTCGGAATTGTGATTTTCGGCTTCATCTGTTTCCACCTCTTCCATTTCTGGGCACATATGCAGCTTCCTGAACTGGTAGGCATCGGAGTATATGAGAACAATCCGTACGTGCTTCTTGAATTTACATTCGGCCGCTGGTATATCCTCCTTCTCTATATCCTGTGGTTTGCCGCAATATGGTTCCATCTTACACACGGTTTCTGGAGCATGTTCCAGACAGTGGGCTGGAACGGCACAACCTGGTTCAAGAGAGTGAAGGTCATCGGAAACATTGTTGTAACTGTTATCGTTCTCGTGTTCGTAGTAGTTGCCGTCAATGCATTCCTCCACGCCAACGCGATAATATAGACTGTTTATAAGTAAGTGAATAAAAAAGCCGGACGGTATTCTTCCGCCCGGCTTTTTGTTGTAATTTTGCTCTCCGATTTATGAAAATTGGTGCATTGGACCTTGGAGAAAGGCCTGTTCTGCTGGCTCCTATGGAGGATGTCACGGATGCTTCTTTCAGAGTAATCTGTAAGGAGTATGGGGCGGATATGGTCTATACCGAGTTTGTTCCGTCCGACGGGCTGATACGTGATGCCGTAAAAGCGATTGCCAAGATGAAGACTTCCGACGAGGAATCGCCGATAGGAATCCAGATTTATGGACATATTCCGGAAAGCCTCGTGGAAGCGGCAAAGATGGCGGATAGGGCACAGGAGATTGCCGGGGGGCACGGGTGCGATGTGATTGACATAAATTTCGGATGCCCGGTAAGCAAGATTGCCGGCAGAGGAGCGGGCTCCGGGATGATGCGGGAACCGGACAAAATGGTGGCTATCACCAAGGCCGTTGTCGAAGCTGTCAGCAAACCGGTGACGGTGAAGACGAGGCTGGGCTGGGATGAGAATTCCAAGATTATCGTTGACCTGGCTGAGAGACTGCAGGATTGCGGAATCAAGGCGCTCACCATTCACGGCAGGACGCGGCAGCAGATGTACAAGGGCGAGGCGGACTGGACTTTGATAGGTAAGGTGAAAGAAAATCCGAGGATGCATATTCCGATTATAGGAAATGGCGACATCACGACTCCGGCCAAAGCGAAGGAGTATTTCGACCGGTATGGAGTGGATGGAATAATGGTCGGAAGGGCATCGTTCGGCCATCCTTGGATATTCAAAGAGATAAAACACTTTTTGAAGACGGGTGAGGAACTTCCTCCTATGGGAGTCGTCGAGAGGGTGGAACTGGCTAAAAGACATTTGGAGCTGTCGCTGAGACTGAAAGGACCGGTTATCGGTGTGTTTGAAATGAGAAGGCATCTTTCCTGCTATTTCAAGGGATTGACAGACTTCAAGGATACCAGGATCAAATTGGTTACGACAAACGATCCTGATGAATTATATAAGGTATTGGATTATGTAGCTGAGCGCTGGGGCGATGAAGAACTCCGCGGAAGCACGAATGTGTATGGAATATGATTTACAGGTGGGCATTGAAAATAAGGCATCTGGCTTATGATAAGGGGTGGTGCGGGCACGAGACTTGCAAAGTGCCCACAGTCTGTGTTGGAAACATTACAGTCGGAGGCACTGGAAAGACTCCCCATACCGAGCTTATCATAAGGACATTGCAGAAGAGTGCTGAATGGTCCTGCAAGGATATTGCTGTTCTTTCGAGGGGATACAGACGGAAGAGCAGGGGGTTTCAGAATGTCCCGTCGGACGGAACCGCTTATGAGTATGGCGACGAACCTCTCCAGATCAAGCACAAGTTTCCGGACATAACGGTGGCCGTGGATAAGGACAGGGTGGAAGGCTGCGGATTCCTTTGCAATCCGGAGACTCTCCTGACATCGAAGAAAGCGGCAAAGTGCCGGGATAAGAGGATCCCTAAAATTGACCTCATCATTCTTGATGATGCGTTCCAGTACCGCAAATTGAAGTGTGGTGTGAATATCGTCCTTGTGGATTACAACCGCCCTATATTTGAGGACCGTCTTCTCCCTTTCGGACGCCTGCGGGATTTGCCGGAGAGGCTGGAATATGCGGATATTGTGATTGTTACTAAATGCCCGAATTATCTTCAGGATGAAGAAAAAGAAGAATGGAGGAGCAAGCTGGGCATTACTGAGAACCAGCATCTGTTCTTCACTACCATCAATTACTGCCCACCTGTGGCCGTGTACCCGGAATGTGATTCGCGTTACATATATTCCAAAAAGCTCATTCTTTTCTCCGGAATAGCAAATGATACCCTGTTGCGCAACTATCTTTGCGATACATATCGTATTGTAAAACGCTTCGTGTTTGCAGACCACTATAGATATACGTATTCTGATATCCGGAAAATTACTGCTGCACTGAAGAAAAATCCTACATCGGCCATAGCCACCACGGAGAAGGATGCACAGAGGATAAGGGATGTCAGGAATGTTCCGATGGCAATCAAGGAAAGGTTGTTCCAGGTGCCGATAAAAGTTGGATTCTACTCTTTAAAAGAGCAGGAGGAGTTTGAAGAGACACTGATTACTGCTATTAGCAAGTCAATTTAGTTGTTTTCAAATAATTTTTGTATCTTTGCGACCCCTATTTTGTGTAGGGATCGCAATTTTTATTATTAACTATTTAAAGATCAAGACAGTGGACACACAAAGCTACAAAACAGTATCGCTTAACAAAGCAACTGTAAAGAAAGAGTGGGTCGTTATCGATGCTACTGATCTGGCACTCGGCCGTCTTGCAGCAAGAGTTGCTCTTGTCCTCCGTGGCAAGACCAAACCTGGCTACACTCCTCACGTTGACTGCGGTGACAACGTTATCGTAATCAATGCAGAGAAGGTTATCCTCAAGGGTAACAAAATGACAGACCGTGTCTATGTTCATTACACAGGATATCCTGGTGGACAGCGTTTCACCACTCCTAAGGAGATCCTCGCGAAGAGACCTACTGAATTGGTCAGGATGGCAGTAAAGGGTATGCTTCCTAAGACCCGTCTTGGTGACGACATTCTCCACAACCTGTTTATCTATGCAGGTCCGGAGCATCCACACCAGGCACAGAACCCTAAAGAAATTAAGTTGAACGAAATTTAAACAGAGCAAATGGAACAGACACACGCCCTTGGAAGACGTAAAGCAGCTGTAGCTCGCGTTTATATCGTAGCTGGAAAAGGTAATATCACAATCAACGACCGTCCCCTCGAAGACTACTTCAAGGAGGAGACTCTCCGTTACGTTGTGAACCAGCCTCTCGCAGTAACCCAGACTGAAGGCCAGTTTGACATCAAGGTCACCATCGTTGGTGGTGGTACCAAGGGTCAGGCAGAAGCTATCAGACTCGGTATCTCCCGCGCACTTTGCGAGGTTGACAAAGAGGCTTACCGCTCTACATTGAAGGCAGCAGGATTCCTCACCCGCGATCCTCGCGAGGTCGAGAGAAAGAAACCTGGCCAGCCTGGTGCACGTAGACGCTTCCAGTTCAGTAAACGTTAGTTATTCATTGTTGTTTTATGCACAGTCGTGGTTATTAAACCGTCTTGAGGATGGCTGCCACGCTGCGGGAAATCTCCGGGACCGACAAGGTCGCTACCCGAAGATTGACGAAAAGAAAAATTAAAGATTAAAGAAATGTCAAGAACAAATTTCCAAGAATTGCTTGATGCAGGTGTTCACTTCGGTCACTTGGCTCGTAAGTGGAATCCTAAGATGGCTCCTTATATCTTCGACCAGAAGAATGGAATCCACATCATTGACCTGCACAAGACTATCGTCAAGATAGACGAGGCTGCAGAGGTAATGAAAGACCTTGCTAAATCAGGTCGCAAAATCCTCTTCGTAGCCACAAAGAAACAAGGCAAGGACATCGTTTCAGAGATGGCAGCATCTGTTAATATGCCTTCAGTTACAGAAAGATGGGCCGGCGGTATGCTTACCAACTTCCCAACTATCCGTAAAGCTATCAAGAAAATGAGCACCATCGACAAGATGAAAGAAGATGGTACATTTGACAAACTCGCTAAAAGAGAGCGTCTCCAGGTTGACCGTCAGAGAGCTAAACTCGAGAAGAACCTCGGTTCAATCCGCGATATGAGCCGCCTCCCTTCAGCTATCTTCGTAGTTGACATCCAGAAGGAAGCCAACGCCGTTAAGGAAGCCAATCGTCTTAACATACCGGTATTCGCTATGGTTGATACATGTTGCGATCCTTCACCTATTGATTATGTTATTCCGGCAAATGACGATGCAACAAAGTCTATCACTTGTGTATTGAAAGCACTTTGTGCGGCTATCCAGGAAGGCCTCGACGAGCGTAAGCTTGAGAAAGACAAGGAAGTTGCTGAGGAAGAAGCTGCTGCAGCGCAGCCAACCAAGAAGAACCTCCGTGCCCGCAAAGGTGCCAAGCCAGTTGATGTAGAAGCTGAAGCAGCTCCTGCAGCAGAGGCTCCGGCAGCAGAGGAAGCAAAAACTGAAGAATAATTTAAAGATACAAGCACTATGGCAATTACAGCAGCAGACGTAATGAAATTACGTAAAATGACAAGCGCTGGTATGATGGACTGCAAGAACGCCCTCGTAGAAGCTGACGGCGATTTCAACAAAGCAGTTGACATCATCCGCGAAAAGGGAAAGCTTGTGGCAGCTAAGAGAGCTGACCGCAATACTTCCGAAGGAGCAGTAAAGGCAAGGGTAAACGGAAACAAGGCTATTCTCGTATGCCTCGGTTGCGAAACCGACTTCGTATCACAGAACAGCGAATTCCAGACTCTCGCTGACGCTATTGCTGATGCAGCAATCGCTAATACTCCTGCTGATGCTGAGGCTCTTAACGCTTGCAAGCTCGCAGACGGCCGCACAGTTGAGGCTGCCGTTACTGAGCAGACCGGTAAGACCGGTGAGAAGCACGAGATCGCATATTATGCTCTCGTTGAGGCTCCTTTCATTTCTTCATATGTACACGTACTTAACGGAAAGCTCGGTGCTCTCGTAGGTTTCAGCAAGGAAATCCCTGCTGAGCTCGCAAAGGGTGTCGTTATGCAGGTCGCTTCTATGAATCCTGTATCAATCTCCGCAGCTGACTGCCCTAAGGAAGTTGTTGACAACGAACTTGCAGTCGCTATCGAGAAGACAAAGGAAGAGCAGATTCAGAAGGCAGTTGACGCAGCTTTGAAGAAAGCCGGCATCAATCCTGCACACGTGGACAGCGAAGACCACATCGAATCAAATACAGCAAAGGGATGGCTTACACCTGAGCAGGCTGCACAGGCGCGTGAGATCATCAAGACTGTAGGCGCAGAGAAGGCAGCGAACCTTCCTGAGCAGATGGTTCAAAACATCGCCAACGGACGTCTCCAGAAGTTCTTCAAAGAGATGACTCTCGAAGAGCAGGAGTATCAGATGGGCGACGGAAAGCAGTCAGTGAAGGATGCTATGGCAGCAGCCGACAAGGATGCAAAAGTAGTAATCTTCAAGAGATTCTCACTCAACGACTAATTTTCATCTATCGATAAAAGGGACCGCGGGTTTTTCGCGGTCTTTTTTTGTTATCTTTACGGTATGAATCTAAAGTCTCTGGCAAAAGATACTGCGATATACGGACTGAGCAGCATCGTGGGCAGATTTCTGAATTATCTGCTGGTGATTCTCCATACCCGTGTGATCCCTATGGAAAGCGGTGGGTACGGCATAGTGTCCAATCTTTATGCCTGGACTGCGCTTCTGCTCGCGTTCCTCACATTCGGAATGGAGACAACATTCTTCCGTTTCTCAAACAAGGAGGCAGAGAATCCTGACAAGGTCTATTCGACTGCGCTCAAGATGGTTGGCTCCGTGGGGGTAGTGTTCCTGCTGGTGGTGTTTTGTTTCCTCAGACCGATTTCGTCATTTCTCGGCTATGAGCTTCATCCCGAGTATATCGGGTGCTTTGCGATAATCACTGCTCTGGATGCTTTTCAGGCCATACTATATACTCGTCTGCGTCAGCAGAGGCGCCCGCTCAAGTTTATGAGCTTGAAGATGGCCTTCATCTTTGCGAGTATCCTGTTGAATCTGTTTGTCTTCCTTGTGCTCCCGAAGTTTTTCGGAAGGTATCCGGGACTTGAGGAGGCGTACGTCAGATACGACTATGGTGTAGGCTTCATATTCCTGATAAATTTAATCTGTACGACACTGATTACTTTCGCCTTCGTCCCGGAAATGAAGATCCTCAGTATCAGGTTTGACAGTGCACTGTGCCGGAAGATGTTGAAATATACCTGGCCGCTGCTCCTTATGTCCGTAGTCGGTATGATGAATCAGGTTGCCGACAAGATTCTGTTGCCTCAGCTTATGCCGGGTCAGGATGGAAGGGTCCAGCTTGGCGTTTATGGGGCTTGCGTGAAGATTGCGATGATAATGAGTATGCTTGTGCAGGCATTCCGCTATGCATACGAACCGATAGTTTTCGGAGAATCGAAGGGAAAGGCCAATGACAGGACTCTTGCGGATGGAATGAAATGGTTTATCATCTTCTCCATCCTTGCATTCCTTGCCGTAATTTTCTATCTGCCTTTGCTGAAGCACATCATTGGAAGCGGATATTGGGAAGGTCTTGATGTCGTGCCTGTGGTGATGCTGGCGGAACTGTTTATGGGCATCTATTTCAATCTTTCATTCTGGTACAAGCTTACGGACCAGACGTGGTGGGGTGCGATTATCAATGCAGTGGCCGTTGCGGTGATGATAGCCGTCAATGTAATATTCGTCCCGAAGATAGGCTATTGGGCGTGTGCGTGGGGAGGTTTTGCCGGTTATGGTGTGGCAATGCTTATGAGCTGGTTCATCGGCCAGAAGAAATATCCTATCGCCTATGATGTCAAGCGTATCGGTGCGTTTGTCGGGCTCGGCTTGAGTCTTTGGGTAATATCTATGTTTGCGCTTAAGAATGTCGGCGACATATGGAAAATGGCAATAGAAACCCTTTTCCTGGCGTTGTACTGCTATTTTATATGGAAAGAAATCAAAACAGATAAAGTATGAAAAGAACATTATTTTTAGCACTTTCCCTTGCTGTCCTTGCTGTTGTTGCAGTCAGCTGTGGAGGTAAGAAGAAGGGTGAGCTTCAGGCTCAGGAAGAGCAGGAAGCTGCGGCAGATTCACTAAAACAAATCAAAGTTATGGACAAATTGGCAAATCTGGCTGAAGAGCCTTTGTTTGACATTGTTACCAATTATGGCACAATGAGGGTAAAACTCTATAGCGGCACCCCGAAACACCGCGAGAATTTCGCAAAACTTGCGCTCAGCGGTTATTATGACGGACTTCTGTTCCACCGCGTAATCAACGGCTTTATGATTCAGGGCGGGGACCCTCTTACGAAGGATCCTGCAAATGCTGCAAGATTCGGTACCGGCGGTCCTGATTATACTGTCCCGGCAGAGTTCGTCCCTGAATATAACCATAAGAAGGGTGCTCTTGCCGCTGCACGCAAAGGCGACACGGCCAATCCTACAAAGGCTTCGTCCGGGTCTCAGTTCTATATCGTCCAGGACGAGGTGGCTTGTGCGCAGCTTGACGGCCAGTACACAGTATTCGGAGAGACCGTCGAGGGCCTAAGCACCATTGACAAGATTGCTTCAGTGGAGGTCAACGGCAGAGACTGTCCTCTTGAGGATGTAAAAATAATTTCAATAAAATTAGTCGAGGAATAAAACTTTGGCACGGTGATTGCTTTATCACTAGTCGAATAGTTTTTTCATAGGTTAATTTTAGGTTAGAATGCTAAGCCCCCGATGTGAATCGGGGGCTTTTGCATACAATATGTATCTTGAACTTACAGCGCAGGGTCTCCTATGACCTCCTTGCAGTAGCTGTATCCGAGGACGTCGAACACCTTGAATTCGTGCTCTATGACATCCTTGAGGAAGCGGTCATAGTCCTTGTTCTCCGGTGTACACCACTGGTCCTCACAGAGTGCCAGCATTCTTGGAAGCAGCATATACTCCAGATGCTCATTGCTCGGGATGTATTCGGTCCAGAGATTTGCCTGGACCCCCAGAATGTGGTCCATATTCTCCGGCTTGACTTCGTTCAACGGCTCGAAGCTGTACACTTTTTCCAATGGAAGATATCCTCCGATGCTTACCGGGGCTTTTTCTTTATCTTTTACCTGATAATAATCGAAATAGAAATAATCAGTAGGCACCATAATGACGTCATAGCCGCTGTTTGCGACTTCAGGATGGCCACCTCTCCAATACATCAATGTGGCTCCTTCCGCAAGGTCTCCTTCGAGGATTTCATCCCATCCGATGATTTTCTTTCCCTTGGTAGCAAGGAAATTCTGCATATCCGTCATAATGTAATTCTGCAGGAACTGCTCGGCACTTACACCATCCTTGTCCTCCAGGCCGAGCTCATTGATGAGAGCCTGACAGTCAGGACATTTCTCCCACTCAACTTTCGGGCATTCGTCGCCGCCGATATGAATATATTCTGATGGAAACAGATCTGCAATCTCATCGAGCACGTCGCGGAGGAAAGGAAGTGTCTTCGGCTTTCCCGGGCAAAGGACCTGCTCGGCGATGCCCCATTTGTGCCAGGCTTCGTATGGGCCTCCGGTACATCCCAGTTCCGGGTATGCGGAAAGTGCGGCAAGCATATGCCCCGGCAGGTCTATCTCAGGAATCACGGTGATTCCCAGATGGTCAGCATATGAGATGATATCCTTTATCTGCTCCTGGGTGTAGAAGCCTCCATACGTTATCCCGTCATCGCTGCTGAAATCCCGTCCGATCATTGTCCCGGAACGATATCCTCCCACTTCGGTCAGGAGCGGATATTTTTTGATTTCGACTCTCCATCCCTGATCATCAGTCAGGTGGAAGTGGAAACGGTTGAGCTTGAATGTGGCCATAATATCCAGATACTTTTTCACCTCTTCCACCGGGAAGAAATGTCTGGCCACATCAAGATGCATTCCGCGGTATCTGAAGCGTGGCTTGTCCCTCAGCTCCATACACTGGAGTGTCAGGGTTTCAGAGCCTGCATCCTTGCTGTAAACAGCCGGAGGAAGCAACTGTTTCATTGTCTGTATGGCATAGAGAAAACCATTGAAGTCGGATGCGGAAACAATGGCGCATTTGGGCTGGATGTTTATGGTATATTCTTCCGGCTCCAGTGAGGAATCCCTGCAAAATACGAATCCGCGTCCGTTTCCGGCCTTAGCCGTCTCGACTATGCCCGGTGCCGCGGCAAAGGAACTTGGCTTGCCGCTGGCCAGGAAAAGCTGGCTGGCGAATCTTTGGATTGCCTGTTGGGTCTTGGCGTCAAGACTTGGGTCGCAGTTGACTGCTGCGCCACTTGCGCGGAAGGTTCCTTTAAGAAGGGTGACGCTTTGTGGGCGAGGAATTACGCTGATTCCGTCGGCTTGCCGGGCATTCAGAGTGCACGTTGCAAGCACCATTATGAGTAGTATTATTTTTTTCATATTCAAAGATAAAGAATTATCGTATAAATTATCAAAAAAAGTTTGGTAGGAAAGAAAAAGTAGTTATCTTTGCAGCCCGCTTCAGAATAAAGCGGAAGTTCTTTGAAAATATTGAAAGAATAAGTACAACAAGTACCGAGAACAGAAAAATTCGAGAGCGTTGATTTCTTTAGGAA
>JAKSKD010000016.1 GCA_024401925.1 Bacteroidales bacterium | reverse complement strand
GCATTCTGTCCCGCCTGTCAATCTTCCAGGATTCACTTGCAATATCCAGCAGCCATCCTTCCGGAATCAGGCCGTCAAATACGGGGAACATCATTTCCTTTTCATACTCATCTTCGGTAAAAGGCATTGTCGGGCTGACAGGTAGAGCATCTTCACGTTCCAAATACCCTCTGTCATATCTGAAATGAAAACCCTCTTCATCCTCCCTGAGAATACCGCAGAAGACGTTGTTCTTGAATATTCTTGCCTCTCTCATAGTCATTTGGATTTTATTGCACCCAATTCTTCGCCAAACAGCTTGAGGACATCGTTTACCTTGTCCATGCGAAGCGATGATTTTCCCTGTTCAAGGTCGCGGACAAAGTGAATACCCACGCCCGCCCTGTCAGCCAGATTCTGCTGAGTCAGATTCTCTTGCCGCCTAAGGTCCTTAATGTGTTTTGAAAGGCTCATACTTTATACGTTATCGAGTACAAATATAATAATAATTTCGAATTTATACCAAATCGCGTATAAAAATTTAAAGTAGGGCAATAGTATACCGAAAGCGTATAAAACATTTATGCAGACAAATGAATTTGTACAAACGCGAATCATTCGCGTTTGTACGAAAATCACCCGCGCAGACGGATTAATCTGCCAGCTTGTCCGTGTAAAGAATGCCGTGAAGATGATCACATTCGTGCTGGAAGATTACCGCTGTGAATCCTGTGACTCTCTCTATAGTGTCCCTGAGGGTCTTCGGGCTGCAATAGCTGATTTCTATATCCTGCCAGCGGTTCACCTCGCCACGGCAAGCGGGAACTGACAGACAGCCTTCCGGGCCGGGGACGGGATCTCCATAAACATTTGTAACGCTGATGTTGGGATATACCTCGAAGGGCTCTCCGTTCTTGTCAAAACGCTGTACTGCAACTATACGACGGAGTATGCCCACCTGCGGGCCGGCTATTCCAACTCCGTCCTGCGACGGGGAGGTGACCGTAGCAATCATCTTGGACGCCAGAGCGCCATATTCCGCGCTACTGATCATAGCGGGTGACAGATCCTCTGATATGCTTCGCAACAGGACTTCTTCTTCCGGATTATCAACAGTGAAGACGTGCAGGGTATCCGATTCGGAACAAATGATACTTTTCTCATCCGCATTCCAATTCTCCGAGCATCCGGATAGAGCAAGAATGGCCAGAACCGGCAACAATGAAACACTTTTTCTCATAACGGGACGCAAGTTACGAATTTTAATAGAAATTATTTGTAACAATGTTGTAACAATGTCTAGAGACTGAAAATGCCCCTCAGATATCTGAGAGGCATTTGCTGGAGGTGCGTAGCGGAATCGAACCACTGTGGCAGGTTTTGCAGACCTGTGCCTAGCCACTCGGCCAACGCACCAATATAAAGACGGCCAATCAATGAATTCAATCTTCGGGACCAATTGATTTTCCGCTTGGGAGTACAAAGATACACTTTTTTTCCAATAATGAAAGATTGTGTGACGTATTCTCGTAAAGAATTGCGAATTTTGTCTAAATTCAAACAGTATGTCTGCAGAACTATCATTGGTAACCCAGCTGGCAATCATACTGATTGCGGCCGGAATATTCACAATCATCTCGAAGGCGCTCAAGCAGCCGCTGATTCTAGGTTATATTGTGGCCGGATTCCTCGTAGGTCCCCATCTGGGGCTGTTTCCGCAATTCTCGCCGGATGACGTCCACGTGTGGTCCGAGCTGGGCATCATTTTCCTTCTGTTCGGACTAGGTCTGGAGTTCAATTTCAAAAAACTCCTGAATGTAGGAAGCGCCGCCCTGATTTCTGCACTAACAATCTGTGTCGGAATGCTTGTTGTCGGTGTAACGACGGGCTCACTGATGAAATGGTCTATGATGGAAAGCATTTTCCTCGGCGGAATGCTCTCGATGAGTTCCACTACAATCATCATCAAAGCCTATGACGACCTGGGGATAAAACAGGCGCAGCACTCCCCTCTCGTATTCGGCCTGCTTGTCGTGGAAGACCTTCTTGCAGTCCTGCTTATGGTGCTTTTCTCCACCATCGCGGTCAGTAACAGTTTCTCCGGACTTGATATGCTGCTTTCGCTCGGCAAACTTGTATCTTTCCTTGTACTTTGTTTCCTTATCGGGATCTTCGTCATACCGACGCTTCTCAAGCGTGCGAAGAAGTACCTGTCGGATGAAATCCTGCTTCTTATCAGCGTGGGACTCTGTTTCCTTCTCGTCATCATAGCGAACTATGCAGGCTTTTCATCTGCAATAGGGGCATTCCTTATGGGCTCCATCCTTTCATCGACTGTGGAAGGTGAATCCATATCGAAGATCACCGTCAATATCAAGAATCTTTTCGGAGCCATCTTCTTCGTTTCCGTAGGGATGATGGTGGACCCGTCAGTCATTGCACAATACTGGCCTGTCATCCTGATTCTGACAATTGTGGCAATGTCCGGCATACTGATATTCTCTACCGGAGGGGTTATCCTTGCCGGAAGAAACCTCGACACGGCTCTGCACGTCGGATTCAGCCTGCCACAGATAGGTGAATTCTCCTTCATTATCGCAGGTTTGGGATGCTCGCTTGGGGTGCTCAGGGATTTCATCTACCCGGTCATCATATCCGTGTCTGTGATTACGACCTTCACCACTCCATATATGATCAAGGCAGCCGACCCGGTATCCGGATGGCTGCACCGAAAACTGCCGGCAAATGTACTCAACTTCCTCAACAAGAGGGCAAATGATGAATCAAAGAAAAGCGGTGCCGAAATGAATCTTTTCAAGGAGTTTCTGAAAAAGTACTCGATAAGGCTGGCCATTTACTCACTGTTGATCTACGTTATTCTTCTTGCCGCTAAGGAATATCTTCCTCTACTTGCAGAGAAGATACTGCCTAAATCAAATCCTAGCCTCCGCAATTTTCTTGAAGTGGCGACAACCCTCATTGTGCTGTTTCCATTCCTGTTCGGGCTTACCAGCACCGGCCCGGAGCTCAAGACAATAATCAGGAGACTCGCTATGAAGGATCAGAAGATGCGTCTTCCAATCATTGCCTTTACGCTTCTGAAGATTAACCTGGCCGTTATCTTCATACTGGCGGCAATTCAGATTTTCACCGAGATACCGGGATGGATGACCGCATTGATATTCAACTTATTCATAGTGCTTTTCCTCTGGAAGAACGTCAAGACAAAGAGCCAGTCAAGCCTCGAGGACAGGTTCTTCTCCAATCTCAACGCAAAGGAAAATTTGGAACGGACAAAAGCTCCAGTTGCTTCGCTGATGTCCAGAAAAATGGAGGGACATGACGTAAAAATCAAGAAAATCTCCGTCTCCCCGGATTTCGAACTCGCAGGTAAAAAGTTAGCTGAAATGCCTTTCAGAAGCGACTCCGGGGTCAACATCATAAAGATTCAGCGAGGATCAAGAAGCATCCTGATTCCAAATGGTGGCGAAATGATTATGCCGGGCGATTTACTCCTTGCCGTGGGCACAGAGGAGCAAATCCGTCGTTTCAATAAGATAATGGACGAACATACTGTCACCATCCCTGCACAGGAAGACAATTTTGCTGTGGAGGACATAGTGCTTGACAGCAATTCGTCAATCGTAGGGAAACGGCTTGGAGATACAGGAATGAAGGCATCCGGCTGTATGGTAATCGAAGTGCAAAGAAATGGACGGATTGTTACTAACCCGGATAGCGGATTCATTTTCGAGGAAGGGGACGAAGTATGGCTCGCCGGCCTCAAGGAATCAATCGAATGGTATAAATAAGTCCGATTTTCTATTCGACATAGAGAAGAAGTCCTTTAAGGTACTCCCCTTCCGGATGATATATGGACACGGAATGATCGGCAGGCTGGTTCAGTCTGTCGATTATTCTTACACTGCGTCCAACGGACGCGGCTGCAGAGAAAACGGCAAGCGCGAAAGATTCCTTATTCACTACTTGTGAACAACTGAACGTGAATATGAGGCCTCCTGGAGCCACCTTTGCTATTGCGGCGGCATTAAGCCTCTGATATGCCCTCAGAGCATTGTTGAGTGCGCCCCTGTGCTTCGCAAAAGCCGGAGGATCAACTATCATAAGGTCATATTTGTCTTCTGGTGCATCCTTGAGAAAATCAATTGCATCCACGCAATATCCTGTATGCATCTCAGGGCCGAATCCATTCAGAGCGACATTCTTTTCCACAAGCGCCATTGCCTTGGCGGAACTGTCCACTGAATCCACGTGGACTGCACCCGACGCAAGGGCATATATGGAGAATCCTCCCGTGTAGCAGAAAAGGTTAAGGACATTACGTCCCTTCGAGTATCTTCCCACAAGTGCCCGATTTTCCCTCTGGTCGAGGAAGAAGCCCGTCTTTTGGCCTTCAGTCCAATCCACTATGAATTTATGACCGTTCTCAAGCACAGACTCGGAATCCTGCACGTATCCATCCTTCCGATAGAGATAACCGTCCACAAGGTCCAGTCCGGCCTTGAAAGGAGCGGTACCGGAGCTCTTGTCATATACAGCCTTTAGCCTGTCGCCATAGAGTCTCACCAATGCATCGCATATCTGTTTCTTGGCCCTGAACATACCGACAGAATGGGCCTGCAGTACACACACGCCATCATAATAATCCACAATAAGACCCGGCAGATTGTCTCCTTCCCCGTGCACGAGACGGTAGCAATTGGTCGTCTCCGAGTCGTCAAGCCCGACAGCGGCCCTCACTTCATAGGCTCTGGCGATCATATCATACCAGAATTCGTCCCCGAGTTTGTCAGTGGTGAAGCTCAGCACTCTCACGGATATTGAGCCTATTTGATAATGTCCGCACGCAAGAAATTTGTCCTCGGCAGAATAGACTCCCACAAGGTCACCTTCGGCAGGGCTTCCGCCGATTTCGGCTATGGCGCCGGAAAATACCCAGGGGTGGAAACGGAGGAGAGATTCCTCCCTATGCTTTTTTAGAGTTATCCTGATCATTGTTGTTCTGGACCGGGGCCATCTGCTCCGGTGTCAATGGATTTTTAGGGGAAGCCATAAGGCGCAGATACATTTCTCTGCATACCCAGGCATCAGTAGACGCATATTTCTTTTGAGCTTCGGAAAGGTTCTGCGCTTCCCAGTTGGACAATTGCTGGGTCTTGGAAATCCTGATTCCAAGAATAATGGCGGACATTTTTTTCACGCTCTTGTCCTTTATTCCGTATTCCCAGACAATTTTCTGCAGATCGACGAACCCGTCCGGCTCTAAATCAGAAATTTTCCTCAGGCCCCTCACGTCATCAGCGACGGCGGCTCCCACCTTGATTATCTTATTATTTGAAAGTATCTTCTTGAGGGAACGCGGTATTCCAAGTTTCTTCACGCGGAACAGAAACGCCTTATCCCCGGCAGAAAGCTGCAATAGAGATACGCCGTAATGAGGCTGATCGGGGGAGAAACTCGGACGTGACTCGGTGTCAAAACCTATCACATTTTGGGAAGACAGATATTTTACAGCTTTCAGGAATTTGGTACCGAAATGGTCGATGACAACGATTTCACCGGGGAACGAGGCCATCTGCAACTTTTCAATTTCTTCAGGAGTGACGCTAATCTTGAACATTATACAAACTGTAATCGCCTATGAAGTCCGTTCTCAAACTAAGATTAACCGGATATGATATTATATGCGTAAAAAGGTTTTTATTACGCATAATCCTGTAGACCTCGCGTGCAGCCACATCCCGCGTATCAGCAATACTGAAATCAGAGCCTATCATCTGTCTGATGGCAAGATTATCAAAATTCTCGACGCTGAAAAAAGTTGCATGTTCTTTCTCGAGAGCATCTACGTCGATATTGACATTATCAATCACCATAAGGTCAACTGCTTTGTGGTCTTCCTGCATCCCATACTCGTCGAAGAAAGCCTTCAGCGTCGGAAGAGAATCACAGTCGTACACGTAAATCCGGTCTTCACCGAAAATTTCGGAATAGATATCCGTACCAGCCGCCTCGCTGTCCGCGAAAACAGCTATCCTGCCGACATTTCGTGTTCTGGCGGCAAGAAGTCTCAATGGGGACACCACCTGCAAAGCGCAACCACTTGCATAAAGCAGGGTGTCGACATCATTCATTCCATATGCAGCCATAAAAGGAGACGGAAGGACTGCAATCTTCGCTGATGCAACTGAGTCAAGAGTGGCGAGCACAGTCTTCACAGTGGCCTCTCTCATAGCCGTTCTGTCATCAAGAAAAGCAGAATAAGGTGCATTCCCGTTATCGGAAATCTCTACAACACGTTCACCGGCATAGTCCGGAAGCAAATCGCTTCCGTCATTTCCGTTTATATTGTCATATTTATCGCACTTCAAGAAATAATCCGCGAAGGCTTCCACTCTATCGGACTTATCCATTACGACTATATTCCCACGGCTGGAAGGCTCATTGAAATTACTGAGTCTTTGATACACGTCTGAGCTACTGTCGGACAGAATTTCCGCCACATATGGAAGCATATTTCCGTTTCCTTGCTCGACATACGAACAGGCAGTCAGCAAAAAAAAGCAACTAATTGCAAAATATAGACTAAGTCTTGGTATTTTCATTTGCACAAAGGTATAAAAAATCTATATCTTTATGGGATTTTTTGAAAGCTATTTACCAGCTTTCGTAATAAGATTAACAATGCCTGACATTTCAGCAAAAGCCATAAAGGTTCCATCGTCAGCAATCCGAAGGCTGAGTCCCTACTCCGACCGCGCGGAACGCGAGGGGATAAAGGTCTATCACTTGAATATCGGGTCCCCTGACATAGACTCGCCGGAGACAGTCAAACAGGCTGTCAGAAACTTTGATTTCAAGCATCTCGAATACTCTAATTCAGCGGGAATCTATGAACTTCGCGAGGCAATGCTGGAAAAATATTACAAACGTCTGGGTATGGACCTCACCATTGATGACATCCTCATCACAACAGCCGGGAGCGAAGCCCTTGCATTCACTGTGGAGACAGTCTGCAACCCGGGAGATGAGATTATCGTCATAGAGCCTTTCTATACGAACTATTATTCCATCGCCTGCCAGTATGGAGTGGATGTCATTGCAGTCCCTACCGTCATCGAGAATGATTTCCGGCTGCCGGGAATCGATGCTTTCGAAGCTGTTGTCACTCCGAGGACGAAGGCTATGCTGATATGCAACCCAGCCAATCCTGCCGGAACCCTTTATTCGAAGGAAGATATTCTCCAGATGGGTGATTTCTGCAAGAGACACGACCTCTTCCTCATTTCGGATGAGGTTTACAGGGAATTCTGTTACACCGAGGACCCGTATTATTCCGTGATGAATATCCCGGGACTTGAGGAGAACACCATCCTTGTGGATTCAGTATCAAAGAGGTACAATCTCTGCGGTGCCAGAATAGGTGCCATCGCAACCAAGAACAAGGCTGTCATTGACGCCATCACAAAGTTCGCGCAGGCGCGTCTGTGTCCACCGGTACTCGGCCAGATTGCAACGATAGGTGCCCTCGAGGCTCCCGTATCATATTTCGAGTCCGTACGCCGGGAATACATAAAGAGACGCGATTTCGCAATCAGCACTCTGAACTCCATCCCTGGCGTATATTCTCCTATGACCTACGGAGCATTCTACACCATAGCATCACTTCCTGTGGAGGATGCCGAGGATTTCGCAAAATGGATGCTCACTGATTTCAGGATTAATGGCGAGACTGTAATGATCACTCCTGCGGCATCATTCTACCGCACGGAAGGAGTAGGGGCAAACCAGGTCCGAATTGCGTATGTTCTTGAGGTTCCTGAGTTGAAGAAGGCTTTCCACATACTTGAGGAAGGGCTCAAGGCTTATAATTCAAGATAGCGGGAATCAGGAGGCTTTCTATATATTCTTCCTCCATATAGTGCGTGCCGTCATAGACGGTGTACCTGTCTCCGAACTTTTCGGAGTATGTCTTTATGCTGACCACCCCGCTACGGCGGTAGCTGTCTTTCGCACCGAAAAAGGCGTGGATTTCATTGTGCTCCGTGCCGAGCGCAACATCCCGGTAGTGTTCCCATTTGCGTAGCAGATCATATTCGAAGCGGACTTTCTGCCTTCTTTCGCTGCGTGGGGCGTATTTCTTTTCCAGCATAGGTCTCATTCCCGGTATCTTCGTGGCCCAAGCGAGCCTGCTGAACAGTTTCCCGACATTCAGCGCCGGCGACACCAGCAAGACCGGCACATCTTTCACGGCAAGTGCATGTGTAGCGCCCATGGACTCCCCTACGACGACATCCGGCTTAAATTCATCGACCCAAAGCGCAATCTGTCTGTGCGCGATCTCCGGATCGAAATCGTATGTCCTTATACATACATCGAACCTTCCGGCCAGGATCGCAGGTATCCTGCTGTCCTCACCTCCCCTCATACCATGTATGTATAGTACTTTCATAAAAAAGGAAATTTCGACATATCAGGACAGGACTATTGGGGAAGGCCTGTGGCCGCCCATGGTTAGTTGACGGGGGCTCTGCCCCCGTAACATCCCCTGCGGCTCCCGGCCTACCGATATCGCTTCGCTCCATCCCGGCCTCCGCCGTGCGCTCTGAGGAGCGCATCCTATCTGCCTGATATGTAAAGGGATTATATTTTGAAGAGGGCGTAGACTACGTTCATGAAGACGTAGAATACGGAGGTCAGAAGGCCGACGAGCGACCAGTTGAGACCGAGGGCGACCACGATGCCGACGATGAGAAGGACATTGATTGCAAAATAGATCCTCTTGCGGAGAAGCACCTTGTCCTGCCCTCTCTTGAACTTCATCGAGAACATTGGGATCTCGCATACCAGCAGTGCGCAGAGGATGACTGAGAGCAGTGGTATGAAGACAAGCCCGGAAGCCCACGCGGAAAGAAAGGAATCAGGCTCATATGCAACAAAATAAGCAAGAGAACCGCACAGGATGGCTCCGATAGGAGTAGCCATTCCAAGGAAATTCTCGTGCTGCCTCTCGTCCACATTGAACTTCGCAAGCCTCAGGCCCGAAAAGACCGCGATAAATAGCGGTACATAGCAAAGGACTGATTCCGAATAGGTACAGATTCTCATTAGTTGGTAGAGCATCACTGAAGGCAGCACTCCGAAACTCACCATATCGCAGAGGGAATCCAGTTCCCTGCCGAGGTCGGAATATGCATCCAGAGCCCTTGCCGCCAATCCGTCACAGAAATCAAAGACCGCAGCGGCCAGCATCAGAGGAAAAGCAATGTCGAAGCGTCCCTTAAAAGTGAATACCACCCCCACGATTCCGCAAACGAGATTCATGGAGGTGATAAAATCAGGTATAAACTTGATGATCCTTTTCATTACTTGATATCAAGCTTCTTTTTCAAATCCTTAGGAAGAGCGTCCTTGTGAATGAGGATGTCAAGGCTCTGATTCTTGACGAAAGCCTCTGAAGCGTACCAGATACCGTCATACTTGCCAGTAATTCCCCATGAGTTCTTTACAAGATAGTACTTGTTGCCCCACTGATCCTTTGCGATACCGTAAATCTGCATACCGTGGTCGTCAGTAACGGTCTTGTTGTCGAAATCACGCTGACGGGTCTCCTGTGTAGCCTCTTTCTCCTCTGGAGCAACAATCTCATCAGGTTTATCTTCCTGGCCTACCCAATGAGCCTGGTCCGAACCGGCGCTCTTAGTGGTTGGCGCACTGGCAGCGAAGATTGCATATCCGTCCCTAGTGAATCCGAATTCACTTACGTCTGCGCCCCAAGCAATGGTGTAGCCGTTATTGATTGCATAATCAACTACCTCCATAAATTCATCAATAGGAACGTTGTAGGACTCGTCCCATCTCCAATTGTCACAAACCTCGAGAACAAAAGGCTTGTAGAAAGGATGGTGGGTATATGATGTAAGTGAAATGTAGTCATCAGGATTGATCTTGAGGGCATCCCTGTATGATTCAGGGGTGTAGGTCTTTCCGTCAACGGTGAAAGTCTCCGGATATGCTCCGAGGTAAGCCTCGAGAATGCCGTCGAAACCTCTCTTCCACGCAGTCGTGAGAGTTTTGTTAGGGATTCTGGCAACAGCCTGTACGTATCCGAGGAGGACAGCGTCGAGCTCTGCCTGGCGAGGAAGTTCCGTGCCGTAGTTCATTCCCGTCATATCGGCATTAGGAACGATACCGTAGCGTCTGATGGTCTCGATGACGTCACCTGCTCCACTTCCAGCGCTAAAACCGAGCTTGCCGTCGAGACGTACATATTTGTCTGCACGGTCTGAATATGAATGGCTTACAACGAAAAACTCAGAGAGGTCAGGATATTTAGCCTCATCCTTGATATTGTTGATACGGATCACTTCAGACTCAAGAAAAGCGATTGTGGAGAAAGCCCAGCAGGTACCGCTCGATGCCTGGTCCTTGATTGATGTGATAGGATTTGCCTTCACTGTAGTAAACTGATAGTCAGGCCATTGTACCGTTGGTCTCGACTGAGCGTACGCGGCTGAAGAAATGAGCATAAGAGCCGCAAGGATTGTCAAAGTTCTTGCTGTTTTCATTGTAATATCGTATTGATTGTTCTTACTGAATGGAATCCACGAGAGCCAGCACCTTTGCACGGTTTTCCTCGATAGTGCCCGGGTAGCAGACTGCCTCGTGGTATTTGCCGGCTTCCTTATAAAAGGCAATTAGCGGTTCGGTGAGTTCGTGATAGGTTCGGATACGGTTTTGTATTACCTCTTCATTCGCATCATCTGCACGTCCCTCCACCTTTGCACGTCCGGCTATCCTTTCTTTAACAATCTCGTCAGGAATCATAATGGCGATGACAGCATCCACTTTCTCTCCGCGTTTTGCGAGGATTCTGTCAAGAGCCTCACCCTGTGCAATAGTGCGCGGAAAACCGTCGAGAAGGAATCCATCAACGCCCCTGATGGTGTCGAATGCAGACTCGATTATTCCTTCCACTACCTCATCCGGAACAAGAGAGCCGGCTTCGATGAGAGACTTTGCCTTTTTCCCGAGCTCCGTACCGGCAGCAATTTCATTTCTGAGAAGTTCTCCGGTGGAAAGATGTTTCAGATTGTATTTCTCGGCGACAGCGCCTGCGTGAGTGCCTTTTCCCGCACCCGGAGGACCGAATAGGATGTAATATTTCATATATAAGATTATTGTTCCAGAATGTAAATATCTTTGTGACACCTGCCCCTTTCGTCATAGTCAAGTCCGAATCCCAATATGAATTTGTTCGGAATCTCCCTTGCGATAAAATCGACAGGAAAGTTCTTCTTAAACACCTCTCTTTTGAAGAGCATCGTGCATATCTTTGTATCCTTCGCTCCGGCATCCTTCAGCATATCAAGCAGATACGCCATGGTGTTGCCAGTATCAACGATATCTTCCACAATAATTACGCGGCGTCCACTGACATCACCTGTAAGTCCCATAGTCTCGCGTATGACGCCCGTTGAATGGGAGCCGGAATAGGACTTAAGCTTGATTGACATCAGTTCACATTCGAAATCAAGCCTTTTCATAATTTCTCCCGTGAACAACATAGCTCCGTTCAGCACACACAGTAATATCGGAATATCCTCACCGCCAGCATATTCCTTATTCAGCTTTGCAGCAAGAGCATCGATATCCTTTGATATCTCTTCATAAGAAATATAAGGTAAAAAGGTTTTGTCGTAAACTTTTATCTTTTTCATATAAACGTTTTCCAAGCCTCAAATTTAAAAAATATTTCCTTAATTAGCGACTACTTGAACTATGAAAATGAAAACCAAAGTAGTATTTATTCTAGCGCAATTATGCGTCACCATAAGCCTCGGAGCACAAATATTGGAGCAGGATATCCTGCTGATTTCAGGGGCATCAACGATGGAAGAGTTGGATGGGAGCGTTCTTGAAAAGTACGAAGGGCTGGCTTCACATCCCATCCCCGTCAACACGGCGTCCAGGAGCAGGCTGCTTTCCTGCGGACTGTTTTCGGCATTTCAGGTCGCATCTCTCATTGACTACAGGGAGCGCTGCGGCGACATTCTTTCGTTCGCGGAACTGGCGGCGGTGGACGGCTTCTCGGAAGCCGTCGCCGGGGCGCTCAGTCGCTTTGTGAGCCTTGAATCAGGGAGAAGCCCCGGCGAGGCGGCCCGCAGGGACGCCCACCGCCGCAGTCTTCAGGCGAAGGGAGGCCTAAACGGAGGAAAATGGAGCGCGGGCGCAAAAGCGAAATACGAATACGGAGAGAGGTTCAGCGCCCGCGCCGCTTGGAAGAAAAGCCTCTCAGGAGCATTGGAATACCACAGCAGAAATCAGAATCTTACAATTATCGCCGGCGACTTCGCAGCCCGTTTCGGGCAGGGACTGGCGCAGTGGAGCGGATTCAGCATAGAAGGATACACATCCATCGGCTCTTTTATGAAAAAGGGGTCCGGGATAGCCCCTGCGTGGACATACAGCCCGGACAGCTACCTGAGAGGATTGGCGGCAATATGGGAAAAAGGGGCAGGCGAAGAAAGCCTCTATGCCACAATAGACAGGCAGGCAGGAGCCCGGTATGCCCGATACTGGAGGAACGGGCAAGCAGGGGTTACGGCATTATACGATGGAAAAGGCAGCGGGAAGGCGGCGGCGGACGGAAGGTTTTCCGCCGGAGGCTTCGACGTATTCGGCGAAGCCTGCTTCGACTTTCCGCAGAACCAGTTTGAAGGCTGCGCCGGGGTGATATGGAACGTGTCGTACGACCTGCAGGCCGCCGCGCGCTTCAGCTGCGGTAAGTCGAAGTCCGCCGCCTCCGCAGCCGTCCGTTTCAAGACGCACTTCCTGAGTTTCGAGGCCGGCCCCGCCCGTCTGCGCCTCCTCGCCACCTCCACTCTCTCCCCCGGGCGGGGCCTCACCCTTTCCTTCCGGCTCTGTGAAACCTACAAGCCTTCCGAGCCTATGAAGCACGACCTTCGGGCCAATATCTCCGGGGGCTCCGCTCCCTGGGGCTTCGTCCTTCGCTCAAACCTCGCATACTGCAAAGCTCTCGCGCAGCTTTACTACGCAGAAACTTCCTTCAAAGTCGAAAAAATAGCGATTTACGCCCGTCTGACCGGCTTCCGGATCAAGAACTGGGACGACAGAATCTATGTTTACGAGCGTAACGCCCCCGGCAATTTCAGTGTCCCGGCATACTACGGGACGGGCATTGCCGCAAGCATCTATGCCTCAATGAAATTGAAGCATACTAAATTCTATCTGAGAGGGGAATATCAGAAATCGGACAGAAACAATGGAAAATTCGGTCTCAGTGCCGCCTGCACTATAGAGATTTGATGACTTTTTCCATCTCAACGCCTCTGGAACCCTTCAGAAGCACGGTCCAGCCCTCAAGGCCCTTCTTTTCCAGTTCAGCGGCAAGCGCCTCACTCGTAAGGAATACTTCAAAGTCTCCGCCGGACACCCTGGCGAACTCCTCACCCACAAGGATTGCCTGCACGCCTTTCTCCTTCAGCAATTCAACCACTTTCCTGTGCTCAGCCTCCGACTCAGTCCCGAGTTCGCGCATCTCGCCCAGAAGCGCAACTTTCTTTTGAGATTCCACAAGGGCAAAATTTCTGACCGCAGCTGCCATAGACGACGGATTGGCATTATATGCATCTACGATGAGGATATTCTTCTCCGTACGAACCATCTGCGAGCGCTTGTTGTTCGGTTCGTACTTACTGATTGCCTCTGCGGCATCCTCCAGCGTCACCTCGAAATAGCGACCCACGCAGATGGCAGCAAGGGCGTTATTCACATTATAACCGCCTACAAGCCTTGTATTGACCTGTACGCCATCGATAACGAAGCGCAGGAAAGGCTCATCAGTTGTCGCAGGAAGAATATCAACGCCCTCATATTCAGCGCCGTAAGGAACTACGCTTGCGCCCTGGCGCTCCGCAACCATACCGACGAGGTCCGCATCATCCTCATTCAGGAAAATTGGGCGGTCATTCGCCACAAGATAATCATAAAGCCTTCCCTTTGCAGCCTTCACGCCCTCGAAACTTCCGAATCCCAGCAGATGGGCACGGCCGACATTGGTTATCAGTCCCATATCAGGCTCCACAATCTCCACCAGTTTTGCAATATCGTCAGGATGGTTAGCGCCCATCTCTATTACCGCGACTTCCGTATCTCCGTCAATCCGGAGCAGACTGATCGGCACACCGATGTCGCTGTTAAGATTGCCTTCAGTAGCTGTCACGCGGTATTTCTTCGCCAGGACGGCCCTGATCAGTTCCTTGGTCGTGGTCTTTCCATTGGTACCGGTCAAGCCCACCACAGGCACTCCGAATCTCCTGCGATTCCAGATGCCGAGCTGTTTCAGTGTTTCAAGGGTATCTTCAACTTCTATTGTTCCCGAAATGCCGGCGCATTTGGATCCCCTGTTGATGACGGCGTACTTCGCCCCAGCCTTCAAAGCGGCCTCAGCATAATCGCTTCCGTCACAGTTCTCCCCCTTGATTCCAAAAAACATCTCGCCGCCTTTAACGGCTCTGTTGTCCGTGACAACCCTGCATCCGCACTCGACGGCGCAACTGCATATATAATCGAACATTGTATAATCTATTTTGTACCTGTAGAACCGAATCCCCCCTGTCCTCTCTGCGTTTCATCGAGGCTTCCGACCTCCTCGAATTCAGCGGTCTCGTGCTTAACGAACACCATCTGGGCAATTCTCTCGCCCGGCACAATCTCAAACGGCTCATTGGAAAGGTTCACAAGGATGACCTTTATCTCGCCCCTGTAGTCAGCGTCGATTGTACCCGGCGTATTCAGAACTGTGATGCCGTGCTTTGCCGCCATACCGCTGCGCGGTCTCACCTGTCCCTCATACCCGGCAGGAATGGCCATATAGAGCCCGGTCGGGACCAAAGTCCTCTCCAAAGACTTCAGAGTGATGTTTTCATCAATATTGGCGTGGAGATCCACACCTGCAGAAAGGGGGGTCGCATATGCCGGCACATCCCATTTTGATTTGTTGACTATCTTGACTTTCATATTTTCAGGCTTATGCCGACAACGTTCGGCGCATCAAACTACTTAGGCGCTCTGTAATATAAATATCCCGCTATCGCCGTGTAGATCATATTCGGAAGCCAGAGCGCAAGACCGGCGGACATTGTCCCCGTGTAGACGAACATCTGACTGAACTTCATAAACAATATGTAGGAGAAGCTCAGCGCAATTCCGATTACAAGGTTCCATCCGAGTCCTCCCCTCTTGCGTCTCGACGACAGGCAGACACCCATAATCGTGAGCACGAAAGCGGAGAACGGCATCGCAAAGCGCGTATTCTTCTCTATCTGGGCATACATCACATTGGCATCTCCCCTCATCTTCTGGGTCTCGATCATATCGTTGAGTTCTCTCAAAGGAAGTGCCTCCACCGTACTCTTGTTGCGGTACATATCCGTCAGCACAAGATTAATGACGGTGTCTATCTGGGCCCCGGTAGTAATCTTGTCATCCAGGTCATCAGAAAAATCTCTGATAAAATAATTGCGGAGCCGCCAGCCGTCGAAGCTTGTGTCCCATACCGCCGATTCAGCAGACAACTTACTGACTATCTTATTATTATCGAGTTTTTCCAGCGTGAAATTATATGCCGTACTGTTCCACGAGCTGAAAGACTCCACATAGACGAACTCATTCGGGGCTATCTGGAAATGGATATCCCGGACAAGTTCGCTTTCGTCCTTGACGTAGGTATTCTCGAATTTCACCCTCGTCTTGTTGGCGTTCGGAATGATCCACAGGCCGAGTACCAGCGACATCGCGGAAATCAATGCGGCGCAGAACATGAACGGCATCATCATCCGCTGATAGCTGACTCCGCCGGACAGAATGGCGATAATTTCCGAATTCTGCGCCATCTTGGAAGTGAAGAAAATTACCGTAATGAATATGAACAGCGGACTGAACATATTTATGAAGTACGGCACAAAGTTCAGGTAGTAGTCGAAGAGAATCTCATTGAGCGTAGGCTGATTCGCGACGAACTTGTCTATCTTCTCGCTGACATCGAAGATAATGACCACCACGATAATGAAAAGGAGTGCCAGGAAGAAGGTCGAAAGGAACTTCTTCACAATGTACTTGTCTATCTTTCTCGGAGCAATATCCATTTTCTACAGTCTGCCTGTTATTTTCCTTACCGCCTCATCCTTCCACGATGCGAAATCCCCGCCCTTGATATGAATGCGCGCCTGACGCACCACATCGAGATAGAAAGCGAGATTGTGCTCCGTAGCAATCATTCCCGCGAACATTTCCTTGGCGATGAAAAGATGGCGGAGATAGGCCTTGGTGTAGGTATGGTCAACAAAAGACGTACCCTCCGGGTCCAACTCCGAGAAATCATCCTCCCACTTCGCATTTCTCATATTCATAATGCCGTTCCAAGTGAACAGCATACCGTTTCTTCCGTTCCTCGTAGGCATCACGCAGTCGAACATATCCACTCCCCTCGCAATGCCTTCGAGAATGTTCGCCGGAGTCCCCACTCCCATCAGATACCTCGGCTTTTCATCCGGAATCATCGGGCATACGATCTCCAGCATCTCATACATCTTCTCAACGGGCTCGCCGACAGCCAGTCCTCCGATGGCAATTCCGCAATCAGAATAGCGCAGAGCGTGTTCTGTGGCACGTTTCCTCAGCTCAGGATAGACACAACCCTGGATAATCGGGAAATAGGTCTGGTCATACCCGTACAGAGGTTCTGTCTCCCGGAAACGTTTGTCGAAACGTTCGAGCCAGTTCTGCGTCAGTTTCAAGGACTTCGCGGCATACTTTTCATCCGCATCCCCCGGGCAACATTCGTCCAGCGCCATCATAATGTCGGCACCGATAGTCCTCTGCGTATCCACATTGTTCTCCGGAGTGAAGGTGTGTCGGGAGCCGTCGATATGACTCTGGAAGGTGCATCCCTCTTCCGTAATCTTGCGAATCTGCGTCAGCGAGAACACCTGGAAGCCGCCGCTGTCCGTCAAGATAGGCCTGTCCCACGCCTCAAAGCGGTGCAACCCACCGGCCTTGCGGAGAGTGTCCAGTCCGGGACGGAGATAGAGATGATAGGTATTCCCAAGGATGATCTCTGCATTGATATCATCCTTGAGATCCCTGTGATACACGCCTTTCACAGACCCTACGGTCCCGACCGGCATGAATATCGGTGTCTCAATCTCTCCGTGGTCAGTGAAAATGACGCCGCAACGTGCGTCGCTTCCCCTGTCCCGGTCTGTCAACTTGAATTTCATCCTTCAAAGATAGACAAATCCGATGAAAAAATGTTACATTTGTCTCCTGCAATAACCAAATAATTAATATGAAGAAATCAAACTTGACCATCAAGCTCATCGTACTGAACTTTCTGGAGTTCGCCGTATGGGGCGCCTATCTCACATCCCTTGGAAGATATCTCGGTAATATAGGTCTCGGCAGCCAGATCAAATGGTTCTTTGCAATGCAGGGAATCGTTTCCATCTTCATGCCGACCATTATGGGCATCATCGCCGACCGTCACATACAGGCACAGAAGGTACTTTCCCTATGCCACGGCATCGCCGGAATCGCTATGGCGGGAGCCGGACTATACTGTCTTAGTGCAGGTTCCACAATCGCTTTCGCACCTCTCTTCGTGCTCTACAGCATCAGCGTAGCTTTCTTCATGCCGACCATCGCCCTTGCAAACTCAGTCGCATATAACGCACTCGGCAAGGAAGGTCTGGACCCGGTAAAGGAATATCCTCCTATCCGCGTGTTCGGCACCATCGGCTTCATCTGCAGCATGCTCGCCACCAACTGGGTGAAAATCGGCGGAGTGGCAATGCAGGATTCATACACGCAGCTCATCTCCTCAGGAGTCCTCTCCCTCATACTCTGCGCCTACGCACTGACAATGCCGGCTTGTGAGACCAAGAAATCCGAGGGCAGGAACAGCTTCGTGGAGAACTTCGGGCTGAAGGCATTCGCGCTCTTCAAGGACGGTCAGTTCGCAGTATTCTTCCTCTTCTCGATGCTTCTCGGAGCCGCCCTGCAGATAACTAACGGCTACGCCAACACTTTCCTCGGTTCCTTCGGAGAGAACCCGGCGCTGGCTGACACATTTGCCGTCAAGAACTCCAACGCGCTCCTGGCCATCTCGCAGACATCAGAGACCCTCTGCATACTCCTCATACCTTTCTTTATGAAGAAATTCGGTATTAAAAAAGTAATGCTCATAGCTATGTTCGGCTGGGTTCTGCGTTTCGCTTTCTTCGGACTTGGAGCACCGGACTTCCCGGGCATCCTGCTCTTTATCCTCAGCTGCATCGTCTATGGTGTCGCTTTCGACTTCTTCAACATCTCCGGCTCACTTTATGTGGAGCAGAATGTAGGTAAAGAAATTCGTTCAAGCGCACAGGGAGTATTTATGCTGATGACCAACGGAATCGGCGCATCGGTCGGAACGCTTGCCGCCGGAGCGGTGGTTGACGCATGCGTATATAATGCGGCCTCCCCGTCCTGGTCAAAGGCCTGGTACATTTTCGCCGCCTACTCTTTCGTAGTGGCAATAGCCTTCATGTTCCTCTTCAAGGACCCTCAGAAAGCAAACAGATAATGATAAAGGATATAGCACACGTTGCCCTTAATCCATTGGATATGGACAGGAGCGTGGCGTTTTTCGAGAACGTGTTCGGGTGGAAGAAGTCCTTTGAACTTCACCACGACAATGACGACCCTTGGATTGTCTATATGAAGATATGCAAGGGGCATTTTCTGGAGCTTTTCTATGACGTAATCAATGATCGCGACTACGCATTTGATTTCAAGAAGACAGGCTACAACCATCTTTGCGTAACAGTAGGCAATATCCGCAAAACCCTTCAAGAGATTCACAAAAAGGGTTACATAGACTCCCCGGAGCCGGAAACCGAAAAAAGCAAGTGCAAGAACCGCTGGCTCTATGACCCGGACGGCAACGGTATCGAGCTTCAGGAATACACACCTGAATGCATCCAGATGCAGAGCAATGAAGCGCCATACGAATTCGGGCAGGACGGATATGTCGGCATCGGCCACGCCTGCTTCGTATGCAGGGATATCAATGCTTCACTCGATTTCTATTGCACCAAACTCGGAATGAAACTTGTCGGCATCCAGGAAAATGACGAAGGCAAGCCTTGGATTCACTATGTCAGAATAGCTGACGGAGTCTATCTGGAACTGCTTCCTGACGGCCAGGGAGAAAACCCTAATATCGGCTGGAACTCCCGCGGTTTCAGTCACCTCTGTCTTGAATCCGACAGCCTTCTCGAAGATATCGAGCGCTTGAGATCCATAGGCGTGGAGATTGACCAGGAGCCGAAGACAGGCTCCGATCTCAACTGGCAGGCTTGGATACACGATCCTGACGGCAACAAGATCGAACTTATGATGATTCACCCGGACTCTCCACAGGCAAAAGCGTAACAAATCGAAAAGAGGCTGTTCCTTACGGTTCAGCCTCTTTTTTGTGGAGATAAGGGGATTCGAACTCCTGACCCCCTGCTTGCAAAGCAGGTGCTCTACCAACTGAGCTATACCCCCATTTGCGTTGCAAAGTTACGAAAAGAATTCATTTCTCCAAAAATGTCGCAAACATTTTGTTGCCGCAGCCAAGTTTCCGCCGTGCGTTCTGGATCAGTTTACAGACACAGGGCGATTCCGACATCACCATAGCCGACCATAAATATGTGCAAATCAAGAAATTTTACTTACGGCATTTTCCGAAACGTGAGCAAATAGCGTCATCACGCACGTGCATATACTGGGAATTGGCAATTTTACGAGCAAATGACGTCTTTCCGCTCATAATTCGAGTGTAAGGAGGCAAACTACGAGCAAAGCACTCCATTCTGCTCACAAGATGAAGTATTTTCTTCAAGCGCAAGTGCAAATCCCGCCTTTCTGCCCATATTTCTTCAAATTCGCTGTGTAAAATCCCCATTTAGCTCACGGCGTTTCTGTTCCTGGGCAAAAAACACGAATCAACATGTCATAACGGGAACAGCGAATATACCGCAGACAAATCCATTTTAAGCATTCTGGCAATCTGTTTATTTCCCGCATTGAAGTCATAATGAAGTTTCTTGGCAAGCTCTATTTTCTCTGCGGCCGGCAACATTGTCGGATTCTTACACCCATACTGTTTTGAACAGAAAGCAACCAGATACGCATATAAATCATCATCAATGTAGTAGGACGATTCCATAATTATAGCAGCTATATCTTTATTGGATTCCAGGTTCTTGGACACTTTGGTGAAATATTGCCTTGCATTACGGAAAAGGCTCTCCCCCGCAGTTATGTCGCAGAAACACATAGGAGAGATGTACCCGTCAACAAGAAAAAGTCCCTCTGCCTTGTCGAATAACGCACTCCGAGTCATCGCCCTCTTTTCTCGGAATTTCAAAACTTTTTTTGATACTGAAAAACGGAGTTTTGCTTCCGGATTGAAATAATATCGATTTGCACCCCACGGATAGCTGAAAGGACTTTCTTCAGGAGAAATCACAAACCCATTTCTGTTGATGTATAAAAGCGTATTTCTTAAATAATCATCATTATTTATCGGGAAGCATTTTCCTTCAAGTGAAATGATTGCATCAGACGCATGGTCCAGATTATGTTTCAACAGTTTCACGAAACATTTAAACCACGCTCTAATATCAGTATCTTCACCATAAAAAAGCGCATGAATATGGTTGCTCATCAGTTCAAATGTCAATACACTGATTCCTGTATGAAGTTTCAATGACAACGCGAATAAATTCATTCCTATTTTATATTCGTCATCATTGTGAAAAATAACGGGATGATCTTCCCTGGTGCAAAAATGAAAATAGGACTTTTGTTGTTGACTAACAGCATTATCTTTGATAAAATCCAAACCCTCCATATCGATTATAAATTAATTTCAGTAAAGGTAACATTAACTTACTTGCCATGTGTCGAGTCAGGGGAAATAACACATTAAATAAACATTTATTTTAAATCTATATTGTGAATAGTCGTTGTTTCCGCGCAAGGCTATAAACGTGTGCGAAATGCGACAATTTGCACGTAAAAATTATGGAAGACAGCGATTTTACGGGCATGTACGCCCATTTTGCCCATAATTAACCTCCTGACAGGCGAAATACGTGCAGAACACGCTATTCTGCACACGGAATGTCATTTTTCAGCAACCAACAAGTGCAAAGCCTCCATTTCGCACACGATTAGGCAATCGTCAAGCGCAAAAGCCTTCGTCCCGAAAAGTAGGGGCTTAGGGAAAACCCCTTTCAAGGATTTGGATTTGCTTATAATTGGAATATTATGTATCTTCGAAAGATATAATAGATATAACAAAATATGAAACGAGCAGTAATCTACTTAGTTATGGTCGCCCTGGCGCTTGTGTCTTGCGGGCACAAAGGCAGCAACACCTCAGAGCAGGAATCTTCAATCCCCGAAAAAAGAGTCCTGAAGGTTGAGACAAAAGCTAACCTTGTTCCTTTCTCCTATCCGGCACAGATTCGCGGGAAGCAGGACATCAGCATTTTCCCTCAGGTAACGGGAACCCTCGATGCAGTATATGTCAGTGAAGGGCAGAACGTAAAGCAGGGACAGAAGCTCTTTGCAATCAATGCAACATCATATCAGGCCGCAGTGGACAATGCCGCAGCGGCAGTGAATGTAGCCAAGGCTAATGTAGGTACCCACGAACTTGAGTTAAACGCGACAAAGCAGTTGTTCGAGAAAGGTGTCGTGGCCGAACATCAGTACAAGCTTGACGAAAATGCGCTCCTCGTTGCACAGGCACAGCTCGCAGAGGCGGAAGCGGCCCTCAAGCATGCGCGCAACGACCTGAGCCACACGATTGTATGCTCGCCCCATGATGGCGTAGTAGGAACTATCAACTACCGTCAGGGAAGCCTTGTTGCCCCGGGTATTGCCGAACCGCTTACAATTGTCAGCGACAACAGCACCGTATATGCATATATCTCATTAAATGCGGACGAATATATGGAACTGTTGAGAGAATACGGAAGCAAGGAGGAATTGATGAAAACGATTCCGGAATTCGACCTTATCCTCGGTAACGACATCATTTATGAGCAAAAGGGACATCTTGAGACTATGTCAGGCATCATCGACCAACTCACAGGCTCAATCAGCGCTCGTGTGGCATTTCCAAACCCTGACGGTCTCCTTTCCGCAGGAGCAAGCGGTACCGCACGCATAGAACTGGAATATGACGGCATCACCGTCCCACGTTCAGCCACTTACGAAATCCAGGACAAACATTTCGTTTACTTGATTGAACGAGCAACTGACGGAACTGCGACGGCAAATTCCGCAGAAGTGGGAGTGTATCGTCTGAATGATTCAGAATATATTATTACCGAAGGACTTACGGACGGAGACGAGATTGTTGTAGAGGGCGTAAGCAGGATGACTAACGGAATGCAGATCGTTCCAAAGAACTAGACCGGCCATGCAACTCAAGACATTCATTAAAAGACCGGTGCTGAGTTCCGTCATCAGTATCTTGATTATCATTGTCGGCATCATGGGTCTGACCTCACTCCCTGTCGAGCAGTATCCGGACATCGCCCCGCCGACAGTCTCCGTAACGGCATCCTACTACGGAGCATCCGCACAGACCATCCAAAAATCCGTCATCGCGCCGCTCGAGGAAGCAATCAACGGTGTGGAGAATATGATGTATATGACATCCACATCCAGCAACACCGGATCCGCAGAAATTACAATCTTCTTCGAGCAGGGTACGGACCCGGACAAGGCCACTGTCAACGTACAAAACCGTGTGTCACAAGCTCTTGCTAAATTGCCTGCAGAAGTGCGTCAGAACGGTGTGACAACGATGAAGCAGCAGAACTCCATTCTGCAGATTTTCGCGATATCGTCGCCGGACGACAGATTCGACAGTAATTTCCTCTCCAACTATCTCAATATCAATCTAAAGCCGAAGATAATGCGCATCACGGGCGTTGGAAAGCTCGAGATGTTCGGAGCGGAATACTCGATGAGGGTATGGCTGAAGCCGGAAGTGCTTGCCGGACACAACCTGACTCCATCCGACATTCTTGCCGCCCTCTCGGAGCAGAACATAGAAGCTGCCACAGGTACCTTCGGAGACAACAGTCCGGAGCAGTCTCAATACACAATGATCTATTCCGGACGTCTCAAGAGTGTGGAGGAATTCGAACGTATCATCGTCAGGGAAAACTCCAACGGCGAGATTCTCTATCTCGGCCAGGTCGCTGACGTCGAACTCGGAGCCGAGCACTATATGTTCAACAGTGAGATTAACGGCCACGCCGGAGCCATCTGCGTCGTCTATCAGACAGCGGGCTCCAACGCAAAGGTCGTTAATGAATCCATCACCGAACTCATTGCCGAGGAGCAGGCTGCCCAACCGGATATAAAGTTCGACATACTGATGGACACCAACGACTTCTTGAACGCCTCCATCCACGAGGTAATCAAGACCCTACTGGAGGCCCTAGCACTCGTCATCATCATCGTGCTGCTCTTCCTTCACGACTGGCAGTCCACCCTCATTCCATTCGTAGGCATCTTCGTATCCCTCATCGGTACTTTCGCATTTATGATGATAGCCGGATTCTCGGTGAATATGATTTCGCTGTTCGCTCTCGTGCTGGTCATCGGTACCGTCGTGGATGACAGTATCGTGGTCGTGGAAGCAGTCCACACCAAGCTTGACGCAGGCTACTCGTCCCCGATGAAGGCCGCCGTCGATGCTATGGACGAAATCACCACGGCCGTCATCACTTCTTCGCTCGTTTTCATGGCAGTGTTCATTCCTGTCAGTATGATGCCGGGCACCAGCGGAACATTCTTCCGGCAGTTCGGACTCACGATGGCTGTGGCAGTGGGTATTTCCGCAATCAACGCTCTCACCCTCTCCCCTGCCTTATGCGCCCTACTGATCAAACCGCACAGTGCCGGGTCGGATGGGAAGAAACCGGGACTTTACAAGCGTTTCTCAATGGCCTTCGATACCGCTTTTGAGAAAATGTCAGAAAAATACAAGAACGGCATCAAACCGTTCATCAAACGTCCTTGGCTGTCAATTCTTGTAGTTATCGCATCAGTCGTACTAATGGTCTGGTCAATCAAGAACACTCCTACAGGATTCGTCCCGATGGAGGACAAAGGCGTGTTTATGTGTGACGTTGTGATGCCAGCCAGCACATCCCTCAGCGTAACCACCACAACAATGCAGCAGATTGCAGCCGAAATCGAGAAAATAGATGAAGTCGTCAATGTCGGCATCAACGCGGGATTCGGATTCACTTCCGGACGAGGCTCCAACACCGGATTCATTGTCATTACCCTCAAGGAATGGGCAGAACGTGACTTTATGTCCATCTATGCAGTAATGCAGGATATCTACACAAGAATCGGGAGCCATTATCCGGATGCCGAATTACTGCCATTTATGACCCCTATGATTCCGGGATATGGAGCATCATCCGATGCAGAGATCTACTTGCAGGACAAGGTCGGTGGGGAAATTACCGATTTCGCTGCAATGAGGGATGAATATGTCGCCGCCCTCAACAGGAATCCGTCCGTCGGCTCCGCTTATTCATCATTCACGGCGGACAATCCCCAGTGGTATGTCAATGTAGACATCGCAAGATGCAAAAAGTCCGGCATAGCCCTTCCTGACCTTATGAGCACGCTTTCCACCTATATGGGTGGTGCATACGTCAATGACGTGAATCTCTACGGAAAGACGTACAAGGTGATGGTGCAGGGAACCCCTGAGAGCCACGTGGACGAGACTTCCCTCAGCAGGATGTTCGTCAGGACCGCTTCGGGCGAGCTTGCCCCTCTAAGCAACTATCTATCCCTCAGAAGGATATACGGTTCTGCAAGTCTCTCACGCTTCAACCTTCTGAACTCCATTCAGATCAATGCATCCCCTGCCGATGGGGCTTCTACCGGAGATCTCATCCAGGCAGTCAAGGATGTCGCCGATGAAGTACTTCCTTCCGACTACACGATCGAATTCGGTGGAATGACCAGGGAGCAGAGTCAGGGCTCAAGTATGCTCATTATTTTCGGTATCTCCGCCCTTCTTATCTACCTCATCCTGTCCTGCCTCTATGAGAGCTACGTCATTCCTTTCGCCATAATGCTGGCAGTTCCTATGGGACTTATGGGAGCATTCCTCTTCACGAAACTATTCGGACTGGACAACAATATCTACCTCCAGACGGGAGTCGTAATGCTCATCGGACTTCTCGCGAAGACCGGTATCCTTATCGTGGAATTCGCGCTCCAGAAGCGTCACGAGGGACTCAGCATCAAGGACTCAGCTCTTGAGGCGGCGAAAGCCCGTCTCCGTCCTATCTTTATGACGGCGGGAACAATGGTCATCGGACTTCTCCCTCTCATCACGAGTACGGGAGTGGGCGCGATGGGTAACATAAGCCTCGGTATCGGAGCTGTGTTCGGAATGCTCATAGGCTGTCTCGGCCTTCTCTTCCTCGTCCCAGCCCTCTTCGTGCTCTTCGAAACTATCCAGGAAAAAATCAAACCACTTGAAAAGGAGAAAGAATATGAAGAATTATAGAGCTATAGCCACTTCTGTCGCTATAGCGGCAATGATAATTTCTGTCAGTTCCTGCGGCATCTACGGAAAATACAAATCCGACAATGGCGTCATCGAGGAGCAGATAAGCGTACCTTCATACCGCGAGATCTTTACCGAGCCGGAGCTCGTGAGCCTCATCGACACCGCCCTCGCCCACAACCTGGACCTCAGAATGGCGCACGAGAGAGTGAATCAGGCGGACGCTCAGTTCACTGCAGCCAAGCTCGCCTACCTGCCGCATATCCACATCGGAGGCAGTCCGGCAGTCACAATGAACGCGGCCTCAGGCGCTTCCACCCTGACATACACTATGGGCACCGCAGCCTGGGAAATTGACATCTTCGGACGGCTCACCAACCGCAAGCGCATCGCGAAGATGACGTTGGAGCAGATGAAGGACTACGAGCAGGCGGCTCGCACGGAACTTGTTTCAGCAGTCGCCACCCTCTACTACACGCTGCAGATGCTTGACGCCCAGATTGCAGCAACAGATGCCGCCGAACACAACTGGGAGGAATCAGTCCGAGCTATGAAGGAGATGAAAGAAGCAGGCCTCGCAGACGAAGCGGGAGTCTCCCAGTTCGAGGGCTCGTACTACGCCACACGTACTGCAGGCAAGTCCCTGCGCTACGTCCGCACCGTTGCCGAGAATTCCCTGCACCTACTCTTGAGTTCCGAGAGCTACGATCTGATGCGTGGACCTATCTCTGCTGCCGTGAATCCGAAGATAAATTTGGAGACTGTGGAAGGCCTGGACCTCAATGCCGTACGCGTACGTCCTGATGTCAGAGCGACCGAAATGAGGCTTGCCCAGTCGTTCTATAACGTCAACCTCGCACGCGCCAACTGCTGTCCTAGCATCACTCTCGGAGGAACGATAGGATGGGCGAACGGCGGACTGCTCTACAACGCCATCGGAGGCCTCCTGCAGCCACTTTTCAATGCCGGCGAAAATATCGCTGCGCTCAGAGTCAGCAAGAGCCAGTACGAAGAGTCCAAGATGGCTTATGCCAGCGCTTTGCTGAATGCCGGTACGGATGTGAATAATGCCGTTGCAGGCATCAGGTCCTACAGAGACCAGATTGACGACTGCCGCAACAGGGTGGAGGCAATGACCCGCGCTCTCGAAGCAACACAGCTCAAGATGAAGTTCGGCCGTGGCACCTATCTCGAAGTCCTCACCGCCCAGAACGACCTTCTGGACGCCCAGATTGACGAAATCAGCAACACCTGCTCTATCCTTACCTCCATCGTAGACCTCTACCAAGCCCTCGGCGGCGGCAAAGAATAAACTACGTCTTCTCACAGAACCGGAGCAAAGAACATCTCGTCAATGACCTTGTTGAGACCATAGGCCTTGATGAGGTGTGAAATTTCAGGGTCGAGATTGCCGCGATGGACGTAACTGCCTTTCAGGCGACAGGCCTTGATGTAACAATCAACTGCCTTCTGGTCTTCTCCGAGACGCGCATATAGGATAGCCAACAGGTAGTTGACTTCAGCTGTGCGCTCCAAAGGAGAGAGAATCATCATCGCACTTCTATTGCGATTGAGAGCAGTATATGCGATTGCTGTGTTGAAGTCGTTATATGGGCGCAGATACTCGAGAGCATCTTCGTAGTCCATATCTTTCAGGAACTGTACTCCCTTAATATAAACTGAGTCAAGCTCAGTTGTATGAATAGTGTCTTTGACCATTCCCTTTCTGTGCAGGAAAAAGCGGAACTTTACTGTGCGGAGTGACGGATAGTATTTATCCTTCACATAATTGTACCAGTCCTCCTGCTGCATCCTGTGCTCCCTTTCGTCGAGATTGACGATATTCTTGAAACTGAAGTATGAATTCCGGGCCTCAGCAGAGAGAAAATCATCATCCACCATATATCTGTCAAGATCCTCCCAATTTTCAGGGATAGTGATGGCATTGAACTCAATCTTTCCAAAATGCTGGTCTTCACGGCTAACCTTATTATCCGCGCCGATACTGAAGCCTCCATACCGTTTCAAAGAATCAGTATAATGCTTCGCAAAAGCATCAAAATAGCAAAGGACGCTGGTAGAACGTGATTTGGCAAGGCTTGAGTTCAATGCAAGAGATCCTTCAGGAGATGCAGTTGCTGCGACCGTGATTGAATCAAGGTCGAAGAACTTATTATCAATCAGCATTTTGATGTTCTCACAGATTGCATTTATCTCTTCGGCATTGTTTCCAAGATCTGTTTTCACCTCGCTGCGGCCAAGTTCAAAGTCGATATTGCTCGCAGTATTGGCATAGACCTTGCGCTCGATAACCTTTGACAAATACTTGTCGAGATCGACCGCGAGTGATGACAATGTACTGATGTAGAATGTCAATGGCGGACAATTGGGGATATCAAATACCTTTCTATCCTGTTCATAAATTTCCCCGGAAAGTATTACATCGATTCTTTTCATCTTTGGACGCACATTGACAGGCTGGATGTAATTGTAAATAAAGTCACCATTGGACGCCATAATCACTGTATCAAGCCGGATTCCCTCAGTTACAATTGGTGACTTAATATATTTCTGATACATATCCTGCATCCTTGACTTCCTGCGTTCATTGATAATCTGAGCATTCCTGTTAGTATAATGTTCTACAGCCTCACGCTCGCTTACACCATAGTTAGAGAAGAATTCCTCATCTGACACATATGAAGAGTCTGTTTTGAATGCGAAAATCTGCGGAATATTACGTTGCAGGAATATCTCAAGTTGATTAAGATTCACGAATTCTGTGGAATCAGATATAATCTTACTGATAAACCTGTCATACTGTTCGTAGCCGCGGAGCTGTGCCTCACGGTAGTCTTTTCCGGTAATAATGACAGGATCCAGTCTTATGCTGTCTCCCAATACAAGCATATCAGGATAAAAGCGCAATTGCCATTTACTATCCTGCATCTTCTCCGGGACAATGATTTGAAAAGAAATATCAACTTTTCCGTTACGCTCAGCAAGATTCTGGAAGCGAGAAGTGACCACAGCGGCATCCAGCACCTCTGTGGCAACCATTTCTCCGCTGGCGGCATCTTTGTGGGCCTTCATCACAAGCAAGTTCTTTCCTGAGGCATCCTGGACTACAATCGTATCACGTTTCGCAACGGAAACACTGAGCTCCGGAATATCATTGGCCACATTGCTCAGTTCAAGTTTAGCATGCGTGTCCTGATGTTGGAGCCGTGTCACTTTCGCACTCGTACCGCAGGATACTGACAGCAAAGCAATGAAAAAATATAAACTTATTGGTATTATTTTTTTACCAATACAAGAACGAAACTTATTCATAGCCTTTTATTCGGTTATTTGACAGGAGAGCCATACCCTATGAAACGCATAGGGTAATTTCTAAAAAAATAAGATATTATACTACTTCGCCTTAGAAATGCAGATAGTCAAAGTCGGCATAACCGGCTACGTCACACCCCGGTACATTTTCTGCAGAATTATCGATGTACGAATACAGTGCAGTCCTGTAGCCGGTGAAGAAATCAAGGGTGTAACGCATCTCCAGAGAATAATCCGGTCCAAGCCAGATTTCCCCGTCATAAGAATATGAAAAGAAAGCCTTATCTTCATTGAAATCATAATCGATACGGAAAAGTACATCATCCCCGTCCATCACGTCTCGGAAGATCTCCCTATCGCGGTCCCTGACAACAATATTGTTCCCGTCAGCGGAAGATTCGACTTCGATAGCGCAGAACTTGCTCTGAAAAGCACAGATTCCGGCGTGAGAGCCAGGCTTCAGCCCAGTTGTCTCAAGATGGACTTCGGTAGCGCACTCCGGTCCCTTTGTTCTTTGAGTAAGGACATTGCGCGCATCAAAGATGCCATTTGCCGGATTCGCATAAATCCTCATATAGCCAGGACGTTCAGTGAGAGACCATCCCCCTTCGAGAGGCTTGTGGTTCCACTGCCAGACAAGATCAAGTTCCGCAGTATCGAAATCATCTGAAGAGCATACCCTATTCTCACCGTCCGGACGGAGTCTGACATCGAATTCCTTTACAGGAACTCCACCGTCACCGAGAACAGGCCATCCGTCTTCCCAGGTCACAGGCTGCAAAGTCGGAATACGTCCGACAGCACCGTGATCCTGAAACATAATTGCATACCAATCGCCCTTCGGGGTGTCAATAATAGCACCCTGAGCCACACCATCACGCCTTCCGTCAAATGCACCTTGCAATATCGTGCGACTTTCATATGGACCGTCTATATTCCGACTGCGCCAGCAGGTCTCCGTACGGACACCGCCCATCGGCCAGTTGATTGTCAGCACATAATACCAGTCCCCGATATGATAGAAGTGAGATCCTTCATCGCCAAGCATATACCCATCCGGAGTACAGAAAATAAGTCTGTCCTCTCCTTTTGCACCCGAAAAGTCAGGTTCCAGTTCGGTCAGATATATGTTTCTGTTGCCCCAGGCTATGAACACCCGGTCATCCTCAAAAAGCAGTCCGGCGTCGTGGAAAGGACGGTCGATAACGTACCTGTCCCAAAAACTGGATGTGATATCTTTCGTATGATAGATATAGGTTTTTGCCTGATCATTGGCTATGAAAAGCGCATAATATTCCCCGTTGTGATATTTCAGGGAAGCAGCCCACTGTCCTTTGCCGTATGCATTGCGGCCTTCTCTCAGATTGTACACATCATCATCTTCCAGACAGTCATAGACATAACTGATGATTTGCCAGTGAACGAGGTCGCGGGAATGCATTATCGGAGCTCCAGGGCAGAAATACATTGTAGTACTGATCATATAGTAGTCCTTTCCCACACGAAGTACATCGTTGTCCGGGATATCCGTATAAGTCAGAGAGTTAACACAATGAGTCTTTTCTTCAGCGCACCCGCATACCACCAGTGCGATAACAGCCAATAATACAAACAAATTTCTTTTCATAGTCGCTAAGATAAATAAATTTTTCAAATATCGACATCAGTCCAGGGATCCGGCATCACCGTAATATCAGCATCTTTCACACTTACAGGAACCGTAATGTCAGAAAGGTCAGTGGCCGACCAATCATATCCATTGGAATCAAGAATCGATGCAATATTAATCTTAGCGATGGAGACTCCACCGGAGAATATCTCCATTGTAAGAGAGTTGTCCCCCTGACGCGTCAACCTGACCGGATAAAAACAGGATCCATCTGTATTGAACTCATATAAGAAATCATTTTTGGCCGGTTCCAATGAAAGCAAATAAATTCCTCCATAATTGCTAGTCAAACGTACAAGAAGAGGACTTTCAGCCTTGTCATATGCAGTGAGATCAAATGTAACAGTAGCGAATTGTTTATGTAGGAGGACAACCTCATTGGCATTCTCCCCTATTGCATCAATCCTCTGAGCCCACGCGTACAACGAATCTGCCTGGAGTCCATACTTCACCATCAGATTCCATCCATCGTGAAGAGAATTGGAATCTCCCGTATAAGCAGAGCCACAATATTCCTTTCTTCCCAGTTGAAAAGAATATTTTTTTCCAAGGTCATCACCATAATAATATTCCGACACAATTTTCTTTCCCTCATCCCAGATCGAAAATGTCAGCACATCGTCTTTTATCCGGCACTCAGACAAATCCAGTATGAATTCGCACGGGCAGTCAATTCTGTCTTCCTTTACCGTACAGGATACTGACAGTACAAGAACACACAGGCATAAGAATCTAAAATGCATATGCGACCTCCTTTTTGTTTATCGATTCCAAAACTTTACCGTCTGACAATCCTTTGACCTCAATAGAGTATTCTGCCATCATATTGAGGTTATTGTCCGGGAAAGACAAACTGGGATCCTTTCCCGGATTCTTGATTGTCAGTTGTCTGATGTTATACATAGTGTTCGGACGGAGTTCAGGTAATCTAATATTGTATTTATATTTTTTGGTGTCACTATAGTAACCTCCTCCTATCGCAGATGTTAGCGTTTCTTCTTCAATATAAAGAACCAGACTCGTTGCGGAGTAATCGGAAGTATTTGGATAAAGGTAAAAATCCATTGCCTCATTATAAGTATAATAACTGTATCCTCCGTCAGATGTCCATGTATATGAAGATTTCATCGGATAATAAATCATAGGATTGTCTTCATCCTTACTGATGAATTGTGCCGTAATAGAGCGTTCGAGAGAATAGGGATATGTTGATGCCGCATTCATTATATAAACTGACTTCAACCTAAAGTATTTCAAAGTAGATTTTGTCGAAGGACCTTTCAAATTACTGTTGATTCTGATTGATTCAATATGCAGTTTGGATGCAAGTCTGTTAACAGGCATAGAAAGCGAACAGTCCGTAACCAAAGCAGTGTCTATAAATCCGACCATCTCGAAATTAGTCATTGTGTTGTTTTGGAACTGAGAAAGAGTTGTCTTGAAACTTGCATAGTCCAATACGTTATCGAACTGGTAGGAAGAATTTACAACCGCGTAAATCTTGATATTCTTCTTGCCGGGCAAACACAGATTGTAGGTAGTCTTACTGTTGAATTTTTCATATACAAGTCTGTTTCCACCGCCGTCAAAGACCAGCAGAGTCACATTATTCACACGATTCTCATCAACATCCGCAGTGCTCTTTGTCTGCTGTACGACAGGTTCCAGGGACAGATCCACCATAACTGTTTCTCCCGACGCCCGCTTTTCCGGAGACAAAGCGTCTCCGGAGCAGGCTGCAGTAAGAACAATTGCCGCCAGAAAGAAAAACACCTTTTTCATATGGCTCAGACTGTTGCTCCCTCAGTGACATTTACATTATCCCAAGGCTTCACGACAATGGTCACCTCACAATTTATCGCTGTGACAGGTTCGTCAGGACTTGTAGAACCCGGTTTAGTAATCTTAATGTCTGCTATATTGTACGATGTATTGCTTTTCAAGTCAGGAAGGTTTATTGGATAATAGCATATCTGTGACCCCAGTTCAGCCTCGATAACAAGTCTTGTGTACCTGTCGCTGAAATTTTCTCCTCCGTTCACATCTTTCTCAGTACCATTCGGATAGCAGTAGAAAGTATGCTCCGTTTTATATTCAGTATTGACTTGGGCGTTAAGCGTATCTATCATAAACTTCTTGTAATCCGGAGAGAGGTCCTCATCAAATTTTATCTGATTGCACCACAATTCAGGCGTTCCCGGCGTTCCATATTTCGCCCGACCTGAAGCATTTACAAGATAGATTCTCTTCACTGTGAAAGGCTGTTCCTGTAGAGCAGCAGATGCAAATTGTTTTGTAATCTTGCTGACGACAATCCTGGACGCAAGACGCGTGACTTCAATTTTTACAGTTTTGTTATCCTTGCTTATGTCTGCTTCCTTGTTTCCGAACATCTCGAGAGATGTCAGGCTGCTGTTTGCGAGATCGGATGCAGTAGCAAGTAATTCTGTCTCAGTTTTTATAGATTTCAAAGATGGTGCATTGATCAGGGCATAGAATTTTCGCGGGCCCTGGGTGCAGCTGAGGACCAGAGAGTCATCCTGGGCCTCTCCGTACACGTCAAGAGCACCATTGAGAAAAGCGAACACCTGGAGCGAATGGACATTGAGATCCTGACTGGAATTTGTGATAATTGCCTTTGTAGATGGTGTAACCACCCGTACCTTCACAGCATATTTTTCTCCCTTGTCGGGATCGAAATCCGATGAAAGCACTTTAGTACAAGAAGAAAGGATGGACACTGCAGCGAATAAAAGCAGTGCAAGGAATTTGAAATTTTTCATAATTGAATCATTAAACACTAATACTGGTTGTTATCCGCGGACAAAGTCCGGCGGGATCCTTCTTCTGCGCGCTGGAAAAAGGAACGCTGCAAAGGAATACAGTTCCGATCATTTTTCTGGCATATCAAAAAGAACAATCTCAAAAAATTTAAGAAATGTAATGCCGTTCATAAAAAATGCAGGAAAAAAATCTTGTAATTTATATGAACGAACAAAAATGATGTTGATTAAAAATAATGATGCAGCAAAAGATTCTTATAATAATTGCATATGTATTTTTGGATGCTTTGAAATGAAGATTTGATACACCATTTTCGCCGGAAAAACCAAAAACTATGGGCTACAAGACTAATGAAAACGAAGAAACTCCGCGCTGTCTGGAATGCGGAGACACGCTCAATTACGGGCGAAGTGACAGAAAATTCTGCGGAGCGAAATGTAAGAACGCATATCATAACAGACGCACCCACGACATACGTGCAGTACATTACAAGGTGGTCGGATGCATAAACCGCAATTATGAAATACTGGACAAATTGGTGAAACTCGGAATATCTTCAATTGACATTCCTGATGTGGTACAGATGGGATTTTCACCGGACTATTCCACAAGTTATCACAAAGTACGCACGCACGACGAGTTCAGATGCTACGAGATAAAATACTTTATGACGCAAAACAGGCTGTTCAATATCTGTAGAACATTGAAATAGGTGAATTGTCTTTTTCAAATTAATTTACTAAATTTAGTGAATTAATAATAGGTTTTATGAAAAGACTGCTTCCTCTTATGTTTTTTCTATTTGCAATCGGCTGCAAAACAGAAATTCCGCTCGTTTACGACCGGGAAAAACCAGCAGAGGCTTTCACTGCCCCTCAGATGCCGGAAATAGATCAACTCCCTGCAATAGAAACACTCCCTGACCCTTTCACTTTTGCGGACGGGAGCAAGGTCAGAAGCTTCCGTCAGTGGGAGCAAAGGCGGAGCGAAATAATGGAGATGATTCAGTACTACGAAACAGGCAAGCGACCTGAAACATCGAAGGAATGCGTCAGAGCAGAGATACGGCACGGCAATACGGACTCCGTCCGAACAAACGGGTTCTTTGCCAATATCCCGGATATTCCGCTTGCCAAAGACACAATAGCGGTTCACGTGACTGTAGAAGGCAAGGAAATTTCCATCAACTGCCCGGTCGTATATCCCGAAGGTGACGGGCCGTTCCCTGCCATCATAGGAATCGGTTTCTGGGCCGGAGCAGGCAGTCTCCCGACAAAGATTTTCACAGAAAGAAACATAGCAATGATAGGGTTCCCGTTCTCAGATGTGATGGCCCACCATCAGACGAGAGGAGAGGAGCCGATAAACGTTCTTTATCCGGAGCTCAGCGAAATGGGCGCATACACAGCCTGGCCTTGGGGCGTAAGTCGCGTGATAGACGCACTCGAATACCTTGGTGATGAATCCAGGATCGACCTGAAACATCTCGCCATCTCTGGCTGTTCATTCGCCGGGAAGATGGCTTTATTCGCCGGCGCATTCGATGAAAGGATTGCGCTTACGATAGCGCAGGAGCCGGGTGGTGGCGGAGCCGCATCCTGGAGGGTATCCGAGACACTTGGAGAAGTGGAGACGGTGGCCCGTACAGACTACACCTGGTTCAAGGAAAGTATGAGGCAGTTCTCAGAGGAGAATGTAGCCAGAATGCCGATTGACCATCACGAACTGTGCGCTCTGGTGGCACCGAGGGCACTGCTCGTGTTCGGGAATCCGGACTATCCGTGGCTTGCTGACGAATCAGGTTATGTATCCTGCTATGCGGCAAGGAAAGTATGGGAAAGATTCGGAATAGCGGACAGGATGGGATGGTCCTTCGCTGACGGTCACGGTCACTGCCAACTGCCGGAATCCCAATATCCCGAGTTGGAGGCCTTCGTTGACAGGTTCCTTCTCGAAAAAGAAGCGGATACAGACGTACGCATCGCACCTATGTTTGAAAACACAAATGCAGAAAAATGGATAAACTGGTAATCTGCGCTTCACTGACAGCGCTTTTGATTCCGCTCTGTGCCTCAGGTCAGAGCCGTGAAGTATGGCTGTGTTCCGGCCAGTCAAATATGGAACTTCCTATCAGCAGATGTCTCGATGTCGTAGCTGATGACGTCAAGGACTATGCCTGCGAAGACATCAATTACACAAAGATTCCTATTGCATACAATTTCGATTGGCCGCAGAAAGAGCTTCCGGCGCACAACTGGGAGAATCTGGACACACCGCAGACGGCACAGCACTGGGGCGCTCTCTGCTACTATGTGGGACGCTATCTTCACGAAAGAACAGGGGAGAAAATCTATCTTCTGAATTCCTCTGTAGGAGGCTCCCCCATCGAGGCGTGGCTTCCTGCAGAGGAACTTCCGGCATACGCCCAGGAAGAACTTAAAGTAATACGCACTCCGGAATGGATGGCAAAGACACTATATCACAACGCTCATCTCTACACAGACTGGCAGGAAAAACACAATGCACTGCCTGAGAATCCTGATGCAAAATGGGAAGCTGTGGATATGTTCGGAGAATGGGGTCTCAAAGACGGCAGGCCGGAATTCGGAAGCCATCTGCTGCGCAATACATTCAAGCTCAGCACAGCCCAAGCCAAAGGAGACGCTATCCTGCACCTCGGTGCGATGAGGGATGCAGATTCTACCTTTGTGAACGGACATTATGTAGGCAACATCACATATATGTACCCTCCAAGGAACTACAAAGTCCCGGCAGAATATCTTCACAAAGGAAAGAATACCGTAGAAATACACCTTTATGCCGCCGAGAATGTCGCATCATTCGTGGCGGACAAGGACTACAGCCTTGAGACCGTACGCGGCAAGGTAAGCCTGTTGCAAGGTTGGGAGCACAAGGACGGCAAGGAAATGCCACGCAGGGATGCTCAAGTCTTCCTTCAATACAAACCTTCAGGACTTTATAATTCGATGATTGCACCTATCGCACGTGATGAGAACATTAAGGTGAAGGGAGTAATCTGGTATCAGGGAGAATCCAACGCCGGTAATCCAGATAACTACGGAGAGATGCTGAAGAATATGATTACATCTTGGAGAAAGTTATTCAACAATCCGGACCTGCCGTTCTACATCGTCGAACTCGCCGCCTTCGAACATTCAGAAAGAGAAACAGCGGAAACCAGCGGATGGGTTAAGTTGCAGGATCTTCAGAGAAGCGTCTGCGAGAAGATGGAGAATGTATTCCTCATCCCTAACAGGGATCTCGGAGAGTGGAACGACATACACCCTCAGGACAAGAAGACCCTCGGGGAGAGAGCCGTAAATGTAATATTAGGAAACAACTAATCACATCAAGAATGAAGAAAGTAATATTGGCAGTTCTGGCAGGCATAATTGCAGTCAGCTGCAGCGAAAAAGGCGCCCTATGGATGGCCGGAGGAACACCGGAACCCACCGGTGATCCAGCATATGAATACCGTATTCTGGATCACTGGGACAACCTTGACGACAGTGTCGAAAGAGGATATGCCGGAAAAAGTATGTGGGAGTGGACCTCAGAGGAGATTCCTTCAGAAAGGATACACGAATACGGACGTTTGAACAAATCAATAGGGATAAACGGATCGGTTCTTAACAACGTCAACGCCTCCCCTAGAATGTTGGAGGAAGAAATTCTGCAAAGGGTTGCATCAATTGCCGACATACTTCGCGAATATGGCATCAAAGCATATCTGGCGGTCAATTTCGCGACCCCGCAGGCGCTCGGTGAACTACCGACAGCAGACCCACTTGACCCTGACGTAGTGGAATGGTGGAATAAGAAGGTGGACAGGATTTATGAATTAGTTCCGGACTTCGGAGGTTTTCTTGTAAAGGCCTGCAGCGAAGGTCAGCCGGGGCCTCAGGACTTCGGAAGAACTCACGTGGACGGAGCGAACATGCTTGCAGATGCAGTCGGAAAGCACGGAGGAATCGTAATGTGGAGAGCATTCGTTTATGCTCCGAACAGCCCGGACAGAGCAAATCAGGCATATGATGAATTCGTTCCTCTGGACGGACGGTTCAATGATAATGTAATAATCCAAATCAAGAACGGACCTGTGGATTTCCAGCCGCGCGAGCCTGTTAGTCCGCTTTTCTTCGCCCTGAAGGAAACGGCATTCGCTCCCGAGTTACAGATCACCCAGGAATATCTAGGACAGAGCAAACAGCTGTGCTATCTGGGGACAATGTGGAAGGAATGCCTTGATACACTCACTAATAATGGTTGCAGGCCTCAGGGCTGCACGCCATCGGTAATTGCAGGTGTGGCAAACACCGGACAGGACGCCAACTGGTGCGGCCACATCTTCGCCCAAGCCAACTGGTACGCATTCGGAAGGCTCGCCTGGGATCCGACACTGAGCGCGGAACAGATTGCAGACGAATGGATACGTGGTACCTTCCCGAAGCCGTGGTGGTGCAGCGCAAAGAAATATAATGCGGAATTCGTAGAACCTGTAAAAGCGATGATGATGGAAAGCCGCGAAAATATGGTTAATTATATGATGCCTCTCGGTCTGCACCATATATTCGCAGGAAATCATCATTATGGACCGGAGCCATGGTATGAGCCTGCAGGAGTCAGGAAAGACTGGACGCCTCCATATTATCACAAGGCAGACAGCGCAGGAGTCGGTTTCGACAGGACAGCAGCGAGCGGAAGCGGCAACACAAAACAGTATCCGGAGCCTCTTGCATCACAGTATGAATCGTTGGATTCCTGCCCGGAGAACCTGTTGCTCTGGTTCCATCACGTTCCTTGGGATTATCAAATGAAGAATGGCAACACCCTGTGGGATGAGATGTGCAGAAGATATTTTGAGGGAGTTGAGAAAGTTGTCGGATATCAGGAACTTTGGAAATCCGTAAAAAAATATGTTGCTCCTGAAATTTGGCAGGAAGTTGCGGACAAACTGGTAATCCAGTATGATGACGCCGTCATTTGGCGCGACGCCTGCATAGGATACTTCCAACAATTCTCAGGGATGCCTCTCCCGGAATAACAAAAGTTGTACAAACGCGAATGATTCGCGTATGTACGAACTTCGTATAAAAAAAAGAA
>JAKSKD010000015.1 GCA_024401925.1 Bacteroidales bacterium | reverse complement strand
ATGGGGATGTCTGCCGATGATATCATCAAAGCCACAGGACTCAGCGCCGAAGCAGTTGCTGCTCTGGACTGAACTGCATTCCATTCGCTTTAGGAAAGGACGGCCCTGGTGACCGTCCTTCTTGTTGTTTTTCACCGCGTTCCATGGCAGCTTGGCCATCGACCCGATATGGATTTGCATGCAGTGCCGGAATTGGATTCTTGACGAGCGGTAGAGAATGGCGCTGAGGGCAGTGAGAGGCCGATAGGTACGCGCGTCTCCCGACAGCTCCCGGGTTATTTCCCGCGGCCGACTGCGGGGAGCTCTGCGGAAAGGCTTTCCTCGCGCCCCCGAGGATAACCCTGAGCTTGAAAAATAACAGGAGCGTGACGAGCAGAAGAGGATGGCTTGGATCGCAGCAGGAAGCAGGTTGGCACGCGCGTCAAGGCTCCCAGAGAGGGTGACGGGCGTAACAAGATGCCGTAGAAGGCCGCAGGAGGCCGGTGGTCATGCGCATCACCACCCACAGGAAGCCGACGAGCGTGAAGGAATGCCACAGAGAGCCGCAGAATGTCGATAGGCACGCTCGTCTTCCAGCAATTCCCGGGTTATTTCCCGCGCCCGACTGCGGGGAGCTCGAAGGAGCGGCTCTCCTCGCCGGTCGTGAGAATAACCCTGCGTGGAACAGAGCCGGTCCAGAGCGCTCCTCAGAGCGCACGGCGGAGGCCGGGATGGAGCGAAGCGATATCGGTAGGCCGGGAGCCGCGGGGGATGTTACGGGGGCAGAGCCCCCGTCAACTATTGCGGCTCTCCTCGCCGGCCGTGAGAATAACCCTGGGCAAGAAAAGCAGTAGAAAAGTTGCGAGTAGGAGAGAAATACCTATTGACTTGTCGAACTCTCAGGAGCTCTCTGGATATTTCATGCGAAAGGTCCAGACGGGCTCGTCAAGACTTCAAGACTCGTCCGGGGCGTATCGCTTGAGGGCGGAGGCAGTGGCAATGCATAAATTTCTGCGACGACGAATGCGCTGCCACCTATGTATATTAGGCTGTGGGGCGTGGCAATGTCACGGGCGACACGGACAGCCTCAGCAACGGAATCGGCGATATGGTATGCAGGCAATGTTTGCTGGTAATCAGCGTTTTTGGAGCCTGATGTCCCGGTAGCAGAACTTGGAGTGTTTGCCTGCAAACTGCCGGATATAATGGTGGCTGATGTCTCGATTGCAAGGTTCTGGACGTCCACCGGTGAACCGCCGGATTCATTGGTGGCGAAATATGCAGCAAAACGGGAAGCAAGCACAGCAGGAGCAAGGGCACGGGATGTGTCCGGGGCACAAAATATATATTCGGCATCGCGCGGCATCATCGGAAGTATATCCTCCAGAGCCTTGTCTGCCATTATGCCATAAACAATTATCAGTTTGTCGTATTTCCCGGAGTCCATCATACTGCGCAACTGGGCAAAATTAAGTTTCAGGGCCGGAGGATTGTGGCCGATGTCGCAAATCATATCCGGTTTCGTCCCTACCATTTCCCAACGGCCGTGGAGACCTGTCAGATGTGCCGCATTAGCAATCCTATCCAGAACGGCTTGAAAGCCGGCAATCTCAGGGTCACTCTCGTGTTCAGTTCTGCTCAAAATGGATGGAGAAACAGCATCGGAAAAAGTATTTGCAACAGTACCATAGTTTGCAGCATTTTCAAAAATGACCGTAGAAACAGCAGAAAATGTCGTACCGATTAACGATTCAGTGCCGGGACCGATGAGGTTTTCAGAAGAACCGGATGCCAACAAATCCAACGCGGTCAGTACCGTTCGAAGATTCATATGCTGGTACTCTCCCCGCAGGTCCAAATTAATATTCTCTTTCGGAGCGAGCTCAATTTCGTTGTTGTCTTTGATTTTTGGAACAGATCCGCTGCTTCCCCCGCAAACGCATTGCGTCAATTCCGTTCCGCAGAAATACAGATCTGCGCCCACTTCTGCGGCAATCTTCTTGAATACCGGTTCCGTCTCGCTGTCTCGGAAGCCGACCAGGGCCGGCACTCCCCTTTTGAAAATGCCGGCCTTCTCCCGCGCGATTGATGCACGGTCGGGGCCAAGAATCGCACAATGGTCCAGGCCTATAGAGGTAATAATGCTGAGCCTCGGAATAATGATGTTTGTCGCATCCAGACGGCCTCCCAGGCCAGTTTCAATGACCGCGACCTTGACACCCGACTTGGCGAACCACCAGAACGCAAGGCCCGTAGTGATTTCGAAGAAAGAAAGACCCAGGTTTTCAATCAACTCCGAATGGCCCGTCAAGAATTCGTACACAGCCTCTTCCGGTATCAGATCTACGCCATCCGGCCTCACGGTGCGCACTCTCTCGCGAAAATCCACAATGTGCGGGGAAGTATAAAGACCAACGGCTTGCTCGGAGGATAATGCTGCAGCAAGCATATGGCAGACGGATCCCTTCCCGTTCGTCCCGGCGACATGGATGCTCTCGAACCGTCTCGAAGGGAAACCCAGCGTCTCATCGAACGCCAGCATCTTGTCCAGCCCCGGCTTGTACGCACCGCTGCTGAATCCCACGTTCTGCACAGACTGATGTCTTTCGAACATCCCCTGCACCATCTCTTCATATTTCTCCTTGCTGAATCCCATATCCATATTCAGGCTTATCAGCACGAAGATAGAAAATATATGTCACTTTTTTTCTATCACAATAGTTTCAATGTTTTGTGACGGGCACGAAAGGATGCCGCAGAGGGCAGCAGAAGGCAGGTGGACACGCGCATCGGTGCTCACAGGAGGGCGACGAGCGCGAGAGAATGCCGCAGAGGGCAGCAGAAGGCAGGTGGGCACGCTCATCACCGCCCACAGGAGGGGGACGGGCGCAAAGGGATGCCGCAGAGTGCCGTGAGAAGCCTATGACTACGCGCGTCTGCCAGCAATTCCCGGGTTATTTCCCGCGCCCGACTGCGGGGAGCTCGAAGGAGCGGCTCTCCTCGCCGGTCGTGAGAATAACCCTGCGTGGAACAGAGCCGGTCCAGAGCGCTCCTCAGAGCGCACGGCGGAGGCCGGGATGGAGCGAAGCGATATCGGTAGGCCGGGAGCCGCGGGGGATGTTACGGGGGCAGAGCACCCGTCAACTATTGCGGCTCTCCTCGCCGGTCGTGAGAATAACCCTGCGTGGAATTAAAAATAGCCTACATTTTTGAACAAATACCAAAAATGACTATTTTTACGGTTGGCAACGCAAGCCAACACTATTCTGACCTATGATGGACAAGACCGCAATACTGTATTCGGAGTACATAATTGATGGTGTGCAGCAGGAACTGACTCCTGCGCAAATGCTTGCAAATGTTCTGACTTCAGTTCAGGATTCAGGAAAAGAAAGCCTGCATATGAAGCATTGGCAGTTTGCTGGAGGGCATCCGAATGACGGGACTAAGGGACGTGGCGGATTTGCAGGGCAGGATGATAATTCCGAGGAGCGCCCGGATGCCAGTCTTGAGCCAATCGTAGATGAGACTCTCGATCCTTCGTTCAAGGCCCTTGAGTTTGACGGCACGAAAATCAAGGAATACTTGAAGAAAGTTTCCGCCATATCTCCGAAATCGAGAACGTTTCAGCCGGCATTCGCGGCTTCGCTGACAAAATCACAGATTGCGACCGCCCTGATTGACACAATATGGTGCAAGGGGCAGTTCAGCCTCGGAGACCTCGCACTCAAGGCCTCCTGGAAGTGGAATACCGAGCCGATTGGCAATATGACAGCGTTCTACTCATCCGTCGAGGCGGCAGCGGATTATATCGACGCACTCGGCATCCGACTGGCCGACATCAATGTTGAAACAGCTAAGTCCAGCAGAGTTGACTTCAGCGCGACACTCCTCCGCACGGAAGATGAGGCCGAAGAGGATCTGCTTGAAAGATTCCCATACCACTCAGGAAGTCCGGAGCTATCAAGCAGCAGAATGCTTTCCGATTCACTCAGCAGCGACAAGGAAAGCTGGATAGTTTTCATTCCGTTCGAGACCTGCGCCCCACGCCTTGGAGGTTCGGTCCTTGCCGAAGCGCTGGATGCTTCCGGCGGCATTCCGCTGGACATCAATGATGCAGATTATTTCATCGACTGCTATGAGGTCGTAAGGGAATTCGTGGAGGACGGGATAGCGATAAGCGGGACTACGGTCGGTCCCGGAGGGCTCCTGCCGGCGCTTAAGCGCATGACCGGACTGAGAACGGGAGCGAAGATTGACCTCGGCGGACTGATTGCCTCTTCCGGAGAAAAAGATCTCGTGCGCCTCCTTTTCACTGAAATCCCGGGAGCCATCATACAGATTAAAGATATTGACTACGACTACATAGAGGCTGAACTCCTGCTGCAGGATGTCGTGTTTTTCCCTCTCGGACACCCGGCAGGCGGGACGTCCGACATAGAGATTGCCGCGTCCGACAAAAGCGGCATCCAGAACATACTTGAATCGCTGATCAACAGCCAGTCGTCGGAAGGCGAAGACTAATACCTATATATTATGCCGAAAAAAATCTTTGTTCTTGATACCAACATCATCCTGCACGACCATAAGGCACTGCGGAAATTCCAGGACAATGACCTTGTCATCCCGATTGCCGTTGTGGAGGAGCTGGACAAATTCAAAAAGGGAAATGATGCCTTGAGCTTCAATGCGCGCGGCTTCATGCGCGACATCAACAAGATCAGCGAGGGCAAACTGTTCGGAAAGCAGGGACTTCCTATCGGCAAGGGTCTCGGCAACATCAAGCTTGAGCCTAACCATCCTTTTGCGCCTGAATTCCAGGACCTCTTCAAGGATGATATTCAGGACCACCGCATTCTTGCCACCGCAATGTGGGTACGGGACAACAATCCGGACAAATTCGTGGCTCTCGTGACCAAGGATATCAATCTCCGAATGAAGGCAAAGGCGGCCGGAATGGAAGCTCAGGACTATTTGACAGACAAGTTGGATGAGGAAAAGATTGAAGGGACAGAGAAAGAGGTTATAGATCTCACACTCCCGGCATCCGACGGACTGGAAACTATTGATTGCAAGACCCCTAACCAGCTTTACAAAATCACATGGAAAGGCTCGCAGGCAGAGCCTCTTGCCGCAAGATATGACGCAAATCAGAAACAGGTCGTACAGGTCCCTGTGCGCTACGCATACGGGATAAAGCCACGCAACATCGAGCAGCGTTTCGCCCTCGATGCCTGTCTGAACCCTAATACACAGTTGGTTTCACTGACAGGAGGCGCCGGCACAGGAAAGACACTCCTCGCGCTCGCAGCAGCGCTTGAGCAGGAAAAGAATTACGACCAGATTATTCTTTCCCGCCCGGCCGTGACTCTCGGCAACCAAGACATCGGCTTCCTCCCGGGAGACCAGAAAATGAAAATGTCGCCGTTCCTACAGCCGCTAATGGACAATCTCAACGTCATAAAGGCTCAGTTCTCCCCTTCTTCCAAACAGGCGATGAAAATCGAAGGGCTGCTGAAAGACGAGAAACTCCTCATCACTCCGCTGGCATATATCCGCGGCAGAAGCCTCGGGAAGGCATATTTCATCATAGACGAGGCTCAGAACCTGACCCCTCACGAGATAAAGACCATCATCACACGAGCAGGAGAAGGGACAAAGATGGTTTTCACAGGAGATATTTTCCAGATCGACCAGCCATACCTCGATCAGTGGTCCAACGGACTCACCCACCTGAACGAAAAAATGGCCGGGCAGAGACTGTTCCAGCACATCTTCCTGCGCAAGGGAGAAAGGAGCGAGCTTAGCGAAATTGCAGCCAAATTATTGTAAGTTTTAGACAAAACCACATTAATTCGAACACCGATATTCATAAAATGATTTATTTATCGTAAATTCGCGCCCTAAGTCATTCTTAAAAAATAACTTGGTAATTTTTATGGTTCTTGTTTTGTCTTTTGAACATGTCATTCAGTCACGTAGCACAGCTACGCTCCTTCATTCCATATCCAAAATTCATAAACAATCCCTCATAAATCTTTACCAACTTATTTTTTCATCTTTCCTAAAATAACAAGAGAAAATATTTATATATAAAGACGTTATGTTTGAAAACAAGAAAAGAGTGTACCGTTTTGGCGGAAAGACCGCAGAAGGTGACGGTACCATGCGCGAGCTCCTTGGTGGAAAAGGAGCTAACCTTGCTGAAATGAGCAAACTGGGCCTCCCTGTCCCTGCAGGTTTCACTATCACAACTGAATGCTGTGCTGAATACTATGCACTCGGAGGAGGCTACACTAATGAGCTGAAAGGCGAAGTCGCTGCAGCTCTCGAATCAATTGAAAACCTTATGGGCAAGAAATTCGGCGACAAGAACGACCCGCTCCTCGTAAGCTGCCGTTCCGGCGCAAGAAGTTCTATGCCTGGTATGATGGATACAATCCTCAATATCGGACTCTGCTCAGAGACCATCCCTGGAATGATTGCAAAGACAGGTAACCCGCGTTTCGTTTATGACGCATACCGCCGTCTCATCATGATGTATTCCGATGTAGTTATGGAAAAGGCCGAGGGCATCGAGCCTGAGGACGGAAAGGCTATTCGCCAGCAGCTTGACAAGATGATGGCTGACCTCAAAGAGGCAAAGGGATACAAATCAGATACTGAAATCACAGCCGAAGAGCTCAAAGACCTCTGCGACAAATTCAAGGCAAAGGTTAAGGAAGTTCTCGGCGTAGAATTCCCTGACACCGCAAAGGATCAGCTCTGGGGGTCTATCGGAGGAGTTTTCAAGTCCTGGAACGGCAAGCGTGCAATCGCATACAGAAAGATTGAAAAGATTCCTGATGACTGGGGCACAGCAGTGAACGTACAGTCAATGGTATTCGGAAATATGGGTAACACATCCGCTACCGGTGTTGCATTCTCACGCAACCCTGCCAACGGAGACAACAAGTTCTACGGCGAGTGGCTCATCAATGCCCAGGGCGAGGACGTAGTTGCAGGTATCCGCACACCTAACCCTCTCAACGAGGCCACCAAGACAGAGCAGAACAAGGATCTCGAATCCCTCGAAACTGCAATGCCTGAGGTTTACAAGGAACTTGACGCTATCCGCACACTTCTTGAGGCCCACTTCCACGACATGCAGGATATCGAGTTCACCATCCAGGAAGGCAATCTCTACATGCTCCAGTGCCGTATCGGAAAACGTACCGGACTTGCTGCCCTCCAGATGGCTATGGATATGGTAGAGGAAGGAATGATTGATGAGAAGACAGCAGTAATGAGGGTATCTCCTACCCAGCTCGACGAAATTCTCCACCCTATCCTTGATTCTTCAGCAGAAAAGAAGGCCGAAGTCATCGCAAAGGGTCTTCCTGCATCTCCTGGTGGAGCAGTAGGAACAATTGTCTTCACAATCGAGGACGCAATGAAGGAATTCGCAAAGGGTAACAAGGTCATCCTCGTCCGCGAAGAGACCTCACCTGAGGACATCGAGGGAATGAGAGTTGCAGCAGGTATCCTCACCACCCGTGGAGGTATGACCTCACACGCAGCACTCGTAGCCCGCGGCTGGGGCAAATGCTGTATCGTAGGATGCGAATCAATGAAGATCAATCTCGCCAAGAAGACTCTTGACTTCAACGGCAAGACATATAAGGAAGGAGACTGGCTCTCACTGAACGGATCAAAGGGCTTCGTTTACGGAACCAAGATTGACACTATGGATGCATCAGAGAATCCTCTGTTCATCAAATTCATGTCTCTCGTGGACAAGTATCGCAGACTCGGCATCCGTACCAATGCCGACACACCTGAAGATGCTACAAGGGCTCTCCAGTTCGGTGCAGAAGGTATCGGTCTGTTCCGTATCGAGCATATGTTCTACGGAAAGAACTCAGAGCTTCCTCTTTCAAAACTCCGCAAGATGATTCTCTGCGACACAGATGCTGAAAGAAAGCTCGCCCTCGCAGAACTTGAGCCTTTCATCAAGGCTTCTGTCAAGAGCACGCTGAAGATTATGGACGGCAAGCCTGTAGTATTCCGTCTTCTTGACCCACCTCTCCACGAGTTCGTTCCTAAGAGCGAGGACAAGAAGAAAGAGCTTGCAAGCGAGCTTGGCATTTCAGTAGCAGAAATTGACAAGCGTGGCGAGAATCTTCACGAGGTCAACCCTATGATGGGACACCGCGGAGTACGTCTCCACGTGTCATTCCCTCTCATCGCCGAGACCCAGTACAGGGCAATCTTCACCGCAACAGCAGAACTTCTCAAGGAAGGACTCCATCCTTGCCCTGAAATTATGATCCCTGTAACAATCTCCGCGCGCGAGCTAAGCTTCCAGAAGGGAATCTGCGACAGAATCCGTCTCGAGGTCGAGGCACACTATCTCGTATCTATCGACTACAATTTCGGTACAATGATCGAAATCCCTCGTGCAGCCCTCACAGCAGACCGTATGGCACGTACAGCCGAGTTCTTCAGCTTCGGTACCAACGACCTCACCCAGATGACATTCGGCTTCAGCCGTGATGATGTCGGGACATTTATGGGCGACTATCTTGGAAACAAGATTCTCGATGCCGATCCGTTCCAGACAATCGACACCAAGGGTGTTGGAAAGCTTGTTGAGTACGGTATTCAGAACGGTCGTTCAAAGCGTCCGCAGCTCAAATGCGGTATCTGCGGAGAGCACGGAGGAGACCCTGACTCAATCAACTTCTTCAACAAGATTGGTCTTGATTACGTCAGCTGCAGTCCGTTCCGCGTTCCAATCGCACGCCTTGCAGCAGCACAGGCCGCAATAAGCCAAAGTGAATAATTCACACAAAGATATATTGAAAGCCCCGGCATTATTTGTCGGGGCTTTTTTTCACACGGCCATTTCCGCAAAAATTTGGTGTTTGTTATTATTTTTTATAGTTTTGCACTGATTGTCGCTATTTGCGAAAATTCCGAAAAAACGGAAAATTAAATTAATTATTATAAAAACAATTTATTATGAAAAAAGTATTAGTTGTTTTGGCAAGTTTGTGCCTTACTTTCGGCGCATTTGCTCAAGATGTATTCTATTCTGACTGGTATATGCAGATTCAGGGTGGTGCAGGCGAGACAATCGGTGAGACAAATTTCAAGAACCTCATCTCTCCAGCTGCAGCTCTTTCTGTAGGTTATCAGATCACTCCAACCTTCGGTCTCCGCGGAAACCTCTCAGGCTGGCAGGCTAAGGGTGCCGCTGACGGCGCACACACTTTCGACGTTTACAAATTCAACTATGCACAGCTTGCAGTTGACGCAACATTCGATCTTTGCAACATGTTCGGCGGATATAAGCTTCGCGCTGTAAACCCTTATATCTTCGCAGGTATCGGTGGAAACCTCCGTTTCAACAACGGCGCAACCCCTGCAGCCCTTCCTGCTGACAATTATTATTGGAACGATCCAACGGTGTCACTTGCTGGTCGCCTCGGTGCAGGTGTTGACTTCAGGGTAGCTCAGTACTGCACAATCGGTCTTGAGGTTGTTGAAAATTGCCTTTCAGACAAATTCAACTCAAAAGTTGGTGACGTATTCGACCACCAGATCAATGCTCTCGTAGGCGTTAAGTTCTCTCTTGGATCAGCTAAGAGGAAGGCAGCCGCAGCAGCAGCTCTTGCAGCAGCAGAGGCTGAGGCAGCAGCTAAGGCAGCACAGCTCGCAGCAGAGAAGGCAGCAGCAGAGAAGGCAGCAGCTGAGAAAGCAGCAGCTGAGGCAGCAGCTAGGGCAGCAGCAGAGAAGGCAGCAGCAGAGAAGGCAGCAGCAGAGGCTGCAGCAGCAGCTCGCGCAGCAGCTCGCGCAGCAAGCGAGAACGTTCTCTTCGTTATCGATCATTGGAATGTTCGTGAGAATCAGGAGGAGAAAGTTAACCACATCATCGACATCCTCAACCAGTATCCAGAGGCTGTTGTTACCGTAACAGGTTACGCTGACAAGGCTACGGGTACAGCTAGATGGAATATGACCCTTTCACAGAGAAGAGCTGAGTCTGTTGCTAAGAAGCTCATCGCTGCTGGTGTTGACGCTTCACGCATCACTTCAGAGTACCGTGGAAGCGAAGAGAACCCATTCCCAACTCCTAAGGAGAACCGTGTTGCAGTTTGCGTTACAAAGTAATTTGAGACACAATGAATATTTAAGGGTGGCACATCCAAGTGTCACCCTTAATTTTTATACAACGTGCTAGATGATTTCCATATCGGAGGACTGCATCCATCCCTGACGCCCGTCAGAAAGTTCGATATTGCTCCATTCTCCGACAGAATCTATAACCTTCACCTTGGTACCCTCGTGAAGGATAAACAAGTCCTTTGATGAAGAAGAGCTTGGAGAACTCTTGACAGACGAAACAGCCCGCATAATGATGGCGGAAGTGTTCTTGATACTGTCAGAGCGCTGCCACTTTGCGAAACCGACACTCAGAAGCGCAATAAGAAGCACAGCGATGCCTGAATAGAAACTAATCTTCTTAAGGCGCCCCGCACTTAGGAAAAATGTTACGGCAAGTGCCAGGCCCGCTGCAAGGAAAATGAAGAAAAGAACCGACCAGGTATTGGACGGGAGAGCCCAGCAAACCTTGCGTCCCCATGTTTCGAAAAAGACTTCCGGAACAGATTCAATCCTGTCCTGGATGAATTCGTTTGCAAAAGTCAAATTATGCTGGATATCCTTGTTTGACGGATCCAGCCGATGTGCGCGTTCATAATTCAGAATGGCGCGTGAATAATTTTCCTGACGGAAGTATGCGTTACCTATATTGTAGAACAGCTCCGGAGAAGACAGGCCGAGGGAAGCGATTGATTCCCAGGCATTAGCCGCCTCATACCACTGTTCGGCCTGATATGCCGTCACCCCCGCAGTCCAGAGGCTGTCCGGGTAATCCACCTGCTCTGCCTTCAATGAAAAAGGTGAAAGAGCAAGCAAAAGAATCAGAATCGGAACTATTGTGTTTTTTTTGCCTTTCATTGATGTATCAATTGATGATATTGTTTCAAGGGCGGATTTGAAATGGACATCCATAGCCTCGTGCCCGGCAGATGGAGAGTAACGGGCAAATTCACAAGCATCGAGCAAATTGTTGAACTCCGCAGCCAGGCCTTCGCTGATTCCCCTCTCTTGAAGGACTGAGGCGATGTTTTCCTTGGTCATATCCGCAAAATCCATATTCAATTTGTCAGAAATGTAGCCGAGCAGCGCGCGATGCAGCTCCTCATAAAATGCCGTATGAAGATTCTTGGATAGGAACTCCCCTGCTTGCGCGAGACGTTTCTGGGCCATCTTGGATGCCTTTCGGTTCCTTGTGCCGACAGTATCAGCGCGCATAGCGGCATATTTCCTCAATGTGAGCCATACTATGGCAGCAAGCGAGAGCAATGCCAGCGTCAGAATCCAGAATGCGGTTGAGCCATAGAAGAATGTGGTTCCGCTGTGGAACTGAGGTTTCTTTGTGAAGATGAATCGGATATCGCTGTCCAAGTCCTTAACATCCTTACGGTTCACACTCACTACAGGACTTCCTGCAGTCTGCGCGGTCTCAGCCCCCTTCAGCACTTCGATTTTTATTTCATCCGTCTTAAGTGTGACATATTTATGCGTGTTGACATCATAGTAGCTATACTCGACAGGGCCCAGTGTGAAATCCCCGTGGCTTCGAGGAATGAACGGATATTCAAATGTCTTGCTCCCCGATGTCCTTCCGCCGGATTTGTCTGTACTTTCGCTTGTCTTTGTATCATATACTTCAAAATCAGGAGGAAAATTGACCTTCGGAGCCTCAAGCAGGGATACGTTTCCCGAACCGGAAACTGTAAGCTTCAACGATGCGGCCTCGTGAGTCTTGAGCGAATCCCTGTCCAGTGCTGCTGAAATCTTGAAACTTCCGACTCCCCCGCCGAAAGAGACCGGAGCGCCTGCAGGCAGAGGATTGACCCTAATCTTGCTCCCCTGGGAATACACTCTCTTTCTTATGGTACGGTAATCATCCTGGAAAAAACTGTCAAAGATGCTGTTTGACAAACTTCCAGTCCTTATATTCACAAGACATACCAGTTCCGCAGGTTCTATCTCCATCTCTCCGGCCTGCTGCGGAATGATGACCCAACTGCGGAGGACTGCTGTATTGTATATCTTGTCGTTATAGCTTTCCCTCTGGAACTCGATATTTGTCGGAGCAAATACCTCCTGACTCCAGAATCCGGTGAACTGAGGAAATTTTGCATCTTCGAAACCGGCAATATTGACTCTTTGGAACAACTTCAGTGAGACATTCACAGGTTCACCGACAACAACCGAATTCCGGCTGACCGAAAGGCGGAGGAACAAATCATCCTGACTGATTTCCCCCGTGGCACTACGGCTCTCCTGGTATTGTGATGAGGAAGATGATCCGGACTGACTGCCGGAGGATGCCCCACCTGAGACAACCTCGATGGATGTCTTTTCGGATCTGATGGTGTTGCCCTTTACTGTAGCGCTGGCTTCAGGTATCTGAAAAGTACCGGCCTGCCGCGGCATGAGGACATAGGTAAAGGTTGATTGTGAAGTCTTGGTACGCTTGCCGTTCTCTATCCTGATACTTGTGGATGTACCTTTCTGCGGGCCCCAAACAAGCTGGAACTCACTCCCCGGAGTCCAGGAGAAGTCACTAGGTGAATTCTCACCTTCTATTATGAAGGTCAGATTGAACTGCTCATCGACAGCCACCACATTCGGCGCCTGTATCCTTATTGTACTCTGTGCGAATGATGCCGAACATATGAGGAGCATCAGCGCAACTCCAAAAATCCTTTTCATTTTACCAATTCTTTTCCTTCTGCTTTGACTTCAGAAGATCAGCCTTTTCCTTGTTCACCTTATCCTGGGTGTCCTTCTCCTTTGCCTGAATGGCCTTCAGCATCTGCTGGGCCTGCTGAGGAGAAATCTTCGGTTCCTGGCCCTGATTCCGGTTCTGATCCTGTTCGTCTTGATTCTGATCCTGGTTTTGGTCCTGATTCTGGTCCTGGTTATCCTGGTTCTGATCCTGATCCTGATTCTGGTCCTGATTTTGATTCTGATCCTGATTCTGCTGTTCCTGCTGTTTCTTCTTGGCGTAGATGTAGTTCTCCTTTGCCTCAATATCTCCAGGATTCATCAGCAGGGACTGCTTGAAAGCCTCCACTGCCGCACCGTAATCTTCCTTCTGCAATGCCACATCACCGGCATTGAAATAGTAATCACTTCCGGCATCCGCATTTCCTGACGCCGAGCCGAGAACTTTCTGGGCCCCATCATAGTCCTGCAAACGATACAATGTATTGGCGAGATTGTAGTTTGCGGCAAGCGAAAGGGAGTCCTTGACAAGTCCTTTGCGGTAGTCAATTTCCGCCCTGCGGAAATCTCCACGGTGGAATTTCCTGTTCCCGGCACGAACCTCCCTCCTGTCCGGATTCTGGGCAGATACTTCTGCCTCTGAAACCAGGCCGGCGCTGAAAAACAGCACTGCCAGTAAACAAACCCTATATACGAACCTTCTCATCAGTCAAACAATTTTCTGCGGATTTTCCTTTCTCCCACCAGCATCTCCAGCACCAGAAGCACAAGAGCAACGGCAAAGAAATACATAAACTGCTCGTCATATTCTTCGAAGATGACGGAGTTGAATTTTTCCTCCTCCATCCTCTGGATATCCTCAAGTATCGGATTCAGTCCGAATTCCTCATTTCCGGCATGGACATAGGCTCCTCCTCCGACGCGTGCGATATCTTTCAGCACATCTTCATCCAGACGTGTCACAACGATGTTCCCGTCCTTGTCCTTCATCAGTTCCCCGTCCTTTGAAATCGGCTGTCCCTCAGCCGAGCCCACACCTATAGTATATATCTTGATTCCTATCTCCGCGGCTTCTCGTGCAGCGGCTACGGGGTCATCCTCGTGATTTTCGCCATCGGTGATGACTACAATAGCCCGGGATTTGTCGCTTTGGGCACTGAAGCTCTTCGCGCAGGTCAGGATTGCATCGCCTATAGCGGTTCCCTGCACCGGGACAGACTGTGTGTCAATTGATGTAAGGAACATCTTTGCAGAAACATAATCCGTTGTGATAGGAAGCTGGACGAAAGACGTTCCGGCAAACAGCACAAGACCTATCCTGTCTTCCTGAAGTTTGTCCACAATTCTGGAAATCGCAAGCTTGGCCCGTTCAAGACGGCTTGGAGAATAGTCCTGCGCCAGCATTGAGTTGGACACATCCAACGCAATCATTATTTCGGCACCCTTCGTTTCCCTTTCGCTCAACTTCGCGCCTATCTGAGGTCTGGCCAGACCAAGTACAAAGAACAGGAAAGCAAGACTGAACAAGGACATCCGAATCCACCCTTTCGCTCCGGAATATGATGGCATCAGCTGGCTGACAAGCTCCGGATCCCCGAATCTTGAGACACGCCTGCGCCTCATCACGCGCACCACGCCATATCCCACAAGGAATACGGGTACAAGCAGCAACAGCCAGAGAAATTGATATTGTGCGAAAAGTATCACGGCAGTCTCCTCAACAATAATTTAATCAACAGTTCAAGCAGGATGCATACAAGCGCGGCAACAGCATATTTTGTGTACAGTTCCTTATATATAGGGAAACTGTCTATTGTCGTGCGCGACTTTTCCATCTTGTTTATTTCAGAGTATATCTCCGCCAGCTTGGTATTGTCTGTAGCTCTGAAATAGCGGCCTCCAGTTGCATCAGAAATCCCTTTCAAAAGGTCCTCATCTATCTCCACCTTCATCATCTGCTCCTCGACTCCCCAAGGGGTGATTACAGGATACGGGGCAGTCCCGTTTGCACCGACTCCGATAGTATAAACCCTTATTCCGTATGTCTTTGCTATTTCCGCGGCTGTCTGCGGAGCTATCTCTCCGGAATTGTTCACACCATCGGTAAGCAGAATCACTATGCGGCTTTTGGCATCCGATTCCACCATCCTTGCTACGGCGGTGGCGAGACCGTTTCCTATTGCCGTACCGTCATCGATAAGTCCTGTTTGGACTTCCTTCATAAGATTGATAAGCGTAGCTCTGTCAGTAGTCAGAGGGCACTGTGTATAACTCTCACCTGCGAACACCACAATTCCCATCCTGTCCGCCGGCCTTTGGGAAATGAATTCAATGGCAATGTCCTTGGCGGCACTGATACGGTCCGGCTGGAAATCGCGCGCAAGCATTGAAGTGGAAACGTCCATCGCAAGTACGATGTCCACTCCCTCGGTATCTATCTTCTCCATCTCGGAAGATGAACGCGGACGTGCAAGGCAGATTATGATGAGGCAGAGAGCAGCGGTCCTAAGGGCGAACGGAATATGCCGTATGACGGCAAGAGCGCTCATCCTGTCCTGCTGTCTCCAAGGAATTGACGTCGAGACACGCAAATGAGGCTTACGTCCCGTCATCTCCAGATACACGTAATGTGCAATCAGGAGCAGCGGCAACGCCAGCAGCCATAAAATATGAGGGTTCTCAAAGAACATCTTCTTCTGTCGTTTCTTCTACTTGATAAGTTGATGTCACGAAGCGGACTGCGGCAGGTACGACCTTCGCATTGTCCTCATCCGATGCAATATGTTTTGCGAATTTCACGAAATCAGCTGTCTCGAAAAGTTCTTTTGCCTCCGAATACAGCTCAGGTGTGAGTTCGCTGTTTTTCTTCAGTGCAGTGAAAATCTCGGCCGTAGTCATTTCCTTGGCATCAATGCCGAAACGACTGGCAATATAGGCGCGGAGGGTGTCTGTGATGCCGGAATAGAACTGCTTCTGCTTCTCCGGTGCCCAGTATTTCTCCCCGCGGTACTGCTCCAGTTTCCGGAGTGCCGTGATATACGCCGGCTCCCTTACCTCAGGCTCATCTTCAGTGCGGCTCCTGCGAACCTTGACGATGCAGACTATAGCAATCACGACTGCCGCAAGAAGGAACAGGCCGAATCCGTAAGGATACACTTCCCTGAAAGTCAGAGGATACCTCATCTGTCCCTTGATGTCGTTTATCTCAAAGTTTTCCGGATCCACAGGAAGAGTCGTGACCTTCATTACCTGCGGGTCGAAAACAAGTGTGTCCACCTGTCCGGATGCGGAAGTGTATTGTACGGAGATAGGAGGAAGCACGAATTCACCGGCTTCGAAAGGAGATATGACGATACGCCCGTGTATCCTGTAGCTCTTCTGTTTGCCTTTGGCCTTATGAGTCCGGAGGGTATCGATTTTCCAGTTGTCAACCAGTACCAGGGTATCCTTGTCGAATATCTCACTATAGTCAGGCAAGGCAATAGTCGCCCCCTGCTCAACGCTGTCCAGCCCGAAACCGTATATAATCTGGTCGGCTATGAGGATGGAGTCCCTCTTCTGCAACGGTTCAAGGAACGCCTCGCCCTTCGGAATGATTCCCGAGAACAGAATCAATATGCTTAATATTCCTTTCATCATCTGAACAGAGCCATCAGCCCTTTGACATAATCCTGGTTTGTGGCAATCGCCACACTGTCTATCTGATACTTGTTGAAAATACGCTTTTCATTCTGCGCAAGCGTGCGGAACCATTTTTCATAATCCTCCCGCACCCGCTTCGAAGATGTGTTTATCCACGCGCCCTCGCCGTTTTCGGAATCTTTGATATGAACTACACCCACCTCCGGCAGAGTGATCTCACGAGGGTCATAGACCTTCACCACACTCAGGTCGTGACGACTTTTCGCCACCTTGAGAGCATCCTCATACCTTGGCTTTGCATCCTTGTCCGCATCAAGCATATCACTCAGCAGAAATACCGTACACTTCCTCTTGATTGCACCGGTAAGGAATTCCAGCGCCGAACCGATATCTGTCTTGTCAGATGTCGGCTCAAGTTCAAGCATTTCCCTGATAATGTGCAGAAGATTCGTCCTTCCTTTTTTCGGCGGAATGAATTTCTCGATATGGTCACTGAAAAACAGCGCACCCACTTTATCATTATTGATGCTGGCACTGAAAGCCAGGACTGACGCGATTTCTGCAAGAAGCTCGCGCTTGGTCTTCCCGACAGTGCCGAACAGTCCGGAACGGCTCACATCCACAAGCAGTACAACCGTCAACTCGCGTTCCTCCTCGAACACCTTCACGTACGGGCTTCGCAGACGGGCGGTGACGTTCCAGTCCATACTGCGGACATCATCTCCCCACTGATACTCACGCACTTCGCTGAAAGCCATACCACGTCCCTTGAACGCAGAATGGTACTCGCCAGCGAAGATCTGATGGCTGAGCGCCTTGGTCTTGATCTCTATCTTGCGGACTTTTTTGAGAAGGTCTGTAGCTGTCTGGGTGCTCACTTTTTACGGAACTATTACAGCGTTGATCACCTGTTCAATGATTTCCTCTGAGGTCACATTCTCGGCTTCGGCTTCATAAGTGAGCCCGATACGATGGCGGAGGACCTCGTTGCATACAGCACGCACATCCTCAGGAATGACGTAGCCGCGCCTCTTGATGAATGCATAAGCCTTCGAAGCTGCGCTCAGTGAAATACTTGCACGCGGAGAAGCGCCGAATCCGATGAGGTCTTTCAAATTTCCGAGACCGTAATCGCCAGGAGTACGTGTTGCATAAACTATATCGACGATATACCTCTCGATTTTCTCATCCATATAAACATCACGTACGACGTCGCGTGCGCGGACTATATCCTCAGGTTTGATGACGGCATTAGGAGAAGGGAATTCACCTGTATTGTTCATACGGACAATCAGCCTTTCTTCCTCCTTCTTAGGGTAATCGACAACCACCTTGAGCATGAAACGGTCCACCTGAGCTTCCGGAAGCGGATAAGTTCCCTCCTGTTCGATAGGGTTCTGGGTAGCCATCACAAGGAACGGCTGAGGAAGCTTGTATGTCTTGTCTCCGATAGTGACCTGACGCTCCTGCATAGCTTCGAGAAGGGCGGACTGCACTTTTGCCGGAGAACGGTTGATTTCATCGGCAAGAACGAAATTGGCGAACACAGGTCCTTTGTGGACTTCAAAACTTTCATTCTTCTGTGAGTAGATCAATGTACCGATGAGGTCGGCAGGCAGCAGGTCCGGAGTGAACTGAATGCGGCTGAACTTAGCGTCAGTAGCCTTGGCAAGCGTGTTGATAGCTAATGTCTTTGCCAGTCCCGGGACGCCTTCGAGAAGGATGTGTCCGTTTGCAAGAAGGCCGATGAGAAGGTTCTCGACGAGATGCTTCTGGCCCACTATGACCTTGCCCATTTCGAGGGAAAGAATATCCACGAACGCACTCTCTTTCTGTATGCGGTCGTTGAGTTCCTTAATGTTTACGTTTTCCATTATATTTTGATATTTTTGCAATCAGTTATGCGCTACGCCATCACATTGTCTTATGACGGAAGCGGCTTCTGCGGCTGGCAAATCCAACCGGATGCCGAAACAATCCAGGAATGTCTCGAGAAAGCTCTCTCAACACTCCTGCGATACGGCATCTCCGTTACCGGTGCCGGCAGGACGGATTCAGGGGTTAATGCAATCTCTTATGTGGCTCATTTCGACGCCGGAAACCCTTTTGATGCCGGACAGATTTGCTACAAATTAAATGCCATTCTGCCCCGTTCCATAGTCATCCATTCAATCACTCCGGTGCCTGATGACTTCCACGCCAGGTTTTCAGCAACGCGACGCGAATATACATATTTTTTGCATCGTAGAAAAGACCCTTTCGTCTCCTCCTTTTCATACCTGTGTACCTTCCCGCTGGACTTCAAAGCAATGAACAGAGCCGCATCCCTGCTTGTCGGGACCCACGACTTCTCCTGCTTTGAAAAAATCGGCGCCGACAACAAGACTTCCATCTGCACGGTCACAGAAGCATTCTGGAAACCTTATTCCCCTTCCATCTGCGCCCACGGAGGGATTCTCCCTTCCCCGCAGCTTGATGATGAAAGCATTTATTGGTATTTCCGCATCAGTGCGGACCGGTTTTTGCGTAATATGGTCCGCGCAATAGTCGGCTCCCTCATCGAAGTCGGCCGCGGGAAAAGAAGCGTCGAGGAATTCGCAAAACTCGTTGACGGCGGAGACCGTTCCATGGCGGGAGAATCAGTTCCGGGAAATGCTTTGTTCCTATCGAGTGTCAAATACAATAAATAGCAGAATTTTGCTATATTTGTAGGTTATTGTTGTTGAAATATATAAACACTCAAATATGCTTCATAACTTATTACAGATTGGGGTTGATTCCCTCGGCACCTATGCCGCACAACCTGCAGTACAGCAGCAGGAAATGCATTATTCCCTTATCGAGATGGCCTCAAAAGGCGGCTGGATAATGATTGTACTGCTTGTTATTTCAATCATCGCCATCTTCATCTTCGGAAAGAAATGGTGGTCAATACGTCAGGCCAACAAAATCAACAAGAATTTTATGCAGGACATCAGGGACTATATCCACCAGGGAAAAGTCAAGTCCGCAATAACCCTTTGTGAAAGATATGATTCACCTATCGCACGCCTCGTGCAGAAAGGTCTCGAGAGATTGGGAAGGCCGCTTCCTGATATCCAGGCAGCTGTCGAGAACACCGCAAACGTGGAGGTTGCAAGGCTTGAGAAAGGTCTTTCGTTCCTCGCAACGGCAGCCGGCGGCGCTCCTATGATCGGTTTCCTCGGAACCGTCACCGGTATGATCCGCGCATTCTTCAATATGTCACAGGCGGGCAACAATATCGACATCACCCTGCTTTCAAGCGGTATTTACGAGGCTATGGTGACAACCGTAGGCGGACTTATCGTCGGAATCCTTGCATATTTCGGATACAACTACCTCACCTCAAGGATTTCAGACCTTGTATTCAGGATGGAAAGCACCACTATCGGTTTCATGGACCTTCTCCACGAGCCTGCAGAATCAACTGAAGAATAACGGGATATGGCTATAAAAAGAACCACGAAGTCGCTGTCTGAAATGTCAATGTCCTCTATGACGGACATTGTGTTCCTGTTGCTGATCTTCTTCCTCGTGACCTCGACGCTCGTAAATCCGAACGCGCTGAAGCTCCTTCTCCCGAAGAGCACGGGACAGGTTTCAGCAAAGGCCACGGTCAGCGTCAGCATCAAGGACTGGGGCAACGACATCTATACATACCACATCAACGGGGATGAAACCCCTGTCAGCTATGAGCAGGTGGAGGATGGTCTTGTAGAGCTTCTTCAGAGCGAAGAAGACCCTACCTTCTCCATCTATTCCGACGAGAGCGTTCCGGTGAAGGAAGTCGTTGCGATGATGAATATCGCAAAACGCAACCACTACAAAGTTATTCTGGCAACACAACCCGAATAAACCAGACCAATGAAAGAATATATCCGCACAAGAGAGAAGCAGGAACGGATATCCGTGCTGCTGGGGGTCGGCCTGACGGTCGTTCTCCACGTGGCGGCATTCACCTGCCTCGGATTCAGCGGATTCACATACATCTACCCTCCGCCTCAGGAGCAGTCCTACCTCATTGACTTCGAGGAGGAAGAAGAGGAGGTACAACCTTTGCGCCGGGGAGCCCAGCCGCGAGCTGAGGAAGTGGACAGGACCAAGCCTATCGAACTCGTTCAGAAGAGCCAGTCCCCTTACGTATCAACGGCCCAGAACCTCACCCCTGCATCCGCGCCGGATGATTTCGGCGATGTCGATGTGGAAAAAATCGAGCAGGAACCTGTAATCGACCCAAGGGCCTCGTTCCCAGGCATGTCGAAGAAGGACACGAGCCTGACAGCACCTCATTCCGCTTCCGAGTCTACACCTGTATTCAAGGCCGGAGAGGCCAACGGGAATACGGAGAAAGGCAAGACCAGTGGAAGTGCGAACGCCCACCTGAAAGGCAGGAATGTAGTCGGAACACTTCCGAGCCCGGCTTACAACCTTCAGGAAAGCGGAGTCGTAGTAGTTAAAATCAGAGTCAACCAGTATGGCGCCGTCGAGAGTGCGATGGCCGGGGTTGAAGGAACAACAGTAACAGACAAAACCTTATGGGCAGCTGCGAGAAAAGCCGCGATGGAATCTCATTTCAATCAAAGCAGTGACGCCCCTGCCGTACAAGAAGGTACAATAACTTATATTTTCAAACTAAAATGAGCGATTCAGAAAAAAGAACGTTAAGACCACGTCGCAAAGTAGCAATATCTTCAAGCTACTCTCACGAAAGGTCAGAAAGACGCGACGGCGAGAGGCCGCAGCGCAGTTTCAACAGAGAAGGCGGCGAGAGGCCGCAAAGAAGCTATGGTGAGCCAAGGGCTTACGGCGAGAGGCCGCAAAGGAACTTCGGAGAGCACAGAGCCTATGGAAATAACAATGAAAGGCGCGACGGGGAACATCGCTCTTATGGTGACAGGCCGCAGAGACCTTACGGAGAAAGACGCAGTTTCGGCAGTTCAGAAGGGAGACGTGACGGCGAGCACCGCAGCTATGGTGACAGGCCGCAGAGACCTTACGGAGAAAGACGCAGTTTCGGCAGTTCAGAAGGGAGACATGACGGCGAACACCGCAGCTATGGCGACAGACCGCAAAGAGGCAACTATGGACAGAAGGGCCCCCGCAAGCCGTTCAGGAAGACCGACGCAGGTTTCAATGACAGGGACGAGCAGAGCATCGACAAGATGATCAGCCGCCGTCCGGCACTCGATGCATCCAAATATTCCGATTTCGACGGAGCAAAAGTTGAAACAAAGGATGAAATCCGCCTCAACAAGTTCATTGCCAACTCGGGAGTATGCTCACGCCGTGAGGCTGACACCCTGATTCAGGCCGGTGTAGTTACCGTCAACGGAGTGGTCGTTACAGAACTCGGAACAAAGGTCAACATCTATAATGATGAAGTAAAATTCAATGGAGAGAGGCTCAAGGGAGAGGAAAAAGTGTACATCGTGATGAACAAGCCTAAGGGCTATGTCACCACCGCATCCGACCCTCACGCCGACAAGACCGTTATGGACCTTATCAAGGGATGCTCTGCAAGAGTATTCCCTGTGGGTCGTCTTGACAAGGCTACCACAGGAGTCCTGATGTTCACCAATGACGGCGAGATGGCGGAAAAGCTCACCCATCCTGCGTATGACAAGAAAAAAATCTATCAGGTGATTCTGGACCACGAGCTCCAGCAGGAAGACTACGACAAGATTCTAGCAGGCGTCACCCTCTCTGACGGAGAGATTGCCGCTGACGAGCTTGAATACATAGACGAGAAAGACCGCCGCAAGCTCGGCATCGAAATACACTCGGGCAAAAACCGCATCGTCCGCCGCATTTTCGAGTCTCTCGGATATGACGTACGTGCACTTGACAGAGTATATTTTGCCGGACTTACAAAGAAGGGACTCCAGAAAGGAGAATGGAGATATCTCTCTGAAGGAGAAGTCAATATCCTCAAAATGGGAGCCTACATCTAGAAGCCTATGCATAAATCAGGTTTCGTAAATATCATAGGGAATCCGAACGTCGGGAAATCCACCCTGATGAATGCCCTCGTGGGGGAGAAACTGTCCATAGTGACAGCCAAAGCCCAGACCACGCGCCATCGTATTATGGGTATCGTGAACGGTGAGGATTTCCAGATTGTCTTTTCTGACACACCGGGCATCCTGAAGCCGAACTACAGGCTCCAGCAGAATATGATGAACTTCGTGGACGACGCATTCGGGGATGCGGACATTGCCCTGTACGTCACTGACACCGTCGAGAAAGCCGACAAGAATGTGGATTATGTGGAGAAACTCAAGAAACTCCGCTGCCCTGTCATAGTTGTCGTGAACAAAATCGACATCAGCGACCAGAACAAGGTCCTGGATCTGATGGGATGGTGGAAATCCCAGCTTCCGGAAGCAATCATCATTCCGGCCTCAGCACAGGAAAGATTCAATCTGGACACCATTCTCGACACTGTTCTCGAACATCTTCCGGAATGCCCGCCTTGGTATGACAAAGACGCTTTCACGGACAAGAATCTCAGGTTCTTCGCATCAGAGATTATCCGCGAGAAAATACTTCTCAACTATAAGGAAGAAATTCCATACAGTTGTGAGGTTGTCGTCGAAGCTTTCAAGGAAGGAGAGGAACGCTATGATATCAGCGCTGTGATTTATGTAATGAGAGATTCCCAAAAAGGAATTCTGATAGGAAAAGGAGGCTCCGCTCTTAAGAAACTCGGGACCGATGCCCGTATCGATATGGAGGATTTCTTTCAGAAGAAAGTCTTCCTGTCACTGTTCGTCAAGGTGGATGAGGGCTGGAGGGAATCAAGGCGTGAACTTAGAAAATTTGGATACGAACAATAGATTATGATGGACGAAGAAGATAGAATTGAAGAGTCTGTAGAAGTGGACGAAGATATCGAAGTGGCCGAAGGCGAATCCTCAGGTAAGTTCGCAAGGCTGCTGGGAAGTGACAGCAGGAAGTACAAACTCTCCGGAATGTTCAGGGACTGGTTTCTGGACTATTCTTCGTACGTCATCCTGCAGAGAGCTGTGCCGCACATTGTGGACGGGCTGAAACCTGTTCAGAGACGCGTCCTGCACGCAATGTACAAGATGGATGACGGCAATTTCACAAAAGTCGCCAACATCGTCGGCCACGCTATGCAGTACCATCCTCACGGCGACCAGTCCATACTTGGAGCTCTCGTACAGCTCGGCCAGAAAGGATTCGCAGTGGACTGTCAGGGAAACTGGGGTAACATCCTTACAGGTGACTCGAATGCGGCCCCGCGATACATCGAGGCAAGACTTTCAAAATTTGCAAAGGAAGTGATCTTCGACCCGAAGGTCACACCAACAATGACCTCATATGACGGACGCAACCAGGAGCCTACCGAACTCCCGGTGCGTTTCCCTCTGTTGCTCGCACAGGGAACGGAAGGTATTGCAGTCGGAATGGCGTCAAAAATACTCCCACACAATTTCAACGAGCTCCTTGACGCATCCATCGCAATCCTTAAAGGCGAGGAATATGAATTGTACCCGGACTTCCCTACCGGAGGTTTCGCTGACTGCTCGAAATATCTGAAAGGCCGCAGGGGCGGAGTCGTAAAGGTCCGCGCCAGAATCGAGAAGATTGACAAGAACACCATCGCCATCACGGAAATTCCTTACGGCAAGACCACTCACGTCATAATCGACTCCATTCTGAAGGCCAAGGACAAGGGGAAGATAAAGATCAAGAAGATCGAGGATATGACGACATCCAAAGTAGAAATCCTCATCCATCTTCAGAATGATGTATCTCCGGACAAGACCATAGATGCCCTCTACGCTTTCACGGACTGCGAATACAATATCGCGCCGAACGCCTGCGTCATCAAGGACAACAAGCCTCAGTTCCTGGACGTGCACGAAGTCCTCGAATATGACACCTGGCACACCCGCGACATATTGGGACAGCAGCTTCAGATAAAACTCGACGAACTCGAGAACGACTGGCATTACAGCTCCCTCGAAAGGATTTTCTTCGAGAACAGGGTTTACAAGATTCTCGAACAGGACCAGAAGACCTGGGAGGCCCAGGTGGACGACATCTTCACCCAGATGAAGACCTACCAGGACTTGTTCCGCCGGGAGATTGTTATGGACGACATACTTAAGCTCGTGGAGAAACCTGTACGCAAGATATCCAAGTTCGACACCAAGGCCATCGACGAGAAGATACGCAGCATCGAAGTGCAGATGGCTGATGTCAGGGACAAGCTTGAGCACCTTACGAAATACACAATCGAATGGTTCAAGGGGCTTAAGAAGAAATACGGCGCAGACTTCCCGCGTCTGACGGAACTTACCGGATTCGAAACTATCTCCGTTACCAAGGTGGTCAACAACAACGCAAAGCTCTACGCAAACCTTGCCGAGGGTTTCGTGGGAATCGGCCTCAAAAGGGATGACAACGGTGAATTCATATGCGAGTGCTCTGACCTGTCCGAGATTATCGTCATCGGGAAGGACGGAAAATACCGCATCACCAAAGTTACGGACAAGGCGTTCTTCGGAAAGGATCTGCTCTATGCCGGTGTTTTCAACAGAAACGACACCCGTACGATATACAACGTCATCTACCGCGACGGAATGACCGCCCTTTCTTACGCCAAGCGTTTCGCCATCACCTCTATTACGAGGGACAAAGAGTACGACATCACCCAAGGCAAGGAAGGGTCGAAAATCCTGTGGTTCTCAGCCAACCATAATGGTGAGGCAGAATCCGTCAAAATCTACTTCAGACCTCGTCTGAAACTCAAGAAAGTGACGGCGGAATACGATTTCTCCACCCTCGCCATCAAGGGAAAGACTTCGAGAGGAAATGTTGTATCGAAGAACCCGATCCAGAGGATTGTAATAAAGAGCAAAGGAGTGTCGACCATCTCCGGTAAGGACATCTGGTATGACGCCGACATCCAGAAACTCAATGACGAGAACCGAGGACTCTATCTCGGTCAGTTCAATACGGAGGACAAGGTACTTGCCATCTTCAAGAACGGAACATACTACACGACATCATTTGATGTATCCAACCGCTACCAGGGAGATGTTCTCAAGATAGAAAAGCTGGACCAGAACAAGACCTACACGGCACTTTATTATGACGGCATCGTGAAGGCATTCTACATCAAGCGCTTCTCCTTCACCCTCAGCGACAACACCCCTCTCTCCTTCATCTCTGACGGAAAAGGGTCCTACCTGCTTGACATTTCCGAAGACAAATATCCGCAGGTGCTCGTCACCTTCGGAGGAAAATCCGAGCACCGCGAACCCGAGGTCATCAACGCGGAGGAATTCATTGCAAAGAAAGGCTGTACCGCCAAAGGGAAGAAGTGCTCCGACAGGGAGATAAAGAAGGTGGAATTCATTGAGCCGCTTCAGAAAGATGAGCCGGAGGAAGAGATTCCTGATGAGGAAGAAATTGAAATAATTGATCTGGAGACACCGGAAGAGGATCTCGGGCCATTCGAGGATATCCCGGAGGTTGAAGAACTTACTTTATTCTGACATTCCTCATAAGAACCAAAAAGGGCGGTCCCCATATGGAGGCCGCCCTTCTATTACATAGTTGCCACTAGAACGGGAGATCGTCGTCTCCGGCTCCAAGGTCTACTGGTTCTGGTGCGACAGGCACAGGTGCAGGTGCAACAACCGGCCTTGGAGCGGCAACAGGTGCAGCCGGTGCCGGTGCAGAATATGCACCTTCCGTTGCTCCCGGATTGTCGCTTCTGCGACCAAGAAGCTGCAGTGAATCGGCCAGAATCTCAGTGGTGCGTCTTTTAGCACCGGTCTGATCCGTCCATTCACGGGTTCTGAGCCTTCCTTCCACATAAAGTGAAGTGCCCTTCTTGACATAACGTTCAACGATGTCAGCGGAGTTTCTCCAAGCCACGATGTTGTGCCATTCAGTGTTTTCTCTCTGCTCACCATTGCGGTCTCTGTACCTCTCCGTCGTAGCAAGCCTGAAGCTTGCAACTTTCGCACTACCTGAATTAGCTGATGTTCCCTCGAGGTAACGTACTTCAGGGTCTGCTCCAACGTTACCGATCAGCATTACTTTGTTCAGTGACATGATAAATTTGATTAATGATTAAAAATTAAATATGAACTGTTGTTGAAAGACGGATATCGTCTGATGCGGCACCTACGAGAATGTCGATGTCCCCATCCTCAAGGTTCCAACCATTGATATCCACATCCCAGTAGCGGAGATTCTCAACAGGGACGGTAAGCGTGACTGTCTTCGTCTCACCGGCTGCGAGAGTAACCCTCTGGAACGCTTTCAATTCTTTCTCAGCCCACTCGACCTTTGCATCCTTGCGGTGTACATAAAGCTGGGCGACTTCGTCAGCTTCCATATCACCGGTATTGGTGAGGTCGAATGTAACTGTAATGACATCTTTTGCCTTATAACTTGATTTATTGGTCTTTACGTTGGCATATTCAAAATCAACATATGAAAGACCGTGTCCGAATGCATACATTACAGGAAGTTTCTTGGTGTCGAACCAACGGTAGCCGACATACTGGCCTTCCGAATATACAGACTCTGGAGAGAACTGGCGGCGAAGCTGCCAGAGTTCCTCTTGAGTAGGAGCTGCCTTTCCTGTACGGTCCTCACGATAAAGTGAGGTGAAGAGGTCTGAATCCTCGAACTTCTGAGGATAATTTCCAAGAGCATATGCAGGGGAATCCTCAAGCTTTATAGGGAAGGTGAAAGGAAGTTTTCCTGACGGGGCGATGTTTCCGAAAAGGACATCAGCAAGCGCGTTCCCACCTTCAAGTCCGTTCCACCACCCTTCTACGATAGCAGGAGCAACCTTTGTAAGTTCGCGGAGATCGCAAGGGCCCCCGGATATGATTACGCTGACGATGTTTGGATTAACCTCGGCAACGGCCTTGATGAGTTCCTCCTGTCCTGCAGGGAAGAACATATCGGCACGGTCAGAGCCCTCGGTCTCGACCTCCCTGTTCGTACCGAGGAAAAGGAGTACGAGGTCAGCATCTTTTGCAACTTCCACTGCCTCTTTGCAAAGCACTTCATTGGCAGGTTTAACCTCATCCACTGTTCCGTCCCAGTTCCTTCTTGGAGGGAAATTGTAACCCGGGCTGTAAAGAACCTCCACGTCTTCAGCCACGTGTGACCTGATTCCTTCGAGAGGTGTAACCTCATAAACAGTCTTGACACCTGCACCTACTCCTCCGAGAGCGGTCTTTGTGTCAGCTGATCTTCCGATGACAGCAATCTTCTTGACATCCTTGCTGATAGGGAGAATCCTGCCCTCATTCTTGAGGAGAACGATTGACTTTGTTGCGACCTCATATGCGGTCTGGCGTGACTCCGGCTGCGAAGCTACTTCGTTGTTACACTCCTCAGGAGGTATAGCCTTGATAGCAAAACGGACACGGAGAAGCTCGCGGACCTTGTCGTCCAGAACTTTCTCTGTAAGAGCACCAGTTGCGATAGAATCGATGACAGGCTGGCCGAGATAATTGCTTCCTGTCATCTGGACATTGAGTCCGTGAAGGGCAGCACCCATTGTGCTGTGTGTTGCGCCCCAGTCGGAAACGGTGATTCCGCGGAATCCCCAGTCGCCACGGAGGATTTCATTGAGGAGATGTTCGTTCTCAGAGCAATGATATCCGTTGACTTTGTTGTATGCAGGCATAAGACTGACTGCACCGCCCTCTACAACAGCCATTTCGAAAGGCTTGAGGTATATTTCACGCATTGTTCGCTCGTCACATATCACATTCACCGAACCACGGCTCATCTCCTGGTTGTTGAGAGCGAAATGCTTGAGGCAGACGCCTGTTCCGGCATCTTGCGAGCCCTTTGTATATTCGGTTGCAAGAACTCCCGCAAGGAACGGATCCTCGCTGAGATATTCGTATGTACGGCCTCCTACAGGGATTCTCTGGATATTGATTGCAGGGCCAAGGATAATGTCCTTACCTCTCTTGCGGCCTTCTGTACCCATTCCGTGACCATACTTGTACGCAAGTTCTGCGGACCAGGTAGCGGCAAGTGCCGAACCTGTAGGAAAATATGTAGCAGAATCCGTTGTCCATCCGGCAGGGATGAAACCATTGGGAACGCCCTCTTCACGAATTCCGAAAGGGCCGTCGGCATAACGGATTTCCTGAATACCAAGTCTCGGGATACCTTCTGAAGACATATTGGTCTTGCTATGGAGCATTTCGACTTTTTCTTCGATGGTCATCCCTGCGATGATCTCATTGATTTCCTCATCATTGATAGTGAGCCTCTCCTGTGGCGTCCGAGGAGCACTGCACCCGATTACAAGGAATGCTAGCGATGTGGCAACTGCCACGAATCTTGATTTCATCATTGTGGTTTTTATTTAGTTAGTGTCGATGTCAATAACGGGTAGCCTGCAACAGCTTGTTGTCTCAGCCACTCCAACCCTGCAATATAGTTATTTATCTTCAGCTTTGAAAGGGATGGATTCCGATAATTCGCTTCAAGCACACAATTCATTTCCAGCCCTTCCATCTCCGGTATCATCAGAGGGAGAGTATAAATCACAATGTCTGCGACCGGTACCAGGACGGGAATTTCCTCAAGAGGGCGGATTCCCTCGCCTTTGGAGACAGTTCTGTTGCATACAACCACATCCAGTCCGGCATCACTCGCAGCGAGTGCAGCGGCTTTCCCCGCCCCGCCATAGCCGACAATCAAAGCCACTCCGGCCAATTTCTTCTCTTTAATTATTTCTTTTACGGCAAGATAATCGGAATTATAGGCCACGACACCCTCTTGGGTCTTTACTGCGATATTCGCAGCCCCTAATATTCTACACTCGCGGCTTGCAGAATCACAACGCAGGAAGGCTTTTTCCTTGAACGGAGCAGTGATGTTGATGGCATCATATTCCTTCAGGAAAATCTCCCAGGCCTTATCAAAATCTTCAGTTTCAACCAAGTCATAAGGCCACTTCCCATCGCACCACTCCTTGAAAAGGCTTGGGCTCTGCGAATGTCCGATAGGATATCCTATGAGTCCGAACTTAGGCATTTCTCTGTCTTACAGCCTCAAATAAAAGAATCGCAGCGCTCACAGAGGCATTGAGGCTGTCAAGCGATCCAAGCATAGGAATCTTGATATGGGCATCGGCCGCGTTTCTCCAAATGTCGGTGAGTCCGGTCGATTCGGTACCGATCACAAGTGCAGTCCCGCGCTTCATATCTGTATCATAATACCACTCGCTGTCCTGAAGCTGGGCGGTAAGTATTTGTATCTTTTTATTCTTCAGCCACTTGACTGCCTCTTCAGAAGTAGTGGAGACGACCTGTCCGGTGAATACCGCACCGAGACTCGCGCGTATGAGATTGGGATTGTACAGGTCAGTAAGCGGGTCGCAGACGATGACGGCATCAGCTCCAGCCGCATCAGCGCTCCTGAGCACCGCGCCGAGGTTGCCCGGTTTTTCCACACTTTCAAGTACAACCACCAGAGGATTCTTTCCTAGAACGATATCCTTCAGACCGACAATCTTCTCCCTGAATTCCGCTATCTCACCCTCCGTAGTCCCGCGGTATGCAATCTTTTCATAGACGGCAGCCGGGACTTCAATCAACTTGTCTGCCGGATGCTGGATCCCGCCCAGTTCCGGACAGTAAAAAAGGGTATCGATCTTATATCCCGATTCCAGAGCGTGCTCTATTTCCCTTCTTCCCTCAACAACAAAAAGACCCGTTTCACGCCGCATCGAGGATTTCTCCTGCAGCGAGACCAGATCCTTTATCTTAGGATTTTTCGGAGAAGAAACAAACTCAATCCTCATCTTTCTTGAGCGCCTTCTCTGGCTTCATCTGAGGGAAGAACAGAACATCCTGGATGTTCATCTGTCCCGTCATGAACATTGTAAGACGGTCGATTCCCATTCCAAGTCCCGAGGTCGGAGGCATTCCGTATTCGAGAGCGCGTACAAAGTCCATATCGATGAACATAGCCTCATCGTCTCCATTACTCTTGAGGCGGGCCTGCTCCTGGAAACGCTCGAACTGGTCGATCGGGTCATTGAGTTCTGAATATGCATTCGCAAGTTCCTTTCCGCACACGAAGAGTTCGAATCTTTCGGTCAGCTCAGGGTTACTGCGATGACGCTTTGTCAGAGGAGACATCTCCACAGGATAGTCGATTATGAAGGTAGGGTCGATAAGCTTGTCTTCGGCATATTCCCCGAAAATAGCATCGATAAGCTTACCCTTGCCCATAGAAGGCTCGACCTCTACATTGAGTTTCTTGCAAGTCTCGCGGAGCTGGGCCTCGTCCATTCCAGAAACATCCACACCGGCATATTCTTTTATTGCGTCAAGGATAGGAAGTCTTCTGTACGGCGGCTTGAAGTTGACCTTATGTTCGCCTATCGTGAGTTCGGTTGTCCCATTGACCTCCAAGGAAATCTTCTCAAGCATCTTCTCCACGAAACCCATCATCCAGTTGTAATCCTTGTATGCGACATATATCTCCATACAGGTGAACTCCGGATTGTGGGTCTTGTCCATGCCCTCATTGCGGAAATCCTTTGCAAACTCATAAACTCCGTTATATCCTCCTACAATCAGCCTCTTCAGATAGAGTTCATTTGCAATTCTCAGATAGAGCGGAATATCCAAAGCATTATGATGGGTAATGAAAGGACGTGCTGTCGCGCCTCCAGGGATGCTCTGAAGAATCGGAGTCTCCACCTCGAGGCATCCTGCCTCGTTGAAATACTGTCGCATCGTTGCGATAATCTTCGCCCTCTTGATGAAGGTGTCCTTGACCTGAGGATTTACAATCAGGTCCACATATCTCTGACGGTAACGGAGTTCCGGGTCGGTGAATGCATCGTGAACGATTCCGTCCGCTTCCTTTACGATAGGAAGGACTCTGAGCGACTTGCTGAGCAAAGTGAGTTCTTTTGCGTGTATGCTCAGCTGGCCTGTCTGGGTGATGAACGCAAAGCCCTTGATACCGATGATGTCACCGATATCGAGAAGTTTCTTGAATACAGTGTTGTACATTGTCTTGTCTTCACCAGGACAGATTTCATCCCTTTTGACATACACCTGGATTCTTCCGGATTCGTCCTGGAGTTCCATGAAGGAAGCTGCACCCATAATACGGCGGGACATGATTCTGCCGGCGATGCATACGTCCTGAAGGTTCTGTTTCTCGGGATCATACTGCTCGGCTATCTGCTTCGTGGAAATGTTCACCGGATACAACGGAGCCGGATACGGCTCTATCCCAAGTTCCCTGATCTGCTTCAACGACTCCCTTCTCTGGAGTTCCTGCTCACTGAATTCAATATTGTTCATAAAATCACATTTTATCAAAATCTAACAAAAGTACTACAATAAATTCGATTTTTGAAACTTAATCACTAACTTTGTGTGATTATGGCTATTGAGTGCAAATGGATTCTGAAAGAGCAGGCTGACCCCGAAAAAGTCGGCCGTCTCGCTGCGGAGCTGGGCATAGATAGAGTGCTCGCCGAGCTTCTCGTCAAGAGAGGCGTCGAGACCTTTGAACAGGCCCGGGCATTCTTCCGTCCTACACTCGAAGACCTCCACGACCCATTCCTTATGAAGGATATGGACAAGGCTGTGGAAAGATTACACGAAGCCATTGTTACAGGAGAGCGTATCCTGGTGTACGGAGACTATGATGTGGACGGGACGACAGCCGTATCGCTTGTCTATTCATTCATCAAGCGCTTTTCCGACAAGGTGGAATTCTACATCCCTGACCGCTACGATGAAGGATACGGGCTTTCCATCAAAGGAATCGATTGGGCCGTGTCCAACGGCTATTCCCTCATCATCACTCTGGATTGCGGCATCAAGGCAATTGACAAGACCGCCTATGCAAAGAGCAAGGGCGTTGACGTCATCATATGCGACCATCATCTTCCCGACGAATCCATCCCGCCGGCAATCGCCGTCCTCGACCCGAAACGCGAAGACTGCGAATATCCGTTCGATGACCTCAGCGGATGCGGTGTAGGATTCAAACTGGTTCAGGCATACTCTCAAACGTACGGAATCGACTTCGAGACCCTCATCCCGCTTCTGGACCTGCTCGTAGTCAGCATTGCTTCCGATCTTGTCACAATGGTTGGAGAAAACAGGATTCTTGCGCATTATGGTCTGAAGCAATTGAACGAACATCCGAGGGAAGGGCTTCTTGCAATGATCAATCTCTCTATGCTCGAACCGGGTCATCTTACCATCGACGACATCGTCTTCAAAATCGGTCCGCGCATCAATGCGGCCGGACGAATGGAAACAGGCAGTCTTGCTGTCGAGCTTCTTACGGCTACGGATTCAAAGACCGCGACCAAAATCGGAGAGAAAATAAACGAGAACAATACCGAAAGGAAAAACATAGACAGGGAGATAACCCAGGAAGCTTTGGAGATGGTCCAGAACGGACAGTGCCTCGCTTTCGAAAACACCATTGTAGTCTATAACCCTTCGTGGAACAAGGGTGTCGTCGGAATCGTTGCTTCCCGTCTCGTGGAGGCGTTCTACAAGCCGACCGTCGTACTCACCAAATCAAACGGATTCGTAACCGGTTCAGCGAGATGTGTGACCGGATTCGACCTCTATGAGGCAATCGAGCATTGCGCTGATCTCCTTGAGAACTTCGGCGGACACGTCTATGCCGCAGGTCTGACGATGAAGGAGGAGAATCTTAAGGAATTCAGCCACAGGATCGATTCCTTCACGGCCGGCAAGATTACAAAGGAGATGATTACACCGATCATTGAGATAGATTCGAAACTGGATTTCTCCCAGATTACGCCTAAATTCTTCCGCCTCCTGAAACAGTTCCAGCCGTTCGGCCCTGGCAACAACAACCCTATCTTCGTGACCGAGGATGTCTATGATGACGGTAACGGAAGAAAAGTCGGTGCAGGGGGAGTGCATCTAAAGCTGGACCTGATTCAGGAATCATACCCTTATCACCAGATTCCGGCAATAGCTTTCAACAAGGCTTCCTTCTTTGACTACATAAAAGGTGGCAATCCTTTCGATGTATGCTACTCGGTAGTTGAGAATTATTACCGTGGAAACTCCACAATCCAGCTCCGCGTCAAGGACTTGCGGGAGCGCGAGGATGTCATATAGAAAGCATTTTCCTTATCCTCAGGGCAGTTTCGTCATAGTCCAGCCCATCCACATCTACAATTCCATCTGCGGCCGCAAGATAGTACGGCTCGCGTTCCTTAAGCATTGAAGCGATATGTGACTCAAGACTTACACCAGCGCCACGGCTGAGCAGAGGACGGGATTTCTCAGCCATATCCTCGGACAGCCATTCTGCAAGGCTGGAAGCCGGAGCACGCAAATAGATACATTTGCTGCTTCTTTTCACAAGGGCCAGATTGTCCCTGTCCTTGATTGTCCCGCCGCCAAGGGAGAGGACCAGATTATCATCCTTTCGGGAAAGGACTTCGGCAAGCACTTCTTTTTCAAGAGCCCGGAAGCCGCCCTCACCTTCCTGAACGAATATTTCGGCGACTGTCTTTGCTGCCCTGCTTTCAACAGCCGCATCCAAGTCTATGACACCCCACGAAAGCAGGGCGCCGAGCGCCCTGCCTGTGGATGTCTTTCCGCATCCCATAAATCCTGTCAGCGTAATTATCATTTCTTGTTAGGAGCATCCAGTTCAAGTTCCGGATGCTTGTGTGATGCATTTTTAAGCAACAACGCGATGCAGACGGCCACAATGCCAAGCCCGACAAAAATAAATTCCGCCCTCACCGGAGCTTCCGGAGCGCCAGTCTTGAAAATCCTTCCGACAAACACCGGAACCAGCAGCATTCCCATATTCTGTATCCAGTATATCAGGGAATATGCCGTCCCAAGGTTGCGTTCAGGGACAATCTTCGGCACAGAAGGCCACATAGCCGAAGGCACGAGCGAATATCCGACTCCAAGAACTGCTATTCCGGCATAGCCCCAGAATGCCTCACCCTGTGGAGCGAATGCAAGTACAAGATGTGCGGTCAACACAAGTACGGCTCCCACTATCATCCAAAGCGTGCCCTTTCCCTTTTTATCTACCAGAGCACCGAAAAGCGGAGTGAAGATTACCGTAAAGAAAGGAATCATCGTAATCATCCATTTCGCGCTGTCCACATCCATATCGAAGCGAGGGATTACTATCGCCGTACCGAATTTCTTGAATGAGACTATGCAGCAGTAGAAGAATACACAAAGCAGGGATATCATTATGAAGCGCGGATTCGTAAGCAGCTTCACAATGTCCGAGAGCTTGAATTTATCTTCTTCCTTGACTTCACCTCTTTTCACGGCAATTCCAGCAGCCTTGTCAAACCTTGCGTCCATAGCTACGAAAATTGCCCACAGTATCACTCCGATGAATATCAGGCAAAGTCCGAAAAGAGCAGGCTTGGAAGTCTCAGCAAGAGTATATATCTCCCCCGGTGCCTTCTGGGCAACCAGAATCGGAGACAGGACAAACGCCGTCGCAGTACCTAAGCGCGCGATTGCAAGCTGCAGTCCCATAGCAAGAGCCACGTTCCTTCCTTTAAACCACTTCGCTATGGAACGGGTGACGGCCACCCCGGCAATCTCACTACCAAGGCCGAAGAGCATACATCCGACATATGCGATTGCCAAAGACACCTTCGGGTCAAGTCCGGAACGGATTGCCACGAACACTGTTCCTGCGCCGAGTGCCATCAGAGCGACAAAGACGGATCCGATGAGCCTGACACCAAATATATCGAGCAGAATTCCGCATATCACCAATCCCCCGAACACGCAGAGGAATGAATATCCGCCGGCATAGAAGCCGTAGTCAGCGCTGTCCCATCCAAGTTCCAGCAGCTCCGGATTCTTGAAGAGCTGTGAGAGCGTGGAAAACATGTCGTCGAAGAAGTACGATGCGAACATCGGCACCACAAGACAAGCAAGCGCCAGCCAGCAGACTTTTGAATTAATTTTAAGCTCTTTCATTTACTTGATATTAGGTTCTTCGAGACCGAGTCCGCGCTTCTTGTCAAGTGCCTTGAGATATAGGGCGATTATGAAAGCAAGCACACCGAATCCAGCAAAAATGATAAGCGGAATGGTATAATTATAAGGTATGAACTCCGCGCCGGCAGCCTTTGCTTCAATCACTGCAGGGTTGTTGGCATTGGTTGAAGCAAGCACTGATCCGATGAGTGAAGGAACGAGGCAGAGGCCGATATTCTGGACCCAGAAAATCAGACAGTATGCAGAACCGAGAATCTTCTCATCAATGATCTTAGGAACTGAAGGCCAGAGAGCAGCCGGAACAAGGGAGAAACTGATGCCTAGGACAACAATAGTTACATAAGCCAGGAGTCTGCTGCCTGTCGCAGGAAGTGCGAAAGCGAATACGAGGTGGCAGACAATCAGCAGAAGTGCACCCCAGATAAGCATCGTGGCGCCTTTACCCTTGTGGTCCAGATAACTTCCGAGGAACGGCGTGATTGCAGCGGCTCCGATAGGGAACCAGCGGAAGATATTGGCCGCCGTCGCAGCAGGAATGCCGTCAAGATTGCACTGTAGCATATTGGCACCATATCTCTGGAATGGGAAGATTGCTGAATAATACAACACACACAGAAGGGCTACCACCCAGAAATTCAGTGAACTGAAAATCTTTCCGAGGTCTTTGATGTGGAATTCATCTTCAGCAGAAGGTTCTTCGGATTTCAGCCCGGCCTCGACAAGCTGTCCGTCGAACTTCTTGTCCATGAATGTGAATACAATGAAGTTGATGAGACCGATAAGGAGAAGCACTGTACAGAATCCCACAGGAGCCTGCACCGATCCGAGTTTGTTTGCAATCAGCGGACTGATTGAGAAAATGGCGAATACACCGACACGGGCGATTGCCATCTCGATGCCCATAGCAAGAGCCATTTCCTTGCCCTTGAACCACTTTGCGATAGCTTTGGAAACCGTTGTGCCTGCCATTTCGCAGCCGCATCCGAAGATCATGAATCCGAGAGAAGCCATCTTCGCGCTTCCAGGAAGAGCCGTCCACCAGCTTCCGAGCCACTCACACACAGCCGTACCCTGAAACCACTCGCTGATTCCGATAAACTTGATAGTAGCCCCAACGAACATCATCGATGCCGAAAGGACACCCGTAAAACGCACTCCCATCTTGTCGAGGATAACACCGGCAATGATAAGGAAACCGAAAACATTCAGGATGTACTCGGAAGATGCATACGTTCCGAAAACGTCAGGTGTCCATCCCCTCTGCTGCTCCACCAGGGACTGGAGAGGAGACATCACGTCCACGAACATGTAGCCGAAGAACATCATCAGCGCAATAAGAATGAGCGCAGCCCATCTGGCTGCAGGGTAGTCATTCAATAATTTCTGTACTTTTTCTGCCATTATTTCTTTGATTTATAATTACATTTTGACCTACGAAGTTACAAAAATAATCGTAACTTCGCGACCTATGTATGACTTGCTTGACAAGGTAAATTCACCTGCCGATATAAAAGGGTTCAGTAAGGATGAACTGAAAAGACTCTGCGCCGAGATCCGGGACTATATGGTACAGTGCTGTTCCCGCAATCCCGGGCATCTTGCATCCAGCCTCGGGGCTGTAGAAATAATCACAGCGCTCCATTATGTTTACGACACGCCGGAAGACAAGATTGTCTTCGACGTAGGCCACCAGGCATATGCCCACAAGATTCTTACTGGAAGGCGCGAAGCCTTCACGGACATACGCACCAAGGGCGGTCTGAGCGGTTTTCCGAAAAGGCAGGAAAGCCCTTATGACTGCTTTGGAGTCGGGCATTCTTCCACCTCCATTTCCGCGGCCTTTGGCATTGCAGAGGCTGTGAGGATGCAGGGGAGGAATGAAAAAGTCGTTGCAGTCATCGGAGACGGTGCGCTCACAGGCGGTCTCGCCTTCGAAGGAATCAACAATGCGGGTGCCAGCAAATCCGACCTGCTGATCATCCTCAATGACAACAACCAGTCGATTGACGGAAATATCGGTGGGCTCCACAACCATCTCCTGAGGATGACCACCAACCCGGCCTTCAACAGAATGAAGGAAAAAGTATGGAATTCGATGGGAGAGACATCTGCACGCTCATTCTTCCAAAGGTGGTCAAGGTCATTCAAATCCTGGCTTGTAAAAAGAAGTGGAGGAGACTTGTTTGAGTCGCTCGGATTCAGATATTTCGGTCCTGTAGACGGCAACAATATCGTCCAGCTTACCGAAACCCTTGAGAAACTCCGGAAAATGAACGGTCCGAGGGTATTGCACTGCATCACCAGGAAAGGCAAGGGATATGCCCCGGCAGAGGCTGACCCGACCACTTGGCATGCTCCGGGAAGATTCAACCCTGAAACGGGCGAACGCATCAAGCAGAATTACGAAGTCGATCGCTATCAGGATGTGTTCGGAGAAGTCTTGCTTGAACTCGCAAGGAAAGATTCCCGTGTTGTCGGGATAACACCAGCAATGGCAAGCGGATGCGGGATGAGCCTGCTCGCCAAAGAAATGCCGGAGCGTTTCTTCGATGTAGGCATAGAAGAAGAACACGCCGTGACTTTTGCCGCAGGTCTGGCAGTTGGTGGTATGAGACCTTTCTGCAACTTGTATTCTGCATTTTCACAGAGAGCATACGACCAGATCATTCACGATGTTGCCCTCCAGAAACTTCCGGTTGTCCTGTGCTTTGACAGGGCGGGGCTTGTCGGAGAAGACGGAGCCACCCACCAGGGGGCTTTCGACCTTGCCGCCTACCGCAGCATTCCGGAAATCAGGATAATCGTTCCAAGAAATGAGGTCGAGCTAAAGAATGCAATGTATGCAGCATTAGAACAGGAAGACGGGCCTATTATAATAAGGTACCCGCGCGGGCGCGGAGAAGGAACCGGATGGAGGTCTTTCGAGCCCATTACAGGAAAGCCTTATGGCGCCGAGAAACTTGCAGAAGGGCAGGATATTGCCGTACTCGGAATCGGTCCGGCAGTCAACAGGGCCGTCGAGGCTTCTGATAGGATGAAGGGACTCGGATGCGGCTCAGTTGCCGTCTATGATATGCGCCAGTTGAAACCTATTGACACTGAGACACTGGACACGATAGCTAAAGAATTCAGGAAAATTGTCACTGTAGAAGACGGCACACTCAAAGGCGGACTGTTCAGCGCAGTATGTGAATATCTTGGCGAGAAAGAATTTGACGGCCGCATCAAGGGTGTGGGAATTCCGGATAAATTCATCGCACATGCCTCCCAGAAGCAGCAGCAGGCTGATTGCGGGCTGGATACTGACAGTCTGACGAAACTGCTGCAAAATCTTTCTCAAAAAGAATAAAAATTATTTGCATTGTTAGAATTAATGCATATCTTTGCAGTCCTTTAGTAAAAAAGGGCTTTGACATATTGCCGATGTAGCTCAGTTGGCTAGAGCGCGTGATTTGTAATCTCGAGGTCGTGG
>JAKSKD010000014.1 GCA_024401925.1 Bacteroidales bacterium | reverse complement strand
CATTGGCCATCGCATAAAGCTTTGATAGAAGAATCCGCAAGCGACTTCAATAAGGCTTCCTGTTCCTCAATTATCTTGCTTTGGGTTTCGATCCTGTCGTCAATGAGGGAAATCATTTCAGAAATTTTCCGTTGTTCTACTATGTCTGATGGATATTTAACCATTATCCCTTTCAAATCTCCGGCATGAAGATGAACAACAGAAACTCCTTGCGCGACAGTAGCAATATCGTATTTTCTAACACCGTTCAATTGGTAACTGAAGAATCGACCATCTTGATTCTTTAGTCGGATGATATTCAAATCACCGCCAAGGAGGACATTATCGAATGGTACGCACCTGGCAGTTGCGATATCTTCGGCCGTTTCTCCAGATGCAGGAATGATTATATCATTAGACCGGCTCTTGACAAGATCAGCATCGGGTAAGTCTGTCTTACTGATTACATTCTTGATAACCTCTGACTTGTATCTCGTATATAATTCTCCGTACAATATGCACGGCATTCCTGTCTCTGAACGCTGCTCCTTGGATATTCCGGTACCTTTACTGAATTCAGCAATGTTGCCTAGCTTCGATTTTACCCACTCTCCGCTGAACTCCGGGAATCTCAAAGCTGGGACCTTTGGGAGTTACGCCGGACTCAGGTAGTATATTTCTCTGACATAAAACATTCATTCTATGAAAGAGAAAACAATCAAAGAAGTTTCTGACCTCTGGAGGAGGGACAAGAAACAGTATGTCAAGGTATCGACATACGCAGCCTACGTTCTCATTCTTGAGAATCACATTCTGCCGGCATTCGGCAACCGGACTACCATCAGCGAAAGCGAAGTACAGGAATTCATCATTGCGTCCCTGAATGACGGTCTTGCCCAGAAAACAGTTCGGGATATGCTCATCGTCTTGAAGATGATTGTCCGCTTCGGTGCAAAGCAGGGCTGCGATTGGAAAACAGATTGGGATATCAAGTTTCCATCGGTACAACAAAAGCCGGAACTGGAAGTTCTCAGTATCGAGAGCCACAGGAAAGTGATGCAGTATGTCAAGGAGAATTTCACGTTCCGGAATCTTGGTATCTACGTCTGCCTTTCCTGCGGCCTCCGTATCGGTGAGGTGTGTGCGCTTACCTGGTCTGACATTGACATTGACGAAGGAGTCATCCGAATCCGGAAGACCATCGAGAGAGTGTATGTGATGGATGAGGATGAACGCCATACCGAATTGATGATTGGTGCTCCGAAAACTCAGAATTCAATCCGGGATATTCCTATTTCAAGAGAATTGATGAGGATGCTAAAGCCCGTAAGGAAGGTTGTCAATGATGACTATTTCGTGCTGAGCAATGATGTTAAACCTATCGAACCCAGAACTTACCGGAACTATTACAAGGCGTTGATGGCCGAAATAGGCATCCCTGCGATGAAATTTCACGGCCTGCGCCATAGTTTTGCGACGCGCTGCATCGAGAGCAACTGCGATTACAAGACTGTCAGCGTACTGCTCGGCCACTCGAATATCGGGACAACACTCAATCTGTATGTGCACCCGAATCTAGAGCAAAAGAAAAAGTGTATCGACAAGGCGTTCAGATTCATGAAATAGGCAGAGACAGATATCCCTCAGTATCTCTGCAAATCTGAGGGATATCATGCATTTTCTCCAAAGTGAGCGATAGATACATACCGATTGCTATGATAAAATATGTAATTGAGCAAAAGATAGAACGGCCGGATTGTAAATACCCTCTTAGTGGTTAGCGTCACTAACCAGTTAAAGCCCTATTTATCTCGCCAAAAAGTCGCCAATTTTAGAAAAGAATAAGAGAAAATTTGCGGCCCTCCCAACGCCGGGAAGTGAGAAGATAACAAGGCGCTCCTCAGAGCGCCCGGCGGAGAGCGGGACGGAGCACGAAGTGCGATGTCGGTAGCTCGGGAGCCGCGGGGGTAGCCGCAATAGCGGCGGATAAGGGGGCAGAGCCCCCTAAGAACGAGAGAAGCCTCAAGCGTCAGCTTGAAGCTTCTCGAGTGCGGGCGAAGGGACTCGAACCCATACGCGCGAAGGCACTAGATCCTAAGTCTAGCTTGGCTACCAATTACAACACGCCCGCTATTTATGTCTGCGGAGCCGAGGCCCGAACGGACGGAATCCTGCCGGACTTTCTCATTTCCGCAGTGCAAATATAATAAAAATTCCTAAGGGTCTATCTTCGAATCTTTCAATCCGAGGAAATACAGCAGTCCGTCGAGGCCTACTCGTGAAATTGCCTGCTGGGCGCCTGCTACGACCTTTGGTTTTGCGTGGTAGGCAATTCCAAGCCCGGCTAGGTTCAGCATAGGAAGGTCGTTCGCGCCATCCCCTACTGCTACAGCCTGCTCGAGATTGATGTTCTCCACCTGGCAGAGCAGCCTGAGAAGTTCCGCCTTCCTCTTTCCGTCCACAATCTCACCGAGGTACTTTCCTGTCAGCTTTCCATCCACAATCTCAAGGTCGTTGGCATAGACATAATCAAATCCGAACTTCATCTGGAGGTATTTTCCGAAATACGTGAAGCCTCCTGAAAGTATGGCGGTCTTGTATCCTACCCTCTTCAATATCGTCATCATCCTCTCCAAACCTTCATTATATGGGAGGTTCTTAGCGATGTCCTCCATCACGGATTCATCGAGACCCTTCAGCAGCGACACTCTCCTCGTGAAACTCTCCTTGAAGTCAATCTCTCCGCGCATCGCGCTCTCTGTGATAGCCTTGACCTCATCACCCACTCCGGCTCTCATTGCGAGTTCATCGATGACCTCGGTGCCGATAAGGGTGGAATCCATGTCGAAGCAAATCAGCCTGCGGCTGCGTCTGTAGATGTCATCTTTCTGGAAGGAGATGTCCAGTCCGTTGGTGCAAAGTCCCACGAATGCCTTCTGCATATCGGCCCTGGCCTCATCCGTGAGGGATCCTCTGATTGAGAACTCGATGGAAGATTTGTTCAGCATAGAACTCTCGTCAAGAGGGATACGTCCCGTCAGACGTTTGATGTCGTCGATATTCAGACCATGACCGGAAATGACGCCGGTCACATCGGCAATCTGTCTCGCAGTTATCTGCCGTCCAAGGAGCGTGACAATATAGCGGTTCTTTCCCTGCCGAGCCACCCAGTTGTTGTAATGTTCTTCGCCAATCGGCGTGAACCTTATCCTGACTCCCCATTCCGATGCCTTGAAGAGCAGATCCTTCATAAGAAACCCAGCCTTGTCCGGAGTGGTCTTTATCAGAATACCAAGAGTCAGTGACTGGTGTATGTTGGCCTGACCTATGTCCAGTATGAATGCATCATAATTGGCCAGAATTCCGGTCAACTCTGAAGTAAGTCCGGGACGGTCATCGCCGCTAATGTTAATTTGAATAATCTCTATCTCTTTCATATTTCCATATTTGCAATAAGTGCGTCTATCTCGGCATCCATAGCCTCGTTCTGTTCCGCTATCTCCATCTCGATCAGCATCAGCTCAATCTCATTTATCTCTTCGTATGTCAGCTCCTCTTCCGGTTCTTCCTTGAGCCTGTAAGCCCGCATCCCATCCGTGTTCGGGAGACGGAAATTGTCGTGGAACACATTGTCGATGGCCATCATAAGATCCTCACGGAACATATTTACGTCTTCACTGTAGTCCGGAATTACATCCTTCTTCCTAAACATCGAGTGCCCCAGTCTGAAGCGGATTTTCTTGAAATCATCGCCGAACAGTTTGACTCCGAAGCGGAAAGGAATCGGGGACTTGAGCATAGACACGTGATATGTGAAACTCTTGTCGAAGTTCTGGGTACCGGCCAAGGCCATCGTATATTTGTCGATGGTCATCTGGAAAGGATACACCTCTATGCGGCTGTCCTTGACATTTCCCATCACATTCAATTCGTCCACATGCTTGAAATCCCGCCTGCCGAACAAAAGGAACTGCACGATCGGCTTCAACTTGCCGAAATCATCCAGTCTGAGGTTCTGGCCGCGGATATTGAATACCCCGTCAAGGGACGGTGTGATGAAGCGCATCGTGGTGTCTATCTTCGTGGTCGCAGTGATGTCACATTCCAATTTTCCCGAGAATGAGCGAAGCATAGGCAGCATTTCACCGACCGCAGGGATAAGGTCGATAATCTTTTCGGCCGTAACCTTGCGGAGCGCGAGGTCGAAACCTGCGGATATGTCCTGCTTGGTACGTGACGCATAATACGCGTCCAAAGCAATGTCTCCCATAGGGGATGAGGCCGCAACATCCGAAATCTGAATGGTTCTTTCCTGAACCCTTATCTTTGCCGCAAGGCTGTCGATATCAAACGATGAAATATTGACCTGGGATGCGCTGATGGCAACATTGGCAATGACATTGGCCGGAACCACTATCAGGGGCGTCCTAAGCTCAGGCTCCGCATCCTCAAGATCCACAACTATGCTCTCTTCGTACTGCTGATGGCTCAAACTGTCCATAGCCACAGTATCGACAGGCACTGTCTCCTTTTTCTCCCCGACCTGCAATGCCGCCATTATCTCATTGATGTTCAAGCGTTTTGCATTCATCATAAGATCCAGATTCACAGAGCTGTGAGAACGCGAAAAAAGTCTGAAAACATTATTCAGCTTTCCGCTGAGGATAAACTGGGACGAACCCGACTTGACTCCCAGGCTGTGCAGATCGAACACATTTCCGTCAAAGCTGGCATCGAGCGCCGCAATATTGTTGCGCAAAGGATAGGCAGGAATCACAAACGAACCCTTCTCCACCCTTATCTTTCCCTTCGGATGCCATTCACGTATGAAATTAGTAATGGAACTGTCGATATTAAGCGAAATGTCGTTCTTGCGAAAATCTACCTCCGACAGGAAATCAGGGATACTGTCAAGCTTGAACTTGCTCATATCCACAGGTTTGCGCCGACGTATCCTCCTGCCGTCAGCCGCGCCTTTGCTTGCAGAGACCTCCGCCTCCACTCCATCTATGGACGCAATCGTACCGGAGCGATAATCCCTGTAGTTGATTCTGTTGTTGCCGGTCAGACGCGCAGAGCCCAATTGGAAATTCTCAATTCCGGATGACTTCTTTTCAGACTTATTCTTGGATGTCGGGAGCCGGAACACATCTATGTTCGAACTCCCGTCCTGATAGAACTCCAGATTGGCACGCACTCCGTCAATCGTCACCTCAGGAACAATATAATAGCCCCTGAGCAGCTGCCTGGCATTTACGGAGGCCTCGACGTGGTCAATGGCGGCCAGTGTATCCGCCCCGTTCTTCACATATACGTTCCGTATGGAGAAACGGGATATCGGGAAACTCTTGAGGAGTTCCAGATGCACATTCCCGATATTGGAATCCACGGTCACGCACTCATCGGTGAATCGGTTGGCTATTCTGGTAAGCGTCCTGTCTGAAATGATGAAGTATATGGCAACAATGAGGAGCAGGAGCAGTACAGCCACTACTCCCGCCACCCATCTGAATATTTTTTTTGCCGTCTTCAATTACAGACCCAGCTGTTTGAAGAAATCATTTCCCTTGTCATCTACGAGGATGAATGCAGGGAAGTCTTCAACGCGGATTTTCCATATCGCCTCCATTCCGAGCTCCGGATACTCCAAGCACTCGATGGACTTGATATTATTCTGTGCAAGGATTGCAGCAGGGCCTCCGATACTTCCGAGATAGAAGCCTCCGTGAGCCTTGCAGGCATCTGTAACCGCCTGCGTTCTGTTGCCCTTTGCAAGCATTATCATAGAGCCGCCGTGGCTTTGGAACAGATCCACATACGGATCCATACGGTTGGCAGTTGTAGGTCCCATTGAGCCGCACGCATATCCCTCCGGAGTCTTTGCTGGTCCAGCATAATAGACAGGATGGTCCTTGAAATACTGAGGAAGTTCCTCACCATTGTCCAGACGCTCCTTAAGCTTGGCGTGAGCGATGTCACGGGCAACTATGATGGTTCCGTTAAGGCTCAGACGCGTACTTACCGGATATTTCGTAAGTTCCTTGAGGATATTCTCCATAGGCTGGTCAAGGTCGATCTTCACGGCATTGCCTTCTCCCGCCTGCCTGAGCTCTTCAGGAATGAGCAGTCCCGGATTATCGTCCAGTTTCTCAATCCAAATACCGTCAGCATTGATCTTTGTCTTGATATTTCTGTCAGCAGAGCAGCTTACGCCCAGACCTACAGGGCAGCTTGCACCGTGACGCGGCAGACGGATGACTCTGACATCGTGAGCAAAATATTTGCCTCCGAACTGGGCTCCAAGCCCAATCTTATGAGCCTCGTCAAGAAGGGTCTTCTCCAGTTCCACATCCCTGAAAGCCCGTCCTGTCTCATCTCCGCAAGTAGGCAGCGCGTCATAATAATGTGTGCTGGCCAATTTCACGGTGAGAAGATTCTTTTCGGCAGAAGTGCCTCCGATTACGAATGCGATATGGTATGGAGGACAAGCGGCAGTACCGAGAGTTTTCATCTTCGTGAGCAGGTAGTTCACGAGGGTACCCGGATTCAGGATAGCCTTTGTCTCTTGATAAAGATATGTCTTGTTGGCAGAACCGCCGCCCTTTGTGACGCAAAGGAAACGGTATTCCGCACCTTCGGTAGCTTCAATATCTATCTGGGCAGGAAGGTTGCACTTAGTATTCACCTCTTTGTACATATCAAGAGGAGCATTCTGGGAATACCTGAGGGCATTTTCAGTATATGTCTTGAACACTCCGAGGGACAGAGCTTCTTCGTCACAATATCCGGTCCATACCTGCTGGCCCTTTTCTCCGTGGATGATTGCGGTACCTGTATCCTGGCAGAAAGGCAATTTGCCCTTGCAGGCAATCTCAGCATTGCGGAGGAAAGTCAACGCTACATACTTGTCATTGTCAGAAGCCTCCGGATCGCTGAGGACCAATGCGACCTGTCTGTTGTGCTCCTTACGAAGCATGAAGCTCACGTCATGAAATGCCGTATTGGCCATCACCGTAAGGCCCTCTTTCTTGACCTTCAATATTTTATTGCCCTCGAAATCAGATGTCTCCACATACTGTTCGGAGCCAGGAATCTTGTAATACTCAGTGGTATCACTGCCCAATTGGAACATTGGGGCATACTTGAATTCAACCATATCGTTTATTTATTGTTCATTAAAAATTCTTTCATAAAAGCATTCAGGTCGCCGTCAAGGACTCCCTGGGTGTCTGCAGTCTCAAACCCTGTCCTAAGGTCCTTGACCATCTTGTACGGATGGAGAACATAGGAACGTATCTGCGAGCCCCATTCAATCTTGAGTTTCTGACCCTCAAGTTCGGCCTGTTTCTCCTGTCTTTTCTTCAACTCAAGGTCATACAGGCGGGATTTCAGGATACGGAGAGCATTTTCCTTGTTACCTATCTGAGTACGTCCTTCCGTATTCTCCACGACGATCCCGGTCGGGATATGCTTCACGCGCACGCCGGTCTCCACCTTGTTCACATTCTGCCCGCCGTGACCACCACTTCGGAAAGTGTCCCACTGGAGGTCCGAATCCTTTATCTCGATATTGATGCTGTCGTCAACCAGAGGATATACGAACACGGAGCTGAATGTGGTCTGACGCTTGCCCTGGGCATTGAACGGAGATATCCTCACAAGTCTGTGGACTCCGGATTCGGCCTTCAGATAGCCATAGGCGTAATCCCCTTCGAATTCTATTGTTGTAGATTTTATTCCGGTTTCATCTCCCTCCACCTGTTCGCTGACGCTCGTTCGGTAGCCGTTCCTTTCGCCCCAACGCATATACATCCTCATCAGCATCGCGCTCCAGTCATTCGCCTCAGTGCCACCGGCACCGGAATTGATAGTCAGGACTGCGCCCAGATTGTCACCTTCAGCTCCGAGCATATTCTTCATCTCCAGATTCTCCACTGCCGCAGTAGCCTCAGCAAACGCCTGGTCCAGTTCTTCGGATTCAGGAGCAAGTTCAAGAAGGACATCAAGGTCGTCAACGCTGCTGCGCACGGTGTCGAAAGCTGCTACCCACCACTTTACACCGTTCATTTTCTTCATAAATGCTTCCGCAGCCTTGGGGTCGTCCCAGAAATCCGGGGCTTCGGTCTGCGCCTGCAATGAGGACACTTCCTCCCTGCGTTCCTCAATCCTGAGACAGCGGCACAGCGTCTCCACCCTTTGTTTCAGGTCTCTGATTTGTTCTTGAATCACCATATCAAGGCAAATTTACGAATTTTACGCATATTCTTTCAATATTTGTTAAATTCGCATCAGATATCTATGGCAAAAATCGGAATATTTGATTCGGGGGTCGGCGGGCTGTCCGTCCTGCGGGAGATCAGGAAAGTCCTCCCCGGGGATGACTGCATCTATTTCGCCGACAACGCAAACTGTCCCTACGGCACCAGAGACCGCAATTTCATCATCGACAGAGCCCGGGAAATCTCCCGTTTCCTTATCGGTGAGGGTTGCGACATCATTGTTGTGGCCTGCAACACTGCCACCGCCGCCGCCATCAGCACCCTCCGTGCTGAATTCCCCATCAAGTTCATAGGCATGGAGCCGGCCGTGAAACTAGCCGCGGAGAACACCTCGACGGGCGTCATAGGCGTCCTCGCCACAACCGGCACACTCGCAGCCGACAAGTACAAGGATACGAAAGGCCGCTTCGGAAACGATACCCGGATTGTTGAAAGAGTAGGACAGGGATTCGTGGAACTTGTCGAAAACGGAGACTTGGAAAGCCCGCATTCGCGCGAGGTTGTCGGGCAGGTTCTGCTTCCGATTCTTGAGGAAAAGGCAGACAGGATAGTGCTCGGATGCACCCACTACCCTTTCCTCGAAGCCACAATGCTCAAAATAATTGAGGATTTCCGTACGAAACATCATACCGATTACGAAATCGAGCTGATAGACCCGGCACCGGCCGTTGTAAGACAGCTGGCCAAGGTTATGGAGGCTGAAGGAATCAGGCACGGGAAGGAAGGGAAAATCATACTACATTCATCCGGAGACGGAACAGTTTTACACAAGCTATATGGGACTATATCTGCCAAATAACTACACCAATCTGCTCGGTAGCGAAGAAAATACCGAAAAAGCGATAAAAGCCGTAAAGGATATGTTTCAGAGCAATCTTTCGGCGCAGCTGGCACTACTCAGAGTGACAGCTCCGATGGTGGTGCTCTCCGGGACCGGAATCAATGACGATTTGAACAGCATAGAGAGGCCAGTACGCTTCCCTATCAAGGATATGGGCGAGCAGAAGGCAGAGGTAGTTCACTCTCTCGCAAAATGGAAGAGGCTGAAGCTCGCGGAGATGAAGCTTGAGGAAGGCAGGGGCATCTATACCGATATGAATGCGTTGCGCCCGGACGAAGATTTGGACAACATCCACTCAATATATGTGGACCAGTGGGACTGGGAAAAGGTCATTTCCGAAAAGGACCGCAACATAGAATTCCTGAAGAAAACCGTACGCAGAATATATGAGGCAATAAAAGTCACGGAAAACAAGCTTTATGTGGAATTCCCTCAGATCAGGCCGGAACTTCCGGATGATATTTTCTTCATCGATTCGGAAGAACTTCTGCAACGCTATCCGGAAATGAATGCAAAAGAGAGAGAAAACGCCATCACAAAGGAGCACAAGGCCGTTTTTATCATTGGCATTGGAGGAAAGCTTTCAAACGGTGAGCCGCACGACGGAAGAGCCGCCGACTATGACGACTGGGACCTTAACGGCGACATCCTCCTCTGGAATTCAGTACTGGACAGAGCGTTCGAAGTGTCAAGTATGGGTATCAGAGTGAATGCCGAATCTATGATGAGGCAGCTGCGCGAACGCGCCCAGGAATACAAGGCAGACCTCTACTACCACAAGAAACTTCTTGCCGGCGAACTTCCGCACACAATCGGCGGAGGAATAGGTCAGTCCAGACTCTGTATGTTCCTGCTCAGAAAAGCCCATATCGGCGAGATACAGAGTAGCATCTGGCCGGAAGATATGAGGGAAGCCTGCAGGGAAGCCGGAATAAAATTAGTATAGATAATACTTTGCCGAGAGGGTCTTGAAATCCTCAACATCCTTGTTCCAATACTGGATTATGTCGCGGACCTTGTATGAGGCCCCGAATCGGGTGCGAACATAATCGGAGCCCGTCACCTTGTCGAACATCTCATTGCGTCCCGTTCCGAAAGGATTGACGGATGGATAGAGTTCGTGCACGGCCTGCATCACATAGAATTGCGTCAATGTCAGGTATGCGGCATCATAATCGGTAATAAAATATTGCACGCCGTGTATCAGCTTGCCCGACGAACTGCCGGCGATAGGCTTGTAATGAATGGTCCTGAACTCCATCCCTTTTATCCCGTAACTGTCCAATCTGTCTTTCAGTTTGTCGGCATCTATCCATTCGGCCGCGAACGTCCCGAAAGGAAGGGTGTAGCCGATACCGATGTTGAGATAGTTGGAAAACTCCCCGGCAAGACCGGCGCAAGGATAATTGATTGCGCTCTGCGGATATGGGATGTTGGGCGACGGAAGCACCCACGGAAGGCCGGTGTCATTGAACAGCATTTCCCTGGTCCATCCCTCCATCGGTATGACGGTAAGCTTGCACTTCAAAGGGGCTTCTTTCCCCTGCTGGCCCCTGTTCAGGCCCTCCTCATTGATGAGCTGCGCCAGCTCACCGACAGTCAGACCGTACACATACGGAATCCTGAACTCACCCACAAATGAATAGAATCCGTCCACCGGATAAGCTCCTTCGACCTTCGTGCCTCCGAGAGGATTCGGTCTGTCGAGCACCATCACCTCTATCCCCTGCTCGGCGCAGGCCCTCATCATAAGTCCGAGTGAACTGATGAAAGTGTACGAGCGGGAACCTACATCCTGAATATCATAGACTACGATGTCCAGACCCTCCAGCATCTCCGGAGTAGGTTTCCTTGTGGCCCCATAGACGGAATAGACAGGAAGGCCGGTGCGGGAATCCCGTGAATCGGACACTTTGTCCCCGGCATAGACATCCCCGCGGGCGCCATGCTCAGGGGCGAAAATGGCGACTAGATCAACAGCCTCATTAAGGATATCTATAGTAGAAACGAGATTCCTGTCAACCCCGGAAGGGTTGGTCAGGAGCCCTACTTTCTTGCCTTCAAGGCCCTTGAAACCGTTGTCCCTGAGAACTTCTATGCCGGTTTTGACGGCCGGCTGGGCATACGCAAGTGTCTGGAATCCCAGCACAAGTGCTACCAGCAGAAGTACGATTCTAGTTCTTCCCATATGATGCATCAATCTTTTTCCTCACAATAAATGTGACGGCCACAGTCACAAGGCAGCATACCATCACCATCCAGAAGAAGTCCGTATAGCCGAGAGACTCCTGCAGCATTCCGGCAAACATTCCCGGCACCATCATGCTCAAAGCCATGAAAGCCGTGCAGAGGGCATAATGCGCCGTCTTGTACTCTCCGTCCGCGAAATACATCATATACAAGGTGTATGCCGTGAATCCGAAACCGTATCCAAACTGGTCGAATGCCACGCAGGCGTAGATGATCCAGATATGTTCAGGCTGCGCCAGCGCCATATAAAGATAGACCGAGCAAGGCAGGGCCAGGCTGAGGGCCATAGGCCACAGGCATTTCTTCAATCCCCACTTCCCTGCCGCGAGCCCTCCGAGGATTCCCCCAGCAAGAAGTGCAATCACGCCCACAGTGCCATAGACGAGACCGGACTGTGCCGTGGACAGTCCAAGCCCGCCCTTCCCGGCAGGGTCTAGCATGAACGGAGTCAGCATCTTTACGGAGAAGGCCTCCGGGAGACGGTAGAGCAGCATAAATATTATTGCCATCCAAACACCTTTCTTGCGGAAGAATGTCGCAAATGTACGCCCGAACTCCTTGAAGATATCGCCTGCACTTCTGTTCTGTTTTTCGGCATCATCCTTAGGATGTGGCAGGACGAAGATATGATAGATTGTGATGGCAGAAAAAATCAGGGCGCTTATCACAAGAGTGATTGTCCAGGCCATGGGGATGTCTCCGAGACGAGTCTCCAGAGCACCGGCGATAACCACAATAACTCCCTGTCCGAACACGGATCCAATACGATAGAACGTATTCCTCACGCCCACGAAAAGGGACTGCCTGTGCCTGTCCAGTTCCAACATATAATATCCGTCGGCAGCTATGTCGTGGGTCGCGGAAGCAAATGCAGTGATATAGAATATAATAAGTGTCAGAATAAAAGGCGAGACTCCGATTCCCCCGCCTGCAATCTGCTCAGCGGAAGGATGCGGCAGGACAAGTGCCAGAGCAAAGATGGATGCGGCCATAATTACCTGCATCAGGAGAATCCACCAGCGCTTACTTCGAATAATGTCCACAAACGGGCTCCAGAGCGGCTTTATCGTCCAGGGAAGATACAGGAGACTAGTGTACAGGGCAAGGTCGGCATTGGACATTCCGAGACGCTTGAACATTGTTACAGAAATGACATTGACAATGAAATAAGGGAGTCCTTCCGCAAAATACAGGGTAGGAATCCACATCCACGGACTTTTTCTGCTCATATTCTTTCCAATTTTGTTCCAGGATAATAGTGCAGAAGTATCTGCCCGGCATCATACCCCTTGTGCGCCATAACTGCCGCACCTATCTGGCACAGGCCGACACCGTGTCCCCATCCTTTTCCCTCAAGGACCAGTGTATCGCCATCCCAGCTGATTTCAAAGGCGGAACTTTTCAGATGCGATTCTGAAAGGGCGTGGCGAATCGCCAGTTCCTTGCCAATCACCTCCGAGCATTTATCCCCGGTAATTCTTAAACTGTATATCCTTCCCGAAGGCCCTCTTTCCAAGGCTTCGAGAGACCTTATCGTTCCGAAATCGATGCCTGTCCTGCGTTGCAAAAGCTCGGACAGGTCACTGCGCGACATCCTCACTTCCCATTTGAAAAAATCCTTTGTCTCAAGGTCGTAATCATTGAGGACCTTGGAAAGCACAGCCTCATCAGAAGTGTCGCAGAATGGGTCTCCGCTTCCGTCGCTGTCCGGAAAAGACTGGAGATACGGCAGATCTTCCCCCTCCCAGCAGGTACTGAAGACCTCCGTACGGCCCCCGCAACACTTGGAATATCTGGCGTCGCACATCTGACCGTCACAGACCAGCACCTGTCCCCAGGTTTCGTCTATCGCATTCCGCACATTCCGGCCTACCGCCATACCTAGTCCCTGGTAACGCTGGCAATGGTCATCGGCGCACACATCAAAATGCTCGTGTGTACCCAGATTGCGCAGGACCCACGAACGGGATATGATGGCGTGAGCCTTCAGAAATTCGATGTCGGCGGTGGCCTTCATCTCGGAAGAAATGACGCTAAGGAGATAATCCTCCAGTCCAACCACATTTATGGCGGTAATCCTTCCATTCTCCACAATGAATTTAAGCGAGCCCGCATATTTCAGGTCACGGAGCCTCTGCCAGTGGAAATCGACACCTATCGTCACATCCTTTAGTATGAAGGAAGGCTCCGCAAAGACGGATGAAAGGGTCATTGCGTCGAAAAATAGCTCATCATAAAGGACTCCGTTATAATCAATCCGGCCATCGCGGAAACTGACTTTCTGCGGGCCTGCCCCGTCCGAAATAATCTCAAAATGTATCTCATTGCCGGACATGATTCCGACCTCAATCTTCCTCTGCTTGCGAGTGAGTTTCCAGAGGACCTTCTCCTCCTCTTCCTCCGACAGCGTCACCTCCGACATCATCTCACCAAGCAGACGGGAATCCGCTTTCAAGAAATCCTCCTCGTGAGGGGCGACGAAAAAGCCGCAAACATCGGCACAGCCGGGGCTCACCGTCAGATGGTCTGCGTCACCGGCCTCCAGGAAGTAATGGTGAGACCTGATTTCCGAGCGGAGGACTATCAGGGACCTTATCTCATTGTTCTTGGCCCACACAAACATATTGAAGCGTGGTTCCTCCTCTCCCGGCATCACCGGCGCGGCATCAAGTATTCTATAGAAAAGCTTGGTTATGGATTTCGGGGTCTTCGCCTTTAGGGCAAGGATTCCGCGTGAGAATTTCTTGCAATGATAGCAGACCGCCTCACGAACATCCGCCAGATACTCAAAAGCCGGATCATCCCCGCTTTCAAAAAAATCATCGACATACCGTTCCAGCGGCATAAGTCCGCTCGGGCAAGCCTGAAAATGCATATGGTCCGGAGCGGAAGCCCCTGAAAACGGTCCGTTGTAGAAAACCGTGTAGCCAGCATATTTCTGTGCCAGGTCCATCATATCCGCGTACCTGCGCCATATCGTCTGCGGAGTATGTTCCTCGCTGGCAATCACCAGATGTGCCGGGAATATCGGATAAGGATTCAGTTGGATATTGTATTTCCTGCCCTTCCTCCCTTCGAACTTCACGTGGAACTGCTCCGGAGGACGGTTCTCCGCGCAAAGGAAGCACGGTCGGGATGCAAGTGTCTCCTGGTCTATTTCAGCCGTCGTGGATTTGATCCGTTCAGGATTGTGCTGGATGTACGCCTGAAGTCCGTTCACTTCCAATGTCTTGACCTCAGCGGATTTTAGCGCCCTGAAATTGGCAGACGCCAGAGGCCAGACAGACAACTGGTCATTGATGAACTTTGAGAGTCGGTTCTCTTTCATATCCTACAGAAGAGCCTCCAGCATTCCATAATACTGCCGGTACTCATATTCAAAGGTAGGAGTAAATACGGACTTGCCCAAATTTTCTTCTATTTCCTTTCTGGTCCAATACCTGCCATCATCCACCTCAAGACTGATAGGATTGATGTCGAAATGGCCAACCGTTGCGAACAGGCAAACAAGTTCGACATCATTGCCGGATTCGTATTTGAAAGTTCCTATCTCGACAGGGTTGAAATCACGGAAATTCAGCTCCTCCGAAGCTTCTCTGGCAAGAGTCTCTTCAATATTCTCTCCGTAACTGACGTGTCCCCCCACTGCAATGTCCCACATCCCGGGATAAAGGGATTTCGAGGCGGCACGTTTTTGCAAATACAGGCTGCCGTCACGGTCAATGATGTGCATATGCGCCACAGGATGCATCAGATTTCCCACTGTATGTACATATTGGCGTGAAGACTGGCCTATGACGACACCGGAAGGCTCCACAACTGGGAGAATCTCATCATCTGCTACAATATTCTGGTCTGCCAGATATGATCTCGGAGAAGGGATTACAGGCGCATGGCCGGATGGATACAAGAGTTCCAGCATTGTCTAATAATATAAAATCTTCAATTCCTCTTCCGAATAAAGTATCTTATCCAGAAGTTCCGGGGCGAAACGGGCCAGCAGTAACAGGGCGGCTACGGCAATTACGGCAAGAATGACTACTGTTAGAAGCACTTTCAGGAAAGTATGCTTCTTTTTCGGACTTTCCACAGCAGCTTCATCCTGTCTTTCCACAGATAGCGCGGTTTCAGACGTTTCTTCTTTCTGCATTGCAGTTGCCTCCATCAAAGACTGGTCCGGTTGTTCCGTTTTAGGCTGTTCTTGAACGGCCTCCTGCTTCTGCAGCCGGGAAATAGCTTCGGACTGAGCCTGCTTTTCAAGTTCGACAGGTTCGTGGACACGTGATTTCAGGGAAACAGGATGGAGGCCGAAGCCTTCGGGATAAATCATAATCTCCTCATCACACACAAAGAAGAAATTATTCTCCTTCGTGGCCCTAAGGTGTCCAAGGCCAGGGAAAATGATAGACTTGCGCTGTTTCAGCACCTCTTTCAACTTCCCAAGGAAGTCCTTCAGTTGCGCTAAGGCATCCTCTACACTGATATTTTCAGACTTTGCAAATGCCTCTGCGAGCGAATTATCTTTTCCCTGGTACGGACGGAAAGAAAGCCGGCGGTACGGAGGGTTGATGGTATATCCCTTGTCGGAGAAAGATGCCGCAACTTCCTCAGCCACAAAACTTCCAAGCCCCGGCAAGGTCACTTCGTCCCTTGTCAGAATGATGTCGGAAATAAATTTTGTAAGCTGGTCGATATCCATATATCCGTATAGAATTCAATTTTGCAGTGCAAAAATATGAAAAAAAATTTGCATTTATCAATTTATGCAGTACCTTTGCTGTCCCATTCCTCTTTAGCTCAGTTGGTTAGAGCACCTGACTGTTAATCAGGGGGTCCTAGGTTCAAGTCCTAGAAGGGGAGCAACTGAAAATCAGCAACTTACAAGGTTGCTGATTTTTTCTTTTTATATGTCAAGTTGCAAAAAAATTAAAAAACTTTCCCGTCAACTATAGTTTCTCTCCGAAGCAGAGGTCACCGGCATCGCCCAAGCCGGGGACGATGTACGATTTCGAATTGAGTTCGGGATCGATTGTTGCAACCCATAGGGTGACATCATCCGAAAAGACCTTCTGGAGGTTCTCGACTGCCTTAGCACTGGCAATTGGGCAGATGAGATGCAGGCACACAGGTTCTCCGCACTTCTCTTTGATGACCTTGATGCAGTCAATCAACGATGTGCCGGTAGCCAGCATCGTATCGGCCAAAATCAGAGTCCTTCCCTCAAGAGGCGGAGCGGCACAATAACTTGTAATAACCCGGATATTCTGATCTTGGTCATATGCACGGTATGCTGCGATAAATGCGTTGTCAGCATTATCGAAATTGCTCAGTACGCCTTGCTGCAGAGGCAGTCCCGCCCTGAGTATGGTTGAGATAACTACTTTATCTGTAGGGACTTCGATTTTCGCTACACCGAGAGGGGTGGTCACGGAAACCGTTTTGTGGTCAAGGGCCTTACTGACCTCATAACCGAAAATCTGACCAACCCTGTAAAGATTATTACGAAATTTCGCCCTGTCTTTCTGGATTTCCTTGTCGCGCATCTGCGCAATGATGCTGTTAAGGATGGAGCTGTTCTCCCCAAGATTGATTACTTTCATATGATTTCAGTTCATTTACATTTCTCCAGAACTTTGGCAAGCTGGTCAGGGCAGCTTGTACCCCTTTCAGAGCAGTCGATTCCCTTCAGCCTGGATATCGCCTCCTCAACGGTCATATCCTGTACAAGTTTAGCCACACCAATTGAATTCCCAGGGCATCCTCTCACAAAAGATGCTTCCAATATTACACCGTCTTTGACGGCAACCCCAATCATAGCGGAACAAACCTTATCACAAGGCACAGCATAAACTATCCTTGTTCCGTCTTCATCAGTAAAATCCTTTACTACCGTGATGTCCCAGTCATCTCTTGAAGAATTCTGATGTTCTTCGAACAATTTATCCATTTCATAGAGAAGAACGGGATGTGATGTATCAGTAATCTGTTCGTCAAATACTGCTTCCGACTGCTTCGAAGCATTATTTTTCCCCACGCAAGACACAATGGCCAGCACAATGGCTGAAAGTAGAACTAATTTTTTCATATCATTCGTTAAAAGTTTCTTTTATGTATTACTGTCGGGTCGAAATGCTTCAGGTCCCTGACTCCCGTCCGTGCCATGATTCCGGCGAGTTCCGCTGTCATCGCATCAATCCTTGCAGATACTGCACCGGCGCCATCTTTCAGCAACGGCATCAGATGACGGCCCACGGATACGGCTGTTGCACCGAGGGCAAGTGCCTTATAGACGTCCATACCGCTTTCGAATCCGCAGTCCACAAATATAGGATACTTGTCCCCTACCACCTTTCTGATTTCAGGCAATACCATAAGAGGAGGACAGGAATAATTGACCATTCCGTGATGATGAGAGACTACGATTCCGGCCACACCTATCTTCAAGCATTTCTCTGCCTGGGAAGGGCTCATAATACCCTTGATTATGAACGGGACCGGACTTGCCTGGACGAACTCCCTGAGTTCGGCCGAGCTCTTGGACTTCATCTGCAGGCCAAGTACATTGTCATAGTGACCGTCTCCGGAGAATGAATGGTCCACATCCATTCCAACTGCGATACAGCCGGATTTAGCTGCATGCTCGATTTTGCGGAATATCTCCTTGTTGTCTTCAAGGGGCTTGATGATTCTGATGGACTTGGCGCCCGTAGCGATTATCTGCTCCAGTTCGTCATATTCGCCCATCCCGACCCAGTGCACAGCATTGCTTTTCGCGGCTCCGGCAGCATAGACATTCATTCCATCCGGCGCATTATTGAATAGATGCGAAAGAGCGGCCGTCATTATCGGTGTAGCAAATTTATGTCCGAACAGCTCAAAAGTGGTATCCGGAATATCCGAATCTATGTACCTGGTCTCAAGAAGAAGTGAATCGAAAAATTCTCTGGTAATCTTGTCCGAATCACCTGCAAAAACAGGGATGGCCGGAGCAACTGCGCCCTTCTTCTCCTTTGCTCCGGAAGGGGCAGCTGCCGCTTTGTTTTCATCACAGGAATTCAGGGCACCGAGTGCAGCTGTTCCGACGGCAATCGCTCCCATTGTTTTGATAGCATTACGCCTTGTAATCTCTTTATTCATCTTCCTATTAATTTTGAGAATCCGTTTCGAATTCAATGCGGAGGCAAAAACTAGTTTTATGCTACGCAAAAATACATAAACTTTTATTAGAATCTGTTTTTTTGCTATCTTTGAAGATTGAAAAAAACAACATTCTTATGTCTTTTATCGATGACCGGGTAGTTATGGAAGGCCTGACCTTCGACGATGTACTACTCATACCTTCATACTCAGAAGTACTCCCGCGTGAAGTGGATCTTCACTGCCGCTTTTCTAGGAATATCAAATTGAACATCCCTATCGTGTCCGCAGCTATGGACACAGTAACTGAAGCGCCGATGGCCATAGCCCTTGCAAGGGAAGGAGGTATCGGCGTCATTCATAAAAATATGTCGATAGCCGAACAGGCTGCCGAAGTCCGCAAAGTCAAGAGAGCCGAGAACGGAATGATCTACGACCCTGTCACAATCCATAAGGACGAAACCGTCGGGGATGCCCTCAAGATTATGAGGGAAAACCATATCGGCGGCATCCCGGTAGTTGACGGAGAAGGGAGGCTCGTCGGTATCGTGACCAACAGGGACGTCAGGTTCCAGGAAGATATGTCGGTCCTTATCTCCGACGTAATGACCTCCTATAATCTGGTAACCCTCAATGTCGCACACACAGACCGCGAATATGTCAAGACCGTGCTCCAAAAGAACAAGGTCGAGAAGCTTCCTGTCGTTGACAATGACGGGAAGATTGTGGGTCTCATCACATACAAGGATCTGAAGAAAGAGCAGATTCATCCGAATGCTTGTAAGGATGAACTGGGAAGGCTGAGGGTCGCAGCCGGCATCGGAATCACCGCAGACGCTCTCGACAGAGTGAAGGCGCTGGTGGAAGAGGGTGTCGATGCAGTCGTTCTTGACAGCGCGCACGGCCACAGCAAGGGTGTGCTGGACAAACTCAAGGAAATCAAGGCGGCATTCCCGACGCTTGATGTGGTTGTAGGCAACATCGCCACCGCCGAGGCCGCAAAACTGCTCGCAGAAGCGGGTGCGGACGGCGTGAAGGTCGGAATCGGCCCGGGCTCCATCTGTACCACCAGAATCGTTGCCGGGGTCGGAGTACCTCAGCTGACTGCAATATATGAAGTCTATGCCGCACTGAAAGGCACTGACATCCCGCTTATCGCCGATGGCGGCTTGAGATATTCAGGTGACGTAGTCAAGGCCCTTGCCGCAGGAGGAAGTTGTGTGATGTGCGGATCCATGTTCGCCGGCACGGAGGAAGCCCCGGGAGAGACAATCATCTATAACGGACGTAAATTCAAGACATACCGCGGAATGGGATCCCTCGACGCAATGGCTGCCGGATCCAAGGACCGTTACTTCCAGGACAAGGAAACGGAGACAAAGAAACTCGTTCCGGAAGGAATCGTAGGACGCGTCCCATATAAGGGAACCCTCGAGGAGACGGTATATCAGTTACTCGGCGGACTTCGTTCAGGAATGGGATACTGCGGAGCCAGGAACCTTGAAGTTCTCAAGAATGCAAGGTTCACACGGGTTACCGCAAGCGGAATGGCGGAAAGCCATCCGCACGATGTGACAATCACTAAGGAAACCCCTAATTACACAAGAGGAGAATAACAATATATCACTATGTATAACGGACAGAAACTCGAAGCAAAGCAGTTCGTAGAGGCTGCTATCAAGGAAATCCGCGAACAGGTCGGTTCAGATACCGTTGTTCTCGGTCTTTCCGGAGGCGTCGATTCAACAGTAACAGCGCTTCTTATCGACAAGGCGATAGGCCATAATCTGGTCTGCATTTTCGTAGATCACGGTCTTCTCCGCAAAAATGAGTTTGAAGACGTACTCGCCCACTATGAAGGAATGGGTCTCAACGTAATAGGCGTACGCGCCGCCGACAGATTCTTTGCAGCATGCAAGGGAATCACCGATCCGGAACTGAAACGCAAGGCCATCGGCAAAACCTTCATCGATGTCTTTGCTGACGAAGCGAGAAAGGTGAAGGATGCAAAATGGCTTGCACAGGGTACAATATGGCCGGACATCGCAGAATCACATTCCGACAAAGGCACAATCAAGAGCCACCACAATGTCGGCGGTCTTCCTGAAGACCTCAAGTTCGGTCTCGTGGAGCCATTGAAGTACCTGTACAAATTCGAAGTACGCGAGGTCGGAGAGGAACTCGGACTTGACAAGCATTTCCTCGGCCGTCATCCATTCCCGGGCCCGGGCCTCGGAGTCCGCTGTCTTGAGGAACTTACTCCCGAGCGCATCCATATCCTCCAGGAGGCTGATGCTGTGTATGTCAATATGCTCCGCGAAGAGGGGCTGTATGATCAGATCTGGCAGGCAGCAGCAATCCTGCTTCCTGTACGCAGCACCGGAATCAAGGACGGAAGACGTACTTACGAAAACGTCATTGCTCTTCGCGCCGTCAACTCAGTTGATGCCGTGACTGCCGATGTCATCAACCTTCCGTTCGATTTTCTCCAGAGAGTTGCAACTGCAATCATCGCTCAGGTAGAGGGAGTGAACAGGGTTGTTTACGATATCTCTCCGAAACCGCCATCAACAATCGAGTGGGAATAGTATCCAATGATGAAAGAACACGAAAGAAAAGTCGGGACAGTGTCCCGTGGAATACGTTGCCCTATAATCAGGGAGGGAGATGACCTTGCAGGAATAGTAACAGACAGCATTCTGGAAGCAGCCGCAGAAGAAAATTTCAGCCTGCGGGATCACGATGTTATATCCATCACAGAATCCGTGGTTGCACGTGCACAAGGCAACTATGCACCTGTTTCAGCTATCTCTGCCGACGTTAAAAGACTGACCGGGGGAGATACGGTCGGAGTCATTTTCCCTATTCTCTCGAGGAACCGCTTTGCAATATGCCTGAAGGGAATTGCAATGGGCTGCAAGAAGATTGTTCTCATGCTCAGTTATCCTTCCGATGAGGTCGGAAACGAACTCGTCAGCCTGGACAAGTTAGACAATGCCGGAGTGAATCCTTACTCGGACGTTCTCACCCTTGAAAAGTACAGGGAACTCTTCGGGGTCAACCCTCATGAATTCACCGGTGTGGATTATGTCCAGTATTATGGAGACCTCATTCGGGAATGCGGCACGGAAGTGGAAATCATCTTTGCGAACAGGCCGCGGACGATACTTGAGTACACGGATACGGTCATCACCTGTGATATCCACACAAGGGCTCGTACAAAAAGGATATTGAAGGAACAGGGAGCCAGGGTTGCAATCGGACTCGACGACATTCTCCGCGAATCAGTCGACGGAAGCGGATTTAACGAAGAATACGGGCTGCTGGGCTCCAACAAGGCCACTGAATACACAATCAAGCTTTTCCCTCACCACTGCCAGTCCCTGGTAGAAGACATTCAGGGCAGGATCCTGAAGATCACAGGAAAGCATGTTGAAGTGATGGTCTATGGAGACGGTGCGTTCAAGGACCCTAAAGGAAAGATCTGGGAACTTGCTGACCCTGTCGTATCACCGGCATTCACCAAAGGACTCAGGGGCACGCCTAATGAGTTGAAACTCAAATATCTGGCAGACAACGATTTCGCCAACCTCTCGGGAGACGCCTTGAAAAATGCGATTTCTGAAAGCATAAAGCAGAAAGACGGCAACCTGAAGGGACAGATGGCATCCGAAGGAACAACTCCACGCCAGCTCACCGACCTGATCGGATCGCTCTGCGACCTGACCTCTGGCTCAGGGGACAAGGGAACCCCTATCGTCCTCGTGCAGGGATATTTCGACAATTACACTACAGAATAGGCAGTTCGTGGACGCGCAGAATCGATGCGCCACGTTCTACCGCAATCTTATGGGCACGTATGGTTTCATCCTTCGTGCCCATTGTCATTTTCTTCCGGGATACTCCGACGAGTATAGGACGGTTGAAACATTTCAGTGAATCAAGGTGGGCGAGCAGTTCCCAGTTCTCGTCATAGGTCTTGCCGAAGCCGAAACCCGGGTCAAGTATCCAGTCGATCCCTTCCGCCATTTTCCCGAATTCCTTGAAAAATGACATCACTCTCTGCAGGACAGGCTCCGGCGAGGACGGGACATCGCTTCCGGCAATCTCGCCTTCATTATGGACAGCGACATATCTCAGTCCCAGTTCTCTTACGAGCGGAAGCATTCCGGGATCTGCCGAACCGGCCGTCACGTCATTCACCATCACGGGGCCGGCCAAGTCGTAAACTCTTCTGACGATACCGCAGCGGAATGTGTCTATTGAAATCTCCGGGTGGTAGTCCCTTTTGAGAATCTCCCTTATGACAGGTTCCAGCCTCTCCCATTCCTCCTTCTCCCCCACCGGTTCAGAACCCGGGCGGGTGGAGCAAGCTCCGACATCCACTATGTCGATATCCTCATCCAGAATGGACATATTGTAGCGGCTGGGCCCGAAAAAAGAGTCCGGAGTGGCATTTATTATGCCCATTATTTGAATACCGTCTGTCATCTTTGGCAAAAGTATCAAAAAAATGCGTATTTTCGTGCTGATATGTTATTCGTTCTTGAGGGTTTGGATGGAGCCGGAAAATCCACCCAGGTGAAGAAGCTCAAAGAATATCTTGAGAGCATCTATAAAGATTTGGAATACACCCATTTTCCCCGCTATGACGCTCCTGTCTATGGGAATCTCATCGGGAAATTCCTCAGAGGGGCTTTCGGGCCCATCGAAACGGTCCATCCCCAGCTCGTGGCCCTGCTCTTCGCCGAAGACAGACACGGTGCCGGAGCACAGATACGGCAAAAGCTCGAGAACGGCGGTGCTGTCCTGTTAGACAGGTATGTCTATTCCAACATAGCCTACCAGTGCGCAAAGCTCCAGGACAAAGCGGAGGCCGAAGAACTCCGCCAATGGATATTCGATACGGAATACGGTGAATTCCAGCTTCCGAAACCGGACCTAAACATTTTCCTTGACGTTCCTATCGATTTTGTCGAGAACAGCCTCACGCACCCGCGCGAGGAGGAAGGAAGGGAATATTTGGAAGGTGGCAGGGACATCCACGAGGCCGATATAGAATTTCAGAAAAGAGTCAGGGCAATATACAAGCGCCAGGCAGAACTGGACCCTGATTTCATCGTCATTGACTGTTCCGGTGCGGACGGTAGGATTCTTTCAATTGAAGGGATTTTCACAAAAATCAAGGCAGCAGTTGATAAGGTCATATATGAACGGTAAATTCCACAGAGGCGTCAGACGTTTCTGTTCCATCATCATAGGAGCAGTCTTTCTGCTGTCAGCGATGCTGAAGCTAATGGATCCTGTAGGCACAGGGCTCATCGTGAAAGAATATCTGAATTTCTTCCATCTCGGCTTCCTGGGCGGTCTATCCAATTTCCTCGGTTCATCCATCGCCTTCATCGAGGCCGCTGTCGCAGTCCTGATGATGTTCGGAGTCTTCAGACGGTTCACCGCACTGTTCTCAGGCGCGGTCATAATAGCTTTCACCATCCTGACCCTGATTCTTCTTATTTTCAATCCGGAAATGGAATGCGGGTGTTTCGGAGAAGCGATTCCGCTTACACACTTCCAGACCTTCATCAAGAATATTGTTCTGGTCCTCCTTTGGGCAATCACGATTTTCCCTCCGGGCTCCGCCGGATCTCCGAGAAAAAGCAAATACATTGGGTTCGCCATTGTCTGTGCCGGCATCATAGGATTTGCAATATATTCCCTCAAGAATATTCCGCTCGTGGATTTCGCTGATTTCGCTCCGGGAACGGAAATAATGGCCGCTCAGGATGAGGATTTCCAGGAAGAAGGGGAAGACCTACCGGAGAAAATAGTCAATGTGTTATCTATCAGCGACATATCAGGCGACTACCAGGACTGGATAGCCGCAGACGGAGATGTGCTGATAGCCTCCATATACAAGCCGGAGAAGATGGATAAAAAAGACTGGGATGACGTCCGTTCCGTATTGCAGGAAGCACAGATGTCAGGTATGAGCCCTATTATCCTATGTGCCTCCCACGAGTCTGTCCCTGTCGAAGTCTCCGACCTTGTATTCTACTCAGACTACAAGACCCTCATCACCCTGAACCGCTCCAACGGCGGATTCACCTACTTTTCTGACGGGCGGGTCATTACAAAATGGAGTTTGAAGCAGCAACCCGGCGCAAAGGAATTCAGGGAAATTCTGGGGAGGAATCCGCTGGATGTGATGATGACCACCGAAACCGAAAAACGGCTTTCATTCCAGTTATACTTTCTGATATCCTTCCTGATAATGCTATTCGTTTAGAATATAGACATCCTCTTCAGGCTCGGAAAAATAGAAATTTTCCCTGGCATAAGTTTCGAGAGAATCCCTGTCGGTTGAGAGGTTCCTGATTTTCTCATCCAACTGTCTGTTCTGTTCGACATAATTTTCTATCTGACGTTCCTGCCTACGCAAGGTAAATCCAGCCTCGACCCAACGGATGAGGTTTCCCTTACGGTTGACACAAATCAGGACAAGGAAAGCAAGCGTTGCCCAGAACACCCATTTTCCCATCGGGGTCCTCGGCCCGAGGCGATGCCATATATCTTTTATTTTCTCGAACATTTGCACAAAATTAACTATTTTTGTAGATATTAGAATCATTTGATATGAAACCTACATTACTTGTTCTGGCCGCCGGTATGGGAAGCCGTTACGGCGGGCTTAAGCAGATGGACGGAGTCGGTCCATGCGGAGAAACAATCATTGATTATTCCATATTCGATGCGGTTCAGGCCGGATTCGGAAAAGTTGTTTATATTGTGCGGGAGTCGTTCCGCGAGCAGTTCGAGAGCACTGTCCGGGAAAAATACAGGAATGTAAAATGCACGGACGGCAAAGCTCTTGAATTCCAGTTCGTCACCCAGGAACTTGACAAGATTCCACAGGGATTTCCGGTCAACCCTGAGCGCGTGAAGCCTTGGGGTACAGCTCACGCCGTACAGATGGCGAAAGACGTCATCAAAGAACCGTTCGCTGTCATCAACGGAGACGACTACTACGGCAAGGATTCCTTCCATATACTGGCCGACTGGCTCCGTTCGCACGAGAACACCGAGGGGGTTTTCAGCATTGTGGGATTCGCCCTCGAGAACACCCTGTCCGAATCGGGCGGAGTGTCAAGAGGTATCTGCTCCTATGACAGTGAAATGCGCCTGACCGACGTGGTCGAACATCTCAATATCTTCCGTGAGGATGACGGCGTCATACGCGGAGACAATTCATCCGACGGGAAAAGGGTCGGAATCCACGGAGCTGACCTGTGCTCAATGAATATGTGGGGATTCACGCCCGATTATTTCGAGAAGAGCGACCGTATTTTCGAGAATTTCCTGAGAGAGAACAGCAACGAGCTCAAAAAAGAATATTACATACCGTTTGCAGTTGATTGCATGATAAAGGAGGGCGATGCCGAGTGCGAAGTACTCTCCACCCCGTCACACTGGTTCGGAGTCACTTTCAAGGAAGACCGTCCGGCAGTAGTGGCAAAATTCCAGGAACTTGCAGACAACAACACTTACCCAAGCCCGCTTTATGAAAAATAGACATTCCAATTTCGACCTGTTCAAGTCTTTCTCATTCTTCGTTCCGGGGCCTAAGGGACTGGGGATAATTTTCGTATGGTTCATTGTAGGAGTTCTGCTTGGAAATGTTGTCTCGCTGGTGGCAGCGCTGGCATTGGGAGACGGGAGCATGGAACTCGCAACGATGATTGCATATGCCGTGATGTTCCTGCCTCCAATGATGTACGCAAGCCTTGCCAGCAAGAAGAACTCATTCTTCGAATCCGGAAGGGCTATGGACAGCGCCCATTTCGGCAAGACAGGAGGTCTTCTGCTTGCATTGATTCTGGTCATTGCCACATTCTGTTGCGGCTTTGTCTTCGACTTCATAACCACACAACTTCCTGAGCCGCCGGAGTGGTTCACTAAGCTGATGGAAGATATGGTCGGAGGAAATTTCATAATCAACTTCATAACCGTATCGCTCTTCGCCCCGTTCTTTGAGGAGTGGCTGTGCAGAGGTATGGTTCTCAGAGGGCTGCTCAATTTCAAGCGCAAGGACAGCGGCAGAGGGATGAACCCGGTATGGGCCATTGTCATTTCCGCCGCATTCTTTGCAATCATCCACGGAAATATCTGGCAGGGACTTATTGCATTTGCTGCAGGCTGCCTTTTCGGATTCGTCTACTACAAGACAGGCTCCCTCAAGCTTACCATGCTTATGCACTTTACCAACAATACCATTTCCCTGGTTGTCTCACACATTCCGGGGCTGGAAGTCTCAGATTCGTGGAGAGAAGTCTTCACCCAGCCGACCCAATACTGGACAATCTTCACAGCCTGCTTCATATTCCTTGTGCTTACGCTGAGGGTGGTCAGCAGGATTGAGACCCCTGACAGACAGGGTAACAGCGATCTGATCAGCGTGACGGAATAATGGAAAGTATCAAGGAATTACGTGCATCCGGAAGTTCGCGGAAATATTTCAGGATTCAGGATGGAGACCGGAGCCGGATAAAGGTCGCCGGGACCGATGCCCTTGAGAACCGCGCCTTCATCACCCTGGCCCGACACTTCAGGAACAAGGGGATCAACGTACCTGAAATCTATGAAGTCAGCGGGGACCTGATGAGTTATGAGCAGGAGGATCTCGGAGACGAGAGCCTCTACCAGTTCGTCAGCAGCGGCAGAGCAAGTGGGACTTACAGCGAAGCTGAGCAGGAAATGCTCTGCAAGACAATTACACAATTACCCAAAATACAGTTTATCGGAGCTCAGGACCTGGACTACGGGATATGTTTTCCCGACAGGGAGTTCAACGAAAGGATGGTGGACTTTGACTTGAACTATTTCAAGTACTGCTTCCTCAAGACTTCCGGAATCAATTTCAACGAAATCAGGCTTCAGGACGACTTCGACACTCTGAAGCACGATCTTATGGACGATATTGGCAATACCTTTATGTACAGGGACTTCCAATCAAGGAACGTAATGGTAAAGAACGGAGAGCCGTGGTTCATTGATTTTCAGGGAGGACGCAGGGGCCCTGTATATTATGATGTTGCCTCATTCGTATGGCAGGCAAGCGCCAGATATCCGTCCGCACTTAAGGAAAAGCTGGTCGACACCTACTACAACGCACTCTGTGCGTATGAAAATATAGACCGCAAGTTCTTCAACCGCAAACTGAGGATATTCGTTCTCTTCCGTACCCTTCAGGTACTGGGAGCGTATGGGTTCAGGGGGCGCTTCGAGAAGAAACCTTACTTCATATCAAGCATTCCTTTCGCTCTGGACAATGTCAGGGAACTTCTTGAGACTCCGTTCGGAGAGTATCCGTATCTCTGTGAGATTCTGGCTGAATTATGCCGCGAAAAATCCGATGCCACAGAGGAAAAAGGCATATTGGAAGTGCTTGTACAAAGTTTTTCATACCGCGCCGGCGTGCCGGTCGACGAATCCGGCAACGGAGGAGGATATGTATTCGACTGCAGGAGCATCCACAACCCGGGAAGATATCCGGAGTACAAGCATTTGTGCGGAAGGGATAAAGAAGTGATTGATTTTCTCGAGGCCCAAAGCAATGTAGCGGAATATCTCGGGAATGTTTTTGCCCTTGTGGACAATCACGTAGCAACGTATATGGAACGCGGTTTCACCCACCTCCAGATCAGTTTCGGATGTACCGGGGGGCAACATCGTTCTGTCTATTGTGCTGAGAAAACTGCCGCACATCTGAAAGAGCGGTTTGCCGAAGCACGGATAATCCTGAAACACGCAGCCCTTTCGGAATGAAAGCAATGATTTTCGCCGCGGGACTCGGCACACGCCTGCGTCCTCTGACCGACACAATGCCCAAGGCTCTTGTGCCCGTCGGAGGCGTGCCTATGCTGGACCGGGTAATCCTGAAACTGAAAGACGCGGGAATCAAGGACTTTGTAATCAACACACATCATTTTTCCGACCAAATTGTCAATCATCTGGAGGAGAAAGACAATTTCGGATGCCGGATAGACCTTTCGATAGAGCAGGACCACCCGTTTGAAACAGGTGGGGGTATCAAAGCAGCACGCAGATTTCTTGAAAATGAAGATACATTCCTCGTGCACAATGTCGATATCCTTTCAAATCTGGACATATCCTCATTCTGTTCGCACAACCTGCCTGACGGCTCTCTTGCATTGCTGCTTGTCAGCAGCCGGGAATCCTCACGTTACCTGTTGTTTGACGAAGAGATGAAACTCAAGGGATGGATGAATTCAAAGACAGGGGAAATAAAAAGCCCTTTCAGGAACTTGGACCCCAACACTTGTACCTGGAAAGCATTCAGCGGCATACATCTTATCTCCAACAAGGTGTTCCCGCTTATGGAAAATGAGCCTGAAGTATTCTCCATCATCGATTTTTATCTGAAAAATGCCGCACAGTACAGCATCTATGGAATCGAAGTCCAGAAACTGAAACTTATAGACATAGGAAAGCCTGAAACCTTATCTGTTGCTGAAGGGATAGTGGATTGTCACGAAAAAACAGTAACTTTGTAATTTATGAACTCACTTCTGTCAAAGATATGGTTTCCGATAGCGGTCGTTGCGGCGGGCGCTTCCGGCGTCATAGCCTCTGACAAGAACGTGGATATCGACAGAATTGTGATAGATTGTCCGCTTCCAAGCCTCTCCGAGGCCCCGGATACCGTCATATATGAGGTAAAAGGATACAAGAAGGGCTGGGAGGAAGACCTCCTTGAAGAGGTACAGTTTTCTGTTCCGGACAGTTTGGCCGATTTCAGCGACAGTCTGGTGATAACTGAAGAAAACGAAGAAGAGGAAGGAGATTCTGTCATTGTAAAAAACCGCCCGGTTGCCTTCGACACCATTGTCCCTCCTGCATTATTGGCGGAAACCGATTCATTCCGATTCCAATATTATGCTGTCCTGACAGACTCACTGTGTCGTGTCTGGATGCGAGATTCACTGATGAACTCAGGCCAGACGGATTTGTGGAATATGATTGACTCTGTCTTCCGGGCAGATTCCCTGGCTGCCGTTAAACTGGCATTTGATCAATGGTATGCCGGTCTGAATGATAAGGAAAGAAGAAAATATGACCACGAACAGATAATACTTGTCAAACAGGCCCGCGCCGACAGTCTGATGGAAGTGAAGGACAGTATTCGCGCCTACAAGGACAGCGTGCTGGAAGCGACGCCGCGTATTCTGGAGACCTTCGCCCTGAATGACACTATGTGGTACAAGAGAGTTGTGAGCTGGCAAAGGGACCGCTCTTTCCATAAATTTGAAATCAAGGAGATAGACACAACTTCCAACAATCATTTCAACTATCTGCCATTAAGAAAAGAAGATGTGAATGCCACCTGGCTCGGAGTACCTGGATCGCCTGTTCAATATTATGATTTCTTCAAAAGGAAATCTTCTGAAGGCGTATCCTTCTATGACGCCCTCGAAAGCTGGACATACAGTGTGGAGAACGTACATTTCTACAACACGAAGACCCCGTTCACCGAACTTGCCTACTGGGGATCACTTCTGGCAGACCCGAAGAAAGAGACGGACAATATCCGTATTTTCACATCACAGAACATCACGCCTGAGTTGAATGTGACTTTCGAGTTCAACCGTTACGGAGGTGAAGGTTATCTTCTCAAGGAGTCCACGAGGAACAAGACTCTCGTGCTCAACACCAACTACCTCGGCAAGAAATATATGATGCACGCCGGATTCATCTACAATCTGGCCGGGCGCGAAGAGAACGGAGGAATCCAAGATAATTTCTGGGTGAGGGACACCACCGTTGATGCAAAGGAAATCCGTATCAATCTTGAGGATGCAAACAGCCTTGTGAAGAAGAAAACGTTCTTCCTGGACCAGCAATACCGTATCCCGTTCAACTTCCTGAAGAAAAAATCAGCCAAGGACGGACAAATCGAGGCTTTTGACGACAACGTAACTACAGCTTTCATTGGCCACAGCAGCGAATATACAACCATATGGAGGAAGTACTATGATAATCTGACCGACGAGACCGGGAGGAATTTCTACGACAACACTTTCAACTACAGCCCCACCACCACGAACGATTCAGTCCGCGTGATGAGGCTGGATAACAAGGTGTTCCTGAGACTGCAGCCTTGGTCGAGCGACGGAGTCGTATCCAAACTCGATGTCGGCATCGGAGACAAACTTATGAACTTCTATAAGATGGATCCGACATTCCTCAACAAGCCGTCGAACGTCGTTTGGAATTCTACATATGCATACGCCGGGGCAGAAGGGCAGATAAGTGAATATATTTTCTGGGATGCGCTCGGCAAGTACAATTTTATGGGATATGAAGCTAACGACTTCAGTGTCAACGCAAATCTCGGATTCAACATATATCCTTTCCGTAAGGCAAGGAAGAGTCCGATTTCCGTGAACGCCCACTTCGAGACCTCCCTGAAGGAACCTGATTTCTATCAGCAGCACTATTATTCAAACCATTATATCTGGGAAAACGAGTTCGGGAAGATCTCCACGACCAAGATTCAGGGTTCCATCGCCATACCGCGGTTCAGATTCAAGCTGACGGCAGGTTATTCCCTCCTCAACAACAACCTCTTCTACGACGCAAAGTCAATCATACAGCAGAACACTGTTCCGATGAGCATATTCTCGGCAAGACTTGACCAGGATTTCGTACTGGGGCCTATGCACTTCGACCACAGGATACTCTTCCAGCATTCTACAAATCAGGAGGTCGTTCCACTGCCTCTATTGTCCGCAAACCTGAGGTATTATTTCCAGTTCACCATCCAGAAAGTTCTCCAGATGCAGATTGGCGTCAATGGGTTCTATAATACCAAATGGTATGCACCGGGCTATAATCCGGCCTTGGGAGTATTCCACAATCAAAATAATGAAGAATACACCAACGGACTTCTGCTCGATGCGTTCGTAAATATGCAATGGAAGAGAGCCTGTCTCTTCGTGAAAGTTGAAAATGTCGGTCAGGGCTGGCCAATGAAAAAATACGACTATTTCAGTGCAGACCACTACATAAGTCCACAGAGAGTGCTTGTATTCGGTATTTTCTGGCCATTCTATACGCAACCTCTCAAAACCGGAGGTACATCATCCGGACACGACCATTCAAGCGGCGGAAGCAGTTCGGGCAGAAGCTCAAGCGGAGGCAGGAGTTCAGGAGGCGGTTCGGGACGGAGTCTGAACACCAGCAGATAAACTATGGAAAAAAGTAAAAAGTCAGTAATTCTTGGAAGCGTTGTGCTTGCTCTTGCAATTGCGGGAATTGCTGCACTTCATATCTTCATGGAGAGACGTCATGTGGGCACGGTTTTCCCCACCAGGGAGTTACGCTGCGCCATTGCTCTGGGGCATTATGACGATACCACGGACGGACTGATCAGCGGATATAATTATGAACTTCTCCAGCGATATGCGGAAAGCCGTGGTCTGTCGATGGAAATCCTGCGCGCTCCAAAGAATGAGAATTGGACGGATTCGCTCCGTAACGGTCTGATAGATATTCTCGTTGTTCCCGTTTCAAGTCTTTCCCCGGATGACAGCATACTTATATCCGGGCCGGTGGACAGCCTTACCAGGTGGGCTGTAGCAGAGCAATACCCGAAGGAAATAGAATCAATCGACGAATGGGTCTCAGCCTACAACGGTTCCGAAGAGTGCTCCAGGCTCCATGGTCTGTTCATAGACAACGTGTACGAACCTTTCGCAACAGCTAAATCCGGCATAAAGAAAAGCATCCTCAGCCCTTATGACAGCCTGATAATCGACAACTCGGAAAAGCTGGGCTGGGACTGGAGGCTCGTCACGGCAGTAATCTACCAAGAATCCCAATTCAGGATAAACGCCCATTCAAGCAAGGGGGCCCAGGGTCTGATGCAGCTTATCCCGACGACAGCGGACAGATATAATGTAACCAACATATTCGACCCTGAGGAAAATATCAGAGGAGGAGTCTCACACCTCGAAAGGCTGCAGAATATCTTCCGTAAGTATACAGATACACCAGACGATCTCAAACGCTTTACCCTTGCCGCCTACAATGCGGGCGAAGGCAACATTCTGAAATGCATCCGCTACGCCGATTCTCTCGGAATTCCGGCACGAACCTGGCAGGAACTTAAAGAGATAATGCCTACGCAGACATTCAAATGGAAAGAAACTCAATTCTTTGTCTCACGGATTTACTCCTATTACTGGGCGTTCAGCAGAATATACCGCAAAGAAGCTATGCAGAACGGACAGTCCGAGCCGGATCAACCTTTGAAATAAACATAGAAGGCAGCAGAAGAAGCAGCATTATCGCGACATATGCTATCACGTCCGCAATAAGAATCATCGGCACATCCAAAGCTACCGGCACATAAGACACGAAATAGTTTTCCGGATTCAGTTTTATGAAATGAGTAGCGCCTTGAATCAGGCAGAAGGCCAGGGCAAGGACATTTCCGGCAGCCATTCCCTTCAAGACAAGGTCGGATGATACCCTGAGGAACAATTTTCCTATTGCCCGGTCCGCCATACCCATCGACTTCAGGATACCGATTGTCGAAATATTCCTGAAAAGAAGTATCAGCAGGCCAGATACCATATTGAAGCCTCCGACTACAGTCATCAAGACAAGAATCAGAAGGACGTTGGAGTCTATCAGGTTAAGCCAGTCGAATAACTGGCTGTAGTTGTCAACGACAGACGTACTTACAAGCGGTTCATCCTCTTCATCCGCATTGAGGAGTGCAAGCGTTCCAATTTCAGAGTTTTTCGCTTCAATCATCGCCGCCTGTCTGAATTCATCATCCAATGTAACTTCAATGGCAGAGACCTGGCATGAATCCCACTCATTCAAACGCTGCAGGTCACTCATTGACGCATAGACGGTCAAGTTCTGTTCGGAATCAAGTATTCCTTCATAAATGGAAGAGACCCTGAACCGGCGGGCTTTCACTTTCTCCCCCACAAAATAGGTCAGCATATCCGATCCCGGTTCAAGTCCCATAAGGTCTGAGAGCCTCTGAGGGATACTTACCCCAAGAGATACAGTATCGGAGTAGGAAGGAATGCCCTTGAACACCACCCCGTGTATCTCATCCCGGTTCTTGATGATTCCCGCACGATATACTGCCGGTTCGATTTTATTTACACCTTTCACCGACATTATGTCTTCCAGGAATGACGGATGGGAAGATATAGGATTTTCGTCGGTAAGGTAATTTCTTGTATATGATGTCAATTGTATATCACCGGAAACTGCGGACACCCCACGCCTGATTTCCTGTCTGTATCCCGCCGAAACACTCACGGCAAGTATCATAACAAAGGAAGAGATAGCTACGGAAACCATAGCTATCTTTCCTTTGAAACGAAGTTTTCTCGCTATGAAACGGGATGCATCCATTACCAGATATGAACCCGTTCGCTCTCAGGGCGGAACATAGGGTCACCCTCCTGAATGTCAAAGGCCTCGAAAAAGGTATCGAAGTTTCGCAAGGTCATATTTACCCTGTTTTCACTGAGGGAGTGCACATCCATCTGAGTCCTGCGGAGTTTCTCAGCGTCTGTGATATTGCCAGCCCATACCCTTGCAAATCCGAGGAAGAATCTCTGCTCTGCAGTGAAGCCGTCGATAGGCTCAGGATGGGTCTCACCGAAGGAGTTGAGCATTGCAGTATATGCTACACTTACGCCACCGTGGTCGGCAATATTCTCTCCAAGGCTTAGATGGCCGTTGGCGAATACTCCGCTGCCTGGGATAATTTCTACTGCATCATACTGGGCTGCAAGGACTTCTGCCTTCTCCTTGAATGCAGCATCATCCTCTTCTGTCCACCAGTTGGTCATATTTCCGGACTTGTCGAAAAGACGGCCCTGGTCATCGAATCCGTGAGTCATCTCGTGTCCGATTACCACGCCGATTGCGCCATAGTTTACAGCATCATCAGCATCCGGATTGAAGAAAGGAGGCTGGAGGATTGCGGCAGGGAAGCAAATCTCGTTCGTGGTAGGATTGTAATATGCATTTACAGTCTGAGGAGACATGCCCCACTCGGTCCTGTCCACAGGCTTATTGATCTTCGAAAGATTGTCAGCCACATACCACTTGCCGGCTTCACGGAGATTCTCATAATAGCTCAATTCAGGATTGACCTCAAAATCATATTCCTTCCACTTGTCCGGATAGCCGATCTTTACTGTGAAACTTGCAAGTTTGTCAAGAGCATATGCCTTTGTGTCCTCCCCCATCCACTCAAGTTCGGAAATATGCTGGCCAAGAGATTCTTTAAGTTTGTCCACAATTTCCTTCATCTTCGCCTTTGATGACTCAGGAAAGTATTTTGCAACATACATCTGGCCGACTGCTTCGCCGAGCATTGCATTCGGAACACCCATAGCCCTCTTCCAGCGAGGTTTCTGCTCGGTTATTCCGCTCATCTGGTGAGAGAAGAACTCGAAATATGCAGCATACAGGTCATCCCCGAGTGAAGAAGCTCCGCCTGAGATAAGATGAGCTGCGACATAGTCCTTAAGTTCATCGATGGAGGCCTCTGCAAAAATCTTTGAGAATCCTTCAAAGAAAGAAAGCTGGTTGACGACTATCTTCTCCTGGGCAGGAAGTCCGGTCTCCTCGAAATATGAAGCGAAATCAAAGCCAGGATATGCGGCAATGATATCAGCTGTGCTCATCGGATTGTACTGTTTAGAATAGTCCCTATTCTCTACGCTGGACCAGGAAACCTCTGCCAGCTTCTGCTCCACATTCATTGTGTTCTGAGAAGCGTCCTCTCCCCTGTCCGTAAATGCGGAGATGTCGAAAATATTTTTCAAATACTGCTGATAGCCGGCCTTGAGTTCAGCATTGGCAGGATCGAGATAATAATCCCTGTTTCGGAGCCCGAGTCCGCCCTGCTGCAAATATAGAATCTGATTATCAGAATCCATAAGGTCTGCATCAACGCCCATATTGAAAAATGCGCTCTCACCGCTGAGATGAATCCTTGCAATCAATCTTGCAAGTTCGGATTTGTCAGTGACTGCGAATACTTCCTCAACATATTTCTTAAGAGGAGCACAGCCCTCCGCATTGAGTCTGGTGGAGTCCAGTCCCATTTTGTACAGGTCTGAAATCTTCTGCTCGACACTGCCGGGAACAGTCTTCAAGGTAAGCATATCAGTAAAGAGCACTTTCAACTGCTCTTCTGTCTTCTCTGCAAGTGCATCAAAAGCACCGTATCTTGCATACTCTGGCTTGAGCGGATTTTTCTCCATCCATCCGCCATTGGCATACCGGAAGAAATCCTCCTTCGGAGAAACGTTGTTGTCGAAATCTGTCAAATCAATGGCAGGTACGGATTCCTTCTGCGCGCATGCTGCGAACATCATCAAAGGGATCATAAAGTACAATGTCTTTTTCATTTGAATGTTATTATGTTACTATTTTTTATTCAACATTTCCAGGCGGGCTCTTGCCGATACCTTCTCAGATTCATCCGGAGACACATTCGCCAGCATAGGCAAGTATTTCTTTTCAAGCTTCACATCCTGGTTCTTCTTTGCAATAATGACGCAGTTCTTGATTGCGGCATAGTCTGTCGGATTGTATTTCAGCACCTTATTATAATATTTCAGTGCCGATTTAGTATCGTTTTTGACGGTAAGATAATACGAGCCGATGTTCGATATGAATTCCGTCCTGTCAGGATTGTATTTGAGCATCTTCTCTGAAATCTCCTTGAAACCTTCTTGAGACACGGGAGTGTTGATCCTGAACAATGAATAGCAGTATTCCTGGACTGCCCCTACAAATAAGTCATTGGCAACCAATTCATTGCTATATGTCCACACGTGATCCACCGTATAATTATAGTCAATCAGGCTTTTCAACGTAGATAGAGCCATATCCGGACTTTCCTTCTCATATGCCATCAGGGATGTGATCTTTGCAAAACGGAGTTCCAAACTCCTTGGATTGAGTCTTATCGCCTTATCTATGGCCTGTGATGCTATGGCAAAGAGAGAATCATCATAGAAGATTTCTTCGAAATATGACCGTGGATTTCCTAATGAATCCTTGAGGGTCAGAGTCGGCTCTGCTCCGAGGAACTTCTTCTGATTCTTTTCGATGACTTTGGAACTCTGGGACTTCGCAAAGTAATAATTGAACTTCGCAGTAAGCATATCGACATCATCAGGATAATCTTCCTCCCAATGACTGATGATTGTCTCTATACCGACACCGGTTATGCCCAACCTGCCCACAAGCAGATTGCATCTCTGTTTATATTCCTCACTTGTCTTTTCCTGCCCGAAGCACACCGTGCACACGAGCAGTGCGGATAAAACTGCAAAAATTATCTTCTTCATAACTATTGAATATTCATTCTAATCCTTCTTTCCTGAGGATGCAGGTTATTGCACCTCTTTCCGAGATTCTTGACGAATCCGAGAGGAAGCCCTCTGTAGGTCAACACAAGATATCCCAACGGAGCCTCGGGAAGCACTATTGTATCCCTGTGCAGGAAGCTCAGAGCCGTGTTCTTGTCCACTTCCACCTCCGGAAAGAGACTTCTGTCAAAATCTATGCTGAGAGCCCAGTCGGGATTCGGCACGAAATCGTTGCCTTTCTTCCAGCCCTTCTCATACCCGTTCCTCATCGGATGCAGCCTGCTGATATCCGAATGTCCTGTGGGAGCGGTCGCGGTCTTGACCAGAGAGCCAACCCACTGCCCTTCTCCAGGTACTTCACCGGGAACGAGCATATTGCCGCATTCCGTAACACGGACTCCCTCGAATGAACAGTCCGGATCAGATATTTTTCCTCCAAGTTCCTCGGATGCCCACTTCAGATTATTGTCATTCTCTTCCTCTTCGAAAGTGCAGGTGGAATATATCAGAGTACCTCCCTCTCTCAAGGCTGGCCACACGTCTCCAAGAATGCGTCTCTGACGCGCCGCACACAGACGGACGTTCTCCTCCGACCACTCTTCCACTGCACGGCTGTCCTTTCGGAACATCCCTTCCCCGGAGCATGGCACATCGGCCACAATCATATCAAAAAACGAACCCATCGCCGCAAAGGCCTTAGGGTCCACGCTTGTCACTATGACGTTAGGGTCCCCCCAGACAGCCACATTGTCGGCAAGTATTCCAGCCCTCTGCTTCATCACCTCATTTGCTACAAGCATAAAGCCGTCTCCATATTTCTCTCTGAGGGAAGCGGCCAGGTCCGTTGTCTTTCCTCCGGGCGCGGCACAGAGATCCAATACCCTCACCGGCCTGTCATAGCGTTCAAGTTCCCTGCGGAAAATATGACCTACGAACATGGCTGAAGAATCCTGCACATAATAGGCACCTGCATGAAAAAGAGGGTGCAGAGTAAATACAGGACGTTCTTTCAGAAGATATCCGTACCGGCACCACGGCACCTCCCCGGCGCCTTCAAGTATGGATAGGGGCGAAGACGGTGTCTTGAAGGGGTTGAGCCTCACGGAAACGGATGCTTCCGAGCCCATCGTAGATAGAGCTAATTCGTGGCCTGACATACCATTGCATCGACAATCTTATCCAAGCCCTCCTTGATCTTCCCTCCAAGCATCATCTTCATCATCATATTCAGTTCTGCTGACACTTCAATCCAAAAATCCGTGTACGCAGGAGAAATGCCGTCGTCAAAATGAAAAATGACACTGAACGCGAAAGGCGCATTATTGTCCTTGAACTCAATGAGAGAATAAGGTTCCCTGCGGGCCACACGAACTCCGATCGTAAAGCCCTGTACAGTGGCCTCGATGCTGTCATAATCGGCCTTCACTCCCTCTTTCTTGTCCTCAGGAAGCATCTGGACGAAATTCCTCATGTCCACGAAAGCCATATAGAGCTCCGCTTTGGTCTTACGGACAGAACCGTGTTTACTTGTGTATTCCGCTGCCATTTTTCAATAAAAATTTTATTTTTGCAAACTACAAATATAATAATTATGCCGATTATCCATAAAATATACTTTGAGAAGCGTTGTATTCTGATATGTCCTGACGGCGACCTCACTCTCGCCGACCCGAATGCGATAGAATTCCATCTCGGAGAGAAAACCGACATCCACGCCCTTGTCGGGATGTTCGAACTGTCCGACTCACTTCAGAAAGTGTATATCCCTTCGAATGATACGGAAAGCACCTACAAAAGGCTCTGTGCCGAGTTCAAGGAAGTTACGGCCGCAGGAGGGCTGGTTTCCAACAGGAGGGGCGATTTTCTCCTCATAAGCAGGAACGGTCTCTGGGACCTTCCGAAAGGGCATCAGGAGGCCGGCGAAGATATTGAAATCACGGCCCTGCGCGAGGTGCAGGAGGAAACGGGGGTAGATGAACTTGAGCTCGGAGAACTGATATGCATCACGGACCACTGCTACAGAAGGGACGGGATATGGCACCTCAAGCACACCTGGTGGTACCGCATGCTCTACACAAACCCTGTGGATCTGACTCCGCAGCACGAGGAAGACATATCGAAAGCGGCATGGGTGGCAAAGTCCAGCCTTCCTCCATTCCTGAAAAACACCTTTCCTTCAATCATTGAGGTTTTCAGAGAAGCAAAAATCTAAGGTTTGATGAAACTTTTTTCCTCATATTGCCGTATATAGAAAGATATCACTTTTTATAAAATGAAACTTTCACAATTCCACTTCGATCTTTCCAAGGACCGTATCGCACAAGACCCAGTTAAATGGCGCGACGAGTGTAAATTACTGGTACTCAACAGGAAGACAGGAGAAATCGAGCATCGTATCTTTAAAGATATCATTGAATATTTCGGAAAAGGTGACACTTTTGTCTTCAACGACACAAAGGTTTTTCCTGCCCGGCTCTACGGCAAGAAGGAAAAGACGGGTGCCGACATCACAGTGTTCCTGCTCCGCGAGTTGAACAAGGAACAGAGATTGTGGGACGTTGTAGTGGACCCGGCCAGGAAGATCCGTATCGGGAACAAGCTCTATTTCGGCGATGACGACAGTCTCGTTGCCGAAGTGATTGACAACACAACATCGCGTGGAAGGACTCTCCGTTTCCTTTATGACGGACCGTATGAGGAATTCAAGGAAGCTTTGTTCGCACAGGGAGAGACTCCTATCCTGCCTTCGGTCAAGCCGCAGGTAACAGAGGAAGACGCAGTCAATTACCAGACCATCTTCGCCGCAAATGAAGGTGCCGTTGCTGCTCCGGCCGCAGGTCTCCACTTCAGCCGCGAACTGTTCAACAGAATGATTCTCAAGGACATAAACAAGTCCTTCATCACGGTACACATGGGCATCGGGCATTTCCGCTCAGTAGATGTAGAAGACCTTTCGAAGCACAGGATGGATGCCGAGAGAATGATCATCAGCGAGAAAGCCGCTGAGGAAATCAACGCCACCAAAAAGTCCGGTCACAAAATCGTTGCCGTGGGAGTTACCACAGTTCGCGCCCTCGAGACCTATGTCACTACAGACAATGAGGTGAAGCCGAATGATATCTGGACCAACAAATTCATTTTCCCTCCATATGATTTTGCCGTTCCGGACGCAATAGTATCAAATTTCCATACTCCGGAATCGACAATGCTTATGTGTGTTGCTGCATTCGGAGGCTTCGAGAACGTTATGCACGCATATGAGGTAGCCTTGGAAGAAGGATATCGCTTCGGGCCGTACGGAGATGCAATGCTGATCATCTAATTTTAACCTTCATAAAAAAAAGACCATCGGAAAATATAAGTTTCCGGTGGTTTTTTTATGTTTTGCGGCAGTACTTTTACGGAAAAACAACTATGGAAGACTTTGAGACAATATGCTGCTGCAGCTTGAACAGAATTTTCGGGTTCGAACCCGCAATAGCCCGCAGGCTGGTGGATTTCTATGGAGGGGCCGGCGCTGTTTTCCGCATGAGCCGTGAAGAACTGTTCGGAATACTTGGCCCATTTTCGAAGTACACTGACAAAATCAGCGACAAGGAACTTGAAATCAGTGTGAAGGAACTTGAATCGCTAAAAAAGGACGGCTATTCGTTCGTTCCATACGGATCCGGAGACTATCCCCTTCTTTTGAAAGAATGTGATGATGCACCGATGGGGCTGTATGTCCGTTCAGGAACGGAAATCGATAAAATATTCAATACTACTCCGTGCATTTCCGTAGTGGGAACAAGGGACATTTCACCTTATGGGGCGGAATGGTGCAGAAGGATTGTCGGAGCGATGGCAACAGCTCAGATAAAGCCTGTCATTGTCAGCGGGTTGGCAATCGGAGTCGATATCACTGCCCACGAGGCGGCCCTCGACAATGGGCTGGCAACCATAGCAGTTATGGCCACCGGAGTCGATGCCGTATATCCGGCCAGGCACAGAGGATTCGCATTGAGAATGGAGCAAACCCGTGGGTGCGCCCTCATTTCCGACTACCCGCCCTGCACAGCGCCAGTCGCAGTAAATTTCCTGAGGAGGAACAGGATAATCGCAGGACTCAGCACTGCCACCATCCTGATTGAGTCGAAGGAAAAAGGAGGTGGAATGGTGACTGCCGACATTGCAAGTTCCTATAACAGAGAAGTGTATGCACTTCCCGGCAGAATCGATGACGTGCGATCACAGGGATGCAACCGTCTGATAAGAGGAAAGATAGCAGAACCCGTCACAGATCTTGACAATTTCGTAAACTCCCTGGGACTCGGAGCCTGGTCCCGCCGCACAGTTAAGGATCTGGATACGGAAATACTCGAAAAATATGGGAATGCCCTGGATGACGGGCTCCTTATCCTAATAAGGAACACTGCATCACTTATCAAAAGATACCGCGGAGCCACTCTTGAGGAATTATGTAATCTCGGGAATATGAATTGGCGCGATATAACCTATGCCGTCGGAATGCTGGAAAATGATGGTATTATCTCTGTGGACCTGCTTCAAAGATGTTCCATTAATGTGAAAAAAGACTAAATTTGTGAGATGGTTTACATTGATACACACACTCACAATTACGATGAGGCTTATCCTTTGGAAGAGCAGGATGCCGTCATCGCACGGGCTGTCGGAGCCGGTGTGGAATGGCTGTTGCAGGCTGATATCAGTTCTGCGGAAAGGGACAGGATGTGGGACATAGTAAACCGTCATCCGAGCCATCTCAAAGCAATGCTCGGCCTATATCCCGGCTCTGTCGGCAAGGATTGGAGAGCAGAAATTGACGCACTGGAAAGGTATAAATCGAGAGACATCATTGCCATCGGGGAAATTGGTCTTGACTATCATTTTTCCGTCGAATTCAAGAAAGAACAGAAAGAAGCCCTGAGAGTGCAGCTTGAAATGGCCGCGTCAATGGATCTTCCGGTAAATATCCATCTGAGGGATGCCACGGGCGATTTTATGCAGATCATTCGGGATTGCAGGCATCTGGGATTGAGAGGCAACCTCCACGCTTTCAGCGAGAGTATCGAGACTTTCCGGGAACTGCAGAAACTCGGGGACTGGAGTGTCGGCATAGGCGGCGTGGTCACCTTCAAAAAGGCTTCACTCGCTGAAACCGTTAAGGAGATACCGCTTTCCCGCATTCTTCTGGAAACCGATTCTCCATATCTGGCCCCGACCCCACTGCGGGGAACGACGAATGAAAGCGCCAACATACCGATAATCGCACAAAAGATTGCAGAATTGAAAGCTTGCAGCATAGAAGAAGTGGCACGAACTACCACGGAAAACGCAAGGAAACTATTCAGAATATGATAGACCAGACCAAGACGAAAGCCTCCATTCTACTGATTTACACGGGAGGTACGATAGGAATGAAGGAAGACCCGGAGGACCAGACTCTCAAACCCTTCGATTTCAGCCAGATTCTGGATGCGGTCCCGGAGTTGGGAAAATTCGCATGCAGGCTGGACTCGTGGACCTTCAATCCGCTGATAGACTCATCCGATGTCGAACCCGGTCTCTGGCAATCACTTGCCGAACTGATCAGAGATAATTACCAGTCCTATGACGGCTTCGTCATCCTGCACGGTACGGACACTATGGCATATTCAGCTTCCGCCCTCAGTTTCATGTTGGAACACCTTTCAAAGCCTGTCATCTTCACCGGGAGCCAGTTGCCGATTGGCAGCCCTCGGACGGACGGCAAAGAGAACCTTATCTCCTCCGTCGAAATAGCCGCCGCAAAAGATAAAGACGGCAACGCAGTAGTGCCCGAAGTGTGCATTTGCTTTGACAGTCACCTGTACAGAGGCAACAGGGCCACCAAAGTCAATTCCGAAAATTTCAACGCATTTTCATCCGGCAATTTCCCTCCACTCGCAGAGGCCGGAATCAACATAAAGTACAATACAAGATACATCCATTACCCTTCCGACAGGTCCTGCCCGCTGGAAATCCACACCGAACTGGACACAAGAGTCTCCATTCTCAAAATTCACCCGGGAATCACGCCGCAGGTGGTCCGCAACATCCTGTGCGGGGCCGAGACAAGGGCGGTCATACTTGAAACATACGGTTCAGGGAACGCACTTACAAAGGACTGGTTTATCGATATCGTCCGCGAGGCGGTCGCCCTGGACAAAATCCTTCTCAATGTGACCCAATGTTTCAGCGGCAGCGTCAACATGAGCCTGTATGCAACTGGAAAGCCCCTTCAGGATGCGGGGGTTGTTTCAGGATATGACTCGACGACAGAGAGTGCCCTGGCGAAACTTTTTTACCTGATGGGAGCAAGCTCCGACAACGCCTGGGTTAAACTGATGTTGAATAATTCATTGAGGGGTGAAATCTCCAAATAAATAATTGATAAGTCAATATTTTTTACTAAATTGCACCGTTTTATAGTCGGTGCATAATGCACTTTTTGGCGCAAAAATTTATAACTATTTAATACATTATTAATTAAATCACACAAAAACGAGTATGAAAAAGTTTTTCATGTTGTTTGCAGCAGCATCCCTTCTGTTTGTTTCTGCTAACATCGCATCTGCTCAGGACGAGCAGCCGGCTCAGGCCGAGGAAGTCGTATCTTCTGCTGAGGTAAATCCTTTCGACGTTAAATCAGAAGTTCCTCTTCATCAGGCTCTCAAGACCAAATTCATCGAGGGTGGTGCAGGCTTTATGGCTCTCATCATCATCTGCTTGATCATCGGTCTCGCTCTTTCAATCGAAAGAATCCTTTATTTGACATTCTCAAAGACCAACGCAAAGGCTCTTGTAGCTAAGGTTGAAGAAGCTCTTGCACAGGGTGGAATCGAGGCTGCAAAGGACGTTTGCCGTGAAACACGCGGTCCTGTCGCTTCTATCTTCTATCAGGGACTCCTCCGTTACGACCAGGGTCTTGACGTAGTTGAGAAGACAGTCGTTTCTTACGGTTCAGTTCAGATGAGCAACATGGAGAACGGTCTTTCTTGGATCGGACTTTTCATCGCTATCGCACCTTCTCTCGGATTCCTTGGTACCGTTATCGGTATGATCC
>JAKSKD010000013.1 GCA_024401925.1 Bacteroidales bacterium | reverse complement strand
GCGATTCTGTCTTCGTTATTCATACCGACATCGCCAGAAACATCATCTATGTCGGTGAGGGACATAGCCATAAAGGTCTGCTCCGCAGTTGTCTGCGTATCTCTCCGGAAGAGATCCACTGGATCAGAACTGACCTCAGGATGGAAATCGGGGAATGCCGCAGATACAAGGTGCGCATCCGTTACCGCCAGCCCTTGCAGGATGCGCTGCTTCTAATGAGGGAGAACGGGCTTTTCATTCGTTTTGACCAGCCTCAAAGAGGCATCACACCGGGTCAGTTCGCAGTATGGTATGCGGAGGACGATGAGATGATAGGGTCAGGAGTAATCTAGATTTTTTCAGCCGCAGCATCTGCGCAACGGATTCCGTCTATTGCGCTTGAGACTATTCCTCCGGAGTAGCCTGCGCCTTCTCCACACGGATAGAGTCCCGGCATTGATGCGGTCTGGAGTGTGTCCTGATTGCGCGGGATACGCACCGGGGAAGATGTTCTGGACTCCACGCCAAGCAGGAGGGCTTCGTTGCTGTAATAGCCGTGTATCTTCTTGTCCACCAAAGTGAAAGCTTTTTTCAGACGGTTTGAGACTCCTTGAGGGAGCATCATATGGAGAGGAGCCGGGACGGTTCCCGGGAAATATGAGCTTTCGGGCAAATCAGAGGATATTCTTCCTTTGCAGAAGTCTATCATTCTCTGTGCCGGTGCGGCGAGAGGGTGGGATGTATGCTGCGTCATCGACCGCTCAATGTCCCTCTGATAATTCAGCAGTGAGAATGCTCCGTCGGACTTATATTGCTCCGGAGCATCCTCAGGTTCTATCTGCACGACGACTCCTGCATTTGCCCATCTGGAATTTCGCGCAGAGTTGGACATTCCGTTAAGAACGACGGTGTTCTCTTCTGTCGATGACGGTACCAATATGCCACCAGGGCACATACAGAAGGAGAAAACGCCTCTTCCGTCCACTTGTTCTACGAAGGAGTATTCTGCCGCCGGCATCCCTTTCCAGGTTCTTCCGTGGTATCTTGCGCGATTGATTGTCTCCTGCGGATGTTCCACGCGAACGCCCAGAGCAAAGCCTTTGGCTTCGAGGGTCACGCCTTTCCTGTCCAGCAGTTCGTAGATGTCGCGGGCGGAGTGGCCGGTCGCTAGTATTACCTTCGATGCGGTGTATGTTTCGCCTTTATCCGTCAAAATTTTATATTTCAGGTTGCAGGTTCCGGACGCTGTCTGTTTTTTTATGTCAAGGCAGACGTCGGACTTGTCCGGCAAAACTGTGCCACCCTCGGCGACATAAGAGGGGGGACCATAAGCGGAGCGAATGGTGGGGTCGGCGCAGCCGACGTTTTGCGGACAGCGTCCGACGTCTGCCCCTGAAATATCGACGACACGGGAGTTGAAGTGGTATTCGCCACCATGTTCAATGATGCATTTACGAATGTTTTCTACAATGAGAGGCAGTTTGTCGCTACCGATATGGGGATGAGCATCGATGAGGATATCAGGAGAAGCGCCGAAACGCACCAGCTGGTGCAGCACAAGCCGTATATCGCCGCGTTTTGAGGATCTGGTGAACAATTTACCGTCAGAAAACGCTCCCGCCCCGCCTTCGCCATAGCAGTAGTTGGAATCCGGATTGATAGTGCCTTCACGGGAGAGCTTTGCCATATCAGTCTTGCGGGCGTGGACGTCCTTTCCCCTTTCCAGGATTATCGGCTTCAGGCCAAGCGAAAGTAATCTCAATGCCGCGAACATTCCTGCCGGACCGGCACCGACAACAATTACGGGTTCTGAATCCCTGACATCCCTGTACTCCGGGACTTTGTAAGGTTCGGGATGCTCGCCGGGAGCATACACCTCGATCTGGTACCTGTAAACTATGCCACCCCTTGCATCAAGAGACCTCTTGGTCACTACACATTCGGCCCCATTGTTCTGACGTGATGCAAGAGACTCCACCCCCTTCACGGACAGAGCCTTTTCCACAGGTATGGCAAGTTCAATTGTCTTCATCAGAAATCAGCGATTCTGGACACCGGAGCAATATCCATAGGGCAACGTTCCCCTGCCTGATAATGGAAATAGCCGGCGATGGCTATCATTGCAGCGTTGTCGGTGGTGAATTTGAATTCTGGGAGGAACGTGTTCCATCCTCTTTTCTGCCCTTCCTCCACTATCCTGCCACGCAATCCACTGTTGGCAGAAACGCCGCCGCCTATCGTGATGTCCTTTATCCCGGTCTGTTTTGCGGCTTTCACCAGTTTGTCGAGAAGAATATCTATCAGCGCCTTTTGGAATGAAGCACAAATGTCTTCCTTGTTCTTTTCCATAAACTCCGGGTCTTTCGCCATCTCATCGCGCACGAAATAAAGAAGGGATGTCTTGATGCCACTGAAACTGTAATCAAGGCCCTCGATATGAGGCTTGGCGAATTTGAAACGCAACGGGTCTCCCTGTTTTGCGAGCCTGTCAATCACAGGGCCTCCCGGATATCCGAGTCCCATCATCTTGGAGCATTTGTCGAAAGCCTCCCCTACAGCATCATCTATGGTCTGTCCGAGAATTTCGAAATCCAGGGGACTGTTCACTTTCACAATCTGGGAATTACCACCGGATACGAGCAGACAAAGGTATGGGAATGAAGGCTGACGGTTCTCGGAGCCTTCCTGCTTCACGAAATTCGCAAGCACGTGGCCCTGCAGGTGGTTCACCATCACCAACGGAATGCCAAGAGACAGAGCAAAGGTCTTTGCGAAGGAAGTGCCTACAAGCAGAGATCCCAAAAGGCCGGGGCCGCGTGTGAAGGCAATGGCGGTAAGATCTTCCTTGCGGATTCCCGCACGGGAGATTGCTTCGCTTACCACCGGTACGATATTTCTTTCGTGGTCGCGCGAGGCAAGTTCCGGGACGACGCCGCCATAAGCCTTATGGACGTCCTGACTTGCTATGACATTGGAAAGCAGCCACCCGTCCTTTATGACGGCTGCGGAAGTGTCATCGCACGATGATTCGATTCCAAGAATTATATCTGCCATAAATTCGTCTGAACTAACGCGCAAAGATAGAAATATTATGCCGGATTTTTGTAAATTTGTAATTTGTTTAATAATTACTGGACTATCAAAAAAGCAAGACACATAAGTGCGACAATCCTCTGCGGGCTCCTCGTGCTGATCGCAGCGGTGATTTATGTATTTCAGCTTCCACGCGTACAGAACGCAATGCTGAAAAAACTGCTGGAATCCGTCAACACGATCATACCGGGAAACATTTCTTTCGGGGAGTTCCGTTTGCAGCCATTCAACACAATCATCCTTACAGACCTACTCATCAGCGACCCGAATCCTGTCATTACAGAAGATTTCGTCCCTCAGGACACGGTGATTGCCGCAAAAACTGTAATCCTCCATTTCAGCATCAGGAGTCTGCTGAGCGAAATCCCTATCCTTCACAGGGGAATCGTAGAAGACGGGCAGATTAATCTCGTGTTCGAAGATGAAGGCATAAACATAGCCAGAATATTCCCGAAGCCCTATCTTGAAGATAAACCGCTATTGTCTTTCAGCAACATCGAAACAGAGAATTTCAGAGTCAGAATATTCAAGGTAGGGAAAGCAGAAAACATCGACTTAAGCGCGATGCTACACGCCTGCAATTTCATCATCAAACTGAACGGAGTGAAGGGAACAATCAAGAAATTCCGCGCCATCGAAAAGAGCGGTTACTGCATCAACGATTTCACGACCAAATTGCGTGCGGACATCAACGGCGTAGAGATAAAGGACTTCCATTTCAATGACGGTATGACATACCTGAACATTCCGGCCTTGAAGATGGAGACAGGAGAAGTGCCGGTATTCGAGGGCAAGATAAGCGGAACACATCTTTCCTCACGTACTGCCGCAGTATTCATCCCTGAAGCGAAAAAGCTGGATATCGAGCTGGGCATCAGCAATCTGGAACTGAACGGACCGCTTGACAATCTCAGCATAGACAAATTCATATTCAGCGAAGGGCGGGGCATATCCGGCAGGTTGGATCTCAATGTCAGGAATCTGCCCGACATTGATAACGCCGTCTTCAATATGAATGTTTCCGATGTGGTATTTCCGTTCAATACTGACAAGGTATACTTTGTCGGAAAACTCTACGGACCGGTCAACAGTCTGAAAGCCAAAGGAAAACTCAACTCCGGATACGGAAACGTCTCTGCTGACGTCACCGTCCAGGACATTCTCCGAGGGAAAGCCATCGGGGTGCACGGTAATGTGCAGACCAAGGACGTCAACATTGGACATTTCATCGGCAACGACAAGATTGCAGAGTGTACCGTTTCAGCGGATATCGACGCCTCCATCCAAAAGGGCAACAATCATATCAGGCTGAATTCAATGAAGATCGACAGGCTCAATGTCCTCGGATACGACTACAGCGGAATTGCGGGCGCCGGCACATATTCCGACGATGCCTTCGACGGAAGAATCATCTGCTCGGATCCGAACTTGAATTTCATTTTCCAGGGTATCTTCAACTTGTCCAAAACTTCTCGTAACGCCTTGTACAAATTTTACTTCAACCTGGCATATGCCGACCTCAAGAAGTTGAACCTGGACAAGAAACATAAAGTATCCAAAGGCTCATTCGAGTTGAATGCCGACTATATGAGGCTTAAGGAGAAGGATCTGATAGGCACGATTGACATACTGGACTTCAATCTTGAAGACGAGAGCGGAATCAAGAAGATAGGCGATATCCATATCAACTCCCATTCAAATGACGACATACACAGGGCCAATTTCGAGTCGTCATTTGCGAATGCCACCTATGTAGGATCAAAGCAGATCATAAAGTTCATGGACGACCTGCAGAACGTTTCCCTGAAAAAACATCTTTCCGCCATCTATTCGTCACCCGCAAAAGAATGGTCGGATGAAAGATATGAGGCAAGCGTAAGTTTTCACGACAGCCGCGACATCCTTTCTTTCCTCGTTCCCGGGGCATATATAGCCGACAGTACAAGGCTAAGCATCAACATATCAAGGGACGGAGAACTGCGCGGAAGACTAAGTTCACCAAGACTCGCATTCAAGGGCAACTACCTGAAAGACCTCCGACTGGATATTGACAACGGTTCCGGCAGCCTGAACGGAAAGCTCAGAAGCAAAGAGAACAAGTTGGGCGGATATATCACAAAGGACAACTCCCTGATAGCATTCGCGCAGGAAAATGAACTCGGCCTCAGTTTCGATTATCTTGAGAATAACGACTCGGGGAACAAATCCAACATTCTGCTCGCAGGAGGACTTTCCCGTGATGATGAAGGGAAAGCGATTCTTGACGCAGGCAACCTCGAATCGACTCTGTATTTCAACAACCATCCGTGGACTATCCACCCGGCAAGCTACAGGATATCCTCCGAGGGATTCAGGCTCGACTCCCTGATGGCGGACTGCGGAGACCAGTCAATGCTGGCTGACGGAAGGATTTCCAAGACGCAAACCGATACGCTCTCTGTCGAAATGGATAAATTCGACCTAGGGATGTTGGTTGCATTCCTGGGATCCGACATCGACGTCTCCGGTCTTGCTACAGGAAAAGCTATGCTGATGTCTCCTACTGGCAGCAATCTTGACGCGAGCGCGGATTTTCTTGCCGAAAATCTTGCAATTTACGGAACCGAACTCGGTGAGATAAAGCTGAATGGAGGATGGAACGAGGTCTCAGAAAAATTCGAGATTGCGGCGAGTAACAAACTTGACGGCATCGAAAAAATGGCGATTGCCGGTTCGTATGATCCGGTAGGAAAAGGTCTGGATATCAATGCGGGGTTCAATGAATTCGACCTTGCGGCAGGTCTTCCGTTCATACAGGAAATCTTCAACGAAGTCGGAGGAAAGCTCTCAGGGGAACTCGCTGTTGGCGGCACTGCAGGCAACATAGGTCTCTCCGGAAAGGGTCTGACACTCAAGGACGGGCTCCTTAGAGTCGCCTACACAAACGTACAATACCATCTGGACGGTCCGCTTCTGGTGGACAATGAAGGCATTCATTTCAACAACATATCACTGTCCGACAACTATTCAGGAAAGGGTGTAGTCTCCGGTGGGCTCAATTTCAATGACGACGGGCTCAACTTAGACACCAGGATCAATTTCGATAACACCGAGGTCCTCAACACCGGAACCAATTCAGAGGAAGGATATTACGGTAATATTTTCGGCACGGGAAATGTCAGGATATTTGGCCCGTTAGGGGCAATCACAGTGGACGGAGAGGCTTCCACGACATCCAGGAGTAATTTCCATCTGGCTTTAGGGAATGCCATCGAAGACGGCAGGACAGCCACGCTTACGTTCAGGCAGCCGGAAAATCACGAATGGATAGACCCGTACCTCCAGATGATGAAGGAATTTGATAAGGCACAAAATAGCGACGAGAACCTGCAGGTCAGACTCAAAGTACACGCTTCACCGGCACTCACATGCTTCCTTGATTTTGACAAGATCGGAGAAACAACCTTGAAAGGAAACGGAAACGGAACGATAGGTATAGATGTTGACTCCAGAGAAAGATCGCTGAACTTCAGCGGAGACTATACACTTACCAACGGAAATTATCATCTCTCAGTTCTGGGAATAACAAACAAGGATTTTGCTATCAAGGACGGTAGCGCCATCAGATTCAACGGACCTGTTCTGGACACGGAGCTTGACATAAATGCTACATATACCACAAGAACTTCTGTATCGAACCTTATCGCAGACACAACAGCAGTCTCAGTCAGAAGGGCCGTGGAATGCGGTCTGCACATTTTCGACAAGCTTAGGAACCCGCAGCTCGAATTCCAGATAAATGTTCCGGACCTCGATCCGTCCACCAAAACCAGAGTGGAGAGCGCACTAAATACAGAGGACAAGCTGCAGAGGCAGTTTCTCTCGCTGCTTGTCACGAACAGTTTCCTTCCGGACGAACAGTCTGGTGTCGTGAACAGCAGCAACCTTCTCTATTCCAACGTCTCCCAGTTGATGTCCAACCAATTGAACAATATTTTGCAGAAACTTAACATCCCGCTGGATATGGGTCTGTCCTATCAAGCCAATGAAGGAGGCACGAATATCTTTGATGTCGCCATATCCACCCAACTGTTCAACAACAGGGTAATTGTCAACGGCGCAATAGGCAACAGACAGTATACGAAAAATTCCGCTCAGGATGTAGTAGGAGACCTTGACATAGAGGTGAAAATGGACAAGGCCGGTGCACTGCGAATGACCTTCTTCTCTCATTCAGCCGACGACTACACCAATTATCTGGACAATCTCCAAAGAAATGGTTTAGGAGTTGCATACCAAAAAGAATTCAGCAGTTTCAAGGAGCTTTTCGGCAATATTTTCAAGAAAAAAGAAGAGGAACAATGAAAGGAAAATTATATCTCATACCCTCCCCTCTCGGGGACAACGATCCAGCGGAAGTTATTCCGGGACCGGTGCTGGAGCAGATCGGCAGGCTCGACAGGTTCGTAGTCGAAGAGCTGCGCACAGCACGCAGATATCTTTCTAAGGCAGGATTGAAAGGACATATCGAAGAGCTGGAATTCACCGTCCTCAACGAGCACAGCTCACAAGCGGAAGTGGATGCGATGGAAGCACTTTTCGATGACGGTAAGGATGTCGGGCTCATCACCGAAGCCGGGCTCCCGGCCGTAGCGGACCCGGGCTCTTCGCTTGTTGCGCTCTGCCACAGGAAAGGCATCGAGGTAGTACCTTTCACAGGACCTTCATCACTAATGCTGGCGCTTATGGCATCAGGACTCAACGGTCAGAGTTTCACGTTCCGCGGCTACCTTCCAGCGAAGTCCGACGAGAGGAAAAATGCCATCAGAAGCGTGGAAAAGCAGTCATCCCAGAACCGCCAGACACAGATTTTCATTGAAACTCCATACCGCAACGATGCACTGATGGCAGACATTCTGCAGATATGTTCTGACAGCACGAGAATCTGCATCGCAGCCAACATAACGATGCCTGATGCCTTCATCAGGACACGTAGCGTCGCAGAATGGAAGAAAGAAGGTATCACCATAGGCAAACGTCCCTGCGTATTTCTAATGCTTGCAAAATGATGGGAAAGATTGAACTTAACGGAATGTGTTTCAGAGCTTATCACGGATGTCTGGACAAGGAGAAACAGGGAGGGAATGATTTCCAGGTGGACTTCTGCTGCGAGTATGACACATCAGTCTCAGAAAAATCAGACAGGCTGGAGGACACTCTGGATTATTCCGCCATCTATGGTATCGTAAAGGAAAATATGGAGATTCCTTCCAATCTTCTGGAAAATGTCGCAGGAAGGATTGCCGACGCCATAAAATCGGAATATCCCGGCATACCGTCACTTGAGGTGAAGGTCACAAAGATGAACCCGCCCGTGGACGGTCCGGCGGAAAGTTCAAGTGTAACCGTAAGAAGATGAGGATAGCATTCCATACACTCGGATGCAAGCTCAACTATGCTGAGACATCCACCTATGAAAGGCAGTTCAAGGCCGCCGGGGCTGAAATCGTGCCCTGGGGCTCCAAGGACGCCGATTTCTACCTCATCAACACCTGTACGGTGACAGAGCACTCCAACCAGAAAGCCCGTGGTGAAATACGCAGGGCGCACAGGTGGAACCCCGGGGCAAAGATTATAGTGACCGGCTGCTACGCCCAGATGCGCCCGGACGAGATTAAGGCGATTGAAGGCGTGGCATATGTCTTCGGAGCAAGGGCAAAAGCATCCCTGGTCAGCGCCGTGCTGGGCACAGGGACCAGTTCGGATGAAGCCAATGCCTTTCCGGCATACAGCAGCGGGGAAAGGACCAGGTCGTTTCTCAAGATACAGGATGGGTGCAGCAACTACTGCGCATACTGCACAGTACCTTTTGCTCGTGGGGAAAGCCGAAATATTCCGGCCTGTGAAGTTCTGAAGCAGGCAAGGGAGATAGCCGCGCAGGGTGTAAAGGAGATTGTCCTGACAGGTGTCAACACCGGAGACTTCGGACGCAGTACCTCAGAAAGCTTCCTTGACCTGCTCAAGGCGCTCAATGAGGTCGAAGGAATAGAGAGATACAGGATTTCATCCATAGAGCCGAACCTTATTACGGAAGAAATCATCGACTGGATTGCTTCAGGAACCAAATTCCTACCGCATTTCCATATCCCTCTTCAGACCGGCAGCGACCTCCTGCTCAAGAAAATGGGAAGAAAATATGATACAGAATTCTTCGCGGGGCGCATAAGATACATCAGGGAAAAGATGGAAGGGCCGGGGAAAGGGAAGGTTTTCTTCGGCATCGACACCATGGTCGGGCTTCCGGGAGAGACAGAGGAACTGTTCCTGGAAACATACAATTTCATTAAATCCATAAAGCCGGCATTCATCCACATTTTCCCTTATTCAAAAAGGCCGGGCACCAGAGCTGCGGCAATGCCTGGACAGATTCCCGAAAGGATAAAGACCGAGAGGGTGGACAGGCTGGAGGAGCTCTGCAGGGAGCTAAACGCGGAATTCATCGAAGCGAACCGCGGCATAAAGGCCAGGGTGCTTTTCGAGTCCAGGGAAAAGGACGGAACCATGTCCGGATATACAGAAAACTACATCAAGATAACCCGTCCGTACGACAGCAGCCTTACGGGACAGATTGTGGAGATAACAATATAGGAGATTGACAGAATGAAGGCAAAACTGACATTTTTGGGGACCGGGACCTCGCAGGGAATACCTATGATAGGCTGCGGGTGTGATGTCTGCAAATCCACTGACGAAAGGGACAAGAGGCTCAGGGCCTCGGCGCTTGTGGAATACGGAGGATTGACCATCCTCATCGATGCAGGCCCGGACTTCAGGCAGCAGCTCATAAGGGCCGGCGTGACACATCTGGATGCCGTGCTGCTGACACACAACCACAAGGACCACACCGGCGGTCTGGACGACCTGCGCGCCTTCAACCTCATCGAGCACAGGCCTGTCAATATCTACTGCGAGAAATACGTCGAGGAAGCACTCCGCAGAGATTACTCGTATGCATTCGCCGAGCCGAGGTATCCCGGAGCGCCGGAATGGAGGGTCCACAACATCAGCAACGAACCCTTCACACTCCACTCCAATATCAGCGAGGACACCCTCGTCTGGGAGACCGGCAAAGGATACCGTATCGAGCCGGGCACGCACGAGATAGTCAACCCAGTGGAGGTGATTCCTGTCCGCGGATGGCACCACAAGGAAAAAGACCTGTCGGTCCTCGGCTACCGCTTCGGGGACATCGCCTACCTGACAGACATGAATCTCATTGAAGATGAGGAGCTTGAGAAGCTCAGGGGCGTGAAGTACGTAACCCTCAACTGCGTGAAGCGCGGTCCGCACTACTCGCATTTTTCCCTTGCCGAAGTTCTTGATATCTTCGGACGCATAGGGGCCGAGCAGTCATTCATTACACACATCTCCCACCTGATTCCCAGGTACGAGCTGATGGAAGCGGAACTCCCGGATGGAGTGCATTATGCGTATGACGGGCTCGTGCTCGAAGCGGACTGATTGTCCGGATATTCTTTCTCGAATGCGGATCCGACAAATTATACTGTATGCTGTCATTGTCATGATGTGTCTTCAGGGATGCGTCAGCGAGCAGTCGCGTTATGTCCGCTATCTTCATAGATATATGTCCGAAGAGGATGAGAGGACATATAAGCCGGAGTTCTGGGAAGAGAATGTCGCCAAGACCCTGGAGATAAGGGACAGGACAGACAGAGATTATCCGAAAAAGTATTTCAAATACTTCGTACTGCCCGTCAGAGTCTCCAACGAGCCTCTGGACAGGTTCCGGATGGTCTATGCCGACACCCTGTGCAATCTGGTCAAGGGTATGGACCCGGAGCGGGCCGCCCTGGCCATCAATACCTGGTGCCGCAAGCAGGCTACCTATTTGGATGGTTGGAACAAGACCCAGTCAGCGATGGGCACCGTGGAATACGGCTACGGCTTATGTTCGGATCTGACCGTTTTGGTTATCAACGCTTTGCGCGCCGCAGGATTCCCTGCCCGCGAGGTCGTAACCACCTGGGCTGATTACAGATCGAATCACGCGTGGGTGGAAGTGTATGTAAACGGGCACTGGGCAATGATGGGCGGTGCCGAGCCATTTCCCCAGCTGGATATGAACGCCTGGAAAAATGGAAGACGTGTTATGTGTGCGGAAATTGATGTCATCGGAGATTATCACGGCCCTGAGACTGTACTTTCCAGCAATGGAAAAAAGACCCGGATCAGCAACCTGAGCAAATACGTACCAGTCAAAAAAGCGGCGGTATCAGTCTATGACTCCCTGGGACGCCCGGCAAGAGGTGCGGCAGTCCAGTTCCTTATGTACCACGAAGGAGGCCTTCATACTTTGGTTTCGGCGACTACGGGTATTCGAGGGCGTACCGTTGTGGAACTCGGCATGGGCGATGTCGTAGCATTCGCATACAAGGACGGGCTGTTCGGCCTGGCCAAAGTATCCGGCAGTCAGGATGAAGCCGGACTAATTCTCAGACACAGCATTTCAGGAAACTCCGCCGCAGAATTTGAGTTATCACCACCTCAGAAGAATCCTGAATGGGGACATGTCGAGCCGGATATCAAGGCTTGGAGACAATTGGATTCGGTCAGGAAGGCCAGGTTGGAGGCGCATCCGGCCGACGAAGCCAGGGTGCAATCTTTCATAGATGAACCGCGAAGAGAGTATCTGCCCGAGGTCAGCTGGCCCGTTATGGGCAGGACAAGGCTGGATGTCAATACAAATGACGGCATCGCCTGGGGAAGAGAATTGTCCATATACAAAGTGGAGGACGGCTCCCTTGTGGACGTTTCCTATCCCTATGTCCCATCCGGCCGTTACATTGCCGTGACGGGAACGAAGCGTTTGGAAAACTACACGTACAAGGTCCGTTTGGAGACCTTCTCCATCCCTGACGGGCTTCCTGAATTCAACGTCCCTGTTTCAATGCCATCATTATGAGAAACGATAATAGAGCCCCTCAGTTATTGCTTGTACTTCTGGCAGTTTCGCTTTGCTGGACTCTTCTCTGTGCATTGATGGGGGATCTTATTCCAGTACGGAGGACAATCTGCCGGCTGTCACCATATATCCTGGCTTTTGCACTGTTCCACATCTGTCTTTCTTCACGCAGGCAACTCACGGAGAAGGTCCTTTTCGTGGTCCTCTGCTGTTATTCCCTAGTCGAGTGCGGACTCGGAGTCGCGCAGCTGGCCGGTTGGGCTGAATCGCGTCACGCCATCTTCAAACTGACAGGCAATTTCGTCAACCCTGCGCCTTACGCCTGTTTCCTTGGCATCACGGCCGTATGCTGCATTGTCAGACTCCTGCGCCGGGACTGTGGAACGGCGATTAAAATATTGTCCTGGATTACCCTGTTATGGTCAATGACGATGGTGGTGATTGCCCGCAGCCGTGCAGTCTGGCTCGGCATAGCCCTGGCGCTCATCTTAGTTGTTTTCAAAGAAACAGACATCTGGAGCCGTATCAGGCACAAGTGTCTGCTGGTATGCTGTGCTGCAGTCATATTCCTGGCAGGTTGCTTCGGAGCCTGGATGATGAAGCCGGAATCAGCAAAGGCAAGGCTCTGCATCTGGCAGATCGACTGTCTGGCAATTGCCGACCACCCTCTTTTCGGGGTCGGACCCGGTGCGGAAATGGGTGCGTATGCCGAGGCCCAGATAGACTATTTCAAGCACAGAGTCAGAGACATTGAGCGCCAGCAGGCTGCCGATTCTCCTCAGACTCCGTTCAATGAATTCCTCAGTGCTGGTATGGGATGCGGAGTTCCAGGCCTCCTTCTGACTATTGTCATCTATCTGCTCGCACTGGCTGGAGAGATACGCAACAGACGGCTGTTTTCGTACCCATTGGTTATCCTTGGAACTTTTGCCCTGTTCTCTTTCCCTTTAAAGCAATTCGCGTTGTCACTTATCCTGGCTTTCTGCCTGGCAGACGCAACTGCATCGGAAGAATTGAAAAACAAACATCCACGGAAAATGAATGCCGTCGCGGCAGTGGTGATCGCCGCATTAATCCCCCTTTGTGTTATGGAGTTCCGCTACAGATATGAATTCCTGGAGTGCGTTGATGCCGTCAAGGAGCGTTTCCTAAGCACAGAGGAGATAGCAGAATACTATAAACACCTGAATAACGAGCCTGACTTTCTTCTTCTCTATTTCAATGCTCTTAACAACGAAGGCAAATACAGCGACGCACTGGCTGTGATCCGAAAACTCGAACGGATATCAGCCAATCCAATTTATTATATCCTGCACGGGAATATCTGTCAGATGACAGGAAACATACCCGAAGCCGCGGAGGCCTACATCAAGTCCTATTATATCGCTCCGTCCAGACTGACCGCATTGTACTGTCTGATGACATTGTACAAACAGAACGGATTGATTCGGGAAGCTTCTGAGACAAAAGAATTCGCCTTATCAATTCCTGTCAGGGAAAAGCACACCGCCACGCTGGAGATGCGTGGAAAAATCGAAGAATTTTCATTGACAGTCAGATAAACTTATTTAAATTTGATGAATTTTATGTATATGCGCACAAGATTTATACTTTTCATTGCCTTTACAGGCTTGCTGGCTGCCTGCACAAACGTAGATCCTCAGTCCATCACTGACCCTGTAGGAAGGGGCGCACTGGAAACCGTGACAATCTCTGTCTCATCAGAACAGATTGAAGGCACCAAGGCCACTGTCAAGTTCGTCGGAGAAGAAAACCAGACCGCCGTACTGACTTTTGATGAGGGCGACAAATTGCACCTCTTTGAAATCAGGGAGTACAGCGACGGAAGTTTTTCCACTTTGTACTATTTCTCAAAGAATACCAAGGTCGGAAGCAACAGGAAAAATGCAGAATTCACATTCGACATCGTCTCCAACAACGATACTACGGTCCGCAACATATCATATTTCGCCGCCTTCGGAGACTGGAGCCTGAGCGGAGACAAACCCGTATTCAACATACCGTCCAATTTCCGGACAGATGAGAACGGAGAAAGCGAACTCCCTATGGACGGTTTCATAGCCAAGTCCAGAATATACGGCGAAGAGGAGGCGGAGAATATTTTCAGTACAAGCGTTGAACTGGAACAGCTCACCAGTTTCGGAAACATCAATATTTCAGGACTGGACGGGAAGAATATCAGAAGGATCCAGGTTGAAAGAGCCGACGGAAAGCCGCTTGCCGGCAAGGCTACGGTCGGTATTGATGTGGCGGAGTTCTTCATTCAGTCCGATATTCTTAACGATACGTTCAATGCTTATACAATAGCAGATAATAAATCAGATTACACTTTATTTTTTCCTGGCGATTTCACCTCAGAAGGTTCCGATTATACCTTCCCTATATTTCCCGAAAACATTTTCCAATCCATGGATATCACTGAATCCGATGCAACCATTATATTCTATTATGGGTTAACGGACGGTTTAGATATCACGGATGGCCTTTTCTTGGATATCACCTCGAATGGTCTCCATGATCTCACAGACAGCTTCCACGGAGATTTTTCGTATTTCTTTGCACCAGATTTGACCACATTCGCTAACGACTATAATGGACTATCGATATTTTACGCTTTTTCACCGATATCGATTAACAACAATTCCTCCACTGCAATATCCATCTGGCCTTCCAACAATGTCGGGACGGCGATAGCAGGTGGCGATGGCACAAGTATTCGCTTCCCGAGCCTTCCGGAGACATTCTCCTACGGCAATAAACTCAGGATTACACTGACGGATAATGAAGGTCACCGCTATCTCGGCGAATACACCGCGCAGGGCACATTGCCTGGCAATACGGCCGTCATCAACATCAGCGAATGGACAGTAATAGAGTAAGAAAAAAAACTCGTAAGTTCGTGCTCGAGGCGGACTAGTCCACCATTATTTCATCGATGAAGATGAAGGCATCGTAGCCAGCCCCCGGGTGCCACTGAGGGATCGTTCCGAAGTTTCTGGCAAACACTTTCACGTATCTCGCCTCCACGCTGACGGACGAATCGCAGTCCCATATCTGCACTGTCATGTCGTCAGAAGCGACAGGCGTGGTCTCACGATAGACTTCAGTGTAATTCAAACCGTCATCCGACACCGAATAAACCACTTCCGAAGGCATCCATATCCAGGACCTTGCATCCTGGCAGAACCCGGCGGAAATGCGGCTGACGGCGCGTTTTTCCCTGAGGTCCACGACAGCGGTGAAATCCGTCCCCTGATAGCCCTGCCATCCGCCCGTACGCCAGTTCAATGCGCCGCGACCGCCGTCGATAAGGCCTTCATCCCCTCCGGCATTATATTGAGGATTATATCTTTGGAACAGGGTTATGTCCCTGTCGGAACTTATCTTCCGCACGGAACTGCTTATCACGAAACTTCTCCTGCCATCAGGCATTGACACGTATGCCTGCATCCTGCAAGGTTCATAGACCGTGAACGGTCCGTCATATTTTTTAAACTCAGCGTCATTGCCGTACCTGTACCATATCTCACCGCCATCGTTGATGTTTTTAATCGACACGGAAAGTGAATCGGCAAATATGTCATTGTCCATCTCAAATACCGGATTCAGGACAATATTATGAGGTATTTCCGTCATCTGCTGCTTTTCAAGGCCCGGGCATACAGGATAGCGTCCGAGTGCGGAGAGCACGTACCAGGCGCTCATCTGCCCGCAGTCATCGTTCCCGCACAGGCCTGCCGGTCCGGCATCATACAATGTCCCGAGGATTTGAGAGACGCGTTTCTGCGTCAGATCCTCCCTTCCCGCAATTGCGAACAGCCAGGCATTCGCGTGGGATGGTTCGTTTCCGTGGGCATACTGCCCTATGCATCCGGTAATATCCGCCTGGGGGCGTCCTGTTGTTCCGTCAGGGGCCTCGAACAAGGCTTCCAAATCGCGGCAGAAAGATTCTTCACCACCGTGAAGGTCAATCAGTCCGCGGATATCGTGCGGAACGAAGAAGGAGTACTGCCAGGAATTGGCTTCCGTGTAGTGGTTGTTCACCTCCCGCGGATTGAACGGCGTGAGCCAGCGTCCGTTAAGTCGAGCCCGTGCAAACCCGGTCTCCGGGTCAATGACATTGCGCCAGTATTGCGCAGATATCAGATATCTGTCCCGTATCGCGAGGAGCGAATCCCTGAACGCCCCTGGGGCAGTCCTTCCGGCAAGGTGGGACGCCACCTGCGCAACGCACCAGTCATCATATGAATATTCGAGGGTCTTTGACACGCTCTCGTGTTCGTCGTCGGCAAGAACGGCTCCGTTTGCCCTGAAACTGTCCATTCCGAACGCCGGCACCATTGATGACGTCACAAGTGCCTCAAGCAGCTCCGCCTCCATATCCAGCCCCAGCCCGCCGGTTATCAGGGCATCCGCAATGATAGGCGCAGAGTTGTACCCTATCATACAGTTGGTCTCATAATTGGACAATTCCCACACAGGCAGTTTCCCACCTTCCCTGTATATGGACAGGAAAGTCTTAAGGAAATCGACTGTCCTTTCCGGCTCTATTTCACGGAGCAGGGGATGTTCTCCCCTGAAAGTGTCCCAGGTGCTGAACACCGTATATCTGTCCCATCCTATCGCCTTGTGGACGGCGTCATCCATTCCGCGGTATTCTCCGTTGGCATCGCTGTAGAGCGAAGGATGTATGGCGGTATGATACAGTGCCGTATAGAAAACATTCCTGTCGGAGCCAGAAGGGGCTTCCAGTTTCGACAGATACGCATTCCAGGCCTTTTGGGTACGTTTCAGCAAGGAATTGAACGACAGTCCGTCATTTTCGGACAAATTGAGACGAGCATTTTCAGCGCTGACAGAAGATATGCCAACCCTCAGTCCCAACTTCCCGGAGCGTGATTTCCCGAAGCGGATAATACAGCCCCTGGAAGAAATTGAAACCTGCCCGACAGGCTCGGAAAATTCCAGGCAGAAATAAAGTTTCTGGTCAGGTGACCAACTGCTGGAGCACCTGTAACCCACAAAAGTCCTTTCTCCGGTCTGCTCTATCCTGCCCTCCTTCAGGACATCCCTATGCGCCAGGTCAACTATAATCTGAGGTTCGGAGCCGGCTGGGAACTTGTATTCGTGGCGCCCCTCCCTTCTCCCAACCGTAAGACGTGCCAGAACTCCGGGCTTTTCAAGGAATACTTCGTAATAGCCGGGGGCGGCAGATTCAGACGCATGGATGAACGAGGAACGGTATTTCTCAGGAGAGATTTCATCCTCCATAGGATATTCAATTACCGGCATCACCAGCAGGTCGCACCAGTCATCGCATCCAGTACCGCTCAAATGGGTATGGGAAAAGCCATACACCAGCGAATCCGAATAATGGTATCCGCTACATCCGTCCCAATCGCCCGCGGACGGTCTTGTATCAGGGCTGAGCTGCACCATTCCGAAAGGATATGTTGCTCCGGGAAAAGTATGTCCGTGCGCATCCGTGCCCACGAAAGGATTGACGAACGGCAGCAGCCACGTCAGAAGGATAAATAAAGTATGCATCATATTTCGTCGTTATCTATCATATCACGAGCCGTCTCTATGGCATCATTGGGCAGTCCGTTTACCGGATCGTTGCAGAATGCGGCGAGGTCCTCCGTCCCACATCCGTCAGAATGTAAGGAAGCAAACGCCTTGAGAGCCTTCCTGACTTCCTTTTCCGGCATATGTTTCCTGCATATGTCGCATTTCCCGCAATCCTCCGATTTTTCCTGGCCGAAATAAGCGAGGAGATAGCGTGAACGGCAAAGGTCCTCTTCCTGCGCATATTCCAGCATAGCTTCCGAACGCCTTGAAAAGGATTCCTTCAATTTTTCATACTCCGCTGCCGAGAGGTCAAGATTTCCGGGGCGCAAGCGGTCATGGTGTAGGAACACTACGCTGGCCTTATCGGCAGGAATATAATTGATTACGTGCTCCAGTGAAAGTTGATAAAGGGTCTGTCTGAACCGGGCTACGCTGATTCCGCAGCTGTCTGCTATGGCGGCCTCATCCACAGGCACAGTGAAGGAGAAAATCCCCGCATAACGTCTCATTAGGGCCTCAAGTATCTGAAGCATCTCCTTACTTTGGAATTCTATGTCGTAGAAAGTCGTGCGCTCAACACTGATTCTCACCCTGGTAGCGATTTCAATATCTTCGGAATACGTGATATGACCCGTTCTCTCAAGGTATTTCAGGGCATAATGCGTCATTGACGTATTGAGGGAATAATGCTTGCAGAACTCTGCAATGTCAAATTTCACCTGATGTCCCATCCCGGCGTCATACGGCACGGAGGCGAACAGATGAATCTTCTGATAGACGTCCTCGACGAATTCCAATGACGGGAATGATGTCTTCTCTATCTGTGACCTGCGCCTTAGATCATTGGCGTTCCATATCAGCACGGCATATGATTCCCTGCCGTCACGTCCGGCACGCCCGGCCTCCTGGAAATAGGCCTCGGGGCTGTCCGGGAGATCAAGATGGACAACGAAACGCACATCGGGCTTGTCTATTCCCATTCCGAAAGCATTCGTGCATACCATCACGCGTATCTTTCCCGTCTTCCAGTCCTCCTGCCTGCGGGCGCGCGTCGCTCCGTCGAGTCCAGCGTGGTAGAATGAAGCGCTCTCCCCCGCATCCTTCAGCATACGCGCAATATCCTCGCATTTGCTTCTGTTGCGGACATATACGATGCCACTTCCTTTCACGCCGGCGCAGACATTCATCAGCTGACCATACTTATTCTCCGCCTTCCTGACGACATATGACAGGTTCTTCCTCTCGAAATCCGATACAAGAAGCTTGAACCTTTTCTCTTTCCCGGGGGAAGCGAGTTTTGCCATAATATCCTCAGCGACTTGCGGGGTGGCCGTGGCGGTAAGCGCAATCACCGGAGCATCAATACGCCTACGCAGCTCTCCGATGCGGAGATAGTCCGGACGGAAATCGTAGCCCCATTGCGAGATACAGTGGGCCTCATCAACAACGATATAATTTATCGGAAGGATATCTATATAGGACTGGAACAATTCCGTTGAAAGCCTCTCTGGAGAAACGTACAGAAACTTGAAATCTCCGTAGGCGGCATTGTTCAATATGAGGTCCACCTCTTTGCGCGCCATTCCCGCGTGGACGGCAAGCGCCTTTATCCCCCTGTCCTCAAGGTTCTGCACCTGGTCTTTCATAAGGGCGATGAGCGGAGTTACCACAAGGGCGATTCCGTCATTCATCATGGCCGGCACCTGAAAGCACACGGATTTTCCCCCTCCGGTCGGGAGCAGTGCAAGCACATCCTCCCCTTCCAGGGCGGCAGATATGATATCCTCCTGCACAGGGCGGAAGGAATCATATCCCCAGTATTCTTTCAATACATCCAGCGCGGTCATAGCGTTACAAATTTACGTAAAATAATCCTTTGACTTGTCATATAAAAACTGTAATTTTGCTTGATTTTGGACTTGAGAATCACAAAACTTAAAAAATACTATTATGGCTAATATTTGCTTGAAAAAGTACGGTATCGACGGAACAACCGAAATCCTTTACAATCCTTCTTATGAAGTTCTTTACAACGAAGAGACCAAGCCTTGTCTCGAAGGATTCGACAAAGGACAGGTTACCGAACTCGGTGCCATCAACGTTATGACCGGAATCTACACCGGACGTTCCCCTAAAGACAAATACATCGTTATGGATGAGAACTCTAAGGACACCGTATGGTGGAACACCCCTGAGTATCCTAACGACAACCACGAAATGTCACTCGATGTATGGGCAAAGGTCAAGGACATCGCGGTAAAGCAGCTCTGCGGCAAGCGTCTCTTCGTTGTTGACGGCTTCTGCGGCACACACAAGGACACCCGTATGAAGGTACGCTTCATCATGGAGGTTGCATGGCAGGCACATTTCGTCACCAATATGTTCATCCGTCCTCAGAACCAGGCAGAGTTCGACCAGGAACCCGATTTCGTAGTTTACTGCGCATCAAAGGCAAAGGTTGACAACTTCCAGGAGCTCGGTCTCCGCACCGACACTTGCGTTGCATTCAACGTAACAAGCAAGGAGCAGGTCATCCTCAACACCTGGTACGGCGGTGAGATGAAGAAGGGTCTCTTCTCAATGATGAACTACTACCTTCCTCTCAAGGGCATCGCAGCTATGCACTGCTCTGCAAACACCGATATGAACGGAGAGAACACAGCAATCTTCTTCGGACTTTCAGGAACAGGTAAGACCACCCTTTCAACAGACCCTAAGCGTCTTCTCATCGGTGATGACGAGCACGGCTGGGACGACCACGGAGTATTCAACTTCGAAGGCGGCTGCTACGCTAAGGTCATCAACCTCGACAAGGAATCTGAGCCGGATATCTACAATGCCATCCGCCGCGACGCTCTCCTTGAGAACGTGACAGTTGACGCAGAAGGCAAGATTAATTTCGCCGACAAGAGCGTTACCGAGAACACCCGCGTTTCCTACCCTATCTATCACATCAACAAGATCGTTCGCCCATACTCAGAGGGTCCTGCAGCAAAACAGGTCATCTTCCTCTCAGCTGACGCATTCGGAGTACTTCCTCCAGTATCCATCCTTACTCCTGAGCAGTGCAAGTACTATTTCCTTTCAGGATTCACAGCTAAGCTTGCCGGCACAGAGCGCGGAATCACCGAGCCTACACCTACATTCTCAGCTTGCTTCGGACAGGCATTCCTCGAGCTTCACCCTACAAAGTATGCTGAGGAGCTTGTAAAGAAGATGGAGAAGAGCGGAGCAAAGGCTTATCTCGTAAACACAGGATGGAACGGAACAGGCAAGCGTATCTCTATCCGCGACACACGTGGAATCATCGACGCTATCCTCGACGGATCAATCGACAAGGCTCCTACAAAGAAGATTCCTTACTTCAACTTCGAAGTTCCTACAGAGCTCAAGGGAGTTGACACAGGCATCCTCGATCCTCGCGACACATATAAGTGCGCTTGCGAATGGGAGACAAAGGCACAGGACCTCGCTGGACGTTTCATCAAGAACTTCGCGAAGTACACCACCAACGAGGCCGGCAAGGCTCTCGTAGCAGCTGGTCCTCAGCTCTAGTCTGAATTTCCGCGTCCACCGTGACGCTACCAAAAATAAGGAACTGACCTCAGTACGGGGTCAGTTCTTTTTGTTTGCATCGGATTCTCTTTCTCTGGTCTCCTTGCCAGCAATAGTAATTTCGAAGCGCAGGCAAGAAAGGTAAACAATTTTTACTTACTTTGAAAAGTTGGTGAAATATAAGTAACTTTACGATTTGAAGTTATAGTTCGTATCTGCAATCAAACAAAAAAAAAACATATCGTTTAATGAAAAAAATCGTTTACGCAATCGCCATTTTTATGGCAGTCGGCTGCAATAAGGCCGCTGACACTGTTGTTTTCGGAACCATCCGCACGGCAGAGGAAGACAACCCTGTAGTTGAAGCTGTCGCTGTCAAGGACGGCAAGTTCATTTACGTAGGTGACAAGGACGGGGCCGAAGCCTATATCAAAGAAGGTGTAACTGAGGTGATTGACCACACCGGTAAGGGAATGGTGATGCCAGGCTGCTATGACGGTCACGCACATTATATGATGACGATTTGTCTTGCCCATATGAAGGGCGGTTTGCTGTTTGATCACGAAGACGGAAAGGCCGAAATCCTGAAGAAAGTCGATGCCGCTGCTCTTGAAGCCGCCAATTCTGGCAAGCATTGTCTGTTCGGATTCGGATGGGACATGTTTAAGAACAGAATGACCGACCATATCACCTTGGCAGAACTTGACGCTGTCTCACACGGACTGTCTGTCGCTTTGTTTGACTCTGGCGGACACAATATGTACTGCAACACGGAATGTTTCCGCCGCTCGGGCATCATCGACGACAAGGGCAATGTGCTTATCAAGGAAATACCGGGCGGACTGCTCGAGATGGATGAAAACGGACAGCTTACAGGCTTCATAGATGAGCGCGTGACGGGGTATCCGATGCGTATGGGAGGCATCGACTCAGACGAAATCATAGATGATGAGGTCGCAAGCATCGCTCTTGAAAAATCGCAGGAACTGCTGATTTCCAACGGCTATGTGTCATATATGGAAGGATGGTCAAATGCATATCACCCGACCAAATTCTATGAAGTTGCCAACCATTTCGACAAAGAAGGCAAACTCAAATTGCTTCTCTCTATGACATATGAGGTTGAACCTTGGCAGCAGGATATGAGCGGGCAGATTGACAACCTTGTGTCCCTCAGGGAGAAATACGGCACATCCCATGTCCGTCCTGAATATCTGAAGGTGTTTATGGACGGTGTCGTGGAAGCTACCACGGGCTCGATGTATAAGCCATACAAGAGCGGAAATACATACAACAGCCATTGGGCTGTGAATCGTCTTGCCGACATCACGCGCGAATGCAATTCCAAGGGAATAACTGTTCATACTCACGTAATGGGCGATAAAGCCATTGCCGAGGCCGCTGATGCCTATATCAAGGGTGGTGATGGAGAGCATCGCAACTGTCTGGTTCATCTGCGCAATGTGCGCAAAGAGGACTTTCAGCGCTTCGCCGATAGCAACATCGCTTGCACGGCTGGCCTGACCTGGCACGTGACGGACGAACTGAGTCTGGCGGTATTGCCTGAATACATAGATGAGGAATATGTACAGCATGGATATCCTATCAAGTCGTTCTTCGATGCGGGAGTCAAGGTTTCCAGCCATACCGATTACCCTGCCAACGGTGCCTGCCCTCAGGATCCTTTCGGGATTATGGAAATTGCCCTAACTGGTCAGAGAATAGATCAAACTACAGGAAATCCTACTCCTTTATTCGACACAGAGGAACTCATCACTCTTGAGCAGGCACTTCAGGCCCTCACCATCAACGGTGCTTGGCAGCTCGGCCTTGAGACCGAGCGCGGCAGCATCAAGGTCGGCAAATACGCAGACTTCGTGCTCGCAGACCAGGATGTGTTTAATTGTCCTGTGACGGACATCCACAATACCAAGGTTGTCTCTACCTGGTTCGAAGGAGAGAAGGTTTATCAGGCAGCAATGGTCAAAGTTGCTGACTATCTGTATGAATATGAAGCTGACGACTACGGCACTGAGGCTCCTGCTGCACTCCTGACAGACGACGGACCTGTATCCTTCGGCTGCAGCGCTGTCAGAAACGGAAACTTCTACGGAAGGAATCTTGACCTCAGTATTAATGAAATATGTGAATTCATAGTCAGGACGAAAGCCACCGAGACTCGCAAACACGCATCAATAGGTGTGGCAAACCCTGTGTTCCGGAACATTACGAATGAAGCTGTCCTGGCCGGGCTCACGGAAGAGGAGCTGAATTTCATTCCGTGGATGACTATGGATGGCATCAATGATGCCGGACTGGTGTGTAACATCAATGTCGTGAATATGTATGACATTGAGAAGAACATGCACACTCACACCAACCCCGGCAAGCCTCAGATAATGGTTATGAATCTGGTCCGTGCGATTCTTGACAACTGCGGCAGCGTGGCGGAGGCAAAAGAGTTTATCAAGAATCACGACATCACCCCTATCCCTGCAGAATTGGGGGAAATGTGGGACGGACATATCATGATTGCGGATGCTGACAATACAGTGATTGTAGAGTTCACTGGTGAAGAAGGTTCAGAGGTCAAGTTTATTGACACAAAAATTATGACCAACTTTTACAATCATCTGTATGAAGCTGCAGGAGAGTATCCTCAACATGCATGTGGCGTGGAGAGATATGAGATTCTCAAGGCGAACTACGATGGCAGCAACACGATGCAGGGAATGTGGGAACTTATGAAGAAGGTGCAATACACCCAAGCATACAAGGAGTCAACAGAACCTTTCTGGTGCTCGGAATACTATGATGTAATCCCGACATTCAACGAGCATTCCCGGGAATACTGGACAAAGGAAAAGGTTCTGAAACAGGAGATGCCAGCAATCGAGGTGGAGGCTTTCAAGGTGTATGAGAAAACTGGTGAGTACGACCCTGAATTGAATCTGTGGTTCACCGCACATAACAGTGTATATGACCTTGCGAACAGGACTCTTTGGGTAACGGTACGCGAGAAGTACGAAAATCATTACAAATTCAAATTATAAGTCAATATGAAACGAATCAATATTCTGGCAACTGCAATTGTCCTTAGCCTTTTTGCACTATCTTGTTCCGTAAAGCAGAATGGCACCGTGGCTGTCTGTGAGAACGGACAGTTTGTGGGATATATCGAGGACAATGGAGTCCTGACTTTCAAGGGAATCCCTTTCGCCAAAGCTCCTGTAGGAGAACTCAGATGGAAGGCTCCGCAGCCAGTGGAAGCATCTGATGAGGTCTTTGAGGCCAAGATTAACGGCCTTCCCGGGCTCCAGTCATACGACGAGGGGGAGGTGGCCAGCCACGGCGAACTCAGCGAGGACTGTCTCTATCTGAATGTCTGGACAAAAGACCTTCAAATGCAGAAAGGCCGTCCTGTAATGGTATGGTTCCACGGTGGCTCATACGGTTGGGGCGGTACCATAGACTCGCTGTATGAAGGAAAATACCTTGTTGCAGAATATCCCGACGTTGTACTTGTTTCAGTGGAATACCGTGTCAATGCCATGGGATTCATAGACTTTGTGGATGTTCCCGGTGGAGAGAAATTCCCTGATGCTCCTTATCTCGGAATACTTGACCAGCAGCAGGCACTTCGCTGGATTCAGAAGAACATCAGCGCCTTCGGTGGCGACCCCGACAACGTGACTATATTCGGGGAGTCGGCAGGCGGCGGTTCTGTCAGTGCGCATCTAGTCGCAAAAGGTTCCGAAGGCCTTTTCCGCAGGGCCATTCCTATGTCCGGCGAAATATGTCTTGAGCATACACCTGAAAATTACAAGGCAAACGGCCAGGCGGTCAAACTGCTTGCCGCTACAGGGTGCAAGGATATGGACGGTCTGATGGCTCTTTCTGAAGAGGAACTTCTAAAGGCTCTGAACACGGAAGCCGGAGGAAGGAGTGCCGAAGGCGTGGGAGGCCGCGTGGGCGACTTCAACAACTGGCCTATGCGCAGTGACGAAAGGAGCATACTCCCTTCAGATGGATACAAGGCCATTATGGAAGGAAAATCCAAGGATGTAGACGTAATGATAGGCATTGTTGCGGACGAAATCAGGTACTGGGCACATCTACAGTACGACCCTACTGATGAGGCCGGGCCTCTTGCGTTCTATTACGAATGGGCGAAAGCGAAGGTGGACGGAATCAAGAAGATTGGTGGCCCTGAGACGGCCCGCCGCATAGACGAGAGTCTCAAAATCATTAACCCCGACACCGATGAGTGGGATGCAAAACATCCGGGAATCTGGAAATATACCGAGATTCTGAACAACTACAATTTCCGACTCGGCAGCATCACCATAGCCCAGAATCACTCCGAAGCTGGTGGCAATGGAAAGACCTATATGTATGTTTTCGGCAAGGGCTATGAGAAGGGTGCCATTCCGGGAGAGGATTACGTAAAGGCCTGTCACGCTTGTGAACTCACCTATGCCTTCAATAATGCCGATTTCGAGAATGAAGGGCCTTACGATCCGGTTCTTTCCAAACGCTTCAGCAACATCTTCGTGAATTTCGCCCGCACCGGCAATCCGAGCATCGAAGGACTTGAGATTCCCGAGTACGAGAAGAAAGATCGCAGCACCATCATTGTGGGTCGCGATTCGGAGATTTATGTAGAGAAGAATCCTCTCGCCAAGGAGACAGAACTGCTTCTGCCGACTTATTATGACTATTTCTTAAAGAAATAATCAAGAATCATCAGACCATGAAAAAGATATTATTAACACTACTGTTTGCATTTGCTACTTTTGCCGCGAATGCACAATTCCATTTGGGAGGACAGTTCAGCATCAATTTCGCCAACGAACACACCGATTATATTTCCGGTTTCACTGAAAATAAGGAATACGCCTATTTGATAAATCTTTATCCGAAAATATATTGGAATATAGGCGAAAAAATGCAAGTCGGAGGGCGGATCGGTTTCGCTTTCGGCCGTCTTAACAATGTGGGTGTCTACGAATCCGAAGATAAAGATAAGATTATCAGTGTAAACAGGGCTGTTGGCTGGTCGTTGTCTCCGTTCTTTGGATACAGGTTACTGGATTGGAAAGTAATAAGTGTCTGGGCTGAAGCCAACGCCTTCATAAGTCAATATTACAATGTAAATAAGCAAAGAATTGATGCTACGGAATGGAGTAATCAGATGGAATACGGATTTCAGATTCTCCCTGTGGTAAACATTGATCTTAATGAAGAACTAGCGCTGCAACTTCATCTTGGCTTTATTTCATTGGGATGGTACGGCACCAGAGCCGATTATCCCGAGAAGGTTGTCACGACAAGCAACTGGGATCTTCACAAGGGTGGATTCGCAGGTATCGCCCAGGGTCTTGCCGACTACGGAATAGGTCTGGTCAAGACATTCTGATTCTAAAACTCGGGTAGATGTCGTCAAAAAGGAAACTGCTTAAGGGTTTCGAAATTACAATGGGTTGCTTGCTTGGCGTACCCATTGTAGTTATTATATGTTTGCTGATAGCATTGACCATACCGTCCGTGCAGCAGAAGGCGGCAACGACAGCCGCACGCATCCTGTCCGAGAAAATTGGCATCGAAGCTTCAGTGGGACATTTCTCAGTCAGACCCCCGTTTGACGTGCTTCTTCAAGATGTTTTCGCCGGTGATGGACAAGGAGACACCCTTGCTTTCGTGGGCGGCCTGGATGTCCGCCTTCGCATCGATGCATTGCCGGATTCTGTGGCAGTCAAACATTTGGAAATTAAAAATTTGACAGCCCACACTGGAGATTTGATACCGGAACTGAAAATAGACGGTAAGCTTGGCCATATGAGAGCAGGAGTCGGATCTTTTTCCTTTGACAAACTGACTTTCCCGATAAGTGATGCCGTTCTGGAAGATGCCGACATTATGCTTGAATTGACAAGCAGAGAGGATACCGGGAAGGAGAATCCATCCGATATCAGTTCTCCGGCCTTGGCTATCGACATTCAGGACATTGTACTCAAGAATGTGAAATTCGGGCTGAAACCTACAGGTCTCAAACTCGATATAGACAAGGTTGAGACCAGCGCATTGGTTGATTTGGGAGCATCCTGCTACACTGTTCGCCGCCTTGATGTTACAGATGCGAATCTGCGCATAGAGACTTTTGAACTTCCTTTCGGGAAACTTACAGGAGATGCCGTCGTGGATTTGAAAAATTCTCTAATTTCCTCGGAATACCTCTATACAAGCGTACCTGCGTTGCAGGCAGAAGCCGAACTCCACGATACCAGACTTGATCTGGAAAAAATGCATGTCAGTGCCACAGGAAAGGGAGGTTTTGCCGGGGCTGGATTTTCGCTGAATGGCGAATATGACATAGACGACGAAATATTCAAGGCCGATCTTGATCTGGACAGGACGGATCTGGCGAAAATTCTCAAGATGCCCGGTAACGAACTGATAGTTGCCGGGCACGTTCACGCTTCAGGTGTCGGCATAAATCCGGCGGACAAGAAAATGGCCGCAGATCTCTCCGCAAGCTTTGGCAGTTGCAGATTCAACGGCATCAACGTCTCCGGAATCAACCTGCTCGCCCATCTTCGGGAGGGTTCAATAAACGGCACGATATCCAGCCCGGTCCACTATAAAGATTCGTCTTTCGACGCCACCTTGATGCTTGACAGTCGTTTTTCCGTCAGCGATTTTCTCGAAAAATTCCCCGAAATCGAGCTAAATGCAGAACTCGCGGACATAGATGCAATAATACCCGGTGACACATTGGCAGTTAGTAATTTGGACATTGATTTCAAGACCATCGAAGATTTGAGCGATATCGCCATCAATATGCCCGGAATCAGTATTTCCGCCAATGTCCCGGCTCACGCACTGGAAATACCGTCGCTCCTTCCATCTTTCTCATCCGAGCTGAAGACTCTCGGTGGTCTCGATTCGTTGATTGCAGTCATTCCGGAAGTCAACGCCAATCTTGAAATAGTTCAAGAAAATCCGTTGAGACCTCTTTTGCAAAAGAGAGGCTTCGATTTGAAGGAACTTTCAGCGGCGTTGCACTCCAACGGAGCAGCCAGAAATATGAAGGTCTCCTTGAAAACCCCGGATATATACGGAGAATACAGGCTTCCGGCGATGAGCGCCGCCCTCGTAGCCGGCCTGTCCGGAAGCAGTATGAACGCAACGCTTAAGTTCAACTCTGAAATAAAGGACGGTTTGATGTCTGTATATGGGATTGATTCAGGAGTTGATCTGGTGGCAGTTCTTTCCCGCAACGAAGATGACCTCAAACTGGATGGAGATCTCAAACTTGCCGAACTCGTATATGACGGCAAGGATATCGGTGACAGGAATATCCTGTTCAACCTTCGTCCGGATAGTGACGACCCGGATCATTTTGTGGCAAGAGCCAATCTGGACGACATACCAGTCGAACTGGCAAGACAATTCGCCACTCTTCCGGAGGATTTGGACATTCAGGGAAAAATCAGAGCCCGTGCCACAGTCTCGGGTTTGCCCGACAAGATGAGGATTTTCGCCGGGGTTACCCCAGTGGACGTAGCTGCATCATATCTTCCATATGATGTTTGGCTGGGGCTAGGAGGGCAGGAAATCACGATGGAAGACAGCATAATTAATCTGAACGGTCTTTCCATCATAGGGGCAGACAGCACTTCCATTGCGATGGATGGAGGGTTGGACCTCAATACTATGCTTCTTGATGTATCATTCAAATCAGACAGTTTTGAGCCCGTAAAACTTCCACAGGGCGGTCCCATTCCTGTTTATGGAAAACTCCTCACAGCGCTGGATGGCAACATTACCGGTCCTGTGGACAGTTTGCTCGCCAACATAGATGTCAGCATCCTCCCCGAGACAGATATTACCTACCCTATTGACGAAAAGAACCTTGCGCAGGTCAGCCCTTCCGGCACGGTAAAGGTCGGGGTCAACACCAGGACCGGACTCAGCCTCGATGGCCGGCTGGACATCCCGAAAGGAAGGCTATTCTTCTCACCTAAACTGTATCCTATGATACCGTTCACCATCGATAAGGATAGTCATATCATATTCAAAGGCGCCATTGACGAAACAGAACTTGCCGTTTCGGCATCCCAAGGGGCAAAGGCGACCTACAAGCCGGTCGGCGAAATTTCAAGAATGGTAGATTTCATCACAGGAGTCAAAGTCGGGGGCACGCTCAAGAAACTCGATATAGGATTCTACATTGATGCGCCTAAGGATAAGGAAATACAAAAAGAACTCGCGGAAATACCGGAGGAAGACCGTGAAGGTTTAGCCGCTGTATTGCTTGCAACGGGAATGTATGCCTCAGAGAGTAACGAAGCTGCGCAAATGGAGGGTTATGCCCTTTCGAGTATCGTCCAGTCAAAATTGAATGCCGCCGCCTCGAATAAATTGGGTAATACGATCAGTTTGGATTTCGGCGTTGCCAAGGGAAAGCACAACAGGGGCATTGAAACAACGGACTATATCCTGAACGTATCCAAGAGTTTCTTCAATGACAGACTCAACGTTAAGTTGGGCGGCAGCGTTTCCGATAACGCGGAAGTCAACAAGAACTCCGCATCCTTTCTGAATAACCTCTTTGCGGAATACAAGATCGACACTGCCGGAACATTCAGGGCAAGACTGTTCAGTATGAAGGACTACAACAATATCGTTGAGGGAGAACTCATAAAATCCGGCATAGGTGTTCTTTACAACAAGACTATTGAACATCAGCGCGACAGTCTGGACAGGTCGGTGGATCTGGGCATTGAAGCCAATCTTGTAGAAAGAAGCAACAATCAGTTCGGACCCGATGCTGCCGTCTCACTCACAAAGAACAATCTTTTCAGCAAGGGCGATGTTTTCACGGCAAAAATCAATGGAGCATACTATTGGAACCTTGACAGGAAAAAATTGAAAGACCCTTCCAGAAACGACACATACCAGTTGGGCGCCGATTTCGCTCTCACCTTCCCATTTATGCAGCTTGGGAATTGGTCGGAGAAGTATATAGGCCAGACAGCCTATCGGTTTGGCTATCTGAATCAGAATATATCCGGCGACTATGGCTTGCACAAACTCTACGGAGGTGTCGATTACGGTCTCCGTCAGAGCAAATATGTTTCCCACAGTTTTTCTCCCCTCTATCTTTCGATTATTCTTGCTGACAGAGCATCAGAAAAACTGACTACTGACATCGGTTTCGTTGACCTTCTTAAACTATTTGCGAACAACGAATTCATCCCGTCCGCAAGATATGCCTTCAGTTACAACAACTACCGCGACAAAGGCAGAGATGTAAATACGGCCTTGGATATTCAGTTGAAGGAATCAGCCAATCTTATCTCCGGCATAATGGCAGCCTGCGGAAAGGATTTCAACGAAAGAAACAAGACTTTGCTCGGCATCAATTACGACCAATTCGTAAAAATGCAGTTCGAACTCAGAAACAAGTTCAGACTCAGCGACAAACTCGAACTTGCCACGAGGGCAATGATGGGAGCGGTCATCACTTATGGAAACAGCGTAGCCTCACCTCTTTCCGAAGCATTCTCAATAGGCGGTCCGAACAGTATCCGGGCCTTTGCTCCCCGCTCAATCGGCCCGGGAGACTTCCATAATCAGAACTACAGTTCACAGATTTTCCATACCGGAGATATGAAGCTGGAACTTAACGCCGAACTACGTTTCCCAATAGTCTGGAAACTCAACGGAGCAGTATTTGTTGATGCCGGAAACGTTTGGAATCAAAGAAACCCGGAAGATTACCTGTCTGCCACAGATATTCAGGCTCTCCTCAAGGCCTTTAATCTGCCACGGATGTACAACAGCCACCTTGATGCCGCCACGTTCCTCAACCAGATTGCACTTGGAACTGGCGCGGGATTGCGTCTGGACTACGAATCCATAGTCATACGCCTTGACCTCGGAGTCGCCCTTCACGCCCCTTATGATACGGGACGTGACGGATACTACAACATCCTAAATTTCTGGAAAGATGGTTTAAGGCTCAACTTCGGAATCGGTTATCCGTTTTGACAATTGTCTATTTCTCCGGAGTCACCAGCCTGATCTCATAGAGTTCGCCGACCTGGCGGGCGGGCTTGGCGACAAACTTGATGCGGACCTTGTCCCTGCCCTCCAGCAGTTCCGCCGGGATAGGATACTCCTCATATTTGAACTGGGAAGTGCGCCACTTGCGTGTGTTGTTGACCGATTTGATGAGGGCATCATCGACATAGATGTCAAACTCACAGGTCCTCCACTCGTCCTGTCCCCAGTACTTCAGCCTCAATGAAAGGTCCGAACGGCCACCCGTACTCATCAGATAGCTGAACCATCCTCCACCGCGGGCATCACGGAACGAGACATCCTCGGTGACGCCTTTCACGGAGTTGAATGATTCCATAAAATGATCGGATTCCGGCTGCTGTTCCCCGGGCTGCACTTTGTCCGTCGTCCTGGCATCAAGAGCCTGCCTTTCCTGCTCAACCCGCGCCAGATTTGCAATATAGTCCGCATAGCCGTCCTTGCTGAGAGCCAGCCAGTAAATCATATAACGTGAATCGTGAATCTCGAAGAAAGGCTGCAGTTCCCCTTCTATCTTATTCTCCATCCGGGTAGTCAGGGTGAAATGCAGAGGCTTGCCTTCCACAGGGACAAGGTCTCCGGCAATGTCCTCGACCTCGTCGGCTATCAGATACGGAGCCTGGTCGATTGGGAGTTTCGCGCCGCTGGCATATTGTCCGAAACGGCTGTCATCCGCGATAAGATGAGCCAAGTCCTCAGTGCCGGTCTTCATTCCGAGCAGTACGGGGCCATGCTTGATTGCCACATACTGAGGCACATTCGGAAGATGTTCGATGGAATTATGCATAGGGAAAGTGACTTCGACGACATCCCCCTTCTTCCACTGTCGAAGTATTCCCACATAGCTTCCCGGCATTTCCTTTACCTGCACAGGGCAGCCATTGATGCTGACCTTCAATGCACCTTCATCGACCCAGCCCGGATACCTGATATTCATAAGGAAAGTCCCCTTGCCTTTGACAATACTGATTCTGCTGGTCTCCGAATACGGAAAAACTGTCTCCTGACGCAGAACGATGTCGTTTTCTTTCCAGTTCAATTCAGAAGCAACAAAGAGATTGACGTAGAGCTCGTTCCTCCGGTCGGGACTGACAGTGTAGATGAACTGGCCGTATTTGCCGTGGTTCTCCATTCCCGTGCCGACGCAGCACCACATAGCCTCGTTAGGTGCTGAATAATTTCTGTAATGGCGTGGACGGGCGGAGGTGAAATAGACATATCCGCCGTGCTCCGGATGCTGCGTGGAAAGGATATGATTGAATGTAGCGACCTCATAGAAATCCACAAGGCGGGCATTTCCCGGATCGACCCTGTGGAGTTCCTCGGTAAGCTTCAGCATATTGTTAGTGTTGCAGGACTCAGGTCCATCGACATCATTTATCAAATCTATGCTGCTCTCTTTGCTCGGGAAATGTTCGCGACGGCTGTTACCGCCGAAAGCGACAGTGCGATCACGGGTCACAATATCCCAGAAGAAACGGCTTGCGAAAGCATAGTCCTCATCCCCGGACAGTTCAGCAATTCTCTGAAAACCGACAACTTTAGGCACCTGGGTATTAGCGTGGACATTATCCAGCACATCCGTATGCGATGCCATCGCATTGAGGAGCCACTTGTGGGAGAATCGCTTCGCCCCTTCAAGATACTTCGTATCCCCGGTAATTGCATAGGCATCTGCAATGACTTCATTCATTCCTCCCTGCTCTGTATCAAGAGCCCTCTCCATAGTGGCATCATCCAGGCCTGAAGTAATGTCCAGAGCCCAGTCACAGCAGCCCAGGAAGAGTTCTTTCGCATCTTCATTGCCACAATACAGCCAGGCATCGCGCAGTCCGGCAAACACCTTGTGCACATTATAGAAAGGCACCCACGCAGCCGCATAAGGCCGGATATTTCCTTTCTTAAATTCACTCCATATCCTGTCTGATTCCGGCACACCACCAATATATCCCCTGCCCCACCCAGGGTGGTTGACAGCATTTGCCTCAGCGCAACGCTTCAGCTCACTGATCATATACATCATCCTTTCTTCGCACTCCTTACTCCCTGTAGCGGCATTCATAGCCAGCGCAGAAAGATAATGTCCGCCCACGTGTCCGTCAAGCCCGGCCCAGTTCGGATACAGTTCAGCCTTCGGTTCCAGCCCAGCCTCCTTGAGAAAAGGAGCGAGCAGCCTGTCCGTGTCGTACTGCAGCAGCACTGCCACATTCAGATCCCTGGCCCGTTTGAGCGGCCCGTCAAGAAGGGTTACGTCAGAAATTGGAAATTCGTCTTTGTAGAGTTTTTCCTGCGCCTGTGAGGAAGAAATCGCCAACAAGGTAAAAAGTACAACGATTACAGATTTTTTCATAAAATATGTGGTTTTATCTTGCTAAGATATGAAAAAACAGTATTTTCGTAAACACTAAAACAAATTTTCTATGAAAAAGACACTAATAACATTATCCGCACTGATTCTTTTTACACTAACTTCTTTCGCCCAGATGTTCGGACCAAGGGGCGTTGCTCCTATTCCTCTCTGGCCTGACGGATTCCCGGAAAAAGAATATGAGGCCCGTCCGGACGATTTCCAGAAGCGTGTGCTTCCTAAAGATTTTATGGAGCCGAAACTGGAAATCTATCCGGCAGCAAAACCTAACGGCTTGTGCATACTTGAATGCCCTGGAGGAGGCTATACTATGCTTTCCGACTCACACGAAGGGAGACAGATGGCACAGTGGTTCAATTCCCTCGGCATCACATACTGTGTGCTTGAATACAGACTTCCGTTCGGATTCTCATACGTTCCTCTTCACGATGCAGAAAGAGCAATGTCAATCATACGTGAACACGCAGAAGAATGGGGTGTTGAGCATATCGGTGTAATGGGCTGTTCTGCCGGAGGCCACCTTGCCTCAACACTCGCAACGCATTATTCGACACCGGAGACAAGGCCTGAGTTCCAGATACTCCTCTACCCGGTCATCACTATGGAGGAATCCTACACCCATATGGGTTCACGCAACAACCTGCTCGGCCAGAATCCTTCAGAAGAACTTGTAAATGAATTCTGCAACGAAAAACAGGTTACATCCGAAACGGCTCCAGCAATTATGATACTCTCCACTGACGACAACACAGTTGACCCTAAGAACAGCATAGAGTACTTCTACGCTCTCAAGAAAGCCGGTGTCAGCGCATCGATGCATATCTATCCTATCGGCGGACACGGATATGGTAATATGGACCACTTCGTTTACAAGCGTGAATGGACAGCAGAAGTGGAAAAATGGCTCAGAGAGCTTTCTTTCTAATTGATAATTAATTGCGCCGGTTTGCGATTGATATGTAGTAAATCAACGTCGCAAGTGAACCGATTGCCGCAATCACATAGGTATAAGCAGCCCATTTCAGGGCATCTTTGGCCATCGGTGTAGTTTCGAAATTTGTAATGCCGGCGTTCTCAAGCCAATCAGTGGCACGGGCGCTGGCATTAATTTCAACAGGCAATGTAACGAAACTGAAGAGTGTCGTCATAGCGAACAATCCAATACCTATCCAAATCAAAGAAGGAAATATATTGATCAAAAGCACGCCAAGAAGAAGCACCCACTGGACGGTCCTGTTTGCAAATGATACTACAGGGACAAGTGCCGTGCGAAATCTCAGAGGAGCATAACCTGTTGCGTGCTGTACGACGTGTCCGCATTCGTGGGCTGCAACTGCGGCTGCAGCAATACTTCTGCTGCCAAAGACAGAACGGCTGAGGTTGACGGTCTTCGTCTGAGGATTGTAATGGTCCGTAAGCTTTCCCTCTATGCAGGTGATTGATACGTCAGTGATTCCGTGGTCGGCAAGCATCTTTGCGGCCACCTCGGCACCGGTCATCGATGACGGCACATTGCTGTACTTGTCAAACCTGCTTTGAAGTGTCTGCTGGATGATAAAACTGAATATCATCACAGCTATCAATATTATCCAGATTCCCATAATCGTATTGTTTTATGCCAGTATCATTCCATACAATTTTTATTCCTTGCGCCAAAATATCGGAAACACCGACAAATTGTCAGCAAATATACTATATTTGTTAGTAATATGGCAGGGCTTGATTCAGACATTCAGTTTCTTCCGGGAGTGGGTCCCAAGAGGGCGGCACTGCTGAAACGGGAGTTGGAGATCGGAACGTTCTCCGACCTGATTCATCTTTACCCGTTCCGCTACATAGACCGCAGCAGCATCCAGAGGATTGCCGATATTCGTCCGGACTTGGCATACGTACAGGTAATGGGAAGAGTCGTGAAAGCTGAAATAATCGCGAAAAAGCGTCTCAGTGTCATAATCGCGGATAGCAGCGGAGAGATGGAGGTGGTATTCTTCAAGGGGCTCAAATGGAATGCCGAGAGGATGGTGCCCGGGAACGTATTCCTTTTCTTCGGAAAGCCGACGGTGTTCAACGGAAAGATCAACATCGTGCATCCGGAGGTTGACGCCCCGCCACAGACGCCGCAGGGATCGATGACCGGAGTGCTTACCGGAGTTTACACCAGCACGGAAAAACTCAAGAATTCCGGAATCACAGGCAAGGTGATGAACCGCCTCCAGAGCGCAGCACTCGCAGCCTGTCTGCCTGAAATCAAAGAAACCCTGCCGGAATATGTCTTGAAAGAGAAAGGACTTGTTCCAATAAGGTTCGCTCTTCAGAACATCCATTTTCCGAAAGACCAGGACACCCTTGCAAAAGCATCATACAGGCTGAAATTCGAGGAGTTGTTCCTGCTCCAGCTTTCCCTATTGAAGCAGAAATACATACGCAGCAGGGCCGAGAACGGTCTGATGATGCCGAAAGTGGGTAAGGATTTCAATGACTGTTTCAATGCGCTCCCATACGAACTGACAGGAGCACAGAAGAGAGTGATAAAGGAGATACGCTCGGATATGATGAGCGGACGTCAGATGAACCGCCTGCTGCAAGGAGACGTGGGATCGGGGAAGACTATGGTTGCCATCCTCAGCGCGCTCATAGCTATAGGAAACGGCTACCAGTCCTGCATAATGGCCCCGACCGAGGTCCTGGCGCAGCAGCATTACGCAAATGTGCAGAAATACCTTCGTCCGACGGGCGTGAAATGTGCCCTGCTTACAGGAACGACAGGGACAAAGGAGCGCAGGGAAATCCACAGTGGGCTCGAGGACGGTAGTATCGGGCTGATAATCGGCACCCACGCACTCATAGAAGATGATGTGATATTCCGTTCACTGGGACTCGCCATCATAGACGAGCAGCACCGGTTCGGAGTGGAACAGAGGTCCAAGCTGTGGTCAAAGAGCGCCGCGACGGGCCCCGACGGAAAAGAAGTGCCTCCGCACGTCCTGGTCATGACAGCGACACCTATCCCAAGGACACTCGCAATGACTCTCTACGGAGACCTTGACGTGTCCGTGATTGATGAAATGCCTCCGGGCAGAAAGCCTGTCCAGACCCTCCAGATAGGTCAGGGAAAGAGACCTGAGCTGTTCAACTTTATGAAGAGGGAAATTGCAAAGGGACGGCAGGTATTCGTTGTCTATCCGCTGATATTCGAGAGCGAGAAGATGGACCTCAAGAATCTGGAGACAGGATATGAGGAAATTGCAGCCGCATTCCCTATGCCACAGTACAAGGTCGCAATCGTCCACGGACAGCAGACGCCGGAAGTCAAGAAATTCAATATGGATGCATTCGTTGCCGGAAGGGCCCAGATACTGGTTTCCACGACGGTCATAGAGGTCGGGGTCGATGTACCGAACGCTTCGGTGATGGTGATAGAGAGCGCCGAACGCTTTGGTCTGAGCCAGCTTCACCAGCTCAGGGGCAGAGTCGGACGCGGAGCCGACCAGTCTTATTGCATCCTTGTCAAGGATCTGAAGATGAGCAAGGAATCCAAGAAAAGGATAGATCTTCTATGCACCACCGAGGACGGGTTCGAACTCGCCGAGGAGGATATGAAGATGAGGGGGCCGGGAGACCTTGAGGGAACACAGCAGAGCGGACTTCCGATAAGTCTCAACATAGCTTCCCTTGCAAAGGACGGCACACTGCTGGGAGAGGCGCGGGCATATGCGGAAAAGATACTCAAGGCGGATCCTACCTTGTCCGACCCTGTCAACAAATCTCTTGCAGACGAAATGAAGAAAGACAGATATTATTTCAAGGACTATAGTAAAATATCCTGATAATCAATAAAATTACAATATGAAAAAATTTAGCTTGATCTGCACTGCACTGTGCGTACTCATTATGACAAACTGCAAAAAAGACGATTCCGGCTACATTGGCCGTTCGGACATCCAGATTGAAGACGGGGTAATGACCCCGGAAACACTCCTTTCCCTCGGAAGGCTCAGCGACCCACAGCTATCCCCTGACGGCAGCCGGATTCTTTATGGTGTAAGCTACACATCCATCAGCGAAAACCGATCCTGCCGCAACCTCTTCATCTGCGATGCCGACGGCAGCAACAACGTACAGCTTACCAGATTCTCAAAGAGTGTGAACAATGCCCGCTGGAGCAAGGACGGCAGCAGCATCTATTTCCTGCAGGACGGCCAGATATGGAAAGCACCTCTCACCGGCAATAAACTCGGCAAGAAAGTCCGTCTCAGCAATGTAGAGAACGGAATCAGCGAGTTCAAGATCTCCCCTAATGAGGATAATATCCTGTATATCAGCACAATCAAGAACAAAGCAGTCATACAGCCTTCAGATACGGACCCTGCGCTCGACAAAGCCCATGCCTATGCAACTGAAGATTTGATGTACCGTCACTGGGACCATTGGGTAACCGAAACCCCAAGAACATATGTTGCTGCATTGAACGGTAATGAAATCACTTCCGACAACAGTTTCGACATCCTCGGAGACGAGCCTTACGAACTTCCTACAGAGCCTTTCGGAGGAGTGGAGCAGCTGGACTGGAGCGCTGACGGAAGATATATCGCATACAGCTGCCGCAAGAAGGTCGGCAAGGAATACGCATTCTCAACAGATACCGAAATCTATATCTATGACGTCGTCACAGGCAGCGAGAAGGTTATTCCTATGGGCGGAGGCTACGACACAGACCCGGTATGGAGCCCTGACGGAAAGCATCTCGCGTGGATTTCAATGCCACGTAACGGTTACGAGTCCGACAAGCAGAGACTTATGGTCGCAGACATCACATACTCCCAGGAGAGCGAAGGCCAGAGCTTCGGTCTGGAATTCGGCAACATACGTGAACTTGCAGCAGAGCTCGACAGGGATGCGGCCGGCATATTCTGGACTCCGGATTGTGAAACTATAATCTTCAACGCAATGATCGGAGGCACCCAGGCACTATTTTCCGTCAATATCGAAGGAGAACAGAACCTCAGGCGCCTCACCAAGGAGGAATGGTGGTTCGACTTTTTCTCCCCATTCGCATACATCAAGGGAGAAAACGGATGCACATTGCTTGCTTCCTACTACTGCACGAACTTCCCTACCGAGCTCATCGCCCTCAATGTTGCCGCAGACGGAGAGACTTCCTTCGAGCAGATTACCAACGAGAACGCCCACATCATCGGACAGCTTGACGAAATAGGCCAGGAAAGTGTCTTCGTGGAGACTGTTGACCATCAGCAAATGCAGTGCTGGGTGCTCTACCCTCCGAAGTTCGACGAAACGAAGACATACCCTGCAATAGAAATCGTCCTTGGAGGCCCTCAGGGCACAAATTCCCAAGACTGGAGCTACAGATGGTGCTACAGGCTGATGGCGCAGCAGGGCTACATCGTCATCCTTCCAAACCGCCGCGGCACTACCGCCTTCGGCCAGGCCTGGAAGGAGGAAATCTCAGGAGACTACTGCGGTCTCAACATGCAGGACTACCTCAGCGCAGGACGCTGGATCAAGAGCAAGCCATATGTAGGCAAACTGGCCTGCGTGGGTGCATCATATGGCGGCTACTCAGCTTATATGCTCGAAGGCCTTCACGGAAACCTCTATGACTGCTTCATAGCTCACGCCGGCATCTTCGATGAGGCTGGTCTCTACTATACCACTGAAGAAATGTGGTTTGCAGACTGGGACAACGGCGGACTCGGGCGCGGATACCTCAGCGGTTCCCCTTGGAGCAGCTATCCGGAGGCTGTAAGGCACTACGCCAACTCACCTCTCACGAAAGTCCAGCAGTGGCACACGCCTATCCTCTGCATCCACGGAATGATGGATTTCCGTATCCCTTACACCCAGGGGATGGCAGCATTCAACTGCGCTCAGATGATGGGAGTACCGTCAAAACTCCTCATTTTCCCGGAAGAGACACACTGGGTACTCCAGCCTCAGAACTCACTCTTCTGGCACAGGGAAGTCTATGACTGGCTTGACCGCTGGTGCAAATAAGCACAAAAGCAATATGGAAGTGCCAGAAGCAAAATATTACAGACATTTCAAGGGCAGGCTTTACCGCCTGATTACCATTGCCCGTCATAGTGAGACACTCGAAGAAGTTGTTGTCTATCAGACTCTTTATGATGGCAGCATATGGGTGCGTCCCGTGGAAATGTTCTTCGGTGAAGTCAAACGGGACGGATATGCAGGGCCTCGTTTCAAACCCGTAGCACTGGAGGACATCATTGATGAAATCCCGGAAGAATTCCGCGGCCTATGTACCCAGCCCTGACCCGATCAACAGATTAATATTTATTCAACAATAACCATTAACAAAATGAAAACTAAAACCAAATTCATCGTTCTGGCCACAGCGGCAGCCCTGCTTCCTATAGCAGTTGCAACAGTTGCCCTCGCTACATCTGAAAGCCAGAAACTCGCAAGGCCGGAAGGTCCTTGTGATATATATGATGCATCCGGAGCACCTTGTGTTGCCGCTCATAGTACCACGCGAGCCCTTTATGCATCCTACAACGGACCCCTTTATCAGGTTGTCCGCGCTTCAGACGGCAAGACCCTTGACATCGGCGTTGTACAGCCTTCAGAAAATGACGGAGGCGGCTATGCTGATGCGGAAGCGCAAGATGACTTCTGTGCAAACACCACCTGCTGGATAAGCATCATCTATGACCAGTCAGGTAAGGAAAACCACCTTGTTCAGGCCCCTCACGGCGGATTCAAAGGCCCTGCAATGGGAGGTTTCAACAATATTCCTATAGCCGATATGGCCCCTGTAACCCTTATGGGCCACAAGGTATATGGAGCATACTTCATCCCGGGAATGGGTCTGAGGTGGAATGACGCCAAAGGTACTGCAGTTGATGACCAGTCCGAAGGCCAGTACTGGGTAATCAACGGACACCATTACAACACCGGCTGCTGTTTCGACTACGGCAATGCTGAAACCGACAGCAGGGATGATGGCGACGGAACTATGGAAACGACTTACTACGGCAACCAGCCTTCCTGGTACAGGGGAAGCGGTCCGGGACCTTGGATTATGACAGACCAGGAAAACAACCTTGTAGGTTGCGTAAATCCTGACCCTAATGATAAGGAGTGCAAGGATCTGCCTACTGTCAACTGGCGTTTCGTAACTGCAACAGCCGATGGTGAGCCTCATCACTGGAGGTCAATGGGCGGAGACGCACAGAAGGGTGAACTTATAGTTATGTATGACGGCAAGCGCATACAGAACGACAGAAGCAGCTATGACCCAATGCGCAAGCAGGGAGCAATCCTTCTTGCCAATGGAGGTGACAACTCCAACGGTTCATCAGGAACCTTCTATGAAGGAGCGATGACAGCCGCCGGGACATTCCCTAGCGTGGAAACCAACCAGGCCATCCAGGCCAATGTCGTAGCGGCCGGTTACAATGTTCAAAGACTCGCTGTCGGTGCAGCCGACAAGAGCAATACCCCTAACGGACTGCAGACTTTCTACCCGGAATGTACAGACTATGTAGCAGTAACATTCGTCAACACCAGCGACAAGCAGATAAACAATCTTTCACTCGGCATAGAAGCGCCTAAGGGATGGAAAGTATCGGCTGTAGGAAGTTGGAAGACAGATGAAATCAATCCAGGACAAACCGTAGTCGCAAATTTCGAAGTACGTTCCGGAAAGAAGGAATTCAACGGAGACCTCAAGGCAATCGCCGAATGGAACGAAGCCGGCATCAGCCGCAGCGAGACCGCTGTAGAGAAGGTACGAAACGTACAACCTGTAACTATCAATGAATTCGCACAAGGTGACAGAAATAACAGCACCAATTCATTCATTGAAATCTATAACTCAGGCAACGAAGCAGTTAACATTTCAGAATGGAGCGTAACAGCCCACACGGTAAACATTCCTTCATTCTCGAAGATAATTGTTCCGAAGGGAACCAGGCTTGAACCTAAGAGCTTCTATGTATTCGGTCTTGCCACATCAGGACTTGCCGTAGATGCAGCCAGGGGCGAAGAAACAATCTACGTAAGATCTACGGAAGGATTGAAGATCGGAGATGAAATAACAGTCGGCACAGGTAAAAATGCAGAAACGCATAAAATAGCTGCGATAAATGCTCCGGAAGCTGAAAATATCCCTGAAGGAAGACCTTGGGTAGGACAAAGGACATTGCGTCAGGGGACCCCTACAACATTGTGGCAACCTCTTCCTGAGGGTCCTGTAATCACAATACCTGCCGGATCCAACAACATTCCTGTTGCAAGTGTCAACGAATTCAAGGTTGGAGGAAAGATGGCCATAGGATATGGCGCACAATACCCTGCAGTCGGCAACCATACAGAGAAATATGAGGTCGTAACAATCACTGAGGTCGGGAAACCTGGAACTCAGGCCTGGCTCTCTATGGATGCAAAGGCCGGGGACACCAACATCAAAGTCTCATCCACTCAAAACATAAGCGTTGGAGATAAGATACGTCTTGACATTGAAAGCAAAGGGCACGGAATCGAGACTGTAGTTGTTAAAGCCGTTGGGACACCTTCATCCCGCAGTACTTTCGGTGGTCCTTTGGGGCCGAATGACGATCCGGGTACAGGCCTTGAGCTGGAAGAGCCGCTTAAATTCGACCACTCATCCAATATGCCTTTCAGCGTTAACGGAACAGGTATCAGCTTTACTCCTGCAACACAATTCGACCACTCAAGCAATGAGCCTGTACTGGCATTGATTTTCGAAATCAAGCTCGATGGCGCTCTTGAAAAGGACCACAGCATTGACGATGCTGTAATGGCTTCAGGCGTTACTACAGCAGGTTTCCAGGGCAATGCAGACCAATATTTCGGCGGTCCTGCATTCGAAGAACAAGGAAACATAACGCTTCGTAATGCGAAAGGTTTGATAGTTGATGCCGTCAATTACGGTCTTGTAGTCGATCCTTGGCTCGGTGAAGGATTCCATACAGAATCCGGAGCCGGTGCTGACGGTAGCATAGTTCCTGCTCCAGCTGCCGGAACCGTATGGGGTCGTCCCCGCACAACAGCTCCATACCTAAGCTCAGGCAGAAAGAGTGACGGAGTCGATACGGATGACAACAAGATGGACTTCAGCGTACAGCGTTACACAAATCTTTTCAAAGCTGCAGTTGAAGGTGACACAATCCTTTATGTCAATGCCGACGCCAGCCTCTTCAAGCGTGTGCAGAAATTCTATATAGGCTCTGAAGAAGTTCTCGCCGCCACATTCAGCGAGCCTAAGACGGAAGTATTCTATATGACAATGCGAGACGGAGCCCGCAGAGGGTTTGAGACCAGCTTTGTTGAAATTTATCTTTCCTCACCTATAAAGGGTTCATATCCTGCAGGTACTCCTTTGTCGACATCATTGCCGACTCCGGGACTTCCTAACGTATATTGATGAATAAGACAATTGGCATAAAAAGCAAATGGGCTTTGGTCCTTCTAGGGGCCATAGCCCTTTGCCTATGTGCTGTTATGACAGCCCACTCCTTCGCCGGAACAGCCCTGATAGGTTGCTCGGCAGGTTCCGGATGTGATTATGTCCTGAGTGGGAAATGGTCGCGTTTTCTTGGCATAATCCCAGTCAGCGCCCTTGCAGCCGGTGCCTATGCAGCCTTCATCTGCACTATCCTGTTCATAGATACCGAAGATGAAGAAACACGCAGGATTTCCTTCATTCTGGCAACTCTTATCTCGGGAGCGATAACTGGAAGCGCACTGTGGTTTATGTCCCTCCAGCTTTTCGTGATAAAAAGCTTCTGCAAATACTGCATAGCCGCGCACAGCATAGGAATTATCGCCTCGATATTATTCCTTGTCTCCGCCATAAGAGCCGGATGTTTCAGACAATTTCACGGAGGAAAGGGCCTGCTTGCCGGTATTTCGGCAGCGGTCATCCTCGCAATCGTTCAAATCCTTTTTTCAGGAAAGCCTGCCTATCAGGAAGGGCATTCAGATTCCGGTCTTCCGGACCTTTCACTTATAGATCTTCCAGTCATAGGTGAACCGGGTGACACGAACTCCGTCATCCTTCTTTATGACTACGGATGTCCGCATTGCCGCAGACTTCACGAGCTTGCAATGGATTTGGTTTCTTCCAATTCGGACAGTCCTTCATTCATTCTTTGCCCAACCCCGCTCTGCCCGGATTGCAACCATTATATTCCGGCAGATGACTATCGTTTTGAGTACTCCTGCGATTACGCCAAATTGGCTCTTTCCGTATGGATCTGTGACCATAAAGCCTTTGAAGCGTTTGACAGTTTCATCTGGGATACTCCGGGAGTGGAAGCCGCAAGGAAGTACGCAGAAGAACTGGTCGGTGTCGACAGGATTGCCGATATGCTTGGCTCGGAAGAGCTGTTCAGAACTCTTACAGCCTGCATAGACCTTTTCGGCCGCACCTTGGAAGAAGGCAAAAGCGGATTACCGCGCATTGTGTCGGGGAATAAATGGATTATTCCTGATATCTCGACCCCGTCTGACCTGCAATCAATACTTGATCTTTTAAAATAAGGGTCATCCTACGGAATATACAAGAAAAGCAGGCGTTTGCCTGCTTTTCTTGTACTCCCTAGGCGAATATGACGCCATCAGGTAAGTTATTGGCTTTTAGCTATATAGCGTTTTGTACTCTTGCTTTTTGTCAACCGTTTGGCAACCTTTGCAGAAAAATGAAATATTTTCACGTAAAGTGTGCAACGGTTCATCGCACTGCGAAGATACGAATATTTTTGAGATTTGCCATTTCCCAGTCTATCCAATCGTGAAAATGAGACTCATCTCGCGCACGATTTTAAGAGCCAAAGTATTGATTTACAATGTTTTCGCTCTTTTCTTATAAAATTGTTGCCGAGTTTTTGCCGACTTATTCAGAATAAAGCATCACAACTGACGCTTACGATATAAGAAAAGTTGTTATTCTGGTTCCGGGCTAAATTGTATTTGATAAATGGGAATTTACTTATCAATCTTCCGAATCAGAGACAAGTCTCCGCTGGATAGTGCCTTGAAATTGGCCTCAATCTTCTCAATGGGCCAGTCCCACCATTTAAGTTCCAGCAGGTAGTCTATCAGTTCATCATCGAAACGTTTCCTGATGACGCGGCAGGGATTGCCTACTGCAATGCAGTATGGAGGTATATCCTTTGCTACAACAGAATTTGCCCCGATGATGGCACCATCACCAATATGAACACCTGGCAGCACGGTTACGTTCTGGCCTATCCAGACGTCATTCCCGACAACAGTGTCCCCTTTCAATGGCAGTTCATCCTTAACTGGAGCGATTGCGCTTCCCCAGTCGCCGCCCATGATGTAGAAAGGATAGGTGCTTACTCCGTCCATCCTGTGATTTGCGCCATTCATAATGAACTCTATTCCCCTGGCAATAGCACAGAATTTTCCGATGATGAGTTTGTCTCCAATGAACGGATAAAAATGGGTTACGTGTTCCTCGAACCGCTCTGCTCCGTCCTTGTCATCATAGTAGGTGTAGTCTCCAACAATGATGTTCGGATTCTTGACAACATTCTTAATATAGCACAAGCTCGGAATAGATGGATTCGGGAATACCTTGTTCGGTTCAGGGCGCATATTTAAGTGTGTTAAAGCAATTTATCGGGGCAAAGTTAGTTATTCTTCAATAATCTCAAGGCCTTCCGGATCAGGTTGGTAATCAAGTATGTCTCCCGGTCTACAGTTTAATACCTTGCAGATAGCATCGAGAGTGGTGAAACGGATAGCCCTTGCCTTCCCAGTCTTTAATATTGAGAGGTTTGTCAGATTCACGTCGACTTTTTCCGAAAGCTCGCTCAAAGTCATTCTACGAGTGGCGAGCACTATATCAAGATTGATTGTAATCATATGGCCAGATTGCTGTCTTCCATGGCAAGTGATGCCTGTTTGTATAGAAGCCCGAAGATGACAATGATAAGAGGAACAAAGACACAATTGCTGTCAAGAACAGAGCATTCGACTCCTTTCATAACATCATTGACATTGGCTTTGAAGAATATTGTGACACCTACCATTATGGCGGTCAAGATAATAAGGATAAAATTTCTGGAAGGAAAGAGATTCCCTGTCTTAAAGCCTTTAAGAATGGTTAATTCGATGGTTGCACATAGAGCGAAAGTTGCTGTCGCTCCCAATACATAACCAATCAAGACGGTAATCTGCCATGGTTTTTGCACAGCACTCCAGACAATTCTGTCAGGTGCTTCGTTGAGCCATAGACAGCAAATTGTGCGATAGTAAACAAAGAACAGATAAATGGCTCCGATTGCAAGAGCAATGAGACTGATGGTTTTGATACTCTTTTGATTTGATAGTTTCATAATGATTTATCGTTTTTGAAAGAACCAGGTCACAAAGATAATACCAATTTTACGATAAACGATAAATTATTTTATGAATATCAATAAATATAGCACGGCTATACAGAATTTTCAATCATTCTCTTCCAAAGAGAATATCGAATCTGTGGTTTTCCGAGCCCCTTTTTGTTTTTATCAAATTTGTTTATACATTTGCATCGTCACAGGGGAATTCGCGTAAGGGATGACAACCCTTTCTGCTTCGGCAGTTTCGAGCCCCTTTTTCTATAGGGTGGGTACAATTTGTACCTATCCT
>JAKSKD010000012.1 GCA_024401925.1 Bacteroidales bacterium | reverse complement strand
TCCCCTGAAAAATGGTCCGGCAGACGCGTGCTGCTGCACTTCGATGCCGTCGACTGGCAGTGCGAAGTCTTCATCAACGGTGAGGCCGTGACCACGCACAAAGGTGGTTATACTGGCTTTGAAGTGGATGTTACTGAATATCTGGCAGAAGGCGAGGCCACACTTGAACTCAAGGTGACCGATCCGACCGATGATGATACGCACCCCGTTCCCCACGGCAAGCAGTATCGTGAGCCCCACGGTATATGGTACACCCCTGTCACCGGTATATGGCAGACCGTGTGGATGGAAGCCGTGCCTGAAAAAGCATACATTGATGATTATAATGTGGTTGCAGACATTGCTGACGGCACGTTTACCGTTACGACCGACCTGGTGGGAGCCGAGGAAGGCGACGAGATACAGGTGGTCGCCCTTCGTCCGCGCATAGGCTACAGCGCCGAGAATCCCGGATGGGCCATTTTCGGAAAGGGCCGTGCGAAAGGTCCTGCAGGCGAGCCTCTTACAGTGAAGGTGCGCCGTCCGAAACTTTGGACTGTCGACAAGCCATATCTTTACGGTCTGCGCATAAGCCTTATCCGTAACGGCAAGGTGATAGACCGTGTTCAGGGCTATAGCGCTCTCCGACAGGTGACTGCACAGAAGGATGAATTCGGTGTGAAGCGCCTTGCCCTCAACGGTGAGATTCTTTTCCAGTTCGGTCCGCTCGACCAGGGCTGGTGGCCTGACGGGCTTTACACGGCTCCTACGGCGGAGGCTATGGCCTGGGATATAGAAAGGACCAAGGAGTTGGGTTTCAATATGATACGCAAGCACATAAAGGTTGAGCCGTCAAGGTGGTACTATGATTGCGACCGTCTCGGAATGATGGTTTGGCAGGATATGCCCTGCATAGGGGATTACAGACGTCACGATCGTGCCGACTGGGCTCAGGGAGTGGACGTGTATGGTGCAGGACGCGACTATTATGCTCTTACGCCTGAGGCTGAGGCCGGATACTATGCGGAATGGGGCGACATACTCCATAAGTTCGCCAAGTTCCCCAGCATTGTTGTGTGGGTGCCTTTCAATGAGGCCTGGGGCCAGTTCAATACCAAGGCCGTGTGCGAGTTCACACGCGAAAAGGATCCCACCCGCCTCATCAATGCCGCTTCCGGCGGAAACTGGATAGAGGGTGCAGGCGACATTCTGGATTCACACCATTACAATCCAGGTCCCCGTATGAGGCTTCTCGATACCGCAATGGTCAATGTCCTCGGCGAATATGGCGGTATAGGCTATCCGATCGAGGGCCATCTGTGGCAGGAAGGCAAGAACTGGGGCTATGTCAAGTTCCAGAGCACTGATGAGGTGACGGACAAATACGTTGAATTCGCGAAGGTGCTCGAAGGTCTTGTGAAGACGGATATGTGCGCTGCGGCCGTATATACCCAGACAACTGATGTGGAAGGTGAGGTGAACGGTTTCTATACCTATGACCGTGAAATCCTGAAAATGGACCTCGGGCGTGTGCGTGAGGCCAATACCCACGTGATAAATACGAAATCCGATGTCAAGATGATACCGGAAGTCAACTTCTACAACAAGGATGTCGATGGTGGCAAGACAGCGCTCTACACCATAGAGAATGGCGGTATCACTATGCAGATCACCAATTTCGGTGCACGTGTGATAAGCCTTTTCGCTCCCGACAAGGATGGCAGGCGCGATGACATCATCGTGGGATATGACAATCTCGATCGCTATCTGAACAATACCGGTGAGCGCTTCCTCGGGGCCACTGTGGGCCGCGTGGCAAACCGCATCTGCAAGGGCAGGATGACTGTTGACGGCAAGACTTACACCTTGCCGATAAACAACGACCCCAACTGCCTGCACGGAGGTCTCAAGGGTATTGATATGGTGGTGTGGGATGTCGTGGAGCACACTGACACTCTCCTGACTCTCCATTATCTCGCCCCTGACGGACAGGACGGTTTCCCCGGCAATCTGGACATCACCCTGACCTTAGCCCTTACGGGAGAAGGCGCGCTTGACCTTCAGTACAAGGCAACAACTGACAAGACAACTCCTGTCAATCTTTCGCAGCACGCTTTCTTCAACCTGAAGGGCACGCAGGGCGGTACAATCCTCGACCACAATATGACCATATATGCCGATGCCATCACTCCTGTGGACGCAACGCTTATCCCTACAGGGGAGTTTATGGATGTGGAAGGCACCCCGTTCGATTTCCGCACTGCGCACAAGATCGGCGAAAGGGTGCTTGAGGACCACGAGCAGCTCCGTTTCGGCAACGGATATGACCACAACTGGGTGCTCAATGGCTCTGACGGTACGCTTCGCAAGGTGTGCGAGTTCTCTGAGGACAGCACGGGACGCCTTGTCGAGATTTACACGGATCAGCCGGGTCTGCAGTTCTACTGCGGCAACTTCTTCGACGGTTCATACTGCGGCAAGACGGAAGGTCAGCCCATAGGCTTCCGCGAGGCTCTCGCTCTCGAAACCCAGAAGTTCCCCGACTCAGTGAACCAACCGGCTTTCCCTTCAACCCTGTTGAATCCGGGAGAGGTTTATACCCAGCATACCGTGTACAGGTTTACGACGAAGTAGAGCGTCTGAACAGCACCACCATCAGCGGCAGGGCTATTATCGCCATCGTGGCGCTGACAGGCAGGTAGAAACCGAAGTTGCAGTATTCCACTACAAGATAGGTTATCAATAGCAGCGCTGTCCCCATCCCGACGGACAGCGCATATTGTCTGCGTATGTCCCCGGGTTTTACGATGATGCGGGCAAGGTTGGGTATGCCCAGACTTACGAAGCCTATCGTTCCGCAGATGCTCACCACGCTCGTGACCAGTATGCTCACCATAAAGAGTATTATGGCCTTGGACAGGTTCGAAAGCTCGATTTCCCCGCTGTGGTGTTTTGTGAGTTTCTTCGCGCACAGGACGGCTGAGGCTATGCCTGCTGCGAACAGAGTCAGACTTACGGCAATGTCGACTGGCGTTACACCCTGCAGCTTGAAGTTCGCCGCTCCCCAGAGGTAATACTGTTTCAGCAGGTCTCCCGTAGGTGCGTTGGTGACCACTATGGTGCCGAGCGAGCCTATGAGCGTGCCGAACAGTATGCCGAACGTTATCAGTTTCGGAGTGTCCAGCCTGAGCGCCACGAGGGCTACGATTATTGCGCATACCGCCTGGCAGATGAAGGCACCGGCGGTCAGCGAGCACCATCCCGTCATAGTCGCCGTGGCCGCACCCAGACAGGCTGCGCTGCCGAGTCCAAGGGAGTATATGTCGCCGAGCTGGTTGCGCCAGAGATATTGCATCTGGACTCCGCCCACCGGGAGGGCGATGCCGCAAAGTATTACGTAGAGAAGGTTGAGCATAACTTGAGTCTAGAATTTGAAATTTATTTCTCCGAAAAATGAACGCCCTGGCATAGGATAGCCGCTTGTGAGTTCATAGCGGCAATCGGTGAGGTTGCGGGCAATGAATTTCAGCCCCAGAAGAAGGTCGTGGGGCAGGCGGATGTCCTTGCCTGCCGTAAGGTCGAGGGTGTTGTAGTCGGGCATTTTGCCGGCGGAGTCATATCTGCCTCCCCGCCAGTTCCATTTCAGGTCCGCCCACCAGCCTCTGTAGGAGGCGTTGGCATCGAGACTGACCGTATGTTTCGAAATGAAGGGTATCTGCTGTCCGTAGGTGTAGGCGTCAGGAGTCTTGTCGATGGCGTCATTATAATTGTAGCGGGCTGAAAAGCCGGTCTTTACGCCGTCTCTGCCGCCTGTCCGCGTCGAGCCTGCCGATGCTCCGGCCGCCCCGGAGTCATAGACGATGCCCGCCTGCAGGTCGGAGCCCGCCATTCTGGCTTTGCCTATGTTGTATGGCAGCCAGATGCTAGGATCCAGCTCAGTAGGAGCCGATACTATCTTGTTTTTCAGAAAGTTGCAGAAACCGTCCGCCTTGGCGGAAACGTTCCACCTGTCAGCGAAGGTCAGGTGGTATTCCAGCCCGATATCCGTCAGCCAGGCATCCTCCGCCTTGAGGTCCGGGTTGCCGTAGCCGGGATAGTAGAGTTCGTTGAAAGTGGGCGTACGGTATGCCCTGCGGCCGAAAGCCGTGATGTCGAATCCCTTGAATGCGCGATAACGCAAATCTATGGAAGGGGAGACGACGTTGCGGTTCCTGCCCTGACCGGCTATGGCGTCCGTGCTCTTCGTCGCTGCTGCGTCAGTGCCCTGAGTCCTGTCGAAGAAACCTGAATATTCCACGGCAATGTCCGCTTTGAAATTCTTAGGATGGAAGGTGACGGTTGCCGCCGCAGTGACGGCCGAACGGGATGCCGCGTACTCAGTGGAATTCAGCCCGTCCCACTGGTAATCGGCGGCACAAGAAGCTTCCAACCACTTGTTGACGCTGAATCTGTGCGATGAGTTTATCTGGACCTCGCCCTGACGGTAGCGACTGTCGCCCCACTCGCTGATGTACAGAAGGTCGTCGTATGCGCCTTTGGCGCTGAGGTTCAACTGGTAGAGCGGTGTGAACCGTTTCCGGACCAGGGCCTGTGCGAAAGCGTTGCGGTCCTTCTGACGGTCGATGGACGGCCAGCTGACGGATCCTGGTGTGCCCCTGTCTGAGCCGTTGTAATATGCTTTTGCGTGCCAATGTCCTCCGTCAAGGTCCCCCCTGAAATCAAGGCCGGTGCGTATCTGTTTTATATCGTTGTTTTCACGCCTTGCGTTGTCGTCACCATAAGTGAAATCGCCTTTGCTGATGGTTCCTGTGGCGCTTGCGGTCATTGTAACTCTGGGCGTGAGTTTGAAATCCAGCCTTGCCGCAGGCTCGTAGGTTCCGAACGAACCGCCGCGGAAGTTCACGCTCCCTCCGACGAGGCGCCCGCCCTTGAATGCAGGTTTTGCCGTATTGAATGAAATGCTGTTCTGGGCATAATCCACAACGGCGGCGGAGCAGTTGGCAAAGTCCAGCATTCCGAGGTCGGCCTGCCCGTTTTGGACATTGCTTATGCGCACTCCGTCCAGGTAGATGGCGGTGTGCGGGCTGCCGAATCCGCGCAGGCTCACCGATTTCGGCCCTGCAAGGGCGCCATAATCACAAATGTAAATGCTGGGGATGGATGACAGCGCATCAGTGATTGAAATCGAGTTGCCGGTCAACACCGTATCGGCCCTTGATACCACCGTCCCCCTGTCGGCGACCACGGTCACGGCAGAGAGCGTGTCGGTTTTCTCTGCTTCAGAAATTCCTGCATCGCAAGCGACTGCAGAAATCATCCCGGTCAATGCCGGCAGAATTGATAAAAACATAGTTTGTTTCGTCTTTCAAGAACCTGCTCCCGGGCTCCGGTGATTTGACTTGATTACGGCAGGTCTTCTGACTCATCCCATCCTTGCACCTTCTCATCCCATAGGGACAATGGCCTGAAAACAAGGACTTTCAAGGACTTACAGCTGCGGGCACAGTTCAGGCTTTTCACCTGATTCCCTTTTGAAACCGCAATGGTTTACCGTAACTTGCTGCAAAGGTAGAGAAAATTACGTAAGTAGGACTAAAATTTCGTAGAAAAAATTCAAATGAAATATAAATGTTCACATTTGAAATATTTGTTTTTATGCACAATTATATTCCCAATAATTTTGCAAAAAAGATTGAAGTAATACCTTATTAATCAACCAATTTTATATTTTCAAATATGAAAAAAGATTACAAACAACCAAATCTCTCTGTGTTTGTGGTATCAGCACGACACAGTTTTTTCAATTGCTCCGGTTCAGGTGCGAATCTATCCATTTCAGATCCTGTTTTAGATGACAGTGATTCAGGTACAGATGATTGGAACTAAAAATGAACCTTTTAACTTTGAAGTATTATGAAAAAGACATTTGAATTCATATCAATTCTCGCTACAGTGTTTTTTGCTGCTTCCTGTTCAAAAAATGCTGATGTAGAAAACAATCAGCAAGGCGAACAGACAGACGCTGTTAAATGTAAAATCATTTTTGATGAAAACACCAAGGTTACTTTCACTAGTGAGGGCAAATTTACTTGGAATTCTGGTGATAAGATAGCCGTATATCAGGATGGCTATTATGCAACCGGTCAGGCGCGCAACGCCGATGCAAATACATTTACGACAGAAGATGCAGGAAATCCTGCCGTGTTCGATGGTTCAATTAAAGGCTGGCAGCCCAAAGGAGAGGGCGGTACTCCGAACGTGTTCTATATTGTTTATCCGCAATTCAGTTCTACACTGATTAGTCATTATCGTAACAATCAGAAGACGGTGATGGCCGTTCCATCCACCCAGACGGGTGTAAAGAATGACGCTGCCAGAAATTGCCATTTCATTACCGGTATAGCCGAGGATGACTTTGTTTCATACGAAAAAGGAGAACTCATAATCAGGGGTTCAGGTACGTTGACTGCTACGACTCCTCTATTTAAGTTCAATCTCCCTGAAGAATATCAAGCAACCAAGATTGAAATCACCGGCACAGATGCATCAGGCAATGTCGCCGGACTTGCTGGAAGATATCAGTTCAATCTGACTATGGGTACAACAGATTTTTGGGTTACTACCGATCAGTCCAAGACAAATTGTATGGCTACTACTCTTACAATTGAAAATGAAGGAAATGTCTTGAGCGGAGACCTTTACGCTGTAATGGCACCTAACTGCTATTCCTATTCTGAGACTGCTGATGGCAGCAAAATTATCAAGAATCTTGAAAATAACATAAAAACAATATCCTTTACCATTTACAATGCAGAGGGAGGTTCTTTGGTATTTACAAAGACTTTGAAAGGCGATAACTTCAAGAATGGAACCATCAAAGATCTTGGAACACTTCCGACAGGAAAGGGATACCGCACTCCTGTTCCAGGCGAACTTACCTTGCTTGAGACTCCTCTTACCGTCGGTACCACCAAAGAAAGGACAGCCGCTTCCATCAAGAATGCTCCGACGACAGGATGTACGTTCTATTATACCACCGACGGAAGCGAACCTACCACTTCATCGAATACCTTCGATGTCGCTACTGGTTTCAGCGTGGATTCCCAGTATGACAATCCTTTCAGCAAATATACAGTCAAAGTCCTTATTCACACTACCGATACGCAGTATGAAGATAAGATTGTCGAAGGTTTGGTAAGGAATTTCCCTCTCAACAGGCGTACTCTGATTATGAATAACGATCCCAAATTGAGCGACGATGATCCTTCTTCTCCTGATGTGTATGGTGGAACTAATGCTGCCAAGCCTTTCCAATGGAGTAGTAGTGGTAAAAGTGTATTGATTAAGAAGGCAAAGACGTATTATACTATAGAGCCTGTCGATAGTACGCAAAGAGCTCCTGGACTTTCAATGAAGATTTACAGCAGTGGAAATGACAGTGACGGCTTGTTCAACGCGTCAAATCTGAACAATGGCTATATCTATCAGAATTATGCTCGAATTCTTTTCTCCGTACAGGTAATGGCTGATTCGAAGGTTACTGGCATGATACGTTTTGGTGCGCAGCAGCCAAATAAAGACCTGAATGTGAAGTTCTGGCATGGTTTTCAGATTGATAGAAATGCAACCGGAGATATAACAGCTGCAACGCATTTCTCACAGGATTATTCATCTGAATTCCAGTCGAAGGTAGTGTCATTCGGAGATAAGAAATCTGAAGATTATGTAACCTTCTTCTCAATGAGTACGGTTCTCCAAAAATTCACTATTCTTGAGGCCTATGAGAAGACTCCTATATTGACAAATACCGAAAAAGTCGGTTCTGTTGTGGAGTTGAACTAATATGAAGGCAGGCCTTTGCGTCCTGTACGCGGAGGCCTGCATTTTTTATTTACAAAGACAATAAAAAATATGAGAAAATCAGTCTTGTTTCTCATCCCTATGGCTTTCCTATTGGGAGGTTGTTTGGAAAAAAGTGTAAAGGTTGAGGAGGTTGCTCTTCGTACAGACCTGGAATCAGTGACTATGTCTGCTGAATTCCAGCCTGGTACAAGTGACAATGAAAAAATAGTAAAGGTGATTTCCAATCGCAGCTGGTCTGCCCACCTGAACGATAAGGACAATCCTGTCCCTACCGATCAGGAGGTACCTTGGGCTACTCTTGATGTGTGTGAGCATCTCAATCTTACAAATGTTCCTGATGAAGTGGCCATTACAATTAGCTTCAATAGGAATTACAGCCAGGACGGCATTAACGGTGTACTTGATTTCTACTCGCAGGGGAAATTGTTCTTCAGCATACCTGTCAATCAGAGTGGTGCTGTCTATCATCTTAATGCTGTCCCAGACAAGACTGATGCGAATTGTGACCCGGATGTCATTAAAATTTCTGTTGATTGCAATACGAAATGGACTGCGGAAATAGTGAGTTCTTCAGCGAAGACATCATTGGACAAGACGAGCGGTTTTGATCCGGATGTCATCTCTGTCACTTTTGATGAGAATTTTGAAATTTCCCAAAAAGATGTGCGTATAAAGATTTCAGCCACTGATTGTGAAGACGTTTACGTTGACCTGACTCAAGATGAAGCCAAGCCGTATCTGAAACTTTCTCCTGCGAATGTCTATCAGTTGCCCGGCGGTGAGGTGTCCGGGAAAATCATTATTCAGACTAACTCAGCCTGGACTGCGGCAGTGAAGTCTGCGACTCTTTCCAACGTTGTTCTGAAAAAAACTTCGGGCGAGGCCGGAATCTCCGGTGATCAGGAAATTGAGTTTACTTTCGCGAACCCCGGAGGGGACCCCTTGTCTTACCTGAATGTTGTTTTCTCTATAAAGACGGACTTCGCGGAACTGAATCCGGAATATACCCAGAGATCTCCGCTGGTTATGGATTTGCTTGGAAATATCTGGGAACCCGCACTTTCAACATCGTTCATAACCGAAGAGACCTCCCACAATATGACAATCGGAGGTCATACCTATACACTTAAACTTTTATATTTTTATAAGAAAGGAAGTAACTACTTTCTGGTCAGGGGAAATTATGGGGACAGCTACGGCTATCTGATAACACCCGCAATAGAAGGTCTCACTCTTAAAAAACTTGTGCTCGAGAAGGTAAAGAATTCTTCCTACTATATCATTGAAGCAAAGGTTGTCGATCCGGCAACAGGCAAGACGCTCGCCAATAAAATCAGAAATGAAAAAGATGTTGCCGGGGAGCAGGTGACCTGGAATCTCGGTGAAACCGGAGTCGAACCGCAACCAAACACTTCGTATAAACTGCTCAGTACGACAAAATCCAATGGGGCGATTTCAAAAGTGATACTGTATTATGAGTAAACGCATTCTTTTATCTGCCGCAATGCTTTTTTGCGGAATTTTGACTGTGTTCGCCCAGGTTTCCGATACATTAGGATTCAGCACGGCCTCAGCATCGAATGTTGCTGAATTATTGCGTGGTAAGGTTTCCGGTGTACGTGTATCCCAGATTGACGGTAATCCTGCAGGACTTATGAACGTCAATATCCGTGGTATCAATACACTTCGTACGAACAACCAGCCTCTCTGGATTGTTGACGGTGCTATTGTGTCGTATGACTTGAATGACAATATAGATGCCTTCTGGCAATATGGCGAAAGCAATTATACTGCTCCATTGAATCCTCTTTCTTTTCTTGCAGCCTCTGAGATTGAAAGCATTGAAGTCCTCAAGGATGCTTCGGCCACTGCTTTGTATGGATCGAGGGGTGCCAATGGTGTAATTATCATCAAGACGAAAAAATCATCTCTGGCCGAAAAGAGGTTTTCTTTCGATGCCAATGCTGGCGTAAATACCTATCCGAAGTCCATTTCAAATGGTTACGTGAGTGTACTGCATAATTACAGGGCTGCTCTTGACGGAAATATAGACAAAACTTCATATAATTTTTCTGCAACTTTCCGTCACGATGGTGGTTCTATGCCAAGGATGGGGAGTAATTATGGTTCTGTAAAGGCAAATTTCAACACTCAAGCCAATAGGGCCATCTGGTTGGGATTCAACGCTCTTTTAAGTGCCGGTCAATCTTCTTCCACAACCGGTACCGCTTATTTCGGATCTCCTTCGTATAACCTTGCCGTCAGAGACGAATCACTTGCATCGGGCACGACTCCAGAACTGTGGAAGAACAATTATGATGATGATTCCAAGGATTACAGGGCATTGGCATCATCACAGCTCATATTCAATATAACCCAAGGACTTCGCGCCAAAGCATTAGTGGGCATTGATTTCCAGGATAATACCAGATATATATGGTATGGTGACGGATTGCCTTTGGGAAGTAAGTCGGAAGATAATGTCCAGGGCGGTGCGGCTGCCATTCTTTCATCCGTAATGTTCAATTACAATGGCAGAGCTGAACTGGAGTTCAATCGTTTTTTCAATGAAGTGCATCATTTCAAGGCATCGGCAGGCTGGGAAATGTTGGGATATATCAATAAGTTCAACACGATGAACAAACTTGATTTCGCCACTTATGAACTCCGTGCCAAAGGATTGAATCTTGGTAACAGTGCAGTAAATAACCGTAATTTCCAGAGGAGCTATAACCATCATGCTGTATTTGCACACGCTGAATATTCTTTCCGTGACTTTGTCGGAGCAGATGCTTCATATCGCTTTGACTGGACACCTAAATATAAAGGCAATATCATGGACCATTACCCGGCTGTTAATGCTTGGGTCGATTTGCACAATATTCTTTTCCGGGATTTTAAATCGGTTTCCTATTTGAAAGTCAAGGGTGGCTTCGGAATAAGCGGAAATGAAAAATATGTGCCTTATGAACTTTTCTCAAACTACCTTTCTTCAGGATGGCCTACTCCTGAATCAGGAACAGAGGCTTTCTATGACGGTATGGACCGCATCCGTACAAAAGAACTGAACGTTGGCCTTAATGTAGGATTCTTATCTGACCGCTATTTCATAGGAGTCACGTATTATGACAGGAGCACACTCGACAGTTTTGAAATGTTTTGCAACGGAGCCAAATATCCTGAAGCTGATTATTGGGGCTGGAAGGATCCATCATTTGTATTTTCACGTGTGAGCGAGATATCCAATAGAGGATTTGAGTTTGATTTCAGAGGTGTTCTAATAAATAATAATTCTTTTAAATGGACTGTTGACGCCAATGTTTCGTACAACGTCAATGCTGTCGTTTCCTCAAATGCGGATGACTTCCCAGGAAAGAATGTAGGTCATAATCTCTACTGTACCTGTAATACTGTAGGCCTGCCGGTCAGCAGTTTCTTCGGCTATAAAACTGATGCCGATGGGAACATTTGTGATATTACAGGCAATGGAATCATCTCGTATTCTGATAAAATTGTCCTGGGTAATTCGATACCTAAATGTTATGGAGGTCTTCAGACCGTTCTGTCATTCGGCCAGTTTTCTGTTGAATTGCAGATGGATGGTGCTGCTGGATTTGGTATTGCGAATGTCAACAGTTTGATCAAAGACGGTTTCTTTGATGCTGACGGTCAGATGGCTCTTTCGGAGAAGTATATAGAGAAAGGTGATTATCTGCGTCTTTCGCAGCTGGGTGTTAAATATAACCTTCCCTGTTCAAATATAAAATGGCTTAAGGGGCTGGATATCCGCCTCAGTATGAATAATATATACACGTTCACTTCATACAGCGGGTGGAATCCTGATGTCAACTGTTTCGGTGTATCTACACTTGCAAATGGATATGATTACGGTTCTTTCCCTTCGGCCAGGAGTGTGATTTTGGGCATTAGTTTAAAATTCTAGGAAAGGAGAACTCTGTTATGAAAAAAATATTGTTATTCATATTCTGCGTATTCGGGTTCTGCTTTTATCTGAATGCTGAGATTAGAACAATCAGCGGTACGGTAAAGGATTCCAAGGGGGAGCCTATTGTTGGTGCCGTTATCATGGAGGAAGGTGCTCAGAATGTTGCAACGGTTACTGGCCCGGACGGGCGTTTTTCATTGCACGCCGATTTCGTGACCGGTTCCACATTGGTTTGCAGTTGTATAAGTTTTAAGGAAAGCAAGTTCACAATTGGCAAAGCGTCAGATTATACTATAGTTCTGGAAGAAGATGCCGAATTATTGGATGAAGTTATTGTTGTCGGATATGGAGCGATGCGACGTTCTGACTTGACAGGATCTGTGACATCTATCAAAGTAGATGAGGACGATGCTGCCAGAAGTACTACGCTCGATCAAATGCTTGAAGGCCGTGCTGCCGGAATGCAGGTATTGTCTACAGGCGGTTCTCCCGATGCCGGTATCAATATCAGGATCAGGGGTTTATCCTCGTTCGGAGATTCTGAACCTCTGTATGTGGTGGACGGAATCGTTATGAATTGCGCTTCGGAGGAATTGACCACAATCGACAATTCTGCTTCTCCTACGAATGGTCTATCTGGAATCAACCCTCAGGATATTGCTTCAATCGAGATATTGAAGGATGCTTCTGCAACGGCTATTTATGGTTCGTTGGGAGCCAATGGTGTTGTCCTTATTACGACAAAGCGTGGAGAGAGAGACAAACCTCAGATTAATTTGAACGCAGGTGTAACTGTCAGTCAAGCCCTTAAGAAAATGGACGTTCTTTCATTTGACGAATACTTGCAGTTCCTTGAAGAATATCCTTCAAAATTGTCTTCTAGCATGCTAAGCCAAATGTTTGACGGATATGTTGACCCACAAAACCGCGGAACGCTTAAGGTAACTCCGATGGATTGGCAGGACTATACTCTGCGCACATCTGTAAGCCAGCGTTATTTTCTTTCTATTTCCGGAAATCCCAAGAGTATCAACTATATGTTTTCTCTTGGCTATGACAAGAACGACGGAATAGTCAAGACAAGTACTTCTGAAAATTATTCTATGCGTCTCAATCTTGAGAAAAAATTAGCTAAAAAACTAACTATTGGTCTGAAGAACAATTTCGCTTACACTAAGTCCAACCTGCTTAATGGCGCGTCCAATGGTGCTGCTACGGGAAGTTCATCAAGTGTTTTGCGTTCAATGATTTGTTCTAGACCATTCGCCTATAAGAATCCTGCCGATGAGGATGAGAGTCCTGTTGACGGTGATGACGAATTGCGGTATGGACCTTCTAGATGGCTTACCGAGGTAAAGAACCTTTCCGAACGTTTCCGTATAACCCCTTCTATATTCCTCAATTGGAATATAATCAAGCCATTGACGTTCAAATCGACATTCGGCGGTGATTTTAGGAGTGAGACGAGAACGCAGACGAAGACTTATAAGTTATCTCCCACTGATGGCAATCAGGTAGGTGTAGGAAAGGCTACAAATATCCGCTACAACTGGGACAACCTTCTTACATACGATTTCAAGTCACAATACCATAAATTTTCAGTAACGCTCGGACAATCTTATTCAAAGTGGATTAGGGCTGAAGAATACGTTTATGGTAAACATCTTGCTCAGCCAAAGGCAGAAGCATATGCAATCAATACCGCAGATCCTTCTTATTCATCAATGAATTATTCTGAAACCTTGAATTCATTGATGTCTGTCTTTGCACGCGGTGTATATAATTATCGTGACCGTTATGTTCTTACAGCAACTTATCGTTTTGATGGATCCAGCAAATTTCAGGGTAAGAACAAATGGTCTCAATTCCCGTCATTCGCATTTGCTTGGAGACCTGTTAATGAAGAATGGTTCAAAGTCCCTGTGATATCTAATATGAAACTCAGGGGAGGCTGGGGTCGTGTCGGTAATCAGGCGATAAGCAACTACCAGACACAGAATGTGTACGATTTCACCACTAGTATCGGTAACTGGATGAGTACCTCAGGAGTACAGATGGGTGTTAAACCTGGTAATATCAGTAATCCTGACTTGAAGTGGGAGACTTCGGAACAATTCAATGTTGGCTTGGATATCAGTTTTTGGAAGGGACGTCTTGCCGCTACAGTTGACGCTTATTATAAGACAACCAAGGATTTGCTTCAGGCGAAGAACGTTGCGCTTTCGACAGGTTTCAATACGATATATGTCAATGATGGTTCCATTAACAATAAAGGGATAGAGTTCTCTTTGAATACAACCCCCGTAAAGACCAAGTTCTTTGAGCTTAATATAAGCGGTAATATGTCATTCAACAGGAATACCATCACTGGAATCGGTGAAAGTGGAGATTCCGGGATGATATATCTCAGTGAAGGGAATCTGCAACAAGTTAATTATTGGAATGGTGACAAACTTCAGAATTCCGGTTATACTAATGCATTGAATATTTTCATTGAAGGTCAGCCTATGGGCCTTTTCTATGGTTTCAAGACAGATGGCATTATTCAGGAAGGGGAAACAGGCCCTGGATTTGCTAAAGGAGAGACTAGAGGACCAGGGTATATCAAATATGTCGACCTTGACGGTAACGGCTACATAGATTTGAATGACCGTACAATTATCGGTAATCCTTTACCAAAATTCACTTACGGTTTCCGTATCAATGCTTCTTTTGATAATTTCACGCTCAAAGCTTCATTTTCAGGGGCATATGGATTCGATATATATAATTTCTCGAATATGAGTGATTATATGACGGATATGACTGAACATAATATTATGAAAGTTGCATGGACAAATGCCTGGACTCCGGAGAATAAGGGCAACTCGTTTCCAGGTGTTGCAAAAACCAGTACCACGGAGGACGGACGTTTTTCTGACCGTTATGTAGAGGATGGATCTTATCTACGTCTATCAAATATTGCGCTCACATATAATCTTCCAATAAATGCAAAGAAGTCCAAGGTGTTCAAAAGGGTGGCCTTTACCCTGTCTTGCGACAATCCTTTTATTGTGACATCTTATTCTGGGTGGAGTCCGTACTATAATTCATTCGGTGGAAATGTCAGGAGGATGGGGGTTGACTCCAATGCCTACCCGCCTGCGAGAAGTTATAATTTTGATGTAAAATTCACTTTTTAGGAGGTTTTGAAATGAAAAGAATAATATTGGCTATATCAGTTTTGATAGTATGCTCCTGTTCCGACTTTCTCAATGAGAAACAGACTACAGGACTTCAGGAGTCAACCTATGCCAGCGAAGAGATGCTGGAATCAAATATTTATGGTATTTTGACAGGTTTTTCCGGTACTTGGGGAGTGAGTGGCGAATCAATGGAATTTTTCAGTGAAGCCTCAGCTCTTACGCATTGGGGCGGGTCTTCTCGCCTTGGAAAGCCGAAATGGGATTCTACGCTGAAATTCACGCAGTATTCTACGAATGATGCAAACAATTCTCATTTTCAGTCTCTTTATAGGGCGATTGACTATTGCAACGTATTGATAGACAATCTCCCAAAATCTCCTGTCAACGAGGCGTACAAGAAACAGATTGAAGCTGAGGCAAAATTTTATCGAGGAGTGCTATATTTTATAGCTGTTCAGATATGGGCTGATCTACCTCTCAGAATATCTACTGTAAATGTCCAGAATGCCACCAATTGTCCTAGGTCACATTATTCCAAAGTGTACGAACAAATTATCAAGGACTTTACTGAAGCTTCTGAAGGAATGCGTACTCCTCAGCAGGTTCGTGAACATTATATCGGAATACCGCGTCCTGACAAATATGCACCTATTGCATATCTTTCAAGTGTATATACTGTTATCGGGTCCTTGCTTGCATCTGAGAATGACAATTTCTGGAACAATGATAAGGTGGAACGGCGTCCGAATTTCAAATCTCTTGGTATAGAAACGTCAGATGATGCTTATAAGAAAGCGCTTGAATATGCAGAATCACTAATTCAGGAATCTGGAAAGAGGATACCGGAATGTGCATACAAACTTGTTGATAAGTATTCTGACCTGTTCCACTACGATCCGGATTATTCGTCAATCGCATATGACAACCCCGAGCAGATATTCGTGCTTTCCTATACGCCTGGAAGCACCCGTGGATATCATGCTTTTAGGACTTTACCTCAATATTGCGAGGGCACACTTGATTGTGTACAAACTTCCTACAATACGAACACCGGCCGTTTCCGCCCTAACAGATGGGTGTTCCAAAAATGGTGCGAAACATATCCTGGTGAGGAAAATACCAAACATCCGGGGATGTATTTCACTTGTTTGGACCCTAGGATTGATGCTACTCTATATTATGGTTCAATAGTGAATGCTTGCGACGGATCAGTTACTATTATCTATCCTCAGAAAGTTGAGAACAAGAAGGTTTCTGTGTATCCTTATTTTAAGAAATATTGGAGTTCTACGTACAATATGGATAATGGGACATCAAATTTCTATTGTATGCGTTTTGCGGAAGTATATCTTAATGCTGCAGAGGCTGCTGCTGCTTTGAATCAGGAACCAAAAGCTCGTGATTATATAGAAGTCCTCCATAAGCGTGCTCGTGGAGAAGGAGAATGGCCGAATTGGAATGGGAGAGAATTTAAGAAGGATGAACTCCTCTCTGCAATCTTCTGGGAAAGGATATTCGAACTGTACGGCGAAGGTCACGAATGGAATGAGGTGCATCGTCACGGAGCTCAATGGATAATAGATAATATCTCAATACCTAAAAATACATTCCTGGACAGATATGAAAATTCGGATTTGAGAAAGGCTAGTGGAGACCAGGAATCATTCAAGGCAGGTTTCTATTATAGTACTTCGGTGGAAGAAGTCAGAAAAGGCCTTCTTGCTGCCTTCCCGAACAGCGAATTCCTATATAATAAAGGTATAGGATACGAGGATCAAAATGATTATTATTTTGAATAAATTATGAAAAAGTACATATTGATATGCATACTGATGTTGGGTTCGGGTGTTTTATGTGCCCGGGCAGCGAGTAAATGGAACAATTGGTCGGATAAGGAAACTCTCCTTGCGAATCTTAACAGAGCGGCTGATAAGGGAAGAACGTATTTCAGTATGTTCAAGTTCTATGATTATACCAGAACAGACGATATAAACGACTCCCGTGCCAAGTATCTGGACCATCCGTTCATGTATGGTATTGATTTCTACCAAGCAACTGGTGATTATCTTCCTAAGGAGATGACTTCCGCGCAATATCATAATATTGCGGTAATGGTCAAGGCTGCCTGGAAGAACAATAGGGCTGTCCCATTGGTTTCCTGGCACCTTCATTCTCCATATGCTGTATACTCGGAATTCCAAAATAAGATGGGGTGTCGATATCATCATCTCGTTGAAGGATATCCTCAAAATCACAGGTATGTTGTCAATGAAATTTTGAACAATAAACAGATTGATACCCTCGGTATAGGTAATATCGGAGATTGGTTTGATTTGCAGGTGAGGGAGATAGCCGATTTCATTAACAAGGAATTTGTAGATGAGAACGGCAAACCGATTCCGTTTGTTTTCCGTTTGTGGCATGAACAACAGGATTCTTGGCAATGGTGGGGATTGGGAACAGGAAGTTCTAAAAGAACTCACGTGTCTGTGGAAGATTACAAGGCATTATGGAGACTAACTGTTGAAAAATTTAGAAATTATTGTCCGAATGCTCAGATACTATGGTGCTATTGTCCTGATAGGTATTTTTCTGATGAGGCATCATATCTTGAGTCCTACCCAGGCGATGATGTCGTTGATATCTTGGCTTATGATGATTATCAGATAGGCGATGATAGAGGATGCACGACACAGATGTTCATTGATGCCATTCTTAACAGAGCCCGTGTTGTTTCCGCCGTATCAAGTAGGCTGAGTAAACCTGCTATGATTGCAGAATCAAATTGTAAGACGGCAGATATGAAAGATGAGTACTATGACTATGTGGAATATGTACTTACAGATAAGAAGGTACATATTTCAGTTTTCCAGTTATGGTCTATGTCGTTCTATAAACAGCAGACTATCAAATTTATTGGCCAAAAGAACATTATTTGGAGTTTATGATTGGTACATTACTATTTATCTTAGCTGCTTTGACTCCTTTTTCGGATTCGGGTTTAATATGTGAAACACCGACAAGAGCCAGTGTCGTTTCATTATATACTGATGGAAGATGCGACACGACTGTTTGTGTTCTTGAAAAACAGAGCGATTTCTATCGTTTCTATAGAAGAAAGGAAGATCTTCGCTCTCTTGTTTCATTGGAAATTATTCCGGAGTTTGAAAGAGCCAAGCTCGGTGATGATGGTTATTATGTACTGCCGAATGACTTCCTTTTCCGCTTTGACAGTAAGACTGACCAGATTTATTCTCTGAATTCTCAGCCTATGCCTATTGCCGGAGCGCTTACCCCAGCAGGTTGTTGGCTCGAAATCGTCAAGGGGCTACAATTTGAAAACACTATTTCCATAGTTGTTAAGAATGGCGTGTATTCATTGAGACGGCGTTTCGATTTCAAGGATGTTAACCCATATGAGGATATTATTGTGGATTATTATCCATTGGTGGGGGATGACGCATCTTACAGCGGTATGGGAAGAACATATCGTAAATACCAGTTAGAACGTGGTCGTATCAGACCTTTGAAGGAGAGAGTGCTTAATAATGAGTACTTGAAGTATGCTGCAGAGAGCCCCGAGATAAGAATTCGCCAGGGGTGGAAACCTGCTCCTCCTACGGTCTTGGAGCAAACTCCGGAGAATGAACCGAAAATGAAGGTTGCGGTTACTTTCCGCCGAGTTAAGGATATAATTGATTCACTGAAATCAGTCGGGGTTTCAAAAGCAGAGATATGTCTTGTGGGGTGGAATGTAAGAGGCCATGATGGACGTTGGCCTACTGCTTTACCAGTAGAACCGTCGCTTGGTGGTGAAAAGGATTTACGCGAACTTATAGGATATTCACAGGAAAATGGATTTCAGATTACTTGCCATACTAATTCTTCTGATGCATATACGATTTCAGATAGATTCAGTGAGGATATCATTGTCAAGAATCCTGACGGACAGTTCGCAACTGGAAAACAGTTTTGGTCTGGCGGCAGGATGTACAAGACCTGTCTCTGCCAGATGAATGAGATTGTCAGTGAGGTAAACTCGCAGGTGCGGGAACTTGGTTTTCGAGGGTTGCATTATATAGATGTGCTTTCTTGTGAATACCATCAGCCTTGCTATGATAAGAAGCACCCTCACAATAGGGCAGAACAAGCCCGTGCAGCAGAAGCTCACCTGAGGGATGCTGCCCAGAAGATGGGTGGCGCGGCAAGTGAAGGACCCTTCGATTTTGTGGCTGGTGCAGAGGATTATGCCCTGTATGTTACATTTGACCTTAAAAAGGATAAGTGGCCCTCAATGGCTTCAGAGTACGTTCCGTTGTGGCATATCGTTTATAATGGAATAATTCTTAACAATGCAGCTTCCGATCTTGTCAATTATACGATTAAAGCACCTGAAATTGCAATGAAAGCAATAGAATATGGGAGCCGTCCGTCGTTTTATTTTTATTCATCATTTAAAGATGACGGTAATAATTGGATGGGTGACGAAGACCTTAGATGTGGGAATGCCTCGGAATTGAATAGTGCTGTCAAGGCTATCTCAAGAGCGTGGGAGCAGCAGAGGGAACTCGGATATTTGCAGTATGAATTTCTCGATGAACATAAAATGCTCTCGGACTATGTGAGCTATTCAAGATGGTCGGATGGCAGTGTCGTAATTTGTAATTATTCGTCAAAACCATATCTGTATGATAATTTGGTCATAGAAGGAAATTCGTATCTGCTGATTAAATAATTGTTAAATTGCGTTATGCGTATTCGTTTGGTTCTTTTACTAATGTTTTGTTCATGGCTCTGTATGGCAGAGCCAGAGCAGAGTTTTGCGTTCCGTACGATAAGACAGGAGCAGGGTCTTTCGCATAACGGGGTGAAAAGTCTTTTCGTTGATAGCCGTGGATATGTTTGGATTGGCACACAGATGGGACTTAACCGTTTTGATGGTACTCGTACAAGGTCTTATTATCACGATGACCTTGGATTGTCTTCAAATTACATTTCCGCAATTTGTGAGGATCATAACGGAAATATATGGATAGGAACGTCGTGCGGTATTTCAGTATATAATTATCCAAATGATTATTTCTGGATACCTTCAGGAGGAGATAATGGTTTGAATAAATGTTTCATATCTTCTATCGTCTGCAACTCAAAAGGGGGAATATGGGTTTCAACCAATAAGGGCGGCTTGTTTAGATATGACGCCTCAAAAAAGGTCTTTGTTAAGGAGGATGTGGATTTGGGATGTGGTAGTGTCAGGCTAGGACTTGATTCAGAGGATAATCTTTTAATCGCAAGCAGTACGGTCAATCTTTTCAAATATACAGGCCAGGATTGTTTTACGGTCAATCCTACCAATTACCCGAATGTATTCGCCCACGATGAAATATGGGGGCCTGTCTCCAGAACAGATGTCCGCGGTTTGATATATGTTTCAACGAAAAAACATGGTGTGTTTGAAGTGGACCTGAGACGTAATAAGGCAAAGCATTTATTGGACTGGGAATTGGATGAAAAACCTACTGGATTATCCCTGGAAAACAACAAAATACTTTGGTGTGCCACATCGTCAGGCATTGTTAGAATAGAATTGGGTACCGGCCATGTTCAAAGAATGAGGCACTCGGATAACGACCCTTTCTCTATTTCAGAGGATTATCTATGCTGCATAGCAACTGATATAATAGGGAATGTTTGGGTTGGAACTAGCCGTAACGGTGTTTCTTTCTACAACAAGGAAATGAACCGATTTGATATACATTTCAGGACAGACAAAGGGGAGAGCCTGAATAATTGCGTCATCAGGGATTTTACGGAGGACTTGTCTGGCATCGTTTGGATTGCTACCGAAAGAATGGGATTATTACGGTTCAACCCACGTGAAAAACGGCTTGAACGCTATAATGTGCCCGGTATTCCACAGTTCCTCTGCGGTGTCAAATCAGAAGATAACCTTCTTTGGATTGGTACTCAGTACGGCCTTTTGAAGTATAATTTAAATACCAGAAGGATATACAATTATATGTCGGAAAATATTGCAAATGAGAACAGGGTTACTTCATTGTTCATTGCGTCCGACAAACAGCTTTATGTGGGATTGCTTAATGGTGTTTGGAAATATGATGCCAAATCGGATAGTTTCATTCAGATTCCAGGTTTGGAGAATGTAAGTGCGGGCAGTTTTGTCGAGGATAGGAAGGGTAATATCTGGTTATCGACATATTCCAACGGGGTATTCAAATTGTCCGTTGACGATGGCAAGCTGACTTCATTCTTAGGTAAAACACAGCCGATGACCTCATCTGTATTCTTGGATAGGTATGGCTATATTTGGGTTATAGGATATGATTCGGAAATATCACGCTATGATGAAGCATCTGGAGACTTTATGAAAATATCTTTCCGTGATGATTCTATTCTTCCCAACAGTGTGATATTGTGCGCAGAACAAGGGACAGATGGTCATATCTGGATTTCAACTACTTCTGGGCTTGTGGATTTTGATACGTCATCTTTTACGACGAATGCAATTTATGATAAGAGAAGTGGATTGCTAGAAAATGATTTCTCTCAATCATCAATCATACTGAAGGATGGAACGTGTCTTTTTGGCTCGATTAACGGTTTTATCTCTTTCTCTTCAAATATGGTTGTTCAGAGTAAGCAGAGTGTCGATGTTGATGCGTTGCTTATTGGGGATGAAGAAATACATCCCGGGAAAGAGAAGTCTGTTATTGATTGTAACGTAAATATTGCGGATGACATACACATTGAATCCGATAAGCATTTGTTTTCTGTCAGGCTGTCAACACCAGGCATGCTTGGTCCTGCAATAGTTTCCTACCAAATGGTAGGCTATAACAAAGCTCCGATAAGGGTATGCTCCGATGCTCAACTGAATTTTTATGATGTTCCCCCCGGAACATATTCTCTGGAGATCTCCGGTCATAAGCCTATTAAAGTTACCGTAGATCCACCTTTCTTTTTGTCTACTCTTGGGATATGTGTATTGATAGCATCTTTTCTATTGTTGGTATTATTGTTGATGGCTTTGCTTAACCTTAGACAAAGGACAATTAGGAAGAAGCGTGAGAACGATTTCAAAATGGAGCAGGAAGCGGAGGTGATAAAGGATAAAATGAATTTCCTGTCCAATGTAGTTCACGAGATAAAGACGCCTCTAACCTTAATAAAAACTCCGCTCCATAATATTTCATCTTCCGATGTATTGACTGGAGAACTTAAAAAGGATGTTGAGATCATTAGAAACGGTACAGCTTCTCTTGACAAGTTGTCAAATGACTTGCTTGAGTATGTTCAAGCTGAGGGAATCGGCTATGTACTTTCACTTGAGCCGATAGACCTCATTGAATCCATCAGTTTCATGTGCTATAACTTCTCTGAAACTGCGAAAAACAACAACATTAAAATAGAGTTCATTCATACCGATGAACAAGTTTATGTTAATGCTGACGATAAGGCTATTCGTAAAATTATCAATAACCTTCTGCATAATTCCCTGAAATATGCAAAGTCATATTTTGCTGTTGAGGTTGTCGTTAATGGGAAAACCGCTTATGTGAAGGTCAGGAATGACGGACCTGTAATCCCTGAAGCTAGAAAGGAGGATATTTTCAGGCCTTTCGTACAGTTGAAGGATAAATCATATGCTTATGACCAATGTCTTGGGATAGGCCTTGCCCTTGCTAGAAGGCTTGCCGTTATCCAAGGCGGCTCACTTTATCTTTCTTCGTCAGCAGAAACAGAATTTGTATTCACCATTCCTATTGTGGAACACTCTCCTAGGCGTTTCGTTGCAGAGACGACTCCTGCTGACCTTTCTAATGATGGGAATCCAGTCATTCTTATTATAGAAAACGACGAAAAGTTGTCAGAATATTTGAAAGAAAAGCTCTCGGCCGTGTTCAACCCAATTACCGCTACCTCTGCAAAGAGAGGGCTGAATATATTGAAGTTAGTAAATGTTGATTTGATACTTACTGATATTGGTATGTCTGGTATGAAAGGTGGAGAATTATGCAGACTGATAAAGGAAGATCCGGATAACTCCAATCTTCCGGTCATTGTTATTTCTGCCGTTGCATCGGAGACCGTTAAAATTGAATGTATAGAAAACGGAGCTGATATTTATATTGAAAAGCCTTTTACCATAGATTATCTTATTGCATCGATTAACAATCTTTTGCGTAAGAGTCAATCAGGAACAAAATCTCTTGATATGCAACCAGTAAGGATAATGGTTGAGGATAGGGATTCTAAGTTTCTAAGTAATTTGAATGCTGTAATCGAGAGCCATATAAGTGATGAAAGTTTCACCGTGAAGCAACTTGAAGAGGAACTGTTTTTGAGTCATTCATCGCTGAACAGGAAAATGGCTACCCTTCTCAATACAACGCCAGTTGATTATATCCGGACTTCACGATTGAAGACTGCGGCGTCGATACTGAAGAGTAAGGATGTAAATGTTTCAGAGTTGTGCTATATGGTAGGGTTCAGTACTAGACAGTATTTCTATAAATGTTTCAAAGACTATTTTGGTGTTGCTCCTTCCGAATATGCTAAGAATAATAAAAATTAAAATAAAGGAATTAAGAGATGAAGAAAAATTTTATCATTATCTCAACATTGATTGTTGCTAACCTTTTGACAGGTTGTTCCAGAGATGTTCTGACACAGAATCAATCAGGATTCAAGGAGGTGACTTTCCGTTGCACTCCGGAATCTAAAGTGGTTCTTAATCCGACCGCAGGTACTCTCGATTGGTCTTCTTCTGCCGAGTATCTGGGTGTTTATTCTTTTACTGCAGGAGAAGTTGATGAACAGACAACGAAAACAGGTGCGAAATTCACGAAAGCAGCTGGATCTAAGGATTTTACAGGCAGTGCTGTTGAGGATGCAGTAAAGGCGTATGCAATATATCCTTTCTATTATGCCGTGTCATCTGTTGCTTCCGCAACTGAAACGGCTGGACCACACAAATGTACTTCCGCAGGAGTTTTCACTACTGTTCTCGCTCAGGCGCAGACGCTTGTAAAAAATGGAATCAACGCCAGCTCCAATATCGCTGTGTGTGACGCGACAATAAATTCAGATGGCTCTTTGTCCGGTACAATGAAAAATGCCTGCTCTTACTTGAAATTTACAATTGGCAATAGTGGAACTCGTCCTATACGCCAGATTCTTATCGAAAGTGTGAATAACTCCAAACTTTCCGGACTTATGACGGTGTCATTTGATGAATTAGGTAATCCCGTTGCCGAGGGAATGGAATCCACCTATGTTCTCGGATATTCTTCAATGAATACTATCGATAATGGAACATATTATATGACAATTCTCCCTGGCGATTTCACAACTATGGGGGCAGAAGGACTTCATGTTGTACTTAGCGCAACAGATGGTGAAATCTATGAGTTTACGACCAACGGTTTCGTTGCACAGAGAAACAATGTTTATGACCTTGGAACAATCGATATAGAACGTCCTGCAAAACAAGGCATGTTGTCTGTATTCCTAAATCCAAATGTAACAAAATTCGGAAGCTCGTCTGAAAGTACTTACAAGACCGTTACCTGTGAAGGATATCAGTTCGGCTATGTTCAGTGCCGTCAATGGGGAACAGGTACTTATCTGTTTAAGGAAGGGGGCCTTATTGTCAGCCCAGCCATTGAAGGTAAGGCATTGAAGAAAGTCAATGTTGTTTTTGATGGACATGAATCAAACAATTGTGCTCAGGTAAGTATCAGATATAGTGCAACCCCAAGTACACCAGGGACGGTATATATGACGGGGACATTCTTCCCTGAAAGCTCAGTTAAGGACAACAGAGCGTTGAAATTATATTTGACGACAAATACCGCTTGCAAATATTTCCACCAATTACGTTTGGGCCATAATGGAAACCGTGAGCAAGAAAGGAATGACCTTACACCTCCACTTGCAAATACAAGTTATCAAATCTATATCTCAAAATACAATAGTTTGGTTTCCGGTATTGAGTTCGTATATGAAAGTGCTTTAGAATAATATAAATTTATAACAATGAAAACTATTAATATTTTCTTAAAAAAATTGACTGTTACATTTTCGCTTGTTCTTGCTGTGATGTCTTGCAGCAAGGAGGGAGGCGCCATATGTCAGAAGGATGAAATGGCGATGGAAATGTCCACGGTGACAACGAAATCGCAACTGTCGGATAAATTGGTTTTGTGGCAGACTGGTGATGCAATAAGTGTTTTTGACGGAAACGAAAATTGCAGGTTTGTCTCTACAGAAGATGGTTTAACAGCGACTTTTTATGGTGAGGCTTCTACTCGTGATTACTACTATACATTATACCCTTATAATAGTGCTGCTACTATCAGCAATGGTGTGATTTCTACAGAACTACCTGCTGAACAGCCCGCAACTTCAGGTAGCTTTGCTGCTGGAGCAAATTTATCTATGGCCAAAACCGTACTGTATAAGGGTAATCATTCCGGATTTTTCAGGAATGCTGGATGTTATCTTAAACTGATTGTCACGTCACCTGGGGCAGGTGTATATAATATCACTGCATCTGCAATAGGAGGAGAAAAGCTTTCAGGTCCCGTTAATGTACAGCTCGACTCAAAGGAAATTCCTGTAGTCAGTGCAAATGGTGGAAATTCTTATGTTAAGATGATCTCTTCCAATGGCTCTGTTGGCGTCGGAGAGTATTATCTTGTGCTTCTTCCAACTCAATTGTCAAAAGGATTGAAGATTACGGTGAATGGCAATAGTAGGGAACTATGCTCATTCAACATCAGCTCTTTGAAGAAAGTTGACAGGAATTTTGTGTATGCATTTACTTTTTCTGAAGACTGGCTTACGGGCTCTCTTGAAATTGAGGGACTCGGAGATGTGATTACTGTTCCTGCATCAGGTCCTGAGGTTGAAACTTCTTGGAACAACTGGACGACAAAGGCTGATGTCCTCAATAAATTAAAGTCCGCCAGAACTGCAGGAAAGACGTATTTCAGTATGTTTAAATTCTTCAATTACGAGTCATCTGAAAATATTACAGGATATAAAACTACAAATTACGGTCTCCCGTATATCTATGGTATAGATTTTTATACAGCTTTCGGAACTTATTTTCCGCAGGCTTCAAGGCTGGAGGACAGAGACAATATCAAGGCCGTTGTCCAAAAGGCATGGCGGTCCAATCATTCTATACCTTCATTTTCATGGCATTTGGAGAGCCCGTATGCCGTTTACTCTGATTTCTATGAGCAACAGGGACAGAAAATGGGCTGCAGGTATGTATATGGAAGGGCTGGAATAGCCGAGAATTTCCCTGCCAAATACCGTTATCAGGTAAGAGATATTTTGAGTAACCGACAGGTCGACACCTTAGGTATCGGCCGTCTCGGAGACTGGTTTGATACCAGGGTTCGTGAGGTGGCATCTTTTATCAATGAACTAGTGGATGAAGAAGGTCATCCTATACCCATTATATTCCGTTTGTGGCACGAGGTTGAGAGTGGCTGGGCGTGGTGGCAGGTTAATAGCTATAATTATACCAACTGTTCAAAGGATGAATATATAGCTCTCTATCAACTTACCGTCGGGAAATTCAGAACATATTGCCCTAATGCACAGATTATGTTTGCTTTTTGTACAGATCGTCATTTCGACAGCAAGAGCGAATATTTAACCTGCTATCCTGGCGACGACTATGTCGACATACTGGGTTATGATGATTATGAAATCGGAGATGCCAGTGACTATTATAATATCCGTCAATTGGCGCTCATTGAGCAGAAAAAGAGGGCAAAATATGTGACCGCCATCGCTAATGAAAAAGGGAAGGTTGCGGCAATCTTCGAGACAAACAACGTATATTCTGGGGATGAGGCTCTTAATTTCTATAATGATTGGGTTCAGGAAATACTCAAGGGCAGTGATATAGGCTTGTCACTTTTCCAAGTCTGGAGCGAAAGTGAGAATACAACAGAGAAAAAGACCGCAATGAAGGAGTTCATTCGTCAAGATAACATTATTTTCGGCCGTTTGGCCCCACAGGAATAAGCTATGAAGATTGCCTATAAATTTATTTGCCTGGCGGTTATACCCATTATTATTGGGTGTACTCGCGAGATAGAGGAAACTGATTGCGGTTTTTATAGGTTAGTTACTCAAAAAGGTGCGCCAAAACTTGGGTACAGACCTGAATCAGGCGTGAAGATTTTGATTGTTGATGGAAGACCCTTCAAGGATTTGAATAAAAATGGGGAATTGGATCCTTATGAAGATTGGAGACTTCCCTCGGATAAACGTGCGGAAGATCTGGCTTCTAGACTATCTATAGAGGAAATTGCCGGGTTGATGATTTATTCGGGCCAACAGAATCCGGATTCTGCTGGACTTACTGACAATATGAAAGAATATTTGGGGCCAAACAATATCCGGCACATACTCCTAGCTAAAATCCCTAATGCGCGTACTGGTGCTGAATGGTCGAATAATGTTCAGGCTTTCTGTGAGGCAACACCACTTGGAATCCCAGCCAACAACAGTTCTGATCCCAGGAATTATTCCGAAGCGGACGGTGAGTTCAATGCTGGTTCGGGAGGAGATATTTCCCACTGGCCGCGAGAACTTGGCCTTGCCGCTACTTTCAGCAAGGATGTAGTCCGCAATTTCGGGGAAATCGTATCGGATGAATATCGCGCGCTTGGTCTGACGACGACTCTTTCTCCACAGGCTGATATCAGTACAGACCCTCGATGGAGGCGAGTATATGGTACATTCGGCGAGGACCCTAAACTTTGTAGAGATCTTGTTCGTGAATATTGTGATGCTTTCCAGACCACTACGGGAAGTCGTAACGGCTGGGGAGCGGAATCAGTCAATTGTATGGTGAAGCATTGGCCTGGCGGTGGAACCGGAGAGGGAGGACGCGATGCCCATTTTTGCTTTGGAAAATACGCCGTTTATCCTGGTGGACGTTTCGATCTCGGTCTTATCCCTTTTATTGAGGGTGCATTCAAACTCAAAGGTAGGACGGGAATGGCCTCGGCAGTGATGCCCTATTATACCATATCTTATGGACAAAACCCTAATGGTGAAAATGTCGGTAATGGTTTCAGCCATTATATCATTCAGGACTTACTCAGGGATAAGTATGGTTTTAGTGGGGTGGTATGTACAGACTGGGGTATTGTTAAGGGCTATGCCGGACCCTTCTTCCATAGTGGAAAGCCATGGGGAGTGGAGGATTTGACCATAGCAGAAAAGCGGTTGAGAGTATTTGAGGCTGGTGTTGACCAACTTGGAGGAGTTCAGGACAGCGGTCCCAGTATTGAAGCATACAAACTCTGGTGTGAGAAATATGGAGAAGAGAGCGCCCGTAGTCGCTTTGAGCTTTCTGCAAAAAGGCTTCTTGTGAATATATTTAATGTTGGCGTTTTTGAGAATCCTTATGTCGATCCAGAAAAGGCGGCGGAAATCGTTGGCTGTGAGGAATATGTTGCGGCAGGATATCAGGCCCAATTGAAGTCCATTGTGATGACGAAGAATCATGCATCCGCCATACCGGTTGAAGGGAAGAGGAAAGTTTATATCCCAAACAGGAAAGTGGATTCAGGACTTACCTGTTGGGGGACCAGCACTCCTGCGGAAGATAGATGCCCGTTCGATTCGTCTATGGTTGCCCGTTATTTTGAGCAGGTTGCCAATCCTGTAGAGGCAGATTTTGCGATTGTCTACATTGAATCTCCCGTCGGCAGTTGGGGGTACCACAGGCCTGAAATTGAAGGTGGGATTCCTAGATACAAGGAGGTCTTTGTAAAGGTTTCCGAATATGAAAATAGTTTTCCTGAAGGTCGGTATGCACCCATCAGCCTTCAATGGGGAGACTATGTCGCTGATGCCGCTCGTGAAAAGAGTGTGGCTGGAGGCGACCCTCTTGAGAAATCTGGCAACCGAAGTTATAAAGGTGTGGCAGAGCATACTACCAGTATCGGGGATATGTATACGGTCCTTGAAACCAGACGTGTGATGGGTGATAAGCCGGTAATTGTCGTCGTAGCTATGGATCGTCCGTTCATCCCTGCCGAGATTGAACCATCGTCTGATGCCATTCTAATCACAATGGGAGCATCTAATCAGGCTGTACTCGACATTATCAGTGGAAAGTTCGAGCCTTATGGACTTCTGCCTTGTCAGTTGCCGGCAGATATGGTAACTGTTGAGGAACAATGTGAGGATGTACCACACGATATGAGATGTTATCGCGATGCTGACGGCAATCTGTATGATTTTGCATTCGGTATGAACTGGTCAGGTGTAATAAATGATGAACGCGTAAAGACTTATGCGCATCCAAATTATTCTTTGTAATTTACGTATGAAAAAGTTGATATTCTGTCTTCTTCTTTTGCCGGCGTTTACTGAGGTGAACCTGTGTGCTTGGAATAAAAGAGAGCATGCTGCAATTGCTATTATCGCGGAGAATCATCTGTCCCCGAAAGCAAAAAAAAATGTTCGTGAAATATCCGGCGGCCACCTGGCTGAGGAAGCATCATATCTGGATGAGCATAGAAATTCCATGCTCCCAATCCGGCACTTGTTGTGCGTAGATGAAAATTTTCAATGCGAACTGGAACCGGTCTTGAATGAAAGGGGTCAGAAAAATGTTCTGGTACATATTCAGGACTGCATTTCGGAGCTCAAGCATTATAAAGAGTTGGATGACTCTACGAGAAGGGTGGACCTGTACTGCATTGTTCATCTTATAGGCGACATACATTGCCCTGGACATGTTCTTTATAAAGATGGACGTAGTGAGATGCAATGGGTGAAGTTCTCTTATGAAGGTGACGATATCTATCTGCATAGAATTTGGGATGGCCCCGTGACTGAATATGTTTCCGGAGGTCCACTTGATCTGGCGTACATTTGTGACGTGGCGACAAAACGTGAAATCTCAAAGATTCAGGAAGGCTCTCTTATTGATTGGGGGCAGGAGATAGCCACACGATGCCAGAACGTAAATCTTGACGTTCCGGCCAATCATATTATTGATGATGATTATTTGATGCGGAATTGGCCGCTTGCCCGGCAAGAGCTTACTTATGCAGGATATAGACTTGCAAAAATACTTAATGAAATCTTTCGATAGAAAATGAAGAAACTGATTATCCTTTTCGCAGCCATAGCTGCGAGTGCATGTGTGATGGCTGCAAGGGACAGCTTCAAACTGACGACCTTCGGAACGAAGGGAAAGATGTATCACGATGGTTGGATTGACTTCAACAAGAACGGAGTCAAGGATGTCTATGAGGATCCGAATCAGACTATAGATGCTCGTATTGAAGATCTTCTTGGACGGATGACCGTTGAGGAGAAGACCTGTCAGATGGTGACGCTCTACGGCTACCGCCGTGTCCTTGCCGATGAACTGCCGACACCGGAGTGGAAGAACCAGCTCTGGAAGGATGGCATCGGGGCCATTGACGAGCATCTCAATTCGTTCAAGAACTGGGGCTTGCCATTGACTACAGAAAGCCAGTATATCTGGCCCGCCAGCAAGCACGCCTGGGCTATCAATGAAGTCCAGCGTTTCTTCATAGAGGAAACACGATTGGGTATTCCGGCAGATATGACAAACGAGGGCATCCGCGGCGTGGAGGCATATAAGGCAACAAATTTTCCCACGCAGCTAGGTATGGGTGCCACTTGGGATAAGACTCTTGTCAATCAAGAGGGCTACATAACTGGGCGTGAGGGTCGCCTTTTGGGTTATACGAATGTATATGCACCTATTCTTGATGTGGGTCGTGATCAGCGTTGGGGGCGTTGTGAGGAGGTGTATGGTGAAGATCCATATCTTGTTGCCCAGATGGGTGTCGCTCTTACAACTGGTATGCAAAGGGACTATCAGGTTGCTTCTACCGGCAAGCACTTCGCCATTTATTCCGTGAGCAAGGGGGCTCGGGAGGGAATGTCCCGTTGCGACCCTCACGAAGCTCCGCACGAAATAGAGAATATACATATGTATCCATGGCGTGAGGTGATTCAGAAGGGCGGATTGCTTGGAGCAATGTGCTCATACAATGACTACGATGGTTCTCCTATTGCCGGTAGCAAATACTGGATGTATGATCGCATGAGGGGTGATCTCGGTTTCAAAGGATACATAGTGTCCGACTCCGATGCAGTTGAGTATCTCGAAAGTAAACATAAGGTTGCGGATTCTATGAAGGAGGCGGTTCGTCAAAGTGTGATGGCCGGACTCAATATCCGCTGTACCTTCCGCAGTCCCGACAGTTTTGTACTGCCGCTACGCGAACTCATTAGTGAGGGGGCTGTACCGATGTCCGTCATTGATGAGAGAGTACGTGATGTGTTGCGCGTAAAATTTCTTGTCGGTCTTTTCGATCACCCGTATCAGAATGACTATAAAGTAGCCGACCTGGAAGTTAACGGTGTAGCCAATAATGAAGTTGCGCTTCAGGCCTCTCGCGAATGTCTTGTACTTCTGAAAAATAACGGCGTACTTCCCCTTAAAAATGTATCGAGGGTGGCAGTCGTCGGTCCTGTTGCTGACGACGTCAGCACTGTTCATCAGCATTATGGTCCGCTTGCTACTGAAAGCGTTTCTGTTCTTCAGGGCATCCGTAAGGCATTTGAAGGTAAGACGGAGATTGTTTATTGCAAAGGTTGTGACCTTGTAGATCCGAATTGGCCTGATAGTGAGATGTATGGCTTTGAGCCTTCCGATGAAGAGATTTCTATGGCTCAGGAGGCTGTGTCAGCAGCCATCGGCAGTGACGTTGTTATTGCTGTAATGGGTGGAAATACCCGTACCAGTGGTGAGAACAAGACCCGTACAAGCCTTAATTTTCCTCCCGGTCAGCAATACTTGCTGCACGAGCTCAAGAAGACCGGCAAGCCTGTAGTGCTTGTCGTTGTTGCCGGCCGCACGTTGTCACTCGGATGGGAGGACAGGAACCTCGACGCCATCTTATATGCCTGGTATCCGGGAGCTCACGGTGGCACGGCTGTTGCCGAGGCGCTTACGGGAGCATATAACCCTGGTGGGAAAACTCCTATGACTTTCGTAAAGAGCGTAGGACAGATACCGTTCAACTTCCCGTATAAACCTAATTCACAGGTTAATGGCTATACCGGTGTTGGTATGAAGGGAAAAAGGGCTAGCGTAGACGGAGCCCTATACCCTTTTGGCTACGGTCTCAGCTATACGACTTTCGAGTACAGCAATATCCGTATCTCGAAAAGGGATCTTATGCCCGACGAGGGTCTTACGGTAAGTTGTGATATCAAGAATACAGGTTCAGTCAAAGGTGATGAGGTGGCGCAACTCTATATCCATGACCAGTTCAGTTCCATAACGGTATATGAGAAGCAACTCCGTGGTTTTGAGAGAATCACTCTTGAGCCTGGTGAAAGCAAGACTGTGACATTCGAACTCTTGCCGTCTGATTTCGAGATGTTGGACGTAAATATGAAACGTATAATAGAGCCGGGCCTTTTTGATATTTACATAGGCTCCAGCTCGGAGGATTTCCGCCTTGGCGAGACAATCAACTATATGGATCCGACAAATCCCGTAAGCTATGAAAAACTTGTTTCTTTGGCAGAAGAAAAGAGACTGCCTGTAACGCTCAAGGCGGGAGAGGAGATATGCTTCCCCTTGGATCTGAGCAAGGAATTCAGCAAAGTTAACCTTGTGTGGAAAATGGACTCCAAGGGTACTGTCGTTATTGAGACGACCCGCGGAGGCGGCCAGTTCTTCCAGATATACAAGGAAGAAATAATCAATACTCACCAGCAGCGTTGTTTCTTTGAAGACCAGACTGGTTCTGAACTGAAGATAAAAGTTATTGAAGGACAAGGAACTTTGACTGTAGTAGATGGCTGTCAAGCAATGGAATGACATTATGAATATTAAAGCCGTTACTATCGTCTTTTCAGTGCTGTATCCGATAATCGTTTCAGCAAATTCTGGTATGCCTTTCGACGAGTTGGAGAACCCAACTGTCAATAGTATCAACCGAGCTCCTGCGCGTGCATACAGTATGCCTCTTGCAGATATAGGTGCCGTTTTTACGGATGCTCTGGAACCTGAAACGCCATTTACAAAATCCCTTAATGGAATATGGAAGGTCAGTTGGACAGGAGATCCGTCTAATCGACCCCTGGACTTCTGGAAGTCCGATTTTGATGACAGCCAATGGGAAACAATCGATGTACCGAGTTGTGCAGAGATGAGAGGGTTCGGCTCACCTGTATATACAAATGCAGTCTATCCCTTCTTGAGAAGACCTCCTGTTGTGAGAGACTACGTTTTCGGAACGCCTGACTACAATCCTGTACTTTCGTATAGGACTGTATTCACCGTCCCTGAAAGTTGGAAGGGGCGTAATATTACGATACGTTTTGATGGAGTCTATTCCGCATATTATCTATGGGTAAACGGCGAGAAGGTGGGTTATTCCGAGGATTCTAAACTTCCATCTGAGTTCGACATCACCCGATATCTCAGGGAAGGGGAGAACAGCCTTGCTGTAGAGGTCTATCGCTGGTGCGACGGCTCCTACCTTGAGGATCAGGATATGTTCCGCTTCAGCGGCATCTTCCGCGACGTAACCTTGATAGCCTTTCCGGAGAAGAAAATCAATGACTTCTTTTTTCGCTATGATCTGACGGGTTCCTACAGGGATGCTTCCATCAGGCTCACGGTCGATTCGGACAGCCCGAAAGTCAGCGCCACCCTCTATGATGCTTCGAAAAAGCCTGTCCTGACGTTCTCAGGCAAGGATTGTAGAAGGACCCTTCGGAAGGCTCATCTGTGGAGCGCAGAGGATCCATATCTCTACACTCTCGTCATTCGAAGCGGGGAGGATATCCGCTCCGCAAGGATCGGTTTCTGCAAAATAGAGCGTTCCGGCAACACTGTTCTTGTAAATGGAAAGCATATCAAGTTCAAGGGTGTTAATCGTCACGAACACAGCCCCCTGAACGGGCGCACCGTGACGGAGGAGGAGATGGTTCGCGACATCCTCATAATGAAGAAGAATAACATAAATACTGTGCGCACGAGCCACTATCCAAACCATCATCTTTGGTATGACCTCTGCGACCGCTATGGACTGTACGTGATGGCCGAGGCGAATGTTGAAGCTCACGGTATGCATTACGAGGAGGAGGGCCTCGGTCTGAATCCTGACTGGGAGAAGGCCATAACGGAGAGGAACCTCAACCATGTCATCAATTACCGTAACCATCCGTCAATCCTTTTCTGGTCTCTTGGAAACGAAACGGGAACTGGACCATGCTTTGAGAAGGCCGCTGCGGCTGTGCGGGAAGCAGACCCCACTCGCCTCATACATTGGGAGAGGGGAAACACCCTCGCTGATGTGGACTCCAAGATGTATCCATCTGTCGATTGGCTGGTTAGGCGAGGCAAACTCGGTGATGGAAAGATAGAATCAATGCCTGACGGCGTTGACAGGGGCAACGGTGGCCAGACGAAAGGCAAGCCCTTCTTTATGTGCGAATTTGCCCATTCGATGGGCAATGCGCTGGGAAACTTCCAGGAATACTGGGATGCCTTCTACGGGAGCGAATCTCTTTTGGGGGGCTGTATCTGGGACTTCGTAGACCAAGGGCTTGTAAAGAGAACTGGTCGCTGGAATGCTGACGGCACACCAGAGACTATCTATGCGTATGGTGGCGATTATGACGAGCAACCCAACGACGGGCCTTTCTGCTGCAACGGAATTGTTCGGCCAGACCGTAAGGGAACGGCCGTACTGCGCGAAGTTTCCCACGTATACCGTCAGATTGCCGTGAGTTCCGATGACGCTTCAACGCTTAAGGCTGAATTGTGGAATCGTTTCTCTTTCACGTGGTCAGATGCGTTTGATGCCTGCTGGAAACTGTTGGAGGACGGAGTCGAGGTGGCTTCGGGCGAGTGGAAACTTCCCTCTGTAGCGCCCCAGGAAAGGAAATCTGTTCGACTTCCTAATCCTGGATACAGGACAAAGTCTGGATGTGAGTATTTCTATAATGTATATATCAAACTTCGTAGGGATGAGTTGTGGGCTCCTAAGGGATACGTCATAGCGGATGACCAGATGGTCTGGAAAAATAGTACTGCTCCCGAAAAGAAGACTGTCATTACTGTTCGCCCCAGTGTTTACGAGAGTCCTGAAGGTTGGCGTATCAGTACGGGTGTTCTAGAGACTGTATTCACGAAGAATGGCGTGCTAAAGTCCCTCAAATCTGACGGTAGGGAAGTACTCCTGAATACGGACAACCACTCTGCTGGCCCGAGGCTGAGCTGTGTCAGAGCCTTTACGGATAATGACAAATGGATGCGCAATGGGAAAAAGCAAGACGCAACTGGCCTGAATGACAGTTTTGCGTCCTATGGCCTCACCCAACTGCAATATCACCCCAAGGGAGTATCGTTATCAATATCAGATGACGGCTCTGTGGCCCTTTCCGTTGTGACTGATGTCACTGGAACGAAATCTGCAGGCTTCCTTCATACAGCTGTCTGGCACTTCAATACTGATGGAACAATAACGCTCGAGAACGATGTCCACCCCTACGGCCGTATGCCACGTGCAATTCCGCGTCTTGGGCTTTCAATGCTTCTTAATCCAGCCTTTGAGTATGCGACTTGGTATGGTCGTGGACCTATGGAAAATTATATAGATCGCAAAAGTGGCAGTTTTATAGGTCGATATGAATCAACTGTGACAGATCTCTATGAACCGTACGTCCGTCCGCAGGACAACGGTTACCGGAGCGATGTCCGCTGGTTCGCGCTCACTGATGCCTCCGGCTCAGGTGTGAAGTTCTCATCGGATGAGCCTCTCTTCGTCCAGGCGCTCCACTACGGATGGGAGGATCTGGAGTTCGCGCGCCACCGCAAAGGCAGCGAACGTGTCTTTCTTCCCGTATCTCCTCGCCGCGAAGTGTGCCTCAATCTGGATCTGCGCCAGACCGGCCTCGGCGGCAACTCTGCCGGCCCAGCCCCGATGGAGGAATACACTTTCCCCATCCGCGACGAGCACTGGTCAGTGAGTATTGAAAACGTGAATGGTAAATAAAGTTTAAGAGTAGTATTTCTATGGAAAATTTGTTTGATTTGAAAGGGAAGGTTGTCGTTATGACAGGCGCTTGTGGCGTTCTTGGAGCGACAATAGTGAAGTATTTCGCGGCTCAGGGCTGCAAAGTGGTTCTTCTGGACCTTGAAAGGGCTAGAGAGACAGGCGAGAAGATTGTCGCTGAAATCAAGGCCGATGGTGGACAGGCAATGTTCCTGCCTACAAATGTGCTGGATGAGTCGGTGTTGGATCAGAATCGTCAGGACATTGTAAAGGCTTACGGTAGTATCGATATCCTTCTTAACGGTGCCGGTGGCAATATGGGTCCTGCTAACGTTACTCCGGAACAGACTATCTTTGATATGGACATTGATGCTACCCGCAAAGTGTTCGAACTTAATATTATAGGCGCTATACTTCCTACCAAGGTATTTGCGAAGACTATGGTTGAGAAGAAGAAAGGTGCCATTGTAAACTTCTGTAGTATGTCATCCTATAGACCGCTTACACGTGTATGTGGCTATGGTATGGCAAAGTCTGCTCTCGCATCGTGGACACAGTGGTTAGCCGGTGAGATGGCCCTCAAGTTCGGAGAGGGTATACGCGTGAATGCGATAGCTCCAGGCTTTCTGCTTACCAATCAGAATCGTAGCCTGCTGACTAATCCTGACGGCAGTCTCACAGACCGTAGCCATAAGATTATAGGTCACACTCCTTTTGGCCGTTTTTTGGAGCCTGATGAGCTGGTAGGTGCACTTCACTACCTTGTCAGTGAGGCTTCAAATGGTGTTACAGGTACAGTAGTTCCTGTTGACGGAGGATTCAATAGTTTCAGTATATAGGAGATTTGATGTTATGAAACAGCCTTTTTTGATGAAGCAGAGTTTCAGGTGGTATGGTCCCAATGACCCCGTATCACTTGATTTCATACGTCAAGCGGGAGTTACGGACATAGTATCAGCCCTTCACCATATTCCCAACGGAGAAGTTTGGACGGTGGAGGAAATCCGCAAGCGTCAGTCTCAGTGCGAGGCTAAAGGTCTTGTGTGGAGCGTGGTGGAGTCTGTGCCCGTTCATGAGCATATCAAGACTCAGGAGGGAGAATACCTCAAATATATAGAGAACTATAAGCAGAGTATACGCAATTTGGCGGAGTGTGGCATACATGTTATTACCTACAACTTTATGCCTGTATTGGACTGGACAAGGACTAACCTTGCGTGGGAGACTCCCGATGGTTCGACGGCCCTGAGGTTTGAAAGGGCGGCTTTTTTGGCTTTCGACCTTTTCATTTTGAAACGTCCAGGTGCAGAGAAGGAGTACAGTGCGGAGGATATTGCTAAGGCTAAAGCTCGCTACGAGCAGATGGACGAGGAAGAGAAAAAACTCATCACACGTAATATGATTGCAGGCCTTCCCGGTAGTGAGGAGAGCTTCACTTTGGAGGAGTTCCAGAAGGCCCTCGACCGTTATAAAGGCATCGATGCCGAGAGACTGCGTTCCAATCTGATATTCTTCTTGAAACAGATATGCCCCATATGTGATGAGGTTGGCTCAAGAATGGTGATTCATCCTGATGATCCTCCATATCCTATTCTTGGCCTGCCGCGTATTATGAGCACCGCTGAAGATTTTCGTAAGCTTATTACCGCTGTGCCCAACAAGAGTAATGGCCTCAATCTTTGTACAGGATCTTTCGGTGTACGTGGGGACAATGACTGTCCTGCCATTATGCGAGAGTTTGGTGATAGAGTTGACTTCGTACATATTCGCAGCACAAAACGTGATGCTGATGGTAACTTTTACGAGGCCAATCTACTCGAGGGTGATGTGCCTGTATATGAGATGGTTAAGGCCGTATATGATGTTCAGCAGAAACGAGGCTGCAGCATATATATGCGTCCGGACCATGGGCATCAAATGTGTGATGATTTGGGTCGTAAATCAAATCCTGGATACAGTTTCTATGGCCGTATGCGTTCGCTGGCCGAACTACGCGGTATAGAGCACGCGATAGCTGAATTGTGATTTTCAAACAAGGGAAGGTCAGAATGAATTTATTTATCTAAGCGTAAAGGAAATATGCCCGGACACTTTTATGGCCGTATATGATACGTTTCATAAAAAAATCTAATATTAATTATGTAAAATGAATAATGCGAATTAAATAATCACTATATTTGCATTATGAAGACAAATCCATTCTATCTAACAAACCGCATCCCCTCTCAGTTTTTTTGTGACAGGGAGAAGGAGACTGAACTCCTGCTGAAGAGTATTACAAATCAAGAAAATGTTGTGCTGATAGCGCAGAGACGTATCGGGAAAACAGGGTTGATTAACCATTGTTTTGAATTGAAGGAAATCAAGGATAACTATTATACTATTTCTATCGATATTCTCCATACTGCTTCAACGAAGGAATTTGTCAAGGAGCTTGGCAATGCAGCATTCGCAACCGTTGCACAAAAGAGTGATAAACTAAAACGCAGTTTTCTTGCAACCTTGAAGTCGTTGACAGCAAGCTTTGGATATGACCCGATAAATGCGACGCCAACATTCAACATCAGGCTTGGGGACATAGACTCTCCTGACTATACCTTAGATGAAATCTTTGCATTTCTTGAATCAGCTGACAAGCCTTGTGTTATCGCCATTGACGAGTTCCAGAGGATAGCAAACTATTCGGAGAAGAATGTTGAGGAACTGCTGAGAGGAAAGATTCAGAATCTTACGAACACACATATTATTTTTGCAGGTTCAGAGCGAAGAATTCTTTCAGAAATGTTTCATTCTGATAAAAAACCGTTCTACCAGAGCGCGACAACGCTGATGCTGGAGGCGATAGCAAGAGATGAATATTATGCTTTTGCACAGAAACAATTTTCCAAATCCGGCAAAAAATTGCAGAGGGAAGCTTTTGATTATATCTATAGCCTATTCGAAGGTGTCACTCTTTATGTGCATCGTGTCCTTCACGACTGTTATTATTATACGGAAGATGGAGAGACCTGCACTATGAAAGAAGCCGAAGTTTTCAGTGGCAATTATATCAATGAAAGCGGGGTAAAAATCAAAGAAATTCTCTCAGTAATTTCTGAACAGCAGAAAGAACTGTTATATGCAGTCAGTTCAGAAGTTAATGCGGCAGGCATTACTTCTGCAGCATTCATCAAACGTCATAATCTGAAATCGGCAAGTGCAGTTCAGTCCGCTGCAAAGTCTTTGCTCGAATCTGGAATTCTGACAAAGAAAGGGAATACGTATTCTTTGTCAGATCCGATGACACGGATATGGCTTGAACGCCAATATTAGCATGGTTCACCATAACTTGCTGCAAAGGTAATAAGATTTTAAACAATGTCAACTGATATCCCATTCGATATCTTATCTTCTATCGACTTTGCGGCAGCCTCAAGAGATTTTTTGATGGAATCTCTTTTATAATCGTCAAATCTGAACAGAGGGACGCATACCCCTATGCTTGCGATGGCAATCCCGTTGCGGATTATCGGCATAGCGAGACCAATGATATCTGAACTACGTACTTCACAGAATTTTTCCTGTTGGATTACTTGCAGTGCCGATTTGAGTTGGTCTTTTGTAGAAATTTCTTCCCAGTCCGCTGGGTCTGGAAGTCCGATTCTGTCTATCAGGCGCGATGCTTTTTCCTTAGGATAATTTGCGAGTATTACCCTACCTGTTGCGGAACGATACAGGTTTGCCGAATGTTTTATTCTAGCAGTGATTCCCTGTTGACATTCTTTTACGGATATGACAATCCTCTTGCCGTTTATCAGGACTGAAAGAACGGTGGTCTCGCCGATAGCATTGAACAGCGTATTCATCTGTTCTTCTGCAATGCTCTTTAATGCTTCATAATAAGCTGGTGAGTTGACCAGTCTGAAAGCCTTGAAGCCGAGCCTGTATCCGGTCGGCTTGCTTCTGTGCTCTACATAATCTCGGGAGACTAATGATTGCAGTATATTTGCACATGTTGTTTTTTGTAATCCCGTGATATCCGCTATTTCTGCAAGGGCGAAATTTTTTGAAGGGTCTGAACCCAGCAATTCCAGGATGTTCAATGCCCTGTCAATTACTTGTATCATTACAATAAAGATGTACTAAAATTCAATAATATTGAATATATATTATCGGTCTGACAAAATTATGAATTTTATTTCATTATAGAAATAATATGATATATATTTGAACTATAAAAGTCAAGAATTATGGCATACGAATGTGATCTTACAAGCGCTGACGTAAAGGCAGCGGCAAAGCGTTTCGGCGCTGATTTGTGCGGAATAGGAAATATGGAGCGTTGGGAAGGAGCTCCGAAACAGAATGATCCGAGATATATTTTCCCGGGTGCGAAATCCTTCATTGTCTTCGGGTTCAGGATTCCCCGCGGTTCTTTGCGCGGTATCGAGGAGGGGACATTGTTTTCCACATATCCTACAATGGGCTATGCTGCAATCAATCAGGTATGGGGACCTATGGTGATGTGGCCTTTCTGCAACTGGATGGAAGACCACGGCTATGAGGTCGTTCCTCTTATCAACGCCAACGGCGGTGAATCCACCAATACCGTAACAGGCAAGTTCCGCGAAGGTTGGAGCCGTCCTGTGGAACCCGGCAAGCCTCATCCCGACGTACTGGTGCATTTCCGCATCGCCGCATATCTGGCAGGTATGGGCGAGTTCGGCTGGTCCAAGGTGTTCCTTACTCCCGAATTCGGTCCGCGCGTACGTTTCGTGGTATTGCTTACTGATGCGGAATTGGAACCGGATCCCATATATGAAGGCCATATTTGTGACCGCTGCAAACAGTGCGTTGCGCATTGTGCAGGCCACGCCATTTCGAAGGATGAATCCGTCAAGGTGACTCTTGCCGGCCACGAAGTGGAGTGGGGCAAACTTGATGAAATGGCTTGCGAGCACGGCTTGCAGGGCGGTCTTGACAAGGCGCAGAATCCTTTTGAGGCAGAATATCCCCGTCAGTATGGTTACGGCCGTGCAATAGAAGGTGCCGCAGGTTGTACACGAGCCTGTATGGCGCATCTGGAGCAGAGGAACAAGCTTACAAAGACTTTCCGCAACCAGTTCCGCGATCCGAAGAAACCTTTCTGGACTATGGATCGTTCCAAACCCTACGAAATCGATCCTGAGGTTTATGAGTATTATAAGAACGGTGCAGGTATAGAGTCCCATAAGGCAATGACCGAATACAATGCCAAGGAGAACTATGGCAGCGCCGCAGCAGCAGGTCTGAGCGGAGTCGATTCTGAAGGAGACGGAAAGAAGGTCAACGAGGCAGGTCTTACGTATAATCCTATGATGGACTAGTGATGTATTTCGCTGCCGGATACCGACATCAAAGCGAAGGGGAGAGATTCTCTTCGCTTGTTTCGGCTTTTCCGCAGGTGAAGGAGGTCTATTTCCCCTGGGTGCGCGAGCCCAGCGGACGCCCGATTCTCGGCTATGGCGAGGGTGATGACACCGAGACGATAAAGACGGTGCTTCACGATGAACTTGTCGCCCTGAAGAGTCTTGGTATGCGCCTCGATTTGCTGCTGAACGCCAATTGCTACGGCGAACTGTCTATGAGCAGGGAACTGGAGCTCAGGGTGAAGGGCATCATAGAGGAACTTGACTCCTGGGGGTGCAAGCCGGAAACCATAACGGCGGCATCCCCGTTCATAGCGCACGTCGTTAAGAAGCGTTTTCCTGAAATAGAAACGCGTGCTTCTGTCAATATGAGAATAACCACCCTGCAGGCTATGGCTTATCTTGCACCCTGGTTCGACTCTTTTTACATAGGCAGGGACGTGCACAGGAACCTCGACAATGTGAAGCGTTTCAGCGACTGGGCTCATTCCAATGGGAAGACGGTGGGCATACTGGCAAACTCCGGGTGCCTGCGCAACTGCCCGTGGCAGACATATCACGACAATCTCATCGCCCACAGTTATGAGGCGATGGGGACGCCACGCTCCGTGAACTTCAATCCTCACCTGTGCTGGACAATGTACGAATCAGAGTCCAAACTGCCGGAAATCCTCAAGGCCACCTGGATAAGGCCCGAGGATATCGACCGGTACGAGCCTTATGTCGATTTCGTGAAACTTGCCACCCGCCAGCATCAGCGCATGGCATTGGTGCTGGATGCATATTCTTCGCGCTCTTTTCACGGAAACCTGCTGGATCTGCTCGAACCTGGTTTCGCTCCTGCATTCTATAAATATGGTATAGTGCTGGATAATTCAAGGTTCCCGGAGGATTGGGCGCAGACGGTCGCCAGGTGCGACAGGGAATGCAATGAATGCGGGTATTGCGAGGAGGTTTTCAAACGGATAGCAATACGATAAATTTATGTTACTTAATTGGATAGACTGGCTTACCATTGCCCTTTTCTTTGTTTTGATGTTCGGGATTGCCCTGTGGTGTTCGAAACGTGCATCATCAAGCGCAAAAGACTTTTTCCTGTCAGGGCAATCTATGCCTTGGTGGCTTATCGGCATATCGATGTGCGCGGCGTCCACTTCTACCAACTCCGCCAATATGTTTACGGAGTACATCCGTAATTCCAACCTTGGAGAGAACTGGAAATGGTGGGCTTTCCTTCTTACCGGAATGCTGACGGTGTTCGTCTATTCCAAACTTTGGGTGCGTTCCGGAGCAAAGAGTGACATCGAATTCTATGAAATGCGTTATACGGGTAAGGCCGCGGCTTTCCTCAGAGGATTCAGGGCCGTTTACCTCGGATTCATCTTCAATATCATATCGACAGGCATAGTGGTCCTTGCCGCGATCAAGATAGGGCAGGTGCTTTTCGGCGTAGATCAATGGACGGTTGTTATCGTCACTTGTGTCGCGTCGATAGTCTATTCTGCCTTGGGAGGGCTCAGGGGGTCGATTTATACGGATTTCTTCCTGTTTATAATAATAATGGTCGGGGCTGTCGTTGGTATGCATTATGCCGTGAATCTGCCGCAGGTAGGAGGATATCACGCATTGCTTTCGAATCCGACCGTCCTTGAACATATGTCATTCTTTCCGGATATCAACAATCCCGATATATTTGTCGCAGCCTTTGTCATACCTATTGCAGTTCAATGGTGGAATGTATGGTATCCCGGCAGCGAACCGGGCGGTGGCGGGTATGTCGTCCAGCGTATGCTTTCCGCAAAGGACGAGAACCATTGTATGGGAGGCTCTGTTTTCTATCAGGTTGTCAACTATGCAATCAGACCCTGGCCCTGGTACCTGACGGCGTTTGCGTCTTTGATAGTGTTCCCTGATTTGCTCTCGTTGCAGAAGGCGTTCCCGAATATCGATCCGTCTCTGATAAAAGGGGATGTGGCATATCCGGCGATGCTTACTTTCGTGCCCAACGGATGGCTCGGGCTGGTTGCCGCAGCTATGATGGGAGCCCTGTTTTCAACCGTGGCCGCACACCTGTCGATGGGCTCGAACTATATAGCCAATGACTTCTGGAAAAGGTTCGTGCGCCCTGAAGCTTCGGAGAAGGAACTGATACTTGTAGGACGGCTCTCCGTAATAATAATTATGGTAGGTACGGCGTTGATTTCCCCCTTCCTCATTTCTGCAGGCACCGTATTCAACCTTATACTCCAGATAGGAGCGGGTACGGGACTTATCTATCTGCTGCGCTGGTTCTGGATGAGAATCAATGCGTGGAGCGAAATCACTGCTATGGCCGTTTCCTTCATCGTGGCCTGTTTCCTTCAGCTGGTATATCCCCACCTCGGTCTTCCGGCACTGGCTTCGTGGCAGAATCTGCTGATAGTGATGGGAATAACGACAGTCGCCTGGGTTAGTGTAACTTTGCTAACCGCCCCTACCGCGGAGGTGAAAGCCGCCGAATTCCGGGGAAGGATAAAAGTCACCCGACACGACATCGCCTGGGGTATGCTCGCTATGACACTTGCCTCTGCCGCAGTTTACTCCGCAATGTTCGCTACCGGTTATTGGATATACGGCAAAACGACTCTCGCAATCATAATGACAGTTGCATTCGTCGTATGCGGAGTTCCATTGTTCCCGGTCTTGAAAAGGCTCAACGGCAGAAACGGGTGCTGACGGTCTGACGGTCAAGCGCAAGCGAGCCGCTTCATCGAGCTCGGTGCAGCGCTTGATCTTTAGCCGTCGGAGGTCTGATCACAATTTTACCTATTATAATAGGAATTCCGTCTCTTTTCTTTGAAAAAAATGTTATATTTGCGGCGTATTCCTAATATATTGTGATTTTAATGGAGAAAATTGGGGAAATCATTAAAACAAGAAGAAGGGATTTCGGCATTACGCAGGGTAAACTTGCACAGATGGCCGAAGTAAATATCAATACCCTTACACAAATAGAAAGAGGAGAGGGGAATCCCACAATCCAGACCATTGAGAAGGTCCTGAAGATTATAGGAATGGAGCTGACGGTAAAGATTGTTGAACAATGAGACAGGGAAAGGTTTTTTTGAACGGGCGGTATGCCGGCCTTTTGAAGGAAGTACCGGGAGAAGGGTATACATTTTCGTATGATGATGTGTTCTATGCCGATTCGTCGCTTCCGGCAGTCAGCCTGACATTACCGAAGAGCCGGAAAGAATATCATTCGTCATACCTTTTCCCCTTTTTTTCCAATATGCTTTCTGAAGGATATAACAGGAGATTGCAGGCTATTCTTCATCACGTGGATGTTGATGATGATTTCGGGATACTTCTTGCAACTGCCTTCTGTGACACACCGGGGGCTGTTACCATAAAACAAATAGAAGATGAATAAGAAGGTTTTGTTTGGCGGGCAGAAAGTGTCACGGATTTTGCCGTATGATACGCTTTCGTCAAAAAACAGTCTGACAAGCGGACGCGGCCACTTATCGCTTTCTGGCGCCCAGACCAAATACTCGGCGGTAGTAGATAAAGGCGAGTTTCGGTTGACTGAGCCCGGAGAACAGGGAACATATATACTGAAACCTGTTTTAAGCGATTGGGAGAATCGTCTTTTCAGCCCTGCCAACGAAAATCTTACAATGCAGATTGCTTCCCAGGTTTATGGGATTCGAACTGCTGAAAATGCAGTATGCTTCACTCGAAACGGCGAACAGGTGTATGCCACCAAAAGATATGACATAAGACCGGATGGAAGCAGAATCCAACAGGAAGATTTTGCCTCTCTGGCTGGAATTTCAAAAGATAACTCTGGGGCGGACTTCAAATATAATGCGGTTGATTATGTCGATATTGCAGGTATCATTAAGAAATATATCCCTGCGTGGCGGATAGAATTGGTGAAATATTTCGATTTGATGCTGTTCAATTTCGTATTTGCGAATGGTGACGCCCATATCAAGAATTTTTCAGTATTGCAAACACCTCAGGGTGATTACAAGTTGTCTCCTGCATATGATCTGATAAATACGTCAATCCATATCCCGACCGGATACATCTTTGCTTTGGAGAAGGGGTTGTATCCGGGCTGGAATAAAGAAATGGGTGTGGACGGAAAGGATTTTATTAAATTCGGGGAAATAATCGGGCTGGACGAAACGACGGTCATAAGCGAAATAAACAGATTCTGTACCATATATGATAAAACGGAGGTATTGATAAGCCGTTCTTTGCTGAGCGAAGAGCTCAAAAAAGAGTATCAGAAGATTTATCACACAAGAATCAATTCCTTTTTGAAAATAATGTAGAAATGTCGATATGGATGAGACTCAATGCGTGGAGCGAAATCACTGCTATGGCCGTTTCCTTCGTCGTATGCGGAGTTCCATTGTTCCCCATATTGAAGAGACTCAACGGCAGAAACGGGTGCTGACGGTCTGACGATAATTATTATATTTGCAGAAATTATTGAGAAGTTGCTAGGGACATTGATAATGGGACAACAGTATTTGAACGAATATCACAAGAACAATTGTCTGGCTTGTCAGCGAGATATGGAGTCTTATGCCAAGCTGCCATTATCTGTAGAGGATGTCCTCGAACAGAGTCGGAGTCTCGGGAGATCTACTGCACGGATGATCTCGCAGGCGACGGCATCATCCAGCAATCTCTGATAGAGGATTGGGCCAAACGAAGGGGCGTTTGGTTTGATAACGCGGAAGAATACCTTCAAAAAATCAGTCAAATACGAGATGACGGTACTGAAAGTGCTGTCTTTTTTGACATCGCCAATCAATTGGTCAGGAAGTTGATTTCCTTAAAATGTATGGGCGATTAAGGGCATAAACTCGTGTTCTGTGAGAATATTTCTCAAAATATTTGAGTTTACCATATTTTTTACGTTACTTTGCAT
>JAKSKD010000011.1 GCA_024401925.1 Bacteroidales bacterium | reverse complement strand
AGGAAATCATCATGGAATTCTTCTGGGAGAGAGGGGAAATGTTCGTCCGCGAACTACGAGAACTCTACCCGGATCCGAAACCTCACATCAACACATTGTCCACACAAGTACGTACCCTTGACGATGAAGGGTATCTGGGCCATCATGATTATGGTGCGACATATAAGTATTTCGCTCGTGTCAGTAAGGATGATTATAAGAAATCCACGCTCTCCGGGGTGATAGACAAGTATTTCGGCAGGTCCTATCTCAGTGCCGTCTCGTCTCTGGTGCAGGAGGAGAAGATTTCTGTCGAGGAACTCAAGAGCCTTATTGGCCAGATAGAGAATACAAGAAGATGATGACCTTCCTGATCTATGAGGCCAAAGTGGCCGTTCTGTTGGCGGTATTCTATATCTTCTACCGCCTTCTGCTCTGCAAGGAGAACCTTCATCGGTTGAACCGTGCAGTGCTGCTGGTCACTGTTGCCTTGTCTTTCATCCTTCCTTTGTGCGTCATTACAGTACATAAGGTTGTGCCCGCTGCTGCTGGGGCGGTCCCTTCCAATATCGGTGGCCTTCTGGATTTCTCCGCTGTTGAGTCAGTTGAAGCCTCCGGGACGCCATGGTGGCAGATTGCTATCATCGCCGCATACTTGACTGGCGTTCTCGTGGTCATTGCTAAGGTGACCGTCTCTATCGCTGGAGTGGTAAGGATAATCCGGAACGGTGAATTTGAGACTGCTTTTGACGGGACCCACGTGGTTGTGGCTGACATCCAGACATCACCTTTTAGCTGGATGTCCCACATCGTCATGAGCCATGAGGACTTCGAAAGCAAAAATCTCAGCCTACTGCGACATGAAAAGGCCCATGTCGCATTACGTCATTCGTATGATGTGATGTTCGTGGATCTTGTATTAGCGATTCAATGGTTCAACCCGACGATATGGATGCTCAGAGCGGACCTCCGTGCAATCCACGAGTTCGAGGCTGACGATGCTGTTCTCCGCTGTGGTGCAAATATCAAGGACTATCAATTTTTACTAATAAGAAAAGCTGTCAGTGCGAGCGGCTACTCCATCACCAACAGCTTTAATCACAGTATCCTTAAAAATCGTATTACTATGATGTCAAAACCAAAAGCATCAGCGATGAAAGGGCTTAGAGCCCTCTACATCCTGCCACTTCTCTGCGGCACTCTGGCATTGAATGCCAAAACAGTCATTGACTACGAAGTTAGTGAAAATCTTTCAGTTCAACAAAATCCCATCAAGGTTGATGTCAAGATGGAGAACGACAAACCTGTTTACTATATCAATGGTGAGAAAACAACCATTGAAGAACTTAGTAAAAGGGTTACAAATCTTAGAAAGGACAATGAGTTCGGAGTGGTTCAGCTTGTTGTGGATGGAAATATTAAAGTAAGCACTCTTTCAGACCTCAAGGAAGAGCTCAGAAAAATTGGCGCACTAAACATTGAATACTTTACAGTTGCCCCGAATGAGAATACGGAGTCGGTTCCATTCCAGTCAATCGAAGTTACGCCAACATTCAATGGTGGTGATGCGAATGAATTCTCTAAATGGGTGATTGCGCACCTCGAATATCCTGCAGAAGCCAGGGCTGCTGGGAAACAAGGAAGAGTAATGGTTAAGTTCACCGTTAATGAAGACGGAAAGGTATCAGACGTATCTGTACTCAGAGGCATTGACCCTGCATTAGATGCAGAGGCTGTCAGAGTCGTAAACTCGTCTCCAAATTGGAAGCCCGGAGAGAAAGACGGAAAAAAAGTACCAGCCACATATACTTTTCCTATAATTTTCCAACTCTCCAGTCCAAATATGGAAAAGACTGGGATGTAGATGAATCTTTCCATAAGCCTTGGCCGTGAAACAAAAGTTCTATATGGAAGGAAAATAACAGCAATCTCAATAATTCTGCAGCCGTATGTCGTCATAAGATACTTCCCTTACAGGAGCAAGCTCCTGACGGTCGGCACATCAAAAAAGCCCAGCGCTACGCGCTGAGCTTCAAAGTCTTGCGGAGAGACAGGGATTCGAACCCCGGGACCCTCTCAGGTCAACGGTTTTCAAGACCGCCGCAATCGACCACTCTGCCATCTCTCCAATGTTTGCCCCGCCAAACTGTCGAGTCCCCGGTCATCAGACCATAAGACCGCCGGAACGGGACTGCAAATATAGTTAAAAACTATAATTACGCAAAAATTTTTTTAATCAGTGCCGGAACCTAAAGTCCGACACTGATTATTCCTTATTATTCAGCCGGGACTTCTTCTACCGGAGCCTCTGTGGCGGCATCTTCCAGAGCTGCTTCAATTGCTACGGCCTCTGCTGCCTCCGCTTCCTGTGCTGCGACCATTTCTGCTTCAGCGGCTGCCTGTGCTTTGGCTTTCTTCGCTGTGCAGATTCTGTTTGCGAGATAAGCTGCACCTAATACTATTGCGAGTACAATTATCCATCTGAGGACTTTCTTCCACCAAGGTGTCTTGATTACAAATGGGTCTTTAACCTTGATAATCGGGAATTTGGCCGTACTTGTAAGGGTCTTCCCGAATATGATATTGATCAGTACCACTGAGTTGATTGCCCAGCCGTTGGCATTGAGGATAGGCCCGAGGTTGCGCCTGCGGAGCTTTGACCACGCGATGAAGCAGGATGGACCTGAGATGCAGAGCATAATGACAACCAACAGGATAATAAATCCGAGAGGGTTTGCTGTGGCACCGTCAACGACTTTGGTCAGGAAAGCACCGATGTAGCCCAATGCCATACCGATGGCGGCAAAGATACCGGCGAATTTAGCAATGTCGAACGGAGGTTTCTTGTTTGCTGCTTCAGCTGCTGTACTTGCAACTCCTTCTGCGGTAAGCGGAGTTGCGTCAGCCTTGGCCTGCATGTCCGCCATTACGGCGTTTTCTTTTTCTGATGCAGATTTATTGATCTTTTCGGAAATGAAGTTCGCGAACTTGCGGTAAGGGCTCCAGAATGCCTGCCTTATGCTGATAGGGTTATCCACTATCTTGATGACGGTTGCATCCCAGTCATTGCCTTCTCTGTCATAGAAAATTGCATTTGTCCCGACACGGAGGTTCTTTATGCCTCCGTCGGTCATTACGGCAGCAATATTGAATGATTCCGGACGGACCTTGGATGTACAGTTGCAGTACAGGAGGAACATACCTCCGAGGGATGCCATATCAGCGTGTTTGCCCAAGTCATCCACCTTGACGCACAGACGGCAGCAGCGCTGGTCTATGTAGAGCTCGCCGGCCTGGAATATCGCTTTGACATTGGTGTCGAGGCTGTAGAGGTCTGTGAAGGAGACGAAGTTTTTGAGGAAAGCGTAGAAATCCCTGTAGAGATGGAGAAGTTTGTCCACTTCGTCAATCGAATCTGCTTCATTCTTAAGAGCGAGGTCCTGTCCGATGAGGTCGAGCAATGCCTGCTTCTTGTCTTCTTTCAGTATTTCGCGTACTCTTTCGAGCCCGAGAGCTTCTACTTCTGTGCCTTTGACTGCAGCTTTCCACTGTGCATACGGTTCGAATTTGGCGAGAATCTCAAGCCATTCCTTCTCTGAGATGCTGTCCTTGCTCTTGCACTCCTGATTCAGTACGAGTTCCTGAAGTTTTGCGAATGCCGGCTGCCATGCAGGGTTTATTGCGTCGAAATGGAGCAGGCCTTCCTTGTTAGGACTGGCTAAAGGGTATTCTGCAATCTGGTCTGCACATTCTGAAAGATTCTTGTCGGCAAGTGTGCCAATCTTTTCTGCTGATACTCCGATTGTATCCTCACATCCTGAGTTGAACTTCACAAGTTTGCAGCGCATGAAGAAGTCCGCAATCTTGCTATTCAAGCCTTCGCAGGCATTGTATGCATCATCTGTTGCAGCATTGAAAGGCAGACAAGCCGCATTGTCTTCAGCGGCCTTCTTCCATTCGGAGTAATCTGCGCAGGCAGTATAGAATTTCTCTAAAATCTCTGCATCGATTCCTGCTTCGCCACTTTTGTCTTGCACTCCGCCAATCGTGTCTATTGCATTTGTGATTGTGGCTTTCAGATTGTCCTCTTCTGCTGTTGCCGGAGTGATTATGCCGTCACCGTTGAAACGTGTGTTTTTGAAGATGGCGATGCTGTCGGCTGTGTCAGAAATGGAAATGCTGTCTTTCTCGAGTCCGAGATTGCGGAGAATCTGTGCTGCTGAATTGTGTAATTTCGCTCCGACTTCGTTTTCAGTGTTGAATTGGTCCAGAGGGAGTGAATCTTCCCCCTTCAGGATTGATTCCTTGTCCTTTATGATGCTTGTGAGCCATTCTGCTGCCGCAATGACTTCCTGCACTCTGATTTTCCCGTCCCCGTCTCCATCAAGGATTCCGAGGGTCGTGGAATCGAATTCAAGCCCATTGGTAGGACAGCTTAGAGCAGTCCAGAGTTTCTGGTCCAAATCACGGAGATGGGCGATGTCCTCGCCGCTGTTGATTACGACTCTTGTTACGCCACCGAGCGAACAGAAGTTCCAATTGTATTTATCTGCCATAGTCTAAAATTATCCACAATGGTTCGTGGAGGGAAAAAGGTGAATATTATTTCAATGTGTGAAGATAAAAAAAGAATGGGAAATATGAAATTATTATATTTACAAATATTTTTGGCGAGTTAGTTAATTGTAAATGATAATATTATGAAAAAATCGATTCTTTGCTCTTTGCTGGTGATTTTAACCTTTACCGGCCTGAGGGCTGATGAAGCAAGATTACTGAGATTTCCTGCGACCAACGGCAACGATGTTGTGTTCTCTTATGCAGGAGATTTGTACAAAGCTCCATTGCAAGGAGGTGAGGCAGTAAGGCTGACTTCCCACATAGGAAACGAAATTTTTGCAAAATACTCACCGGATGGGCGCACAATTGCTTTTACCGGTCAGTATGACGGCAATACCGAAGTGTATTCCATCCCTGCGACAGGTGGAAGCCCTATCAGACTTACCTATACTGCAACGAATGAAAGAGATGATCTTGGCGACAGGATGGGCCCGAACAATATAGTTATGGGATGGACTCCTGATGGGAAGAATATTATCTTCAGAAACCGTATAGGAGATGGTTTTCCAGGCAAACTCTGGACGGTGGAGAAAGACGGTGGAATGGGCGAAGCTCTTCCATTACCTGAGGGCGGATTCTGCTGCTATTCCCCGGACGGAAAACAGCTGGCTTATAACCGTACATTCCGCGAATTCCGTACATGGAAATACTACAAGGGCGGTCAGGCGGATGATATCTGGATATATGACGGCAAATCCGTAAAGAACATTACAGATAATCCGGCACAGGACATTATGCCTATGTGGATAGGGGATGAGATTTACTTTATCTCCGACAGGGATCATTGGATGAACATATTCGTTTATAATACAAAGACCGGGGAAACATCCAAGGTTACGGACTTCCGTGAATATGATGTGAAATTCCCGAGCACTAACGGGAAATTAATTGTTTTTGAAAATGCCGGCTACATTTATTCCCTGGACCCTTCTACCAAAAAAACATGCAAAATTTCCATTCAGCTTGATGCGGAGGGAGTGTATGCCCGTCCTGAAAAGGTCAATGTATCAGGTCTGGTTACGGCCCGCAGCATTTCATCAAAAGGGGACAGGATTGCAGTTACTGCACGCGGCGAAGTGTTCTCGGTTCCTACAACTCCTGGCGTCACAAAGAATCTTACACATACGCCCGGGGCAAATGAGCGCGGAGCGTCGTTCAGCCCGGACGGAAAATATATTGCATATATATCAGACAGAACGGGGGAGACTGAGGTCTATCTTCAGGATGTCGAAAAGACAGAGCCTGTTCAGCTGACAACAAATAATGATACCTACATCCGCAGTCTTTTCTGGGCTCCTGATTCAAAGAGCCTCCTCTATACCGACAGGGAGAACAGGATTGTCCGCCTGACTGTTCCGGAAGGCACCAAGACAGTTCTGCTGTCGAATCCTGCCGCTGAATTCAGAGGCATCAGCTTCTCTGCCGACAGCAAGTGGATTACTTATACCAAGCCGGCAACGAACAATATGAGCATCGTGTATGTCTATAATATTGAGGAGAAGAAGGAAATTCAAATAACGGAGAAGTGGTATGATTCCTCTTCTGCTATTTTCAGTACGGACGGAAAATACCTTATTTTCTCATCGGCAAGGGACTTTAACCCGACGTACAGCGCTGTCGAGTGGGATTATTCATATTCAAATATGAATGCACTTTATTTGGCTCTCCTTTCAAAGGATACGGCTTCGCCACTTCTCCCGACCGATGGAAAGAAAGTGGATGAGGCCTCAAAGCCCGAGAAGAAAAAAGAAACGGAACTTGCTCCTGCCACTGTCAAGGTGGATGCAGACGGTATTTTTGAACGTATTATTAAACTTCCTTCGGGAGTGGGGATGTTCCGGCCTGTATATTGTGACGGCGAAACATTGTGGTATGGAGGAAGGTCCCTATCTACAATGAATCTGAGTACAGGAGAGAAAACTGATCTGGGGGCATATCAAATGACCGTAACCGGTTCAAAGGCGCTCATTACTGAGGGCAGAAAATTGTATGTGACCGACATACCTAAGGGCAAGCCTCATCTTGAAAAACCTGTTGACTGTTCGAATCTTGTAGCAGATGTAGATTATTCCAAGGAATGGGCTCAGATTTTTGATGAAGCGTGGAGAGCGTTCCGTGATGGGTATTATCTGAAGAATATGCACGGAATAGATTGGCCGGCAATGAAGAAAAAATATGAAGTTCTGATTCCATATGTCAAGAACAGACTTGATTTGAATTACGTTATCGGTGAGATGATCGGCGAGCTGACTTCCGGCCATGCTTATGTCAGCCCGGGGACATATCCGCAGCCTGAAAGGATTAATCTCGGACTCCTCGGAGCAACGATAACAAGGGACAAGAGCGGATATTTCCGAGTCGGCCATATCTACAAGGGAGCTAACTACAGCGCAAGTTTACGCTCGCCGTTAGCTGAGCAGGGACTCGGTGTCAAGGAAGGGGACTTCATCCTTGCGGTTGATGGAGTGTCGGCTAAGACCACCAATAATATCTATTCGCTGCTTGTAGGCAAGGCGGATGTCCTGACGGAGCTGACGGTCAATGACAAAGCCTCTGAGAACGGAGCCAGGAAGATTGTCGTCAGGCCGACTTCCAATGAGTACCCTCTGGTACATTACGAGTGGGTTGTAAAAAATATCGAGTATGTAGATAAAGCCTCAAATGGCAAGATTGGCTACATTTACATCCCGGATATGGGGGTTGACGGACTCAATGAATTCGCAAGGTATTACTATCCGCAGCTCGACAAGGAAGCTCTCATCATTGATGATAGAGAGAATGGAGGTGGAAATGTTTCCCCTATGATTATCGAAAGACTCCTGAGAGAACCATATAGAATGACTATGAGCCGTGGCTCCGACAGGACTGAGATGGTTCCTGAAGGGACATTCTACGGACCGAAGGTGTGCCTCATCAATAAGTATTCGGCTTCCGATGGCGATCTCTTCCCTTGGAGTTTCAAGGCTACAGGCCTCGGAGAACTGATTGGAACCCGTACTTGGGGAGGTATTGTCGGCATCAGCGGTTCTCTTCCATATATGGATGGAACCGATATCCGTGTTCCTTTCTTCACAAATTATGACAGTAAGACAGGAGAATGGATTATTGAGAATCATGGCGTGGATCCTGATATCGAAATAGATAATGATCCTTTGAAAGAGCAGTCCGGTGTAGATCAGCAGTTGGACAAGGCCATTGAAGTGCTTCTCAATAAACTTAAGGACAGAAAACCATTACCAGGTGTTCCTGCACCAAGGGATTTCTCGTGGAAGGAGTAATAAAAAAACCGGCTCGCAAGGGCCGGTTTTTTTATGAATATCTTCATTAGAACAATTCTTCCTTCGGTTCTTCAAGGGCTGGGGCTTCGTTCTCCTGTTTAGGTGTGAAAGAGTGTCTGAGGTTTCTTCTGTCGTTTCCTCTGCGCTCCGGGCGATGCTCGTTGCCGCCCCTTCTTTCTCCATCCCTCTTGTCTGAGTCCCTGCGTGGTCCGCGGTCGTTGTTACGAGGTTTGCGCTCAGGCTCTACATATCCTTCCGGCTTTGGCGTAAGGGCTCTCATTGAAAGTCTCATCTTGCCTGTCTTGGCATCGATTTCAAGGAGTTTGACATCAACTTCGTCACCTACCTTAAGTACGTCCTCGACCTTCTCTGTCTTCTCCCAAGCGATTTCGGATACGTGGAGGAGTCCTTCTTTTCCTGGGAGAATCTCTACGAATGCACCGAACTCAAGGATGCTGACAACCCTTCCGTGATATGTTGTACCGGCCTCAGGAACTGCGCAGATTCCCTTGATCCAGTCAAGTGCCTTCTGCATAGCCTCCTTATCATTTGAAGCGACATCAACAACACCCTCTGAACCGCCTCCTGGGAGAGGTTCTTCGGTGATAGTGATGACAGCTCCGGTCTCTTTCTGAATCTTCTGGATGGTTTCTCCACCTTTTCCGATGACTGCTCCGATGAACTCTGAAGCGATGCGGAGCTGCTCGATACGTGGAACAAACGGCTTATAGTCCTCACGCGGTTCGCTGATGGTCTTCATCATCTCGCCCATAATGTGGATTCTGCCCTGTCTTGCCTGTTCGAGAGCCTTCTCAAGTACGTCATATGAAAGACCGTCCACCTTGATATCCATCTGTGTGGCGGTGATACCGTCAGCTGTACCGGTTACCTTGAAGTCCATATCTCCGAGGTGGTCCTCATCTCCGAGGATATCGGTGAGGATTGCATAGCGGTCATTAGGACGCTCTGCATCGGTGATAAGTCCCATTGCTACACCTGCGACAGGCTTCTTGATCTGTACACCGGCATCCATCAGTGCAAGGCATCCGCCGCATACTGAAGCCATTGATGATGAACCGTTGGATTCAAGAATGTCGGAAACGATGCGGATTGCATAAGGATTCTCCGGAGCTACAGGAATCACCGGCTTGAGAGCGCGGAGCGCGAGGTTTCCGTGACCGATTTCACGACGGCCCACACCTCTCTGACTCTTTGCCTCGCCTGTGGCGAATGGAGGGAAATTGTAGTGGAGAACAACCTGCTGGTCATCCTGAATGAGGACTTCGTCTGTCTCCTTCATATCCATCTTGGTTCCGAGGGTTACGGAAGCAAGGGACTGGGTTTCGCCTCTGGTGAAGATTGCTGAACCGTGTGCGCAAGGGAGGTAGTCAACTTCGCACCAGATAGGGCGCACCTGATTGCATACTCGTCCGTCAAGACGTGTACCTTCATCCAAAATCATATTGCGCATAGCCTCTTTCTCCTCGCTGTGGTAATAGCGGTTGATGAGAGCTATCTTGGCTGCATAAGCCTCTCTTTCTTCGAGATTTGCACCCGGTTCAGGGATGGTGGCGATGAATTCTTCCTTGATTGCCTCGAAACCTTCTTCTCTCTCGTGCTTCGGCTTTGCTGATTTTGCAAGTTCATAGCACTTGCTGTAGCAGAAGTCGTGAACAGTCTTCTTGAGGTCTTCATCCTCGACGTCATGAGGATAGTCCCTCTTGTTGACATCTGTTCCGAGTTCGTGCATAAGCTCTTTCTGAACGCGGCAGTGCTTCTTGATCTCTTCGTGGGCGAACTTGATGGACTCAAGCATATCGTGCTCGCTTACTTCCTTCATTTCACCCTCGACCATCATGATGTTTTCTTCCGTTGCTGCAACCATAAGTTCGAGGTCGGCCCTTTCCATCTCAGTGAATGTAGGATTGATGACGAACTTACCGTCAATGCGGCATACGCGGACTTCAGAAATAGGTCCCTGGAACGGGAGGTCTGAAGTGGCGAGTGCGCAGGATGCTGCAAGTCCTGCAAGTGCATCCGGCTGGATATCTTTTTCTGCTGAGATAAGAGTCACGTTCACAAATACTTCCAGATGGAAATCATCCGGCCAGAGAGGTCTGATAGGACGGTCGATGAGGCGGGAAATCAGAATCTCATAGTCTGAGGATTTTCCCTCTCTCTTCATAAATCCACCCGGGAAACGGCCTGCTGCATAGAACTTCTCTTTGTAATCGACTGTCAAAGGCATGAAATCTGTGCCTTCCTTAACTTCTGTTGCTGCTGTCACGGTGGCGAGAAGCATAGTGCCACCCATCTTTACTACTGCTGAACCGGCTGCCTGTTTGGCAAGTTTTCCGGTCTCGATTTCGATTACCCGACCATCGGATAATTCAATTCTTTTGTTGATAATGTTCATTACTTCTATTGTTTCGTCTCTGCCTTTTTACGTCTGTCAGCAGGGTTATTATTTACAAAAAAGGGATGAATTCCCCGAGGAAACCATCCCTGAACTTTCCTATCGTTTTATCGACGGAGACCGAGCTCCTTGATAATCTTTCTGTATCTCTCGATGTCAGTCTTGATAAGATAGTCGAGGACCTGACGTCTTTTACCTACGAGGCGGAGAAGACTACGACGTGTGACAACGTCTTTCTTGTTCTTCTTCACGTGCTCTGTAAGGTGAGCGATACGGTAGGAAAATAATGCAACTTGACTCTCTGGAGAGCCGGTGTCCTTATTAGACTTCCCGTACTTCGCGAAAATCTCTTGCTTTTTCTCTGGCAATAAATATTCAGCCATAGCGCAAAAAATTTTAATTGTTAATATATCAAATGCTTAATCCTTGGCGGAAAAAGCGTGCAAATATAGACAAATTTTCAATAATAACAAATTAGAACTTATTCCTTTGGAATAGAAATCAGCAAGTTCATCACATCGTCCATCCCCAGAGCATCTTCCACGTTGAATCCTCCATTGCGTGTCCTTCTGAGGTCATCCAGGAAGGCACCGCTTCCGAGAGCTTCCCCGAGATCGCGGGCCAGAGCCCTGATATATGTCCCCTTTGTACATTTGACGCGTATGTCAGCGTGTGGCAGACCGAGCCCGGAAATATCAATCACGTTGATTTTTCCAGCTTTCGGACAATCTTCGCTTTGTTTTTCACCGAAATTGAGTAGCTCCAATTCGGAGATATTTATTATTTGTCTGCTGAGCAGGTCCTCTGCGCTGTGGTCAAAGGCCTCTCCGGAACGCCGCGATGCTTTCCACTCCTTCCTGGCAAGTTCATAGGCTCGGACCCCGTCCACGGACTTTGCGGAGAAAAGGGGCGCGACCTGCTCCTGCTCGCCAAGAAATTCAGATAGAACCGCGGACAGGGATTCTTTTGAAACATTGTCCAGAGGATATCTGACATCGATATCCTTTTCTCTGTCATAAGAAGGTGTAGTGGCTCCGAAACTTATTCCTGCCACATATTCCTTGTCGTGGGACTGAAGTTCAGAGGCAAGTTTGGTCGCTTTCCCGATGCAGACAAGAAGAACTCCGGTAGCGAGCGGATCTAGGGTCCCGGCGTGACCGACCTTGAGATTCTTCTTGCCGAAATGGCGTATTGCCGAGTATTTTATTTTCCTGATGACATCGGCTGATGTCCACCGGTAAGGCTTGTCAACAGGTATGATGATTCCTTCCGGGTAGTCTTCAATGCTGCCCGAAAGAATCATTCCTTTCTCTGCGACCAGGGCCGCCATCAGATCTTTTCTATTCTGCGCTGATGCCTGCCTCCTGCAAATTCAGTATTAAGCCAGGCCTTAATCAGGTTGATGGCTGACAGGTAACTGATGAAACGAGCAGGAAGTACAAGAACGTTGGCATTGTTGTGCTCCTTCACAAGTGTCGCTACGGCTTTGTTCCAAGCAAGGCCTGCGCGTATGCCTTTGTGGTGGTTGAGTGTGATTGCCATTCCGTTTCCTGTGCCGCAGAGAGCTATACCGCAATCCACCTCTCCTTTCTCTACTGCATTGGCGAGAGGATGTGCCACATCAGGATAATCCATACTATCAGTGGAGTCTGTACCGAAATTGACGACATCATAACCCTTTCCCAACAGGTATGAGATGATTTTTGTTTTGTATTCAAAGCCTGCGTGATCGCTGCAAATTCCTATTTTCATAATTTATTTCCCTAAGGTTTTACCAATATATTCCATTCTTGAAGCAAATTCCTCCTTGCCGATGAGGGTGACGATGTCAGCGATTCCAAGACCGCTCGATGCGCCGACGAGAGCCAGTCTGAGGCAGTTCATAACCTTGCCCATAGGCCATTCGTTACCGCGTATGAACTCTTCGAGGGGACCTTCAAGGTTTTCTTTTGTGAATTCACCGTCAAATGAACTGATGAAATCAGCTACCTTGTAGGCAAGGGTGTAGTTCTCCTCTTTCCAGAATTTGGCTGTATCCTTCTCCTCGAATGACGAAGGTGCAACGAAAAGATATGATGCGATATCCCAGAACTCGGAAACGAAGGTTGCACGCACCTTGATGAGGGATACTATGGTCTTTACATAATCATATGTGAATTCTTTTTTCTTGAAATCAGCCCTGGCACCGCTTCCGTTGGTGACGATAATCCCGTGCTCCTTGAGGATTGGTATGAAGAGGTCGGTGAGTTCCTCGTCGCTCTTCAGTCTCAGGTATTCCTTGTTGTACCATTTCGCTTTTTCCGGGTTGAACTTGGCTCCGGACTTCACGATATGGTCGAGAGAGAAGGCTTTGATCAGTTCTTCCATCGAGAACATTTCCTGATCGTTGCCCGGATTCCATCCCAGCATAGCAAGCAGATTGACGAATGCTTCAGGGAAATATCCGTCCTCTCTGTATCCGTGGGATGTCTCTCCCTCTGCATTTGTCCACCTGAGAGGGAATACAGGGAAGCCCATCTTGTCACCGTCACGTTTAGAAAGTTTTCCGTTGCCGACCGGTTTGAGAAGCAGGGACAGATGCGCGAATCGCGGCATTGTGTCTTCCCAGCCGAAAGCTTTGTAGAGCATATAGTGCAGAGGAAGTGATGGCAGCCACTCCTCACCACGGATGACTTCAGTGATTTCCATCAGATGGTCGTCCACAATGTTGGCGAGATGGTATGTAGGCAGTTCATCGGCTCTTTTCCAGAGGACTTTGTCATCCAGAGTGTCCGTATTGACTTCGATATGTCCGCGAATCAGATCATCCATCTTCACTACCAGATTCTCAGGCATCTTGAACCGTACAGTCCAGTCCGTCGTCTCTTCAAGCAGGCGTTTCGTCTCCTCTTCAGGAAGAGTGAGAGAGTTTCTAAGGGTCTTGCGGGTAGTCTGGTTGTAGATGAAGGTCTCACCCTTGGCTTCGGCTTCGCCTCGGACCTTCTCCAGTTCCTCGGCGCTGTCGAAAGCATAATAGGCATAACCGTTTGCAATCAATTGCTCGGCATAGCTGCGGTAGATGCCTCGGCGCTGTGACTGCCTGTATGGTGCGTGGGGATGCCTTGCCGAAGCGGTCTCCACCACTTTCCCGTTTTCATCAACTCCCTCGTCCGGAATGATGCCGCACCATCTGAGAGCCTCTATGATGTATTCTTCAGCTCCCGGCACGAAACGGTGCGAGTCCGTATCCTCAATTCTGATGATAAAATCACCACCTTTCTGTTTTGCATACAGATAGTTGTACAATGCGGTCCTCACACCGCCCATATGGAGCGGTCCGGTAGGGGATGGCGCAAATCTGACTCTAGTCCTTCTTCCCATATTTTATTTCTTTTTTTCTGTTGCTGTCACGCGGCGTATTGCCGGTTCGTTTTCAAACCTGCTCTTGTCCTCTCCGGACTTAATAATCAGAATAGGTTTCTCATCGTCTGCAAAATTAAATATTCTGCAGTTTTCTTTTGTATTGAATCCTATTTTTGTTCTCTGACCGCTGCTTTCCGGAAGGGTAATGCCCTCTTCATCCCTTGAAATCTGCTGGCCGAAAACAAAATTCTCATCAATTATTATATAATTACCGATATCCTCCCCCGGGCCCATAATATCTGTGAACCTGAGTCCGGTCACGATAGCTGTGATGCGTATGGTGTCACCAAATTCCGGATCATCATCCCAGACAAGACCTCGCTTGAAATTGTTCACGCCCCCTGTATATTCTTTGATTCGGTTGTTTATTTCGCTGAGCTGGTCCATCGTGACACCGTCCTTGTTGTTTCCTACGGTGATGTTGATAAGGACATTCTTAGCGGTTTTCAGGTCGTAATCGTTCAGAAGAGGGGATTCGAAGGCCTGTTTCACTGCATCTTCTATTCTGTTCGGACCTGAACCTGTGCCGCAGCCCATAAGCGCAATGCCGCTGTTGCGCATCATAGTTTTGATGTCCTCGAAGTCGACATTGATATATCCGGGACGGCTGATTATTTCAGTTATTCCCTGGACTGCTGTGGCCAGGACCTCATCTGATTTCGGAAATGCGTCCTGCACGAGCAGGTCACCGAAATAGTCGTACAGTTTCTCATTCTTGATTATTAGGAGGCTATCCACATTCTTCTCCAGTTCGTGTATGCCGTCGATGGCTTTGGACAGCGAGTCGTTGCCCTCATTGTCGAAAGGAACAGTCACAACCGCTACGGTCAGGATGCCTTTATCCCTTGCCATCTTTGCGATGACAGGCGCGGCACCGGTACCCGTGCCACCGCCCATTCCGGCGGTTATGAACAACATTTCCGTGCCATTGTCAAGCACCTGCGCGGCAACTTCGTCCTGCGACTCAAGGGCTGCATTCCTTCCTTTGGTCGGGTCCGTGCCAGCTCCGCGTCCGTGTCCCATCTGTATTTTGACAGGAACAGTGCTGCGTTGGAGTGCCTGAGAGTCGGTATTGCAGACAACGAAACTGCATCCTTTGATTTTTTTGTTGAACATATACGTGACAGCATTGCAGCCTCCGCCGCCCACACCAATCACCTTGATCATAGAATTGTCCGGAGTCCAGTCGCTCGGGACAATCTCAATATTATTGTTGTCCATAGAATTATTCATATTCGCCGTCATATTCATTGTTTTCTCCTTCCACATCTCCGCCTGTAGTGGCATCGAACAGCTCGTTGAACAGACCTGCCGTTTTGGTCCAAAATCCTGGTACCTTTGGCTTTTTCGGTTCGCGAACCTTCTTTTCCTGTTTCGGTTTATTTTCCTCTACCGGTGCTGTAAGTTCCAGAACGTCCTCTTCCTGCTCTACTTCTTCTTCCTGGTTCTCCAGTCTTGTGATGCAGTTGAAAGTCTCGTATTTTGCTGCCATTATCATGCTGAGGCAGGATACGGCACTTGTTTCCATTGCTTGCGGGAAACCTGATACCGAAAACATCTTTCCCGGGTAACCTATCCTTACGTTGTACCCGGACAGCTCGTTTATATAGTTTCCGAGATTCACCATTTCCGCTCCTCCTCCAGTGATGACAATTCCGCTGCGCAGATAGTCTGCATAGCCGCTGTGCTGTATCTCATAGAGGATTGCGTCGATTATTTCCTTCTCGCGTGACGTGATTATCTCGGAAAGATATCTGACCCTGAGGTCCTTTTCTCTGCCACTTTCCTTGTAGCAGACCTTGATAATTTTTTCGCTCATTGAAGCAAGTTTGTCAGGCATACAGGCGCCGTAAGCGAGCTTGATATTCTCTGCAAGACTGGTGGAAAAGCTGCCCTCAAGCTTAATGTCATTGGTTACAGTCGCTCCTCCGAACGGAATAGCCGAATAATGACGCATGATGCCACTCTGGTAGATGCTGACAGAGGTTACCCCTGCTCCGAAATCTATCAGAGCCACGCCGTTTTCCATTTCCTCACGTGTCAGTACAATCTTTGACATCACCACCGGAACGAAATACTTGTTGGCGATAGCAATATCGAGACTGTTGAACACGTTGTCCAGGTTGCTGACATGCTTCCTGTTTCCGATAAACATTTTGAAATTGCCCTCGAGTCTGTCACTTATCATTCCGACCACATCGGACTCGGAAGCCTGATGGTAGTCATCTGTCGTGAATGACTGTGCGACTGCACCATATATGATTTCTTTTTCAGCATCATCAAGCGGATAGCTGTCCAGCGCCATATTCTTCAGGTCGTAGACTTCTTCGCGTGTTATGCAGGATGATGCGTTGCTGCGCGGAATCTCTCCGGTGGCTACTTGCTGCTTCACGGCATAGCGCGGCAATCCGACCACCACTTGCAGAATCTCTATCCCAAGTTCGCGCTCGGCACTCTTAATCAGTTGTCCTAAAGGCTCGATTACCTTCTGCGGATTGAATACATAACTGTACCTGACGCCATCGGAAGGTACCTCATTGTAATAAATAATCTCGACATCTTCCTTCTCTACCCTTGCAACGGCGAGGGCTATCTTGAAGGACCCGAGGTCAACGGCTGCAATGTAACGATCATCCATACTATCTTTTACAAACTATCTGTTTTTCATATTTGACAATAACAGTCCCGTAATCTTTGTTCAGCGGTTTGATGTACTGGTAATACTTTTCTATCCTTGCGAATTTCTTCTCGATGTCCGTACATTTCCCGAACAGGAATTTTTCCTTCCCTTCCCGCGGAATCATTATCATATCCCCATTTCTATCTACGGAAATCTGGACTATGTTCTCGGACCACTGTCTGTTTTTGTTGAGGAATGCGACAAGATCCATAACCTCTGACATCCATTTCTGTTCTTTCTCACCCTGAGGCTCTCCTTTGTAGCCGGATGCATGAAACAGTGGAATGGCACCGTCAATTACCGGGACCATAGATGTGTAGTTCCTCTGCAAAGGGAAAATGAATCCGCGTTCATCAGCATAGAAGCCATTGTCACCTTTCTGAAAACGCACTACCGGCTCCCGCTGGGTGATGCTGATATTCAGCATCCCATCCTCGCCCATATAGGCCTCACTTTTCAGTATGGCACTTTGGATATCCAGTATTCTTTCGATCCTGGCAAGGTTTACACTATCCACTTGAGTGCCGGATACACTGCCGTAATATTTATGAAGGTATCCTTTTATGTCCTCTTCGGTCACGAAGTTGAATTCGTCCGCAAATTCGACGACAACTCCCTGGCAGGTCTTGCCGGACCTGTCTCTGTCTGATGCCGCGCTGACAACGGCCAGCACGACGCACAGGATTACCAGAACGGAAATCAAAGCGATATTTACGGTAAGCTTTTTCACTTTTGGAACATTTCTGTAATCGGTTCAATAAATCTGTCTATATTTCCGGCCCCGAAAGTGACGAGCACGTCCGGTCTTGTTCCCTTCAGGTATTCCAGCAGTCTTTCTTTCGGTATCAGTATTTTCTCCGGTGCGGTCGCTGCATTCAGGATAATCTCGGAAGTGATTCCGGGGATAGGCTCTTCCCTTGCCGGATATATGTCCAACAGGACCAGACGGTCCACTTTGCCGAGTACTTCAGCGAATTCTGGGGCAAAATCGCGTGTCCTGGTGTACAGATGTGGCTGGAAGACCGCAGTCAGATGCCTTTCAGGGAACATCTCCCTGATGGAAGAAATGGCTGCGGCAAGTTCTGCGGGGTGATGTGCGTAATCATCAATATACGTCATCCCCGGGCGGTTGATATGCTCTTCGAGGCGCCTTTTCGCTCCGCTGAATGTGCCTATGGCCCTTTTTATTTCATCGGCGCTGATTCCATAACAGAGACATTCCGCCGCAGCTGCAATGCTATTCTCCACATTTACCCATCCCAAGACTCCGACTCTGATAGAGTCTATTCTTCCGAAAGGACTTATGAGGTCATATGTGTAGTGTCCGAACTCGTCGATATGCATATTCTCAGCGTGGAAATCAGCCCTGCTGTCATTCAGGTGATAGGTGTATATTTTCGCCTTAGTGATATCAGAAGATACTGGCAGACCCAGTTTAAGAATCAGGTATCCTGAAACCTGTGAGGCATAAATGCGGAAGGATTCCTGCACGTGCTCGAGGTCCCCGTATATGTCGAGATGGTCCGCGTCCATAGCAGTGATTACGGAAATGTCCGGATGCAACTGATGAAATGAACGGTCGAATTCATCTGCTTCCACCACGACGGTAGAAGTGTCGCTGACAAGGAAATTGGTGCCGTAGTTTTTCGAAATGCCGCCGAGGAAAGCGGAACATCCTTCCCCGGAAGAGGTGAGAATGTGCGCTACAAGTGTGCTCGTGGTTGTTTTCCCGTGTGTGCCGGCCACTGCAAGACATTTCTGCCCCTTTGTTATTTCGCCTAAGATGCGGGATCTTTTGAGAAGCCTGTATCCCTTGCTGCGGACATATTGCAACTCCTCCATATTATCAGGAATTGCCGGAGTGTACACCACGAGAGTATCGTCAACATTGGAGGGAACCATTTCCGGGGAATCCGTGTAGTGTACGCCGATCCCTTCTGCCTCGAGTTGTGCTGTAAGTTCAGAAGGTGTTCTGTCGTATCCTGATACGGAGCAGCCCTTGAATTTGAAATAACGGGCAATGGCGCTCATCCCGATGCCGCCGATGCCTATAAAATAAACATTATTGTATTCCATCCAGCAGTTTATATACTTCGTCAACTATTTCTTTTGCGGCATCCATCTTTGCCAAAGCTCCGATATTAGCCTCCATCTGTTTTATCCTTGGTTCGTTATGTGCCAGTTCCAGTGCCACAGGCATCATCCTTTCATTAGCATCCGCATCCTTCACGAGCAGGGCGGCATCTTTCCTGACGAGAGCCATTGCATTGTGGGTCTGGTGATCTTCGGCGACATTAGGGGACGGGACGAAGACCGATGCCTTGCGCGCCGCACAAAGTTCTGAGATGGAACTTGCTCCTGAACGCGAAATCACGACGTCCGCCATTGCGTATGCGAGGTCCATCCTTGCGATGAAATCGCTGTGCCTGATTCCGGAGACTGTTTGTCCTTTCATGAACTCATCAATTCCGGCCTTGTAGTATTTCCCGCATTGCCACAAAATTTCCACTCCATCTCCCCCCGGGCATCCATTTTCGATCCAATGCTTCATCGCATTGTTCAACGTACGGCTTCCCAGACTGCCTCCGACAATGAAAATATGCTTTTTGCCGGCATGGAAACCATAGAATTCCAAAGCCTCCTGCTTCAGCGCTTCATCCGCTGGTCTGATGTCGGAACGGATAGGATTGCCTGTAAGAACAATCTTTTCTGCAGGGAAGAATTTCTCCATCCCTTCATATGCCACACAGATCCGGCCTGCCTTATTTCCCAGCATCTTGTTGGTAAGTCCGGCGAAACCGTTCTGCTCCTGGATCAAAGCTGGGATGTTCTTCCTTGTTGCCGCGAACAGAAGGGGAGCGCTAGCATATCCTCCGACTCCTATGGCGATTTCCGGTTTGAACTCTTTTATCAATTTCCCGGCCTTAATGATGCTGGATACGATTTTGAAGGGCACCTGGACATCGTTGATGATGTTCTTCAGATTGAGCTGGCGCTGAAGGCCGACGATCGGAAGACCGACGATCCTGTATCCCGCTGCAGGGACCTTTTCCATCTCCATTTTTCCTTCTGCTCCCACAAACAGGATTTCTGTCTCCGGATTCACTTCCTTCAGCTTGTTCGCGATTGACACTGCCGGGAAGATGTGGCCACCCGTCCCGCCTCCGCTGATGATAACTCTGAGTGCTCTTCTATTCATTTTCTGATATTTCTAAATCTATCAGAGGATCGGAATCCTCTGTCTTCTTTTCAATGATTTTTTCCGTCTTGCGGCTCATGGAAAGAATCATTCCGAATGCGAAGCAGAAGCATACGAATGACGAACGTCCGTGGCTGATCAGCGGCAATGTCTGTCCTGTCAGGATGCCCAGGTCGCAGTTTATCACAATATGGAACATCGCCTGCCCAACGATAAGGATAGTGAGCCCGGCGACCAGAACTTTCTGGTAGTCTTCCTGACAATATTTTGTGATTATGGTAGCACGCGCCATGAGACTTATGTACAGTATTATGACGAAAATGCCTCCTATGAGTCCGTATTCCTCCACAATGAAGCTGAACATATAATCCTCATATATAACTGCTACCTTGTATTTCTGTGTGCTCTGGCCGGGCCCTTTGCCTAACGGAAGGAGTCCACCTTCTTTCATCGCAATTTTGGCCCCATATGGTTGCCTTATTTTGTCGAGGGCGTCATACCACTCTTTGCTTCCGCGTTCCGCTTCCTTGAATCTGTCTTCATAGTCAATGCTTCTGCTTATCACGGTGGCGAAACGGTTGAACATAGGGTGCGAAGTGTTCTTTGTCGCCTGATATAAAAGGAAACAGCCTCCGAACAAGAACAGACAGAATCCTCCCACAATCAGTACATTCTTGAACTTAACGCCTCCGAAGAGCATTGTGAGTAACAGGATGCCCGCCATAAATACTCCACTCGAGGTGCCCCCTACCAGAACAAGGACGCTGGTGAGGAGTACAGGAATATAGAGATATACCAGTTCCTTCACGAATCCGCTGTTTGTCCATCTGATTCTGGCATTTTTGACATAATCCGTAGCCCAGGCCACATACATTACCATAAAGACTTTGACGAATTCATATACGCTGATTTGAATCCCGGCTATCTTCAGCCATCTGTATGCGCCGTTCAGTTCAACTGCCTTGATGAAACCGAAGTTCGAACCTCTCTTCTGCAGAGCGGACAATCCCACAAGCAGGAAGAGCATCAGTAGAGACAGAAATAGCCCCGCTACCGATACGGCCTTATACAACTTCACACTCCTTACCTTATATGTGATGAATATGATGACTATGCCCGCTGCGGCAGTCAGTAACTGGTTTTTTGCGATGGCAAGGCGGGACAGTTCCTTCGTGGCGAGAAGTGATGTGGATGAGAATATGCTGACAAGAGAGAACATGAACAGGCAGAGCACGATTATCCAGACCACTTTGTCCCCGCCAAAGCGATCCAGAATAGAAGTACTGCTTTTTGTCCGTCCTGCCATTACTCTATTGATTAAAGGTTTCTTACTGCTTCTTTGAATTTATCACCTCTGTCCTCGTAGTTTTTGAAGAGGTCGAAACTTGCGCAGCAAGGGCTCAGCAGCACGACGTCTCCCGAATTTGCGAATTTGCTTGCCGCATTGACCGCTTCTGTTGCAGAGAATGTGTCCACGATATTTTCCTTCCCTACGATTCCTTCATACGCCTCGTGGATTTTCTTCGAATCAAGAGTCAGGCAGACGATAGCTTTTACTTTTTCCTTTACGAGTTCGTTGAGGATTGAATAATCATTCCCCTTGTCTGTGCCGCCGACAATCCATACGACCGGTTTGGTCTGGCATTCAAGCGCATACCACGCTGAGTCTATGTTCGTAGCCTTGGAGTCGTTGATATAAAGGACATCCTTGATACTCAGTACCGGCTCAAGTCTGTGTTCAATGGCTTTGAATGTGGAGAAACTTTCACGGATTATCTTGTCGTCAATGTTCATTGCCTTGGCTGCAAGTGCTGCGGCCATTGAATTATATACATTATGCTTTCCTCCGAGGGCAAGTTCCTTCAGATAGATTTCACTTTCATCTTCCTCATATTTGACGACAATCTTGTCCCCTTTAAGGAAGGCTCCCTGTTCAAGCTCCTTTTTCTGACTGAACGGGAGCATCTTTGCCTGGATGATGATTTTATTGAGATGGTCTATCGTTATTTCGTCATCGGAATCGAAAATGAAGCAGTCTTCCGGTCTGAGGTTGCGTGTGATGCGGAATTTTGCCTTCACATAGTTCTCCATATTATGGTCATATCTGTCAAGATGGTCCGGGGTGATATTGGTGATGATTGCAATGTCCGGACGAAAATCGTAGGCGTTGTCCAACTGGAAACTGCTAATCTCCAATACATAATAATCGAAATGTTCGGTTGCTACCTGATAGGCGTAGCTCTTGCCGATATTTCCCCCAAGTCCGACATTGAGCCCGGCCTGCTGGAGAAGATAATAGATCAGGGAAGTGGTCGTGGTCTTTCCGTTGCTGCCGGTGATGCAGATTTTTTTTGCATTATCGTACCTTCCCGCGAATTCAATCTCGGAAATGATATGGGTGCCCTGACCGTAAAGTTTCTTGACCATCGGCGCTGTCTCCGGGATACCCGGGCTCTTGATGATCTCATCGGCATTCAATATCAGTTCTTCCGTATGATGTCCTTCTTCATATGGAATATCCCATTTCTTCAGCTCCGCGGCATATTTCTCGTTTATTTTGCCACAATCTGAAAGGAATACATCGAAACCCTTTGTCTTTGCGAGCACAGCGGCGCCTACTCCGCTCTCTGCTCCTCCCAATACTACGATTCTTGACATGACTATCTGATTTTCAATAATGCTAATGCGCTGACTCCTAAAATGATACCTACAATCCAGAACCTGCTGACAATACGAGGTTCAGGAATTCCTTTTTTCTGGAAATGATGATGGAGGGGAGCCATAAGGAATACTCTGCGGCCCTCTCCGTACTTTTTCCTAGTGTATTTGAAATAATTTCTCTGGATGATGACTGATACGGCTTCAACCAGGAATATCCCGCAGAGAATAGGAAGCATAAGTTCCTTCCTGATAAGCACTGCGCTGACTCCGATTATGCCGCCGATAGTGAGACTGCCCGTGTCGCCCATAAACACCATTGCCGGGAAGGCATTGTACCATAGGAAGCCTATGAGTGCTCCGACGAAGGCTGACATAAAGATTGCTATCTCTCCTGATCCGGGGATGTACATAATGTTCAGAAAGTCTGCGTTGAGCACGTTTCCTCCTACCCATGCGAAGACACCGATGACGACTCCGACAATAGCAGAGGTGCCGGCGGCCAGACCGTCCATACCATCAGTGAGGTTGGTGCCGTTCGAACAGGCCGTGATTACGAAAATAATCAGGCACATATAGATGCCCCAGGTGCAGTATGTACCCAACTGGCCCTTGAAGATGGACAGCCAGGAGTAGTCAAATTCGTGGGCTTTCACGAAAGGAATTGTGGTGACAAGGTTATCTGTAGAGATGTTCTTGCTGATGCAGACGGTTATGGCGATAATGAAGCCGAGCAATATCTGGCCTAACAGCTTGGCCTTTTCGCTGAGTCCTTCTTTGTTGTGTTTGAACACTTTGATGTAGTCATCGGTGAATCCGAGCGCGCCGCACCACACAGTTGTAAGGATGAGCAGTTGGACATAAATGTTCGAGAGGTCGCATACCAGCAGGACAGAAACCAGAATGGAGAGAATAATGATGATTCCTCCCATTGTAGGGGTGCCTTTCTTCTGCATCTGGCCTTCCAGTCCGAGGTCGCGTATTGTCTCCCCAATCTGTTTCTTCTGGAGGAACAGGATGATTTTCTTCCCGACGAAAATGGAAATCAGCAGGCTGAAAACAGCTGCAAGCATTGACCTGAATGACAGGTAGTTCATTAGATGGATGCCCGGGAAATCAAGTTCCTGCAAGTATTGGAATAAATGATAAAGCATAGGTCTAGTCGGTCATTGATTCAAAAACTTCATTTACAATTTCACGCTCGTCGAAATGACTTTTTTCGCGTCCTAGTATCTGGTATGTCTCGTGGCCTTTTCCGGCAAGAAGGACAGTGGCTCCCTGAGACGCGGTCAATATTGCAGTACGGATTGCTTCCTTCCTGTTAGGAATGAAAATGGCTTTGGCAAGTCCGCGGTTACTGAACCCCGCCTTTATGTCTTCGAGTATGCACTCCGTGTCCTCGGTACGGCTGTTGTCTGCAGTCACGAATAGTCTGTCAGCATTCTCTTCGGCAATTTTCGCCATCTCCGGCCTTTTTGTCTTGTCCCTGTCTCCTCCGCATCCGAACAGGCAGATGAGCTCTTTCTCCGGAGCCACATCCCTGAGTGTCTTCAGTACGTTCTCAAGTGCATCCGGGGTGTGTGCATAGTCGATTATGACGTTCAGCCCCTTCGGCCCTTTCAGGTTCTCAAGCCTGCCTTTTGCCGGGTCCAGAGCGCTGATTGCTATGAGGGCCTCATCCTTGTCCGCACCGACAGCCAAAGCCGCGCAGTAGATGGCCAGAATATTGTATGCGTTGTGCTGTCCGATGAGTTTTGTCCAGGTCTCTGTGCCGTCAATCTTCAGCATCATTCCCTCAAAACTCTCTTCCATTATCCGGCAGTTGTGGTCTGCAAGTATCTTGCAGGAATAGGTCACCACTTTTGCTTTTGTGTTCTGGACCATCACCATTCCGTTCTTGTCATCAATGTTTGTGATTGCGACAGCATCCGGACCAAGACTGTCAAAGAACATCTTCTTGCATCTCAGATATTCGGCAAAAGTGCCGTGATAGTCCAGATGGTCATGGGTCAGGTTGGAGAAGATTCCGGCCTTGAATTCAAGACCGGCTGTCCTGTCCTGTTCCATTCCGATAGAACTCACTTCCATGAAACAATATTCGCAGCCAGAGTCGACCATCTCAGCCATAAGTGAATTGATAGTGATAGGATCGGCAGTTGTATTTATGGCTTCAGAGTGTCTCGCACCGACATAATTGGCGATGGTCGACAGAAGGCCGCAATTGTATCCCAGATTTGTGAACAGATGGTACAGTAAGGTCACTGTTGTTGTTTTGCCGTTTGTTCCGGTAATTCCGACGAGAGTCAGCTTGGAGGAAGGATGATCGTAGAAGTTTCCCGCGCAGAGTGCAAGGGCTCTCCTATCGGCGTCAATAACGCCGGCTGCCCCAGCCGCAAGCGCAGAGTCAATATAGTCGTGCCCATCATTCGAACAACCCTTCACTGCGATGAAAAGGCATCCTTTGCAGGCCCTTCGGGAATCACTGCATATCGAAGTGATTTCGGTTGACGGATCTCCGTGCAGAATGACGGCTCCGGTATCCTTTATTATTTCTCCAAGTTTCATTCCAGAACTATATTAATTGTTTTATTATCAACACTTTGGCTTTTTACATGACCGGTTCCGCTGTAATTGCAAGCGAATCCGGCATTCTCAATTGCATAAATTGCATCCTTCAACCCCAGCCCCGTCACGTCAGGTACTTCTCCTTTTTTTATTTCTCCGACCTGCGACATCATTATATCAAGGCGGCCGTTCCTGTGTATGTCCTCCCTCCAATAAGGATCAGTTGACACAACTCTGTCTACTAATTCCTTGACAGCCCTTGCCGGGATGTCGCCTCCCTGGAAGCTCTTGGAGGTCGGTTTGGAGTATATGGCACAGATAACACTGTATTGAGGGTCTTCTGTTGGAAAGAAGCCAACGAATGTTCCCTGATATTTACGCCTTCCGTAAATGTCAATGTACCCGTTCTTCGGGTTGGCATCTTTCTCAAAAACGGCGAAGGATGTTCCCGTCTTGCCGGCAATGTGGCATCTGGCATTTTTCAAGACGCGTGCAGTTCCTTCTTCCGTGACGGCGGAAAGTGCACGGGTAACTGTGTCAGCTACAGCCTTGGAACAGATCGATGCCTGAAGTACTGAAGGGCCGCGCTTGTCAACGACAGTACCATGCTCTTCGATACTCTCAACGAGGTAGGGCTTCATTTCTTTTCCCTTGTTGGCGATGGCGTTGTAGAAAGTAAGTATGTGAAGCGGTGTTTCTTCTGTATTGTATCCGAAACCAATATATCCGAGTGTCATATTATTGTACCAGTCGGATCCCCCCGGAGTCGGAATGTTCGGGGACCTGAGACCTTCAAGGTCGAAGTCGAAGGCCTCTCCGAGCTTGTAGAGATATATATTGTCTATAAATTTCCGTGGATTGGAACCATAATTTTCTATGGCGAGGGTGGCAAATACGTAATTGGAGGAAATCTTGAACCCGTCAAGAATCGAGATTTCATTGCCGTAAGCTCTCAGATGATCCCAGTCGTTCCAAGAATAATTTGCGTTCTTTACAACTCCGTGGTTGGTCGGCATCTTCTCGTCAAGCGATTTGATGTGGCCGTCGGACAGCACAGAAACGAGAGTGACGGTCTTGAATACGGATCCCGGTTCGCCCCTCCTCCCGATTGCAAGGTTCTGCATTTCGAAAAGTTTGTTGGAAGTGCTGTCCCTGAGAAGATTGACCATAGCCCTGATGGCACCTGTCTCGACATCCATAAGTACCAGACATCCGCCTTCTATGTCGGGTTCATCCTCAATCTGATTGCGGAGTGCCTTGTCTGCGGCATCCTGGTAGTCAATATTGAGTGTGGTGTGAATGTCCTGACCGTTTTTTGCCGGTTTATATCCCAAGCTGTAGTCAAGCACTTTCTGGTTATTGTCGACGGTCCTGACATATTCATATCCTTCCTTGCCGTGGAGTATGTCGTCGAATTTGCCTTCGAGACCCACGTGAGTGTTGCCAACGGTGCTTCTGTTGTCCCTTACGAACCCGAGGGTCCTGTAAGCCAGTTTTCCGTACGGATATACCCGCACCATTCTGTGATCTTCAATCATCCCACCCTTGAACCGGCTCTCGTTGAAAAGCGGAAGTTGTCTGATTTTGTTGTATGTGGTGAGGTCTATGTCCTTGCATACTTGATGGTATTTGGATCCGGCCTTCCTTGCTGCGCACATACCTTTGTAGTACTGCTCACTGCTTTTTTCGCCGATTATGCTTTCCAGACCTTTGCAGAGTTCCTTAGCTTTGCTGTGCCATTCTTCGTCCTTGCCCTGTTTGACTGTGCAGTCCATATGGATGTCATATGCCGGCACGGTCATAGCCAACAGCCTTCCGTCTTGTGCAAGGATGGCCCCTCTCTCTGATTCTATTACCTGTTTTGTCGATTTCGGCGTGACGAGCTCCTTAATCTCAGGATCGGGCTGAAAGAAAAAGACGATGTGGAACATCCTCCCGATAAGGAGGACGGCCACAATGAGACAAAGCAGATAAAGGGCGTACAACCCCTTGCTGACTCCGTTCTTTTTTTTATTCTCTTCGTCCATTAATCCAGATGTGTCGCCGGCTTTACGGGTTCGGCTACTGTTGACCCTTTTTCTATCAATAAGTTGCTTACCGTGCTCCTACGGCTCAGCATTATCAGCTCATATTCCTTCTGAGTGTGCTCTACAGAGAGATTCCTCAGCCGGACTTTGTTCGTCTCCACCTTGCTGAGCGTACCGTCCACCATCAAGGTGAAAAGAATTATCATAGCAAAGAGAAAGAAAGTGTAGGCAATCTGCGGGAGAAAATTTCCTACTTTCAATCTAAGCAGGAACTCTCCGTGCAATATGGCCACGAGACTGTTCTTCAACAGTGACGTAATCTTCTTAACAATTTTCATATACTTTCTCCGCTATTCTCAGTTTCGCACTCCTTGCCCTTGTGTTTCCGGCTATTTCACTTTCTTCCGGAAGAGTAGGCTTCCTGTTGACCGCTGAAAGCGGCACATTTCTGTTCCCGAACACGTCGGTTTTTACTTCTCCCTCAATATTCCCGGCTTTGATAAAATTCTTGACCATCCTGTCTTCCAGAGAGTGGTAAGTAATGACAACAAGTCTTCCTCCTTCGCGCAGGCTGGCGGCTGCTCCGTAAAGGAATTTTTCAAGGGATCTCATCTCCTCGTTTACCTCAATTCTCAGGGCCTGATATACTTTTGCCAGGAATTTATGTTCGGCGAACGGTGGGAGGATGGAAGCTATGGCCTCATTCAACGCCAAAGTCGTCTCCAGACGTCCTTTCTGCCTTCCTGTTATGATAAGGTGTGCCAGTTTTCCTGAGTTAGGTATTTCTCCGTACAGGTTGAAAATCTTTTCCAGATCCTTTTCCTCATAGCAGTTCACGACATCCGCTGCTGTTTTTTCGGCAGCATTGTTCATCCTCATATCCAATGGAGCCTCGAAACGGAAGGAAAATCCTCTTTCGGCAGTATCGAATTGATGGGATGAAACTCCGAGGTCGGCTAATATTCCGTCAAAGCCTTGAAAATGTCTGTCTAATGTGGCGCCTTCCAGCAGAGCGTAATTGTGGATAAAACGGAAATTATTGTGTATCAGCGAAAAACGCTTATCGTCAATTGCGTTTTTCAGGGCATCCTCGTCTCTGTCGAAAGCGATTAATCTTCCTTCAGGACTCAGCCTGCGAAGTATTTCCGAGGAATGACCTCCGCCTCCGAACGTGACGTCAGCATAGGTGCCGGATGTATTTGTGATGAGTGCGGTGATGCTTTCATTAAGCAGGACCGGATTATGATATTCAGACATATCTCCGCCCTCCTATCTTGCTTCAGACAGCTTTCCGGCGATTGAGATATACTCTTCATTCGAGATTTCGCTGGCCTCGTACTTATCCTTGGCCCAAATCTCAATTTTGTAATCATTCCCCGAGAAAACTACATCTTTGGTTGCACCTATGGAATCGAGAAGCTTCCTGGAGATCATAATGCGGCCGTATTTCGGGTCGGGTTCGACCACATCACGGTTGCGCATGAATTCCCTCCAGAATTTTGAATGTTCTTCGTTGAAGAAATTCAATTTCGACTTGACTTCTGCAGATTGCTTTTCCCATTCTGCGAAAGTGAACATTTCGAGACAGTCAGCGAAGAGACCCTTCTTTATAACAAATCTCATATCACCTCCTTCGGGCATGATGCTCTTGAACGCAGACGGCAGCACGAGGCGCCCCCTGTCGTCAAGCCTGGACGTATATTCTCCGATGAAAGTGATCATATCCTATCAATTGCGAGAGCAAAGTTAGGAATAATTTTACATTTTCTTCCATCAGTTTACATTTTTTTCCACAAAGTTTTCAACAGGCAATAAAAAAGCCCGGTCTTTCAGACCAGGCGGCATATCAGCGTTGCGGATGTGCAACTCAAGACTTCGACTTCGACGTAGTCTCCGGCTTTGTGGAAAACGTCCGGGAAGACGCACATTTTATTGTTCGAGGCCCTCCCGCAAAGCTCCTCGGGATTCTTCTTGGAAGGTCCTTCGACGAGCACCTTGAATCTTTTTCCGACATCCTTCCTGTAACTTTCCAGGCTCTTTTTGTTCTGTAGCTCGATTATCTCATTCAGACGTCTTGTCTTTGTCTCTATGTCGACATCATCCGGATAGTTCCTGGCTGCGATGGTCCCCGGCCTTTCGGAGTAGTAGAACATGAAGGCCGTATCGAAACATACCTCATCGAAAAGGCTGAGGGTCAGTTTGTGGTCTTCTTCTGTTTCAGAACAGAATCCGGCAATGACGTCAGTCGTGAGTCCACAGCCCGGAAGGATTTCGCGAATCCTGGCCACCCGCTGGAGATACCATTCCCTGGAGTAGCGTCTGCGCATCTTTTCCAGCATTCTGTCCGATCCGGACTGGACAGGAAGATGGATATGCTTGCAGATATTGTCGTGTGCGGCCATAGTGTACAGCACTTCGTCAGAAATGTCCTGTGGATTGGAGGTGGAGAATCTGATTCTCAGTTCCGGGCTGACCTTTGCCACCATACCGAGCAGTGCGGTGAAGTTGATGTCGCCGGAGTCACATTTCCAGAGGTAAGAATCGACATTCTGCCCGAGGAGTGTGACTTCCTTATAACCCTTTGCAAATACGTCTTCCGCTTCGCGCACAATCGTATGCGGGTCACGGCTCCTCTCCACCCCCCTGGTGTAAGGAACAACACAGTAAGAGCATACATTGTTGCATCCCCTCATAATGGAAATGAAGGCGGAAACACCATTCTTGTCTATCCTGACAGGTGTGATGTCCCCGTATGTCTCCTCACGTGAGAGCAATACGTCAATCTGCGGGCTGTCGGGCCTTACGGCCTCGAGCAGACGTGGAAGGCTGCGGTATGCGTCAGGGCCTGCCACAATATCCACCTTCTTGGTTCCCAACAGCTTGTCCTTCAGCCTCTCCGCCATGCATCCCAGAATTCCGACAATTACTCCGTCCCTGTTCTTTTTCTGGAGGTTGAACTGCTCTATGCGTCCCCAGATTCTCTGTTCTGCGTTGTCGCGAACTGAACAGGTGTTGGCAAATATGACGTCGGCATCCGAGATGTCCTCAGTCCTTTCATAACCGGCGCTTATCAGAATCGAGAACACCACCTCGGTGTCATTCACGTTCATCTGACATCCGTATGTTTCAATATAGACTTTTGGCTTATTTGACATATCGATTTTCCTTAATCCATAATGGTCAGCGACATTTGGCATAACCATTGTTGCATTAACCGCGCAAAGATAGGATTTTTCGCCGAATCTGCGTAACTTTGCTATGATGGAAAAGAAAGTATTCAAATTCATCCTCAATCTTTTCGTCCTCGGACTGGCAGCGGCCGGTTTGAGCGGATGCAAGGATATCAACGATATCAGGATTACTTCTTGTGAACTTGTATCCATTTCTCCGAAGGGATTCAGGTCCGCTGATGCGGTTCTCGCCATTGGTATTTACAATCCTGTGGCTGCATTTACTGTTTCTGACCTGAAGGGTGAAATTTTCAGAGAATCGGGCACGGCAGCGACATTTTCTGCCGGGACCGTGAATGTGGAAGGAAAGAAGGAGGGAGTCTATTGTTTGCCTTGCAGTGCCGAAATCGACAAAAATGTTTCTCTGATGGAGTTGGCTGCACTCGCAGCTTCCAGGGATGTTTCCGGATATAAAGTGAACATTGAATTCAATGTGGCTTTGGGAAAAGGCAGGAGCCACAAGCTGCATTTCGATAATATTGAGATAAGTGATCTGCTGAAATGATTAAAAGAGTGTTTTTCGCCATAGTCCTGGCATTTGCTGTATGCTTCGGATTGGAGGCACAGAATATTATTGTCCCTGATGGATACGAACTGGTTGACAGTGTAGTCTTTCGTCCGGCAGCAACTGCTGACTCTACGCTGGTGGGAAAGTCTTTGTTCGACTATTCCGGAGCGGAAATCAGTCAGGATGCGGCAATAGTGTCCGCTATGGGCATGCATCTCACTGCCAATAAAGAAAAATCCATTACAGGATATCGTGTCCGTATTTTCTTTGATAACAAACAGAACTCCAGGGGCGCTTCGGAAGAAGTCGTAAAGCGTTTCCGTGCCGGCCATCCCGGAGTCCCTGCATACAGGAGCTATATGTATCCGTTCTTTAAGGTGACTGTCGGAGACTTCCGTACGAAGTCCGAAGCCATGCAGTTGCTGCAGGCAATCGTTCCGGAATTTCCGGCCGCATTCGTTGTGAAGGAAACAATCAATTATCCGGCAATCGAGAAGCAGGATAATTATGTGACGGACACCCTGCATATTCTGAGAAAGATTCCTAATGATTAAGCAAGGACTTGAAATCAAACAGACTCAGAAGCTGTCTCCCATTCAGCTTACGACAATCAAGCTCATTGAGCTGCCCGTCCTGGAATTCGAGCAGCGACTGAAAAGTGAGTTTGAGGAGAATCCTGTCCTTGACGATGAGACACCGCAGGAGAAACCGGAGGATGAACCGAAGGATATTTCGATAGAGGATCTGAAATCTCAGGAGGACATACCTGCATATAAGCTCAGGGTGAACAATTATGGGAAAGATGAGCGTCCTGACTATCCGACTTTTTCAGTCAAGGAGAGCTTCACCCAGAGCCTTGAGGAGCAGCTTGGTTTCCGTGAGCTCACGCAGAAGCAGGAGGAAATTGCCAAGTTCATAATCGGCAGTCTTGACGATGACGGCTACCTCAGGCGCGACATAGATTCGCTGGTCGATGACCTGGCTTTCAGAGCAGGAATAGAAGCAAGTGAAGATGAGGTGCTCGAGATGTTGGAGATCATACAGCAATTCGAACCTGTGGGTGTCGGGGCCAGGGATCTACGGGAATGTCTGATGCTCCAGCTTCGCACGGTTCCTCGCAGTCCGGAAGTTGAAAATGCGGAAATTATACTGAGGGATTATTTTCACGAATTCACCAACAAGCACTTCCAGAGGATTGTCTCCAAGATGGGGATAAGCGAGAAGGATCTTAAGGCTGCTATGGGCAGAATCCTCAGGCTTAACCCTTCTCCGGGGGGCCAGATTGATGACTCTTATAATGACAGGGCACAGCAGGTTGTGCCTGATTTTGTGCTTTCAATAGAGGATGGAGAGCCGAAGATGACCATGCCGAGATTCAATATCCCTGAAGTCAGAGTGAAACAGAAATATGCAGACCTGCTTGAGGAGGCACAGGGCTCAGGGGACAGGGCGATGAAGGAAGCCGCTGTTTTTGTCAAACAGAAGATTGATTCGGCAAAGTGGTTCGTCGAGGCTGTCAAGCAACGTTACCACACGCTTGAGACTACGATGAATGCCATAATCGATTATCAGCACGATTATTTCCTGGACGGGGACGAATCGAATCTCCGACCAATGGTCCTCAAGGATATTGCCGAAATCACAGGATTCGATATCTCTACAATTTCCAGAGTGGTCAACAGCAAATATATAGAAACTCATTTCGGGATTTTCCCTCTTAAATATTTCTTCTCTGAAGGTCTTGAAAATCAAGAAGGGGAGGAAGTCTCCACGCGGGAGTTGAAAAAGGCAATCTCCGAGCTCGTGGAAGCGGAAGACAAACGTAAACCTCTTACTGATGACCAGCTTGTTAGCGAGATGAAAAAAAAAGGCTACAATGTAGCCCGTCGTACAATAGCCAAATATCGTGATCAGCTGGGTATTCCGAAATCCGGTCTCAGGAAGGACTTATAGGAAGTAATTTTCCTCATCTGCAAAACTGTAGTAGCCATCCTGCGAAATGACAATGTGGTCCAGCAGAGAAATGTCAAACGCTCCTGCGACTTCTTTCAGAGCTTGAGTTTGGCGTATGTCCGCCTTCCCGGGACGGGAACTGCCGAACGGATGGTTATGGGCAAGAATCAATCCCGAAGCATGTTTTTCCAGGGCCATTTTGATTATCATCTTATTGTCGATTACAGTAGAATTGCTTCCCCCGGAGGACATCATATCCCGGGAAATCACCCGGTTAGCACTATCCAGGAAAACAATCCAGCATTCTTCGTGGTCCAGTCCCTTGAAATGTGGCAGAAGCATTTCATAGGCGGGTCTTGAACCTGTTATCACCGCATTTGAATCTATGGTGCATTCTGCCATGAACCTCCTGCCCAATTCGAATGCCGCCATGAGTGAAGCAGCTTTGTTTTGTCCCATTCCTTTGAAGGAACATAACTTTGAGACAGGTATGTCCGTCAGCCGTGCGAGTTTGCCGTTGTTCTCGCTTAACAGACGCTGGGCAAGGTCCAAGGCACTTTCGCCCTTGTATCCTGTCCTGAGCAGGATTGCAATCAACTCTCCATTGCTCATCGCTTTGCTCCCCGAGGCCAACATCTTTTCCCTTGGCCTTTCCTCCTTACACAAATCTTTCATTTTCATAGTTTAGTCAGTTTTTAATTATTAAAAATTAATTCATAAATTTGCGCCAAAATCAAATCTGATTATGGCAAAGTCGTATCACGTTCCCAGTGTTGAGGAAATCAAGACACTTCTTAAGTCGAAGGACTTGAAAGCCACAAGACAGCGTCTTGCAGTCCATGAAGCTATGATTGCTCTCGGGCATGCCAGCGCGGATATGGTGACGGAATACATAAGTACAAACGGTGGCCCGAAAGTGACAGTTGCCTCTGTCTATAATGTCCTGGCACAATTCGCTCTTTACGGTTTCTACCGTCACAGGTTGAGTGCCAACAACAAGATGTATTTTGATGTCAATACCTCACGACATATGCATCTTTATGATACATATAACAATGAGTTCAGGGATATCATTGATGAGGATATCTTGAGTGTGTGTGAGGACAGGCTGAAGCATCTGCGCTTTAAAGGATACAAGATTGATGGAATTGATATTCAGGTAATTTGTCACCCGTCCCACAGGAAAGCGCCTTCTTCTTCCTAATATTTCCTCCCCGGAAAGAATCTGGAAACCTTCTTGATATAATCGGAATATTCCGGGTATTTTGATGAACTGAGTTCTTCTGACAGAGCTGAACTTCCTTGGAAAAGGACTATTAGGAGAACGGCCCCGATGATGCTCCAGTTGAAGATTCCAATACCTGCTGCAATACTGAAGATGTAGAAAGACACCCAAGTGCTCTGCTCGGCAAAATAGTTGGGGTGACGGCTGTGGCTCCAAAGCCCCTGTGTATTGAATCCTTTATTGTATGGTGCTGGAAGATCTTCAAGTTTCTGACCTCCGTCAATCATTGTCCATTTCCTTGTCTGGAAGCGCCATTGCTGTTCGTCGGCTATCGTCTCATAAATGATGGCGGCGAGCATCAGCACGGCTGCAAGACAGTCCACCCAGTTGAAAGGTGCCGCGGAATTCATTGCCACCAATGCCGGGAAGGTGGTCATGAGGATAAGCACATTCTGGTATATTGAAATGAACAGGAAGTTGAAAATCACCCATTTCCAATGCGGCTGGAATTCTTTCCTTTCTCGGAGTACAATCCATCTGTAGTCTTCCTTCCCGGCCCAGAACTTAATGCTGTAAGCCCCTTTGCGAGCGAAATTATAGGTTAGTCTGATACCCCAGATTGTGGCGAGTATGGCCATCACTGTAAGTCGTGGCGACAGGCCTCCTTTAATAGCAATAACCCATACATACACTGCAGGAAGGATACTCCATAGTTTGTCCATCTGGCTGTTGTTGCGGGTCAGCTCGCCAACTATGAAACAGTACAGTCCGCTGCATCCTGCGATTATTGCAAGTGTCTTCAGTGTGTCAATCTGGATGGCGTCAAGCGCAGGGCCGACGCAAACATAAAGAATCGGGCAGGCAATTACAGAAAGTCCGATAATGGTGGCAAGCAATGCTTTTTTCATACTTCGTCAGTTATGGTTTGTTTTCCGAAAGATATGTAAATACTCCGGATAATTGTACTCTTACCGCAAATACGTACCGGACTATTTTATTTCACAGCCGAAAGGCACCAGCGAGTATTTCGCAATCTTGAAATGCTGTTTGCCGAAAGGGATTCCAATGATCGTAATGCAAAGGATAATGCAAAAAACCATATGGACAGCGGCAATCTCCCACCATCCGAAAATAATCCACAGGATGTTGAATGCGGTGGTGAGGCAACCTTTCGCAGGATTCATGACTACTTCCTTGCCGAACGGCCAGAGTGCCAGAAGGCTGAACTTGAACAGCTGGACTCCGAAAGGGATTCCGATGATGGTGACACACATTATCAGACCTCCGAGAAAATACAGTATCGAGGTTATCAGCCCTCCGAGGAGGAGCCAGACGATATTTCCTAAAATGTTCATAGTCCAAATGTAAGAATAATTTCCTTTCTGTCAAGGGAAGAAGGTATGAAAGAAGAAAGAGGACGACCGTGAAAGTCATCCTCTTTTTCAGTTGGGTGCGATGTGGGGCTCGAACCCACGACACCCAGAACCACAATCTGGTGCTCTACCAACTGAACTAATCGCACCGTGTTAGGGATTGCAAAGGTACATAAAAATTTGGACCTTGCAAGTCCCGCAAGTCATAATCTAATATATTTTCACGTATCCGTCTCCGGTAGCGGCATCCAGATGCGCCTCATACCAGGTGCTTCCGTGTCTGCGCTTCAATGTCACGGACTTGCCCGGATACCCGTCAATGAATACTGTCTCGTCCCAGGTGGTAGGCACATTCCTGAGAAATTCCAATGCCTCCTTCGGAGAGGATTCCAGATTTTCGGGGGTGATGGCAATATTCTGTATCGGATTCTGGAAAATGATTTCGGTCGCGAGCTCGAAATCGAGGGTCGTGCGTCTTGTCGTACCTCGCTTATTGCCCCGGCTGAGCCTGTCATTCAGGATACACCCTCCGAATTCCATACTTGCAACGGTGTTACGGATGAAAGGATGCAGACATGCACTGAAAGCTTCGAGGTCGCACGCTCTCTGCCCGAAAACGAGGTTTTCGGAAGCAAGGACGGCTTCTGCTCCGACAAAGTTCGGGTACATTCTTTCCCATCCGCGCGGCAGCGTGCATCCGTGTACGATAACCATCAGACCGTGGTCATCCGCGTCACTGAAGACCTGTTCGTAAAGCCTCATAGTCTCCTGCTTGTCTCCGCCCCAGAAGTCAACCTTTATTCCTTTCACACCGATGCTCTCCATCCAGGCCATTTCTTTCTTTCTGGCTATGCTGTTGTCCATTTTGTTCACGGGACTCTGGACAATATCGTTCCAATATCCGCTTGATGAGTACCATAAAAATACGTCCACGCCTTTACCTTGTGCGTATTTCACCAGTTCCTCCATTTTTTCATAACCGAGTTCCTTGTCCCAGCCGGCATCAATTAGGATATATTCAAAATTCATATCCGCTGCCAGATCGATGAATGCAACTTGGTCGTTCCAGTTCATCGAAGCGTCCTGCCAGATAATCCAGCTCCAGCTGCTGCGCCCGAACTTGTATTTGTGGGAGGTCCCGTAAAGCGGACTGACATTGTCCCAGGCTGCAGTGGTCTCAACAATCGGTTTCAAGGTCTTTCCTACCGTAATCGTCCTCCATGGAGTTGAACCAGGAAGGGAGAAAGCCGGCTCGATGGTGCCGTTTCCGTTGTTCTCCTCCGGCATAGGGAATTCAATCTTATATGTGCCGTCATTGCAATCGCTCAGATGGCATCCGCAGTAATTGCTGCCGACTCCTGTTTCGCTCAACAGCACCCATCCGTCCTCTCCTACGCGGAACAGACACGGGAATGTGTAACCGTGGCCGTAGAAGGATCTGTCGGACATTTGTGCATCAACCCTGTATTCTTCTTCGTAACTTGGCTTGCTGCGCTTCCAGCCTATCATCGCGTCGCTCTGGGGAGTCAGGAATGTCGTAGTTCCTTCCGGGAACCTGAAGCCTGTCGCCTCATTCATCACTCGTATGCTTCCGGTGCCTCCGTCCCGAGGTATGTTGTACCTGAAAGCGATGTCGTTATTGCTGACTCTGAATTCAACTTCAAATGCCTGTCCTTTCCCGTTCTTCAGTTTTCCGACATAACGGTTCGCAACATAGTGAACTTCAGAAACTTTGCATCTGTCAAGCGAATAATGTTCATCGATAGGACTTGTTTCGGAATCTGTCAGAACCAGATTCTCAGTGAAGTCGGCGAAATTCGCCACGAGTCCCAAAGGGGAGTCTTCAAGCATTGTCTTTCCGTCATATATGACGCTGTAGGCGTTATGCTGAAAATCAAGATTGACTTTGAGCCTGCCGTCAGGACTGGAAACGGACGAAATCAAGGCTGCAAGAATTAGTAATGTTGAATTCATATCATGTGGTTTTAGTTCGTGAAGATAAGGAAAAAACCGAAATTTTTGATAACTTTACGCAAATTTACGTATTGATATAAAACACTGACTGCATATGGCAAAAGAAATAAAATTCTCTCTCGTTTATAGGGATATGTGGCAGTCTTCGGGCAGATATGTCCCGAGGGTTGACCAATTGGTAAAAGTCGCTCCTGCAATCATTGATATGGGGTGCTTTGACAGAGTTGAAACCAATGGAGGCGCTTTCGAACAGGTAAACCTGCTGTTCGGCGAGAACCCTAATGTCGCTGTTAGGAAATGGACAGCCCCTTTCCATAAGGCCGGAATCCGGACCCATATGCTTGAGAGGGGATTGAATGCATTGAGAATGAATCCTGTACCTGCGGATGTCAGAGAGCTGATGTTCAAGGTCAAAAAGGCTCAGGGTACCGATATTGCGCGCTCTTTCTGCGGGCTCAACGACCACAGAAACCTGAGACTCTCGATAGAGTATGCGAAGAAGGCAGGAATGGTTTCACAGGCGGCCCTTTCGATAACACACTCTCCGGTCCATACCGTCGAATACTATATGGGAGTTGTGGACAAGCTTGTGGAATATGGCACTGATGAGATTTGCCTTAAAGATATGGCGGGAATCGGACGCCCTGCAGAGCTCGGGCAACTTACTGCTGAAATAAAGAAGAAATATCCTCATATCAAAGTCCAGTACCACGGACATACCGGCCCCGGTTTCTCTGTAGCTTCCATGCTGGAGGTTGCACGTGCGGGCGCGGACTATCTTGATGTCGCTATCGAGCCTCTTTCGTGGGGAAAGGTACATCCGGATGTAATTACCATCCAACAGATGCTGAAAAATGACGGTTTCCTTGTGAAGGACATCAATATGGATGCCTATATGGAGGCGAAGAATCTTACACAGAGTTTTATAGATGATTTTCTCGGCTACTGGATCAATCCATCCAATTCCAAGATGACATCCCTGCTCGTAGGTTGCGGACTTCCTGGAGGCATGATGGGTTCGATGATGGCGGATCTCGAGACATTCAAGGGGGCGATCAATGCTGCGGAAAGGGCTCACGCTGAGCACGAAAGCACGCTTGATGAGTTGTCTCTCAAGCTCTTCAGCGAGGTTGAATATGTATGGCCGAAACTCGGTTATCCGCCTCTTGTGACTCCGTTCAGCCAGTATGTGAAGAATACTGCGCTTATGAATATCTTCGCAATGAGCCAGGGTAAACCAAGGTTCAGCAGCATTGATAAGGACACGTGGGGGATGATACAGGGCAAGATGGGAAATCTCCCGGGTCCGCTCGCTCCGGAAATCATAGAACTCGCCAAGGAAAAGGGACTTGAATTCCATACGGAAAACCCTCAGGACAATTATCCTGATGAGCTTCCGCATTTCCGTCAGATGATGAAGGAAGAAGGTTGGGACGAAGGTCAGGATCAGGAGGAACTCTTTGAGTTTGCAATGCATGAGCGTCAGTACCGCGATTATAAGTCAGGAGCCGCAAAGGAGCGCTTTAACCACGATCTTGCAGAGATGAAAGCAAAGGCGAATGCGCCTATTGAGATTGTCCGCCCTGTCATTGAACTTCCGAAGTTCAACGTTGAGGAATATACCAGAAAATATCCGAAGGCAACCCCTGTCCAGGCCCCTGTGAAGGGAAAACTTCTCTGGGAAGTCTCTGCAGATGATGTCTCTATGGCTCCGACAGCCGGCACTGAAGTCAAGAAGGGCAAGGCTATGGGCTATGTCCAGACTTATTATGGACAGGAGGAAATAGTACCTGCCGTTGACGGACGCGTGGTTGCCACCTTGGGAAAACAGGGCGAAGATGTCGTTAAGGGAGAAATAATAGCATTCGTTGAATAATGGAAAAAGTCAGGTGCCTGATCATCGGGGGTGGCCCGGCCGGATATACTGCAGCAATTTATGCCTCAAGAGCGTCATTGCAGCCTGTCTTGTATGAGGGAATGGAACCCGGAGGTCAGCTTACGACCACGACACTTGTCGAAAATTTTCCGGGATTCAGGGACGGAGTGGAGCCTTTTACCCTTATGGAGAGTATGAAGGCTCAGGCACAGCGTTTCGGAGCTGATATCCGGAGAGGCACGGTGATCGCGGCAGAACTGTCTTCGAGGCCTTTTATTGTGAAAATAGACGATGGCTCGGAAATATCCGCCGACACATTGATTATCGCCACCGGAGCTGCTGCAAAGTATCTCGGTATTCCTTCAGAGCAGAAATTCCGGGGCTTGGGTGTGTCTGCGTGTGCGACTTGTGATGGTTTCTTCTACAGGAAGAAGAATGTCGCCGTAGTCGGAGGCGGGGATACGGCCTGTGAGGAGGCAACTTATCTTTCCGGGCTTTGCAACAAGGTCTATATGATTGTGCGCAGAGACGAACTTCGGGCTTCCAAGGCCATGCAGCGCAGAGTGTTTGATGCTCCGAACATAGAAATACTTTGGAAATGCACGACGCGGGAAATCCTTGGAAATGATTCGGGTGTGACCGGGGCCAGGCTGGTTGGTGAAGATGGCCGGCTTTTTGATATCAGCATTGACGGGTTTTTCCTTGCGATTGGTCATCATCCGAATTCCGATCTTTTCACCGGTCAGGTTGATACCGATGCAAATGGATATATCGTCACAAAGCCGGATACATCCCACACAAGTGTTGATGGAGTTTTCGCTGCTGGCGATGTGTGTGACCCAAGATACCGTCAGGCAGTCGTTGCAGCCTCATCCGGCTGTCGTGCGGCCCTTGATGCGGAGAGATATTTACAGGAAAACAAGTAGAGTATGAAATATTTTAAATTGTTTATTCTCGGAGCGCTTGCTCTATTGGCTGTTGAGAGTTGTAAGACGGAGTTTGACCTGTTGATGGAAAGCAATGATTCTCCGGCAATGTATTCGATGGCTTTCGATTTGTTCAACCAGGGGAAATATTATAAATCCGCCCAGATGTTCGAGGCTTTGTCTATGCTGACGGCAGGAACAGCCAGGGATGATACGGTGCAGTATTACTGGGGCTTGAGCAATTATCGTTACAAAGATTATTATACGGCACAGTCCAATTTTGACAAATTCCTTGAGAATTACCCTCTAAGTTCGTTTGCTGAGGATGCACGTTTTTTACGTCTGGATTGTATGTACCGCTCTACATACAGATATGAGCTGGATCAGAAGCCTACCCGGGCTGCAATGGTTGCAATAGGGGATTTCATCAAGGCATATCCGGACTCTCCACATCTTGACGGATGTCTGAATATGATGAAGGATTTGTCTGAAAGACTGGACAGGAAGGCATTTGAAGCTGGCAGGCTATATTATAATATGGAAGACTATCTGGCTGCCAAAGTGGCTTTGAGGAATGTGCTTAAAGAGGATGCGGAGAACGTCTATCGCGAAGATATCCTGTATTATACCGCAATGTCTTCATACAAATATGCATTTCTGAGTGTGCCGGAGAAGCAGAAAGAACGCTATCTCGAATTTGTGGATGATTATTTGAATTTCATCGGCGAGTATTCTGAATCTTCGTATCGGAAAGAAATGGACAATTTGTATCACAGGGCTCAGAAGGCACTTGGAAAGGAAGTTGACGTTGAAGAAGAATAATTTTGAAACTTCTGCTTGTGCAATGCGGGTATAGATATTAGAAACAATAGAATAAGATATATGGATAACAAGAAAAAAGTTCCGGGAAACACTATTACCAGAGATGTGAAATATCTCGCCGAGCCAACAGGCAACATTTATGAATCTGTCGTAGTACTATATAAGAGGGCAAACCAGATATCCCTTGCAGAAAAGAAAGAACTCAGCAAGAAGCTTGAGGACTTCAAGAACGAAAGGGACACTATGGAGGAGGTTTTTGAAAATAAGGAACAGATTGAGATATCCAAGTACTATGAACGCCAGCCGAAGGCTGATCTCGTGGCAATAGCAGAGTTCGAGAACGACGAACTGTATTATAGGAAGGCAAAAGAGGATGCTTAAGTCTCTGCACGTCAGAAACTACGTTTTGATGGACTCTCTGGATGTTTCTTTTCCGGAGGGTCTAATCATTATTACCGGCCAGACAGGAGCGGGAAAATCAATTCTGCTCGGTGCTCTTTCACTGCTTATGGGAGCGAAGGCAGATGCCGCTTCCATCTCTGATGGGGCGGATAATTGTGTGGTCGAGGCGGAGTTTGACGTGTGCGGCGAGGATGCCAGACGGATTGTCGAGGATAATGAGGCGGAATGGGATTCCGGACATCTCATTATCCGTAGAGTCGTCAATGTGTCTGGCCGGTCGCGTTCTTTTATCAATGATTCTCCAGTACCTGTCGGGGTGCTGACCACCCTGTCTTCTTATCTGATCGACATTCATTCCCAGCATCAAAGTCTGAGCCTTGCGGACAGACGGTTCCAATTGTCTGTCCTTGACCATTATGCCGGTAATGGGGATGCTTTGGAGGAATGTTCTGCTGCTTGGCGTAAAGTTTTGTCTTTACGGCATGAATTGACTGAATTGAACGAGAAATTGTCCAGAATCCTGTCGGAGAAGGACTACAACGAAGCCCAGTATTTCCAACTGGATTCTGCAAGGCTGAAGGAGGGCGAACTGGATGATCTGGAAGCTGAGCAGAAGCAACTTGCCAATTCGGAAGAGATCAAGACCTGTCTTTTTCAGTTGGAGGAGTCCGGTATCAGGATCGGTTTGAAAGATGCTTCCAGGCTGATCGACAAACTGAGCCGGTATATACCGTCATATTCTTCTCTTTACGAACGGTTCGAGTCTTCAAAGATTGAGCTGGAGGATATTCTCGACGAACTTTCTGATGCCAACGGGAAGATGGAACTGTCTCCGGAAAGGCTTATGGCGGTCGAAGACAGAATGTCCCTCCTTTATGGGTTGATGAAAAAACATTCCTGCAATTCTGTTGAGGAACTTATTGAAATCAGAGATAATCTTTCCAATCTGCTGTTTGATTCTTCCGGGCTTGAAACGAGAAAGGAAGCACTTGAATCCGACTTATCCGAGGCGGAGCGCCATCTGGCAGAGGTTTCTGCCCGTCTTCATTCAAACCGTATGGCTGCGGCTCCGCAGCTGTCGGAACTTATTGAGCAAAACCTTCATTTTCTTGAATTGGACAATGCTGTGTTCCAGATAGATTTGGAGACTGTTGAGACAGGACCGTCGGGCGCGGATGCGGTTTCATTCAAGTTCTCTGCCAGCGGCAAGAATCCTGTTGATGTGTCAAAATGCGCATCCGGTGGTGAAATCTCAAGGATTATGTTGTGCCTGAAGAAAGTGATGGCGCATTATACAAATATGCCTACGATGTTCTTTGATGAAATCGACACCGGCGTATCAGGCAGCGTTGCCGATAAGATGGGCTCTGTGATTTGTGAGATGGGCAAGGATATGCAGGTATTCGCCATTACACATCTTCCTCAGGTGGCAGCGAAAGGCCGTGCGCATTACCTCGTTTCCAAAACGGATAGTGAAAAGGTACGCTCGTCCATTAAGAAACTGGATGAAGAGCACAGAATCCTTGAACTGGCCAGAATGCTGAGCGGATCGTCGATCACAGATGCCGCTGTGGCAAATGCCAAATCATTGTTGTCAGAATCTGTCAATAATCTCGGTTGAGTAATCCGGCCCGAAGATAACTCTTCTCACTCCAACATTGTAAAATCCGGCATTTTCCTCCTGAACAAAATTGAAGTCTGACTGCAATCCTTTTGCTGTCTCCATATTATGTATCCAGGCAGGCCCGAACTGGGCATACTGCTTTATGAAATAATAGGCTGTGTCATATCCCTGATAGGCGAACGGTGTAGGCTCTGCATCACACAATGCTCTGTATGCATAGAGGAATGACTTGACTTTGCTACTATTGTAATCCACATAGTAGGAGTTGGAAAGATGCATTTTGGCTGTATGAAAGTTTTCGACCTCGATGGTTTCGAAATTTCTCATCCTTGACGGTGCGTAGAGGATTGCCTCATATTTATTGAAAATCATCAAGTTGATATTCCTGATAACGTCGTTTGCAAAAGCCTCTTTGTCTGATGCAATCAGGAAGCGGTTCTTCCCGGACTGTGTCATAAGTGCTTCCAATGAACCGGTGATATCCCTTCCTTCAAGTATCCCGTAGCTGAGGATGTCATACTCCATTCCGGATTGTGCGAGGTATTCAGCAATGGCTGTAGGGGTGGAGTTTTTCTCGGTAACAAGGATAATCTTGTCCCCATTCTCCAAATCTTCCCTTATCCATTCAATCAGATCCAGGCACTGGACTTCAGTAGAACTTGGTGCCTGAATGACTCCTGTAAGGCTTTTTGCCACGGTGATGCCTTTAGGATCAAGCGGTGAAATAACTGCGGTTCCTGTCGGGGCAATGGCTTTGACTGCTTCGATGTCTTGTGAACTTACAGGTCCAAGTATCAGGTTGCTTCCGTCCAGATCTTCTTCCAAAGGCATTCCTGCACTTAGGTCAAACACTTTAAGTTCGGAGTGAATACCTTCAACTTTCAGATCCCTGATTGCAAGCAAAGCCCCGCAATAGAAGTCAAAATTCGAGTTGTTGATATTACCATTGGCACCCAACGGAAGAATAATACTGGCCGTCACGAAATCAGTACTTTGTATAGGTTGCTGTTCGGATTCCGGAAGAATCTCTGAATCGGTCTCCGTTTCGGCTTCAGGTGACTGTTCCTGTTCTGTTTCCGGATTCATTTCAGTTCCTGCTGTTGTTTTTTCGGCAACTTCTGAAAGCAACTTCTCAAGCGTCTTTCCCTGGGGTATCCTGACGATCTGTCTGCTAGTAAGATTCTGTGATGAAAGGTTGTTGTATTTCATCAGAACCTCTACATCAACATCATACTTGAATGCCAGCGTAGCGAGGGTCTCGTACCATTTGGATATATGTTCGATATAGTCTTCATCATCCTTTGACGAACTTCGAACCGGTTCAGTTACCGTCTCAAGTTTCGGGTTGCTTTTTACCGGAATCAGGATGATCTGTTTGCCTTTGATTCCTTCAGTCTCCAGGTTAAGAGCCGGATTTGCCTTATAGATGTCTTCAATCGACACTCCATAGGCTTTGCTGATGGAAAACAATGTCTGCTTTTCAAGTACCAGGTGGGAATAATACAAAGAGCCGTCCATGCGGACCTTCTCCGTCGAGATTGTCACAGGAGTACCATTATAGTCCTGTGCAAAAGCAGACATACCCGGCAGCAGACATAATGCCGCCAAAATATTTAGTATCCTTTTTTTCATACTCCTTCAGTAAATCCCGGCATTTTATTGCAGAATGTATGCCGGGATTACTGTGGCGAATTATTTCTTGCTTTTTACGTAAGCTTCATTGAGCCCGGCGAGAATGTCCTCTGTGATATCGAGGTTGGCATTGCCGGTAACAACAGGTGCGGGAAGAATGTCTCCCTGAGTTGCAATGATCATTGCATAACCTTTCTCTTCATTGTATTCGTCAATGAAAGTTTTAATGGCGTCAGCCAGCTGGTTCATCATAACAGCTTGTTCTTCAGCGATTTCCTGCTGCTTCTGAGCTGCATACTGCTGGAATTCCTGATCCTGCTGCTGCAGATTTGCATACTGAACCTCAGCAACTGAGCTTGTGAGAAGGCCCTTGTTGACTTTCTCCTGAAAAGCATTGACATCTTTCTGGAGTTTGTTCTGCCTCCTGTTCACTTCTTCATTGATCCCCTGAACCTTTGTTTCAACGACGCTGCGCAGGTCATTGGCCATATCATAGTCATTCAGGATTGTGTCAAGATTGAAATAAACGATAGCTCCGGACTGTGCCTTTGATTCTGAATTTGTTTCTGAAGTTTCGGCAGGAGTGTTGTTGCAGGAAACGGCAAATGCCAATGAGGCAACAATGCTGATGATGGATAATGTTCTTTTCATTTTATTGATTCTGATTATTGTTAATCTGTTAATAAGTCCGCAAAATTAATCAAATTTCTTAATCTTTGAAAGATAGGCCTTGATTGTGCTCTCCAGCCCCATATAAAGGGCGTCGCAGATGAGTGCGTGACCGATGGAAACCTCATCGGTCCACGGAATGGTCTGTATAAAATACTCCAGGTTTTCCAGACTTAGATCGTGCCCGGCGTTAAGACCGAGTCCACATTCTTTTGCTGTGAGAGCTGTTGCCAGATATGGTTCTATTGCTTTTTCCTTTCCTGCGGCATAATTGGCTGCATAGGCCTCAGTGTACATTTCCACCCTGTCGGCGCCGACCTCTTTTGCTGCTAGAGCCATTTCCGGTTTCGGGTCGATAAAAATTGACGTCCGTATGCCGTGGCTTTTGAATTTTCTGCAGACATCCGAGAGGAACCCGGCATTGCCGGCCACGTCCCATCCGGCATTTGAGGTGATGGCGTCCCGGGCATCCGGCACCAGGGTTACCTGGGCAGGGCAAACTTCGCAGACAAGATCAATGAAAGACGATATTGGATTGCCTTCGATATTGAATTCAGTTGACAGCAACGGTTTGATAATACGTACATCCGAGTATTTGATATGCCGCCCGTCCGGTCTCGGGTGGACTGTGATTCCTTCTGCCCCGAATCTTTCGCAGTCAAGCGCCGCTTTTTTGACATCAGGCATATTTCCGCCGCGTGAATTGCGGATAACTGCAATCTTGTTAATGTTAACACTGAGTTTTGTCATATGGCAAAAATAAGGAATTCTGAAGAATATTGTCTAATTTTGAAAGATTATTGCGAATTCGAACATTGTCAAGATGAAAATAGGAATCTACACGAGAAAGAAATCGCTGAAGACAAATGAATCGTTTCTTTCAATGATTGACCGGCTGAAGTCCGGGAGAGCGGAGGTTTATGATGTTTCTGAAGGCCTTGAATCCGGGACAGATCTACTGCTGAGCGCCGGTGGAGACGGAACTTTCCTCTCTGCAGCAAGTTTTGCCGTAAGCGAAGGCGTTCCTGTGCTGGGTGTGAATTTCGGCCGCCTCGGCTTTCTTTCGGAATACAGGCCCGATGAGGTCGTTAAAGCATTGGAGTCAGGTGAGTACAGTATTGAGGAACGTGAAGTCCTCCAAACTGTTATGGAAGGGAAAACGGAGTTTGCCCTCAATGAGGTATCTGTCCATAGGAACGGCTCTGCGATGCTTGGGGTGGATGTTTCCCTCGACGGAGTACATCTGCCTACATATTGGGCTGACGGGCTGCTCGTGGCCACGGGTTCGGGTTCTACGGCATACTCATTAAGTGCAGGGGGACCGATATGCACACCTGATTCCAAGGTGCTTCTGATAACACCGATATCTCCCCACAATTTGAATGTGCGGCCTCTGGTCATCCCGTCTTCATCAAAACTTGAGCTTTCTATAAAGTCCAGGGATAATGACTTTCTGATGACGACGGATAATAGAAGTGCAGTGATTTCAAGAGAAACCAGAATTCCAATCTCAGTGGCACAGTTTTCGCTTAAGCGAGTCCGGCTCAACGGCTCAAGTTTCATAAAGGCTTTGCGAAGCAAGCTGTATTGGGGCGAAGACGTCAGGAACGAAATTCATTAGAAGTTATGGATAATTTACCTGTTCACGTGTCCATCATTATGGACGGAAACGGAAGGTGGGCGAAAGAACGTGGCCTTGAAAGGGAGAAAGGACATCTGGAAGGGGTCGGAAGTGTCAGAGCCTGTGCTCAGGAAGCTGTCCGGCAAGGTGTAAAGTACCTGTCCCTTTTTGCTTTTTCTGAAGAAAATTGGAAAAGGCCGGATTCTGAAGTTGGCGCTCTTATGGCCCTTATGATGAAATCCATCAGGGAAGAGGTCGGCACAATGATGGAGAATGGAATCCGTTTCCTTGTGCTTGGAAACCGGGCAAGACTTTCTGACGCGCTGAACAGTGCGATATCAGGGCTTGAGAAGAAAACAGCCTCAAACAATACTATGACGATGATTGTGTTCCTCAGTTACAGCGGCCAATGGGACATTGCCCAGGCGGCCAGAAAAATGGCGGAAAATGGGGGAGACAGCATTGAACCGTATCTTGTGACTGCCGGGATTCCTGACCCTGACCTGATCATAAGGACTTCCGGCGAACAAAGAATAAGTAACTACATGCTCTGGCAGGCTGCCTATTCCGAATTTTATTTTACGGCAAAATTGTGGCCGGATTTCCGTGAGGCCGATTTTCGCGCGGCTTTGAATGATTATTCCGGAAGGGATAGACGATATGGGAAAGTCAAATAAAACAATTATATTTGCGAGATATTAATAATGGGACACAAGATGAACAGAATACGCCGGATACTCCTGCTTGCACTGTTGCTGATTCCTTTTGCGGCAAAGGCGCAGGACGGCGGCTTTGAGGTGGACTATAATCTGCCTCGGGAGTTCATCGTTGCCGGTGTTGCTGTTGATGGTAATACGTATTATAGCGATACACAGATAGCGCAGCTTGCCGGTCTTCATATCGGGATGCCAGTCACCGTTCCTAGTGAAGAGGTGTCTTCGATTGTGAAAAGGCTCTGGGCGCAGCAGTTCTTCGAAAGTGTGTCCATCGGTATCGATAGTCTCAGCGCTTCGCGTGATTCCGCCTTTTTCCGCATCTCCATTGTTGAGCGCCCCCGTATTTCAAGGATCACTTATTCCGGAATAAAGACATCGGATAAGAAGGATTTGGATGACCGCATACCTGTCCGCAGAGGTCGTGAATTTTCCGATTATTCTTCCAAAGCTACCTGTGATATCATTCGCAGATATTATCAGGAGAAGGGCTTCCTCAAGGTGAAAGTGGTGCCTGAGGTGAAGAATGACTCAATTGTCAAGAACGCCATAAGGGTTAATTTCAATATTGACAAGGGAGAGAGGATTAAGATCAAGACTATCAATTTCGTCGGTGGCGAAGGCGAATTGTCGGAATTCAAGATGGCAAAGTCAATGAAGAAAACGAAATCCAACAAGATTTACAATTTCTTCAGCAGCAAGAAGTTCGACGAGAAAGAATATCCTAATGACAAGAATGGGCTCATAAGCGCCTTCAATGAGGCCGGATTCCGTGATGCAAGACTTATCAAGGATTCGATCTATTACGTAGAGCCTAACCGTCTCGGCATCGACTTTGTCGTGGACAGGGGAAACAAATATTATTTCAGGAATATCACTTGGACGGGAAACTCGGTATATGACACGCAGACATTGAATTCAGTTCTTGCTATCAACAAGGGTGACGTGTATGACAATGTGACTATGGAAAAGAGGCTGTATGGCGGCGGGAAACAGAGTGAGATGAATATCACACAGCTCTACCGCGACAACGGATATCTTTTCTTCAACATCGCGCCGGTGGAGATGAATATCCAGAATGACTCCATTGATGTGGAAATGCGTATTACCGAGGGCAAGCCTGCGACACTGAACAATATTATCATTAACGGAAATGACCTTACCAACGAGAAGGTCGTACGCCGTCAGATATATACCCGCCCGGGTTATCTGTTCAGTCAGAGCAATTTTGAAAGATCCATCAGGGAAATCGCATCCCTCGGCCAGTTTGATTCAGAGGCGATTATGGATCCTAGCAACTGGTCTGTAGTGCCTAATCAGCTGAATAATACCGTGGATATTGTCTACAACGTTACTGAGAAACCTTCAAGCCAGTTGGAACTTGCAGGTGGATGGGGTGGAAACACCTTTGTAGCAACTGTCGGTGTCAGCTTCAACAACTTCTCCACTAAGAGAATGTTTGAGAAAGGCGCCTGGACTCCTGTCCCTCTCGGTGACGCGCAGAATCTGTCATTCCGCTTCCAGACCAATGGTACATATTACACAGCATTGTCTGCAAGTTTTGTCGAGCCTTGGTTGTTCGGCAAAAAGCCTACATCCTTGAGCCTGTCTGCATATTATACCCGTCAGACCAACTCCATCATCGGTATCGGCCTTCTGAGCAATGACAGGGTGATGGATATCTATGGATTCTCGGCATCAATCGGAAAGCGTCTGAAATGGCCTGATGACTATTTCGTCCTGTACAACGGGTTGAGCTGGCAGAGTTATAATCTGCATAACTGGTATTCCGGCTACTTCATCTTTGATGACGGTATAGCTCACAACATTAACTACTCGCTTTCACTCAGCCGTGTTTCCACGGACCAGAACATCTACCCTAGACAAGGCTCGGAATTCTCTCTGTCACTGCAGCTTACTCCTCCGTTCTCTTTGTTCAGGAAACACGATTATGATGAGAAAGGCAATGTCGTATGGCGTGACAGCTATAAGGACGTCAACTACGACAACTGGACGTCCCAGGAAAGATATAAGTGGATTGAATATCATAAGTGGAAGTTTTCAGGTGCTGTCTATTCCAAGCTTGTCGGGGATCTTGTCCTGATGACAAGGGCTCAATTCGGATACCTGGGATATTATAACAGGAACTGGGGCTATTCTCCGTTCGAGGGATTCCTTGTCGGAGGAGACGGAATGTCCGGATACAGTTCATATGGTTCGGAAGTCATTGCACTCCGTGGATACACGAATTATTCACTTACGCCATATATTGCCACGCCTTATAATTCGTCCGGAATGGCCTATGCGGGTAATGTTTACGACAAGTTCACAGTCGAGCTGAGATACCCTGTGATATTGCAACCGCAATCGACGATTTATGCTCTTGCATTCCTTGAAGGAGGTAACTGCTGGTCGGATATCAGAGATTTCAATCCGTTCCAGATGAAGAGGTCCGCCGGTGTCGGTGTCAGAGTATTCCTCCCGATGATCGGACTCCTTGGAGTTGACTGGGGCTATGGATTCGATGATGCAACGAATGGAAAGAGCCAGTTCCACTTTGTGATCGGACAACAGTTTTAATACAATATGAATTATTAATTAATGCATTGATATGAAAAAATTACTTTTAATTGCCGCAATGGCACTCGCATCATTCACCGGATTTGCACAGATGAAGATTGCGCACGTTAATTTCAGTGAACTCATTTACCTTATGCCGGAAATGGATGAGGCCAGAGCTGCAATGAATGCTGCTCAGCAGGAAGCATCAGAGACGTATCAGTCTATGGTTGAGGAATATCAGACCAAGTACCAGCAGTACCAGCAGAAAGTTTCTACCTGGACCGCAGCAATACGCGAGAGCAAGGAGAAGGAACTTCAGGAAATCTCAGTAAGGATTGAAGAGTTCAACCAGTCAATCCAGAACGAACTTGCAGCACAGCAGCAGCAGCTGACTGCTCCTATCCAGCAGAAAGCTCAGGAAGCTGTTCAGAAGGTTGCCAAGGAGGGCGGTTATGCTTTTGTGGTTGATGGCGCTTCTTACATCTATGTAGATGCCACGCAAAGCACAGACATCACCCCGCTTGTAAGGAAGTCTCTTAACATTCCTGAGGGAAGAACTCTGGAAGCACTTCAGGCTGAACTTGAAGCCGCAGCACAGCAGCAACAGCAGTAGGACTCAAAATATTATCTAATATGCAACATAAAGTCATTGATACTAAAGATGTTGTAATCAGATTTGCAGGAGATTCGGGAGACGGCATGCAGCTCACCGGGTCTCTTTTTGCTGATATGTCAGCAATTTATGGCAACGGACTTTCGACGTTCCCTGATTATCCTGCAGAAATCAGGGCGCCTCACGGAACAGTATCCGGAGTGTCGGGATTCCAAGTACATATCGGAAGCGAAGAGGTTACAACACCGGGAGATTTCTGCGATATGCTAATCGCAATGAATCCGGCGGCTCTCAAAGCCAACGCGAAATGGTGCAAACGTCACGCAATGATTCTTGTCGATGAAGATGCCTTCGATGAGGCCGGAATGAACAAGGCAGGATTCAAGACGGACAATCCTTTTGTGGAACTGGGGATTGAGGACAGGACACTCATTATTGCCCCGATTTCTACGATGACCAAGGAAAGTCTTAAGGACAGCGGCATGGACAACAAGTCCATTATCAAGTGTAAGAATATGTTCACACTCGGAATTGCCTGCTATATCTACAACCGCCCTCTTGAGCCAATTTATGCGTATCTCGACAAGAAATTCTCCAAGAAGCATCCTGAAGTGATTGCTCCTAACAGAAAAGTGCTTGACGACGGATTCAATTATGCCGCAAATGTGCAGGCAATACCGAATACTTATACCGTCGAACCGGTCAAGTCTGCAAAAAAAGGAACATACAGGAATATAACCGGAAATCAGGCTGTAGCGTGGGGACTGCTTGCTGCATCGGAGAAATCGGGACTGCCGCTGTTCTGCGGGTCATATCCGATTACGCCGGCTACCGCCATACTTGAGGAACTTGCAATTCACAAGAGCCTCGGTGCAAAGACACTTCAGGCGGAAGATGAAATTGCCGGAATATGTACGGCAATCGGCGCTTCATTTGCCGGAAATCTTGCAGTGACCACTACTTCCGGTCCGGGACTTTCACTTAAATCAGAGGCCCTGGGACTGGCTGTTATGGCGGAACTTCCTCTTGTCCTGGTTGATGTGCAGCGCGGTGGCCCTTCTACCGGTCTTCCTACCAAGACGGAACAGACAGACCTCAACCAAGCCCTTTATGGAAGGAACGGCGAGTGCCCAATCCCTGTGATTACGGCACATTCACCGGCCAACTGCTTCTATGCTGCTTTTATGGCATCAAAGATTGCCCTTGAGCATATGACCCCGGTAATCCTTCTGTCAGAGGGATTCCTTGGAAACGGTAGCGAGCCGTGGCTGATACCGGATATGAAGGATTATCCGGAGATAAAACCTCCGTTTGCAAGCGGTTCTATTCCTGAAGGTGAGAAATTCCATCCGTTTGAGAGAGACCCTGAGACTATGGTGCCTAAGTGGGCTATCCCGGGCCAGAAAGGATATGAGCACAGAGTCGGAGGACTTGAGAAAACCCCTGCAGGAGTACTGTCGACAGATCCTGCAAATCATGCCAGGATGGTCGCAGAGAGAGCTGAGAAGGTAGCACGTATTGCCAAAGACATTCCGGATCTTCATGTACAGGGACCTGAGAGTGGTAAACTCCTGGTAATCGGATGGGGCGGCACATACGGACATATTGCAAGTGCCTTCCATGATCTCAGAGAAGAGGGCAGGGAAGTATCATATACTCATTTCGACTTCATCAATCCTCTTCCTCAGAATACCGAGAAGATATTCTCTTCATTCGAGAAGATTCTTGTATGCGAGTTGAACACGGGACAGTTCGCCAATTATCTCAGAGCGCAGTTCCCTCAGTTTAACTTTGTAAAATTCAATAAGATACAGGCTCAGCCTTTCCTTGTTGAAGAAATAAAAGAAGCAATTTTAAATGAATTATAGGATATGGCAACACTTACAGCAAAAGATTTCAAGAGTGACCAGGAAGTACGCTGGTGTCCGGGATGCGGAGACCACGCAGTGCTGGCTGCATTGCAAAGGGCTTTGCCTAAGGTCAGCCAGGCCCTTAATTATGAGAAGGAACGTTATGTCGTAGTATCAGGTATCGGATGCTCGTCCCGACTTCCTTATTACATGGATACATTCGGCTTCCACAGTATCCACGGACGTGCTACAGCAATTTCCACGGGAATAAAGGTGGCGAACCCGTGGCTTACAGTATGGCAGGCCTGCGGTGACGGTGATGCTCTCGCTATTGGAGGAAACCATTTCATCCATGCCATCAGAAGGAATATTGACATCAACATAATGCTCTTCAACAACCAGATTTACGGCTTGACGAAGGGACAGTATTCCCCGACTTCCAAATTCGGAGCCATCACCAAGACTTCTCCATACGGAACTGTGGAGCATCCTTTCGAACCGGGGTCCCTGGTTCTTGGAGCAAAGGGAACATTCTTTGCCAGAAGCCTTGATGTGGAACTGGCTCTCAATGAGGAAATTATGACTGCAGCTGCATTGCACGACGGATGCTCAGTAATGGAGTTCCTCACGAACTGCGTCATCTTCAATGATGGAGCCCACAAGGCGCTTTCCGACCCTTCTGTCAAGGCAGACCATACGATTGTCCTGCGTGACGGCGAGAAGATGATCTTCGGAAAGAATCGTGACAAGGGACTTATCTATGACGGAAAGAAAATCAGAGTGGTGCACATCGGCGAAGGTGGATTCACAGAAGATGATATCCTTGTTCACGACTCTCACGCCAACAATATCGGCATCCATATGGCTCTTGCGGATATGAAGGGTCCTGATTATCCTGTTGCCCTCGGTGTTATCCGTGACGTCAAGGATGTCACCTATGATGACGGCGTAAGGGATCAGGTGAAGGAAGTTATGGCTAAATCAAAGATTCATTGTGTGGACGACCTGCTCCACAGCGGTTCTACATGGGAGGTTAAGTAAAAATCAGAAATAAATATGAAGACACAAGAAATTATGGCCCGCCTCCAGGCTAAGTATCCGGGAGAGAGTGAATATCTCCAGGCTGTACAGGAGGTTTTGGAATCAGTTGAGGATGTTTATAACCAGCATCCTGAGTACGAAAAAGCTAAAATTGTTGAAAGAATGGTGGAACCGGACAGGATTTTCACCTTCCGTGTGACCTGGGTTGACGATAAGGGTGAGGTTCAGACCAATACCGGTTACCGTATCCAGTTCAACAGCGCCATCGGCCCATATAAGGGCGGACTTCGTTTCCACAAGGCTGTGACTCCTTCAATGCTCAAGTTCCTCGGTTTCGAGCAGACATTCAAGAACGCTCTTACCACTCTTCCTATGGGTGGCGCAAAGGGTGGCTCTGATTTCGACCCGGTTGGAAAGTCAAATGACGAGATTATGCGCTTCTGCCAGGCCTTCATGCAGGAACTCTGGCAGTGCATCGGACCTGATCAGGATATCCCTGCAGGTGATGTAGGTGTTGGCGGCCGTGAGATCGGTTTCCTTTATGGACAGTACAAGAAATTGGCGCGCGAGTACAATACGGGAGTGCTTACCGGAAAGGGTTCAACTTGGGGTGGATCCATCCTTCGTCCGGAGGCAACTGGTTTCGGCGCTCTCTATTTCACCCAGAACCTTCTCCACAAGGCAGGAAAGGACATCAAGGACAAGAAAGTCGCTATCTCCGGTTTCGGTAATGTCGCTTGGGGTGCCTGCACCAAGGCTACACAGCTTGGAGCAAAGGTAGTTGCTATCTCAGGTCCTGACGGAGTATGCGAGATTCCTGATGGAATTACCCCTGAGATGATCGACTATATGCTTGTTATGCGTGCTTCAAATCGCAACAGGGTTGAGGATATGGCAGACAAGTTCCCTGGAAATACTAAATTCACTGCAGGCAAGAAGGCGTGGAGTGTCAAGTGCGACATTGCACTTCCTTGTGCTTTCCAGAATGAACTTTCTGAGGATGATGCCAAGGAACTCAAGGCAAATGGTACATGGTGCTGCTGTGAGGTTTCAAATATGGGATGCCAGCCTGCTGCAATCCACTTCTTCCAGAATAACGGTATCCTTTTCGCTCCTGGAAAGGCAGTGAATGCCGGTGGAGTTGCAACATCCGGTCTTGAAATGACCCAGAACGCCACACACATCAGCTGGAGCGCTCAGGAGGTGGATGACAAACTCCATTTCATTATGGATTCAATCCACGAGCAGTGCGTTAAGTTCGGTACACAGCCGGACGGCAGCATCGACTATGTGAAGGGCGCTAATATTGCCGGCTTCATGAAGGTCGCTCAGGCTATGCTCGAACAGGGAATCATCTAAGATTTTCTGATACAATATAAAGTTCGATGTGAAGCATTGTGTGCTTCTTCCTATCGTACTGATAGTCACAGTGTTCTTGTGGTGCGCCCCGTCATCCTTCTTCGGAGGTCTCGGGGCTGCGCTCACTGTTACCCAGCAGCGGACCATTGGAGATTCCTACGCAAAGTGACCCCCTGTGTCCGATTTAAAGTGACCCCCTTGTCCGAATTCACACATTACTTGTAGAATTTCTCCAGATCCAGCATCCGCTCGCTTTTTGCCACAATT
>JAKSKD010000010.1 GCA_024401925.1 Bacteroidales bacterium | reverse complement strand
AAAAGATATCAGGTGCTCTGGATTCGGTATTCCCTGACCGGAAGAAGATCATTTAGGCAAGAAAATGCCCTCGCAAGCCGGAATTTTCTGACCTCACGGACATTCCTGAATTTTCCAGGGATCACCTACATACCATTCGCGTCTTTCAATTCATCCGTCTGCGCGGATGAATACAGATATGCTTCACCTCTACATAAACGTTTGAGGATTATTTGCTACCTTTATCCCCCGATAAATTGCAATTTGCAAGGCAGTATTTGTGAGATAATCGCGTTTAAAGAGTATAAGTGTCAAAATATAGAAAATGAAAAGGATTCTTTTATTATTGGCGACAATCCCGATATTCTTCGGATGTGAAAAAATGCAGCCATCCGGAAACAATGGCATATATGTTAATGATAAGTTGGAGTGTGAGCTGAAGTCCGCGTTCGTCGGTGGTGGAACTGCTGACCCGGACGAGGGACACAGCAGCAGAATGCATATATATGAAGATTACTATTCGGCAGGCCCTAGTTGGAAAGAAGTCAAGGAAAGAGTGTGGATATATGGATTCTACCATAACGGGAAGGAGTACAGCAGCGCCGACGAATTCATTGACGGAATAGTGCTGAATGGTTTGTCATCCATAGGCAATATTAAGATTCCTATGAATCAAGGAAAGTATGAGGGAGGCAATGAACAGGTATCTTCCGTGAGTATTGTCAAATACTCTTTGGGTAAATATGATGACAAAGGAGTGTGCCAGAAAGAGGACTCCCAGATCAACATCAATATAACTTTGAAGGACAATCAAACAATCTCGATTATCTATTCTGGCTTGACCCCGTATGATGGATATTACTAGCTGACAATGGGGTGAATTCCCATTTATCTGTTTTACGGTCCTCCCCATACCTGAAGACCCGATAGGCTTTAGCCGCCTATACATGTAAGTTCTGCTGAAGGCCTGACTTGTCAAACGGGGTAATAAATCAAGAAAATCATCCCGTATCGTCCATTTGAAGCTGTTTCGGGGGAGAAAACGGCAAAAATCACCCCGTTCTACATAAAATGATGTGTTTCTGGGGAATATTTGCCTTGATTCACCCGGATGGAACTGCGGGGGCAAACATATTCGTTTAACGCCCCAAAGTCTATACGGTCCATCTTTTTGTCTGACCGGCAAAACATCGGATAGAGAAATGATAAAGCATAAGTCTTGACATCAATTAAAAAAGAAATATATGAAACCCTTGTATGTACAGAATAATGTACATATATTTGCAAGGAAAAAAGAATTGAATCATGACATCAGTGACAGCTACAAATTTCAGGTCCAACATCAAGCACTATATGGATTTGGTTATTCGAGACAGCCAGGAAGTAATCATCAACAGAGGCAATGAAGCAGCCGTCCTTATACCGATGGACCAGTACAATGCAATTAAGGAAACAGAGTACCTGATGTCTTCAAAGGAGATGGAGACAACAATCCTGACAGGAATGGAGGATATCAGAAAAGGCAACTTTGAAGAGGTGGATATCGATGAGCTATAAGATTGCATTCACCCCTCGGGCGAAAGATGACTTCAATTATTGGAAGACAACGGATCCTAAGACAGTAGAGAAGATTAAAAGCCTTTTGCGAGAATTGCAGGAGCATCCTTTTACGGGTACCGGCAAGCCAGAGGCTCTCAAGTATCAGTTCAGTGGCGCATGGTCCAGAAGGATCAATCACAAGGACAGGCTTATCTATCAGGTCAACGGTGAGATTGTGACTGTTTTCGTCCTTGCTATGCGGTACCATTATTCAAAATAGCTCATTCTATAAAAAGATATATGGCAAAGAATAAGTTCCGGATTACCGAGAAAGACTTTCTCCTTGCCAACCGGAAGGCTTCAAGGAAAGAGGAGATTGCAAAGCACGGCAAACAGATTCTATTTCGCACATGCACTCAGAAATCAAAGAAGGTCTATGACCGAAAGCGTCTGAAACAGGCAGGTATCAACAAAGATGACCTGCCTGTTTCTTTGCAATCATAAAGATTTAAATCGGCCCCAGCTTAATTCGCCTATCAAATTAATGCCTTTGAAACATACATAGTTTCAAAGGCTGATAAAGAATATGTTTATGGGCACGTTAACTACAATTGTATGTGCGGGTGATTTTCGTACAAACGCGAATCATTCGCGTTTGTACCAATTCATTTGTATGTGCGGATGAAATAAATAATTCATAATAGAACCATTTTCAAGCATCTCTGTAGCCAACTCCAAAAGTTTTCCTTAAATTTGAAAACTTAAGGAAACTGCTATGCAAAAGAGTGCTCAATCAATAGCGGCCAAGGCATTTGCCGAAAGGTGGGCCGGAAAAGGATACGAAAAAGGAGAAAGCCAGCCATTCTGGATGGAACTCATCCAGACGGTGCTGGGTGTGGAACGCCCCTACGACATCATCTCATTCGAGAACCAGGTCAAACTCAGCACCACCAGTTTCATTGACGCCTATATCGAGCCTACGCATACCCTCATCGAGCAGAAGTCCATCGACAAGGATCTCCGCAAAGCCATCCCTCAAAGTGACGGTACTCTTTTGACACCCTTTCAGCAGGCTAAGCGCTATGCCGCAGAACTGCCGTATTCCAAGCGTCCACGCTGGATGGTAATATGCAATTTCAAGGAATTCCACGTCTATGATATGGAAAATCCTCAGGGTGAGCCTGAGGTCATCCTGCTGGAGAATCTTGAAACAGAATACTACCGCCTCCAGTTTCTTGTCGAGCAGGGTAACGAACACCTCAAGAAAGAAATGGAGGTCTCCCTGCAGGCGGGAGAAATCATCGGCCAGATTTACGATGAATTCCTGAAGCAGTACATCAATCCTGACGACCCTCATACCCTCAAGAGCCTCAATGTCCTTTGCGTCCGTCTGGTATTCTGCCTCTATGCCGAGGATGCCGGACTGTTCGGAGAGAAACGCTGTATGTTCCACGACTACCTCTCACAGTTCAAGCCGGGTGAAGGTGATATGCGGGATGGTCTTATCAAACTCTTTGAGACCCTGAACACTCCGGTTGACCAGCGTAGTCCTTACCTTAAACCGAGCCTCAAAGCCTTCCCGTACTGCAACGGCGGCCTGTTCTCCGACAGAGACATTGAAATACCTTTCTTCAACGAGACTCTGGCCAATCTTATTCTCAAGCACGCCAGCGACGACTTCGACTGGAGCCAGATAAGCCCGACCATATTCGGGGCCGTATTCGAGAGCACTCTGAATCCCGAAACCCGCCGCAGCGGAGGAATGCACTACACCAGTATCGAGAACATTCACAAGGTGATTGACCCGCTGTTCTTTGATGAACTGAAAGCGGAACTTACAGAAATAAAGGACGAGCCAATTGAAAAGAAAAGAATTCAAAAGGCCCGAGAGTATCAGGACAAACTCGCATCGCTGAAGTTCCTTGACCCGGCCTGCGGAAGTGGAAACTTCCTTACCGAGACCTACCTGTCACTCAGGCGTCTAGAGAACGAGGCTATGTTTGTAATCGGTGATATATTCAACCCTATCAAGGTTGATATCCACCAGTTCTACGGCATCGAGATAAACGACTTCGCAGTGGCCACCGCAACGACTGCTCTTTGGATAGCCGAGGCCCAGATGATGGCCGAAACTGAAAGACTGATGCACGTCAATCTGGATTTCCTGCCTCTCAAGAGTTATCACAATATAATAGAGGGGAATGCGCTACGGATGGATTGGAATCATCTTCCTTTCAAGGAAGAAACGACTACAATCATAGCGGAGAAGACACACTTGTCACCGATCAGAGAGGAAGATAATTTGTTGCAGGAACCCGTCATTAAGTACGGAGAGATAAATCTTTATACAAAGGAAATTGACTTCGCTCCCAGAACAACTGTAGAGAAAAGCATAGATTTCGATTACATCATCGGCAACCCGCCTTTTGTGGGGTATTCGATGCAAAGTAAGGAGCAAAAGGACGATATACTTGCCATTTATACAGACACAAACGGAAAGCCCTATCCTACTGCCGGCAAGATTGACTATGTGTCCGGTTGGTTCTGGAAGGCCGCCGAGTATATGTCAGAGGCGGCAACTCCTGTCCGTACCGCTCTGGTGTCAACCAATTCCATCACGCAGGGCGAACAGGTGGCCGGAGTATGGAAACCTCTGTTTGAAAGGTTCGGTGTTCAAATTGACTTTGCATGGCGTACATTCCGCTGGGACAGTGAGAGTTCCCTCAAGGCTCACGTGCATTGTGTCATTATCGGGTTCAGTTGCGTTCCTTCTGAACATAAGCGGATTTTTACGGGGAAGGTTCAAACGGCTGTCTCAAAAATCAATCCGTATCTCATTGACGCTGAAAATGTTTTTGTGGAAAGCCGGAACAAGCCTTTATGTGATGTGCCGAAGATGGTCTATGGAAACAAGCCGACAGATGGAGGCTTCTTGTTCTTGGATGATAAGACCAGAAAAGATATTGTCAGCAATGACCCCCGTGTGGAAAAATTCATCAGAAAAATTTATGGTTCTGAAGAATACATAAACAATAAAGAAAGATATTGCCTCTGGCTTGTTGGCGCGTCTCCAGCGGATATACGGTCAATTTCTTTTATTATGAACAGAATCAATCTTGTAAGAGAATTCCGTTTATCCAGCCCCAAAGAGGCGACGCGCAAGAGCGCAGAGTGGTCAAACCTATTCCAAGAGGTACGCCAGCCCGATTCGGATTATATAATTGTGCCGAGAGTGTCGTCTGAGAATAGAAGATATATCCCTATTGGCTTTGTTTCTCCTGACATAATAGCAAGTGATTCGGCACAAATGATTCCGGATGCAACGCTATATCATTTCGGAATTCTCACATCCAATGTCCACAATGCCTGGATGCGTGTTGTATGCGGCAGACTCAAAAGTGATTACCGTTATTCGAAAGATATCGTTTACAACAACTTCCCTTGGCCGACACCTACTGAGGCCCAGAAAGTCAAGATCAAGCAGACCGCCCAGGCAATCCTCGATGCCCGTGCCAAATATCCCGACTGCTCCCTTGCCGACCTCTATGACGAACTGACAATGCCTGTCGAGCTCCGCAAGGCCCATCAGGAAAACGACAAGGCAGTAATGGAGTCCTACGGTTTCAACTGGCGCACAATGACCGAATCCGACTGTGTCGCCGAGCTTTTCAAGATGTACCAAAAACTCACTCGCCGGTAACCATCTTGGAGCAAGGATGCATAATATAATTCAATTATTTATTTCTTCCGATTGAGTTTCCTGATGACGCGGGCCGGGACGCCGACAGCAAGGGAGTCGTCGGGAATGTCGTTTGCGACGACTGCACCTGCACCGATCACGCATCTGTCCCCGATGGTTACACCCGGACAGATGGTCGAGTGGCCGCCTATCCAGCATCTTTCCCCGATTTTGACAGGACGGCAGCCCTCCCATTCATCGCGTTCATCCGCATCAAGTGGATGCTCTGCGGTGTAAATGTGGACTCCCGGCGCAATAAGTGTTTTCTTCCCGATAGTTACAGTGCCGCCGTCGAGGATGACTGCTCCGAAATTGACGAACACGCCTTCTCCAGCAATGATGCCTTCCCCGTAATCGCAGTAGAACGGAGGTTCGAGATAGAGGTCCGGAGCGCTGTTGGGACAGAGTGAGCGGATTATCTCCTGCATCTTGTCTGTGTGATATTCGGTCACATTGAGCATGTGCAACTTCTTCTTCACTTCGCTGCGGTATGCCCTCATTTCCGGAGTGTGGGCATCATAATGCTGTCCGGAATGCATAAGTGCAAGTTGTTCTTCAATCGTCATATTTCAGAAAATCATTCGTTTACGCGAAGATAAAAAATAAATGGCTAATTTTGTTTGTCAATAAATTAAGATGTGATATGAAAAAGGCTTCAATAATCATTGCGACTCTGACGATATGCCGTCTGGCTGCCGCCCAGACTCCTCTTACTGACACCAATCTCCAACTTTTCTGGGATTTCGGATATGACCGTCACCACGTTACTTCCACATACGAAATGTTCCATGGCGATTCATGGGGCAATACTTTTTTCTTCATAGATGTAGATTACAATTTTCATAATACGGAAGGAAAGAACATAGGTCCCAGCGGCGCATACACCGAAATCGCCCGCTGCCTCAATTTCTGGCAGGACTCGAAATTGAAGGACCTGAGCCTCCAAGTGGAATATGACGGCGGACTCGGCTCAATGTTCGGAGGCTATACCGTCAACCACGCATTCCTCGTTGGAGCAAATTATCTGATACACAGTGAAGACTACAGGAACACCTTCAATGTTGAAGTCCTGTTTAAGAAATTCGTCGGGTTGGACCAGTGCCTGCCGATGCAGTTCACGGGTGTCTGGGGCCTTCAGGACCTGTTCGGGACCCGAGGCCTGAGATTCTGCGGCTTTTTTGATGTCTGGTGGGAAGGAAACAAATGCATCTTTTTTTCAGAGCCGCAACTTTGGTATGCTGTGGGACAGTTTTTCAAATGTCCTAACCTCAATCTTGGCGGGGAGGTGGAGATCTCCAACAATTTTGCCGGGATTGTCGGCTGGAAGTGCCGTCCATGCCTCGGTTTGAAATGGATTTTCTAACGGATAAGTTTTTTGCAAGAAAGTAAGAAAGATAGAGTATGTATTACATTTTTGTGGTAAACGGGCGTGAGGATAAGGCTTTCATTATGGAGGACCTGGAACCTCAATTGAAAAGTGCGCCCATCAAATATGAGATATACAAGACAACCGGAGAGGGCGATGCTACCCGTTTTGTCAGGATCTATTGTGATTTCCATCAGGCGGATGAGGTCTGCTTTGTGGCCTGCGGCGGCACAGGAACGCTCAGCGAGGTCGTAAACGGAGTCGTCGGATTCGAGAACAAGAGAGTAGCTTTGATGGCGTACGGCTCGGGAAACAATTTCACGCTTCATTTCCCTGGACGTAATTTCAGGTCTCTGAAAGACATCATCGAGGGTGAGACCCAGGTCTCCGATGTGTTGAAGTGCAACAACGACTATTCGATCAATGTCATCAACCTCGGATTCGACTCCATGGCCGCGCATTATGGCGCACAGTATATCCTGAAGGGAAAGGATAAACCGTACTTACGCGGAACGGTAAGGTCGATCTTCTTGAACAGGTTCAACAACTACCGGATAGTTGTGGATGGAGAGCGTCTCACGCGCGGAACTACAATGTTCTGTACCATCGCCAATGCTTCCTATTACGGACAGAATTACAAATGCGCACCGGATGCAGTGATCGATGACGGTATTATGAATGTGGAGGTGAACAGAAGTACCACTCTCCTTACATTTGTTCTGATGTACAGGCATTTCAAGGACGGTCATCACGTTACAAATGCATTCTGCCGCAGGCGTATGAAGTTCATGAAGGCAAAACACGTGGATATTTCTTCCAAGTCATTGATTTACCTGTGTGTAGATGGTGAGATTGTGGCATCACGACATTTTGTTATTGATATTATTGAAAAGGCGGTGACACTCCAGCTGCCTGCACTCAGAAAGGAGGATTAAGAGATGAGCAGCAGATCGATTTCAGGCGAACTCAGCCATAAGATTATTATTACGGTTGCCATTCTGGTACTCGGAGGAATCTTCGGTATCATCGAATTTTCAGGCAGGGTGGTGACAGAGTCCGTAAAGAAGACGGCGGAAGGTTCTCTCGATACTTATGTCAAGGATATCGAGGGTATGTTGGGCGAGGTGGAAACGATGGAATCTTTCGTCAACTGGCAGGTCGTAGACCATATCGGCGATCCGGATTATCTGACTACGGTCAATGAAAAGGTGATGCAGTATGGTGAGATGCTGTCAGGAGTGACGATTGCATTCACCAAGGGCTTTTACAAAAACAAGGGCGAATATTACGCACTCCGCACAGTCAAGGATCCCGAATCCGGAATTATCGTCCATAGCGTCCGGAACAACTATGTGACCGAGCCGTGGTTCGAAGATGCAATGAGCAAGGGCGCCGGAGTATGGGGTGAGCCTTGTGAAACTGTTGATGCTGGCCTGATTACTTCCTATTCCACTCCGTTGCGGAATGAGAAAGGTGAAGTATATGCTATACTTTCACTGGATATTTCAATTCCGGGAATCAATAAAAGGCTCGCGAGAGAACATTTTTATGAAGGTTCCTATGCCGTAATCCTTAGCCAGAAAGGAACAATCCTCAGTCATCCGGACGAGAGTATCATCCTGAATGGAGTTATGGCTTTCGCACAAAGCAAGGATGACAAAAAGTTCGAAGAGTTTGCAAGCAAGATGATAGCCGGCGAAACGGGAATAGGCGAGGTCCGTTCCGAACGCGCTGCAGCGATTTATGGCCCGGTAAGGAACGGCTGGTCAACAGCCCTGATCAGTCCGGCGAAGGCAATCTTTGGCGCTACCATAAAGTTCCAGCTTCTTATCCTTTTGATTGCTCTCGGTGACCTGTTGGCGATTTATCTCGTCACCCGCACCTTGATAAACCGTACATTGCTTCCTCTGACCGAGGTTACATATCTCGCAAAGAATGTTGCGAAAGGTAACTTCAAGGCAGAGATCCCTCAGGTTGAGGGAAACAATGAGATGTTTCATCTGCACGAGGCTCTCAGGAATATGTTGAGGTCGATCAATGACTATATCAAACAGCTCAGGGCCACTACGGCAGCAAATGAACGTTTCGAAAGTGAATTGTCCGTTGCCCGTAATATCCAGCAGCAGATGTTGAGGACAGACTTCATCAATGATGAGGAAGTGGACCTTTATGCAACGCTGAAACCGGCAAAGGAGGTTGGAGGTGATATGTATGACTTCCTCAGGGCCGGCAGAACTATCTATTTTGCGGTCGGAGACGTTTCAGGAAAGGGTGTTCCTGCTGCTCTGTATATGGCTATTTCCAGATCCCTCTTCCATTATGTGTCAGAGATGTCGCTCAGCACCAGCAATATCGTATCCTGCATCAACAGTTCATTCTGCTCCGGCAATGACAATAATATGTTCATTACCATGTTCGTGGGCCGTTTGGACCTTGACACGCGTGAACTGGTATTCTGTAATGCGGGACATAATCCTATCGTGATAATCTCTCCGGAAGGGAAGGCCGAGTATATCCACGCCAAGTCCAACCTGGCTGCCGGCGTGTTCGACCAGTTCCCATATGAGAAGGAGAGTATGATTATCGAGAAGGGCTCCCGTCTGCTTATTTACACTGATGGTGTCACGGAGGCGGAGGATGCTTACAAGAACCAATATGGTGAGGACAGGCTTATATACTTCTGCAACGAGCAGAGCCCTGACACTCCTTCTGAAGAGTTCGTTGAGAAACTTACGCAGTCAATGAAGGCATTCACGAAGGATAATGACCAGAATGACGACATCACGATTATGTCCGTAAGGGTATAAAGATCGAATGATAAAACTCACCGCATCCAACGAAAACAGCTGTTCCGCAGCCGAGAAGTGTCAGCACCATTGTGCCGATGAATTCTGCAAAATACTTTTTCATATGCATATTGGATTGGAATATTCAAACCGTTATGTACAAAAATAGCAGAAAACTGATTAATTTCGCATAATGGATCACGAAGAAAAAATATCATTGTGGGATATCTTTGCTGTGTTCAGCAAAATTGGAGCATTCACGATTGGTGGCGGATATATGATGGTCCCGGCCATTCAGGAAGAGATCATCAAGCGCGGGTGGATAGCGGAGAGTGAGATGCCTGATATCGTCGCAGTCTCGCAAAGTGCTCCCGGCCTGCTTACCGTCAACATGGCGATATTCTGCGGATACCGGCTCAGGGGCTTCAAAGGAGGACTGGTCGCAACACTCGGCTGCATCCTTGTCCCGTTCATAATGATATTGCTGATTGCGATGTTCTTCAGTTCGTTCAGCAGCAATCCTGTGGTGGTCAGCATTTTCAAAGGGGTCAGGCCGGTGGCTGTCGGAATCGTTGCCGCATATGCCTTCAAACTGTTCTTAAAGAATGCGGAATGGTGGCATTGGGCAATCTCCCTTCTGACTTTGTGCGGAATTGTCTTTTTGAGGATTTCCGCTGTGTATATCCTTCTGGTGATTATTGTTCTGTCATTGGCTGTCTCAGCCTACAATGAAAGGAGGGCTGGGAAATGACGGAACTGCTTTTGCAATTATTCATCACGTTCTTTACGATCGGTCTCTTCACCTTCGGCGGAGGCTATGCCGTAATCGGCATTATCCAAAGTGAGATAGTCGTGGCCAAGGGATGGATTACGGAGTCGGTATTCACGGATATAGTGGCCATTTCCCAGATGACTCCGGGACCTATCGGTCTCAACTGCTCGACCTATGTAGGCTACGAAGTACTGAAAGAGGCAGGAGCCTCGGAACTTCTCGCCTGCACCGGATCTCTGGTGGCCTCGCTCGCTGTCGTACTTCCGAGTTTTCTTATTATGTTGTTGATAGTCAGGATGTACGCAAAATTCCACGAGACTGCTGTTGCCAGGAATATGCTGAGTGGCTTGAAGCCGGCTGTAGCTGGCTTGATCGGCGCATCTGCGCTTGTGCTGATGTTCTCCTTCGACGGTGGATTCAGAATTATTACCGGCAATTTCCCGGACTGGAAAGCTTGGGCGCTGGCTGCCGGGGCATTTATCGCCTACCATTTCTTCAAGCGCGGGCCTATGGTCATCCTTGCAGCGGGAGCCCTTATTGGTCTATTAATCTATTAGGACCTGTTTTTTTGCTCCTGGTGGCGTAATCTGACTCTTCGGATAATAGAATTCATCAGACATACAATGAATGTGATGTCGGCAACAGGCCAGGCCCATTTAATAGGGAGACCGAATCCAATCTTGGCGGTGGCGATATATGCAAAGCATATTGACGTCATTGTCATAGCCGGAATCAGAGCAACAAGTATTACAGCGCCTCTCTTCTTGGTCAGCAGGAATTCCACAGCTGCCCAGAGTGTGAAGCAGGCAAGTGCCAGATTCGCCCATCCGAAATATCTCCAGATGATGTTGAACCCGTCTTCATTCTTGATGTTGAATGCGAGGAGAGCTAAGGTGATTGCAAAAATCGGGATGGCGATGAAGAGCCTGTTTTTCTTTGGCTTCTGGTCGATATTAAATGCGTCGGCAATAACCAGCCGGGCGCTACGGAAGGCTGTATCTCCACTCGTAATCGGGGCGATAGCAACTCCAATGACGGCGAGGATGCTTCCTATTGAACCGAGCCAGTATTTTGAAATTTTGGTTACTACCTCAGGTGCGGATGCTGAAAGACTCGACCCGGATGCTTCGGCTCCTCCGTCAAAGAAGAAGTATGATGCTACGGCCGCCCATATCAGAGCTACAATGCCTTCGGAAATCATCGCTCCGTAGAATGTCTCGCGACCTTCATTTTCATTTTCCATACAACGCGCCATAAGCGGGCTCTGGGTGGAGTGGAATCCGCTGAGGGCTCCGCACGCAATTGTAATGAAGAGACAAGGGAAGATTGGCTGTTTGTCCATCCCTGTCAGTCCGACGGCTGCTCCTTTATTACCAAGCCCCTGCCAGAATTCAGGGATATCAGGCCAGTGGATGAAAAGGCATACCATAAGGGCTATTGCCATAAACAGCAGGCAGGCGGCGAAGATCGGATAGAACTTGCCTATCAGTTTGTCGATAGGAAGCAGCGTTGCGAGAATGTAGTATCCGAATATAATGCACACCCAAATCAATATGGCTTTCTGGCTGCCGTCACCGGCCATTTCTCCAAAAATCAGAGCCGGACTGTAAACGAATACGGTTCCTACAAGAAGCAGGAGCAGGAGAGAGAAAACGAGCATCAGGCTTTTTGTGCGTTTCCCTACGTAGATTCCCATTATGTCCGGCAGTGATGCCCCGTTGTGACGTACGCTGAGCATTCCGCTGAAGTAGTCGTGGACTCCGCCTGCAAATATGCTTCCCAGCACAATCCACAAATATGCTGAAGGCCCGAACTTGGCTCCCATTATCGCACCGAAAATAGGACCTGTCCCTGCAATGTTGAGGAACTGGATCATAAACAACTTCCATTTGGGGAGAATAACGTAGTCAACTCCATCGGCTTTCGAAATCGCCGGGGTTACTTTTTTACTGTCGGGACCAAATACTTTGTCCACAAATTTTCCATACAGGAAATAGCCCAGAACCAGGACAATAAGGCTGATAATAAACGAATACATTATCTGATGCACCAAAAACCTCACAAAATTATAAAATATTCCGCTCAATTGTGTGATATGGACTTATATTGCGACAGTATGAGCCGAAAAAAACACTATCTTTGAACCGTAGTGGTGTGCCACCAGAAGAGCAGTCGGAGAGGTGGCAACCTGAAAGATGTCTTTTTTTAAGAATGACTTAATGAGAAACTCTTGCATCCTGTTTATTTCTGTCTTTTTGTCCGTTTTTCCCGTTCTTCTGCAAGCCCAGGAGTACGAAGTTGAGGTAACGGCCAGTAACAAAACCATTTGGGTATCGAAACTTTCTCTGCCATCCGATATGGCCTTGCTTGATTATCTCCTGACGCTTCCTGAACTGGTGGACAGGAATGCCGATACTTTTTTGGAGCGTTTCGACATAAAACTGGACGGCAAGCTGATAGGGGATTCCAAGGATGCCTTCCTGCATAATACTTTTTTGAGGGAAATCGAGAAGATTGTAATAAGCACATCACCTTCCGATGCGCATATTAAAAACGGAATTTCCGGATCCGTCAACATCGTTCCGCGTCCGATGGAAAAAGGCTTCAGTGGGGATGCAACAGTGCAGTCTTCTCTCTTTACGGGAGTAATGCCTACGGCAAACCTCCGTTATTCGGACGGAAAGCGCTTCGAAATGAGAGCCGATATCAATTTCGACATATACTATCCTACAAAGTTGGCTTATCAGGAGAAAATGGCCGAAACGTTCACTATGTCAGGCACCGACACTACAAGGGAGAACTATCTGGGGCAAATGGCGCGAGTATATGCGAAGTGGAAAATAAGCGACAAGGACGTTCTCAAACTGTGGGTATGGCAGAACTATATGCAGGTAAATTACACCACGAAATCCTTCTCTTCCAAACTTGAAGATATGTCAGGGACAATGGGTCCGGGGTGGATGTTTCGCACTTCAGAAAGAACGTTCTCTGAAAGTCATCAGAAACAGCTGACTTTCAATGCAATGGTGGATTATACGCGAACGATTGAGACGGGAGAACTCAATGTTAATGCGAATTACCACGGCAGTTCTGATTATCCGGGGCAGAAGGATGAATTCAATATGGAGTTGAAATCAGTGACAAAATTCAGGATTCCCGACAGGAAATTGAATCTGGATGCCGTAATCAATTTCAGCTCCATCTCAAACAGGCATCAGCAGAACAGTATGCTGTATTTCTCTCCTTTTCTCAAGCTGGACTACAATAGCGAACATATCAAAGCCATTCTCAACGGAAGGTACAAGGGATATTCGAGAAACTATTGCGTTGCCGGCGGGAGGCCGTTCAATGGTTGGTCGCAAGACTGGACAGCCGAAGGAGACATCCTCTGGCAGATTGTGAAGCATCATGCTGTCAGGCTGAAACTTATAAGAAGTGCCGGTGTGGTATCCAACAATCTCGTCTATCCGGAATTGGCATTTGACGAGGGGGCTCAAGTATGGAGAAAAGGCAACCCTGATCTCAAGGGACCGATGACCGGTTCCGCAAATCTGGAATACATTACGGATTGGTCCAAAGATATGCATCATATAGTCTTTGATATCAGCGCCGAACTGAATATGCAGGACAGGGTGGTAGAAAACAGCATATTGTTCGATGGGGAAAAAAAGGTAGCATATGTGTATCCCCGGAATACTTCATACGGGAATATTCTGGGCTTGACGGCAATGCTGAACTATTCATACGGGCCTTTTTCAATGTCGTTCGGCGGTAACCTGTTCTACAATACGAAATATTCCTTATTCAACAGAAATCAGGCAAGTTATTTCAATGTAATGTTCGCTCCATCCGTGCAATTGAGGAAGAATTGGCTTATAAATGCCCACTTCTTGTATAACAGCAAAATGTATAAGGATAATATTATTTTGGGAGATTGCTCCCTGCTGACGTTGCGCGTGAGCAAGGTTCTGAAGAAATGGACTCTGTTCGCTTCGCTCCGCGACGTGTTCGACGGTATTTCCACAGACGTGGAATATGCAGAGAACGAGACTCTTTACAAAACTTATGACCCTTATCTGAGAGCCTTTGAATTAGGAGCCAGCTTTCATTTTTAATTTGATATCGTCCCAATGAAAAAAGATAGTACTTCAAGGACTCAGCTTCAAATCAGGATGACAACGATTATCTCTTCCGTGGTCATTCTTATTTCTTCCGTTGTAATGCTGATGGTTGCCTTCCGCATCCGGAATGATTATGAGGAACTGATCAATGACAGATTTTCCGATGATCTCACCGCCATCACGCGCATTATGGAGCAGAAATTGCTGAGGGTGGAGTCTACTACCAGAATTCTGGCGGAAGTTGTGTCACAGTTCAATGAAGAGGGCCAGGCAGCTCTCGATACCCTGTTCATTAACTATCTTGAATCCGTCGGGGATGTTTGGGGAGTCTATGCGATTTTTGATAACGAAAGGATTCCTTGCGCGGACGGTTATTACGAACGTGGGGCTTATGTTGATAGCAGCGGCTTATTATTGGAAACGTATATCAATGGCAAAGAACTGGATAGCGATGCCGATTGGGTGAACTGCTACGTTAAAGGTGAATCGTTCTGGGGCTCTCTTTCCACGGAATATACCGATGGCCAAAGGGCAATATGTTATTTTGTGCCGCTGGCCGACAGTGAGGGAGGAATATTCGGGATGGCTTATTCCATTGTCCTTGAACAGGAACTTACATCATTTGTCAAGGGGTACAAATTGAGACAAGATGCCGATATCAGCATCTACAAGCCCGACGGAACAATGGTCGTTGCCCCTGATGCTTATATTCTGGAACTATCTCCTGAGGATATGATCGTGCAAGAAGACGTAATTGATAATATAGGCTGGGATGTAGTCATTTCCGCAGACAAAAGGATTATCAGAAGGAAAGTCCGTCAGGCATTGATATCTATGGCACTGATTCTTATTCTGATGTTCGTGACAGTATATTTGGCCATCAGGTATTCTGTTCGTTATGTTGCAAGTCCTTTTGTTAGGGAACAGCAGCGGGTCGAGAAGGAGAAAGCCGTTTTGGAAAATGAGATGTCTCTCGCTGAAAGAGCTCAGAACGAGCTTGTTCCACATATTTTTCCTCCTTTCCCCGAGCGGAATGGCATTGATATAGCGGCTTGCCTGCATCCGGCAAGAAAGGTGGGAGGGGATTTGTATGACTATTTCACCCGTGAAGACAAATTATTCTTCTGCATAGGGGATGTCAGCGGCAAGGGTGTGCAGGCATCCTTGTTTATGGCCGCTACACATTATCTGTTCCGCAGTATGGCGGCGGAGATGCCTCTGGCGGATGCCGCACGGCAGATGAATATTTCTTTGTGCACCGACAACGCACAGTGCCGTTTCGTGACATTATGGCTCGGCTGTCTCGATTTGAAAAATGGAAAACTGGAATATATCAATGCCGGCCACGATGCTCCCATATTGCTTCGTGATGGCCGGGCGGAGTTTTTCCAAGATTCTGAGAATATAGCCCTCGGCATATACGAAGGGGAGGAATTCGTTACTGTATCAACTGTCTTAAACCCCGGAGACTACCTGCTTTTATTTACGGACGGGGTGACGGAAGCTATGGATGCACAGGGTCACGAATTCGGGAAGGGGCGTCTCCTGGACTTTGCCGGGAAGTCTTCGTGCGAGAACGCGGCGGCTCTGGTAAATGACGTTCTGGCTTGTCTGCAGCGTCATTCAAGCGGAAGCGGGCAGAGTGATGATATTACTATGCTGTGTTTGAGATATATAAAAAATGATAATAATTAATTTATAGAAATATGGAAATTAAGATTCAAAACAACACTGAAGCAGTTGTCGTCACTATGTGCGGCAGTTTTGACACACAGGCAGCTGAGAATGCCGAACCTTCTATTATTGAGCTCGAGGCGCTCGCTTCAAAGCCGATAACAATCGATTGCACGGCGCTTGATTATGTAGCCAGTTCCGGTTTGCGTGTGTTCCTGCGTTTGCGCAAGGCAAGCGCGGCACAAGGACAGCAGATAACTTTGCTCGGTGTGAATGAGAACATTATGGAGGTACTCAAGGTTACGCATTTCGACAGGATGTTCATAATCAAATAATTATTGTACAAACCCAACGTATGAGCAAAAGAATGTTTCCGATCACCTGCGAGCAACAGGGGGTTTATTTTGATTGTATCATTGACCCTGAAAATCTTCGATACAACAATCCAAAAATTATTTCTTTCCCTGTTTCCTTCGCCCCTGAAGATGTAGCTGAAGCGGTGTGTAGCGTTTTGGAGTGCCATCCTGTGCTGTTCTCACATTTTGAGGACAGGGACGGCAGCCCGATGCAGGTCTATGCAGATGAATGCAAAGCAGTGGTTGAAGTACTGAATGTTGGAGACGATGATATTGAGACCGTAAAACAGAATTTCATTCGCGTGTTCGACATCAGCTGCGGTCCGCTTTACAGGGCTCAGGTACTTGCGGCCCCTTCCTGCGTCTCACTTTTGCTGGATTTCCACCATCTTGTGTATGACGGTGCCTCCCTTAATATTCTGATGAATGAGATATGCGCGGCCATTGAAGGCATCCGTCCGTCTGCAGAGCCACATTCCTACAGGGATTTTTCAGATGCGCAGCATGCGGATAAGACAGATCACAAAGCATATTTTGACAAGATGCTGGGTGGCGGAGTCACGTCAACGTCGCTCCCATCGGATCTCAGTGGAGAAAATGGGCCCCACGCAGAATTGGTGCAGCCTGTGACTGCGACTGATGTATTGGCTAAGGCCAAAGCGCTTGGCACCGCACCGTCCGCGCTGTTTATGGCGGCCTCGTTCTACACTTTGGGACGCTTTGCCAACACTAAGGAACTGTTTATGACGACCATCAGTAACGGTCGTCTCAATCCTTTGAGCCGGGGAGTTGTGGGAATGTTCATCAACACCCTCCCTCTTGTTTGCAAGCTTGAAGACGTTTGTGTCCGGGAGTTCATATACGGTGTTCGCGAGATGTTTATGAAAACCCGTGAGCACGAGGAGTATTCTTTTGCTTCGCTGTCTCGCGATTATGGGATAGAGCAGAATGTCCGTTTCGTTTATCAGTACGGAACGTTGGGCAATACATTTCAGGTGCGCGGCACTGAAGTGAAGGCGGAACCGATGCGGAGGAACAGTCACTCGTTCCCTTTGACCATTACGATACACAACGTGGAAGGCAAACCCGCAATTGTCATCAACTACGACGCAGCCAGGTATTCCGCCGGACTGGTCGGGCGCTTTGCGGAGTCAATGGATGCCGTTATTTCACATTTCCTCGAAGATCCTGACGGGAGACTGCTTGCCGTGTCGATAATGAGCGAGCGCCAGAAGAAAGAGGTCGCGGCAATGCGCCAGACTTGTCTCGATGCTTCCGCCGTACGTTTCCCTCTGTTCCACAAGAGTGTAGAATACTGGGCAGAACAGACTCCTGACGCAACTGCCGTCATAGCCTGCAACGAGACTCTCAGTTACCGCGAGCTCAATGCGAATGCCAACAAACTTGCTCACGCGCTGATAGGAAAAGGCGTGACACCAGGTGACCGTATTTGCCTGCTGCTTCCTCGTAAGAGCTGGCATCTTATCGCTATGTTCGGCGTGATGAAAACTGGTGCGGCCTATATCCCTTGCGACCCCGAATATCCTGCAGAGCGTATTAAACTCATCACCGAAGACAGCCACGCACGATTTGTCATCACCACTGCGGACAAGATGTCGGAGTATGGTGACCGTGCCCTCGATATCGAGGATTTGCTTGCATCCGGCTACGGTGAGGAGAATCCGAATATCTGTCAGGACAGTGATTCCCTTGCCTACCTCATCTACACATCCGGTTCCACAGGACGTCCCAAAGGGGTTATGCTCCGTCATATCGGTATCTGCAACTACCTGACCGATCACAAAGAGAATCGGCATTTCCACGCTTTGGTTAACGAATGCAGGACGATGCTCTGCATCACTACTGTCAGTTTCGACCTTTCGCTCAAGGAGATAGGGTCTTCTCTTTTCAATGGAATGACTCTTGTGTTTGCCGACGAGTCGCAAGTAAATGATCCGTCCGCTCTTGCCGAACTGATGCTCAGAACCGGTGTGGACGCCTTCAGCGGCACCCCTTCCCGTCTCAAGATGTTCCTCGACCTTCCGGATTTCAGGACGGCACTTTCAAAGTGCAAGTTCATTGTGCTCGGCGGTGAAAAATATCCGCCGACCCTCCTGCCGCAGATCAAGGAACTGGCTCCAGGTGCCCGTCTGTTCAACACTTATGGACCTACGGAGATAAGCGTCAGCTGTAACGGCAAAGAATTGACACATTCGGAGCATATTACCATCGGAAGGCCTTTGCTGAATGTCCGGGAATATGTCGTGGATGAAGATCTCAATGAACTGCCTGTCGGAGTGACAGGGGAACTCCTCATCGGCGGACTCGGTGTGGCGGCCGGATATAACGACCTTCCGGACAAGACGATGGAGGCGTTCATTGATTACCACGGGGAGCGATGCTACAAGTCGGGGGATTATTCATATTGGAACGAGGATGGAGAAGTCATCATTCTCGGGCGAAAGGACAATCAGATAAAACTTAACGGCTTGCGTATCGAACTCGGTGAGGTTGAGGCCGTTCTGAACAGGCAGCCTCAGGTCAGGGAAGGTGTGGTTATGATAAAGAGCGTTGAGGGACACGATCATTTGGTGGCGTATTATGTACCTGATGCCGGAGCGGAACCGGGAGCAGAACTCACTGCGACCCTCAAGGAGCAGATGGGCAGGAGCCTCACACACTATATGGTGCCTACCATTTTCGTGGCTATGGAGAAAATGCCCGTATCCCCAAATGGGAAGACGGACCTGAAATCTCTACCGGAGCCGGCCTTTGACCTTGCTGCTGAAGAGAAAATAATGCCTGCCGATGCCAAGGAGCAGGCCCTCTATGATATCGTAGCGGAGATTGTGGGAAGTACGGGTTTCGGAGTAACGACAAACCTGATAAGCATCGGTCTGACTTCCTTGCTTTCCATCCGTTTTTCCGTTTTCGTGAAAGAAAGGATGAATGCTGAACTTCCTGTCCGTGATATATTGCGTTTCCCGACCATCCGAGAGCTTGCAGTAAGGCTGCAAGTGGTGGAAGATAAGTCTGGAAAAACAGGGGCGACAATAAAGTCAGCACCCCTTTCCTTCTCGCAACTCGGCATTTATTCCGAGTGCGCTGCTAATCCGGAAGACATCCAATACAATATTCCGGAATGCCAGACTATGCCTCAGGGAATCACAGCCCTTCAGTTGAGAGATGCTCTTGAAAAGGTTGTGAAGGCCCATCCTTATATCAACAACCGTTTCCAGAATGATGAAGACGGGAACGTTCACCAATGTCCTATGGACGATAAGGTGCCGGAGATTCCGGTACTGAAGATGACTGACGATGACCTGGAGCGTGAAAAGAAGTCTTTCGTGCGTCCGTTCGCATTGAAAGAAGGTCCTCTCTACCGGTTTGAGATTGTTGAGACTCCTTCTGCCGTTCATCTTCTTGCGGATTTCCATCACCTGATAATGGATGGTGGGTCAATCGACATATTCTATAAACAGTTGTGTGATGCCCTTGACGGGAATTCTCCGGAGGAAGAAAAATATGACTATTACCGCTTTGTCTCTGAGCAGAAGATTGAAACAGCCACGGAGAAATTCTACGCTGAGCAACTGAGCCGGATAGATGAGGCCTCCGCTCTTCTTCCTGACAGATATGACGGAGATGACAGTCACGCAGAGGCTGAAGTGACAATATCAACGAATCTCGAGGCTGTGCAGCAAAAGTGCAGGAAGCTGGGTGTTACACCGGCATCGTTGTACCTTGCCGCCGTGATGCTTGCCGTGAGCAAATATACCGCGGAAGAAACCGTGGGCATCTGCACCATTTCCAACGGAAGAAGCAATCTTAAACTTTCCAACACTTTCGGTATGTTCGTGAATACACTGCCGCTGGTGAGTACGATTGACCCGGAAATGAGGGTGGAGGATTATTTGCATCAGTTGTCAGGTATTTTTGTGGATACTCTCTCGAACGAAGATTATCCTTTCGCTTACATTGCGGAAAAATTCGGCTATGCTGCCAATATTATGTATGCCTATCAGGTGGGTGTACTCAATCGGTATGTATGCGGTGGAGGCGAGATGAAATTGCAGAGACTTGGGAATAAAAAAGCCAAGTTTCCTGTTGCAGTATTCGTGGAAGGAAGCATCGCGCAGGACGGTACAATCCGCGTTCAGTATGATGAAAGTCTCTTCTCCAAGGATATGATGACGGGCTTTGCCGAAGTTGTCTGTCACGTGGTGGAGCAGTTGCTTGCTAAAGAAAGACTGGGCGAGGTGACCCTCTGCGATGACAAGATGATTGACCTTCTGGATTCTTTCAACGAAAAAGGCCGTTCTGTGTCCGTCAGGGAGAATGACGGTGAGACGGTACTGTCGCTGTTCCGCAAGGCGGCAAGGCAGTATCCGGACAATGTTGCAGCCGTATTTAAAGATAAGAAATACACATATCGCGAGCTGGACGGGATGACAGACCGGATTGGCGGACTGATTTACGGGAAAGTGAAGGACTGCGGCAAACAGGAGCCTGTGGTATCCATCCTCATCCCGAGGAACGAATATATGTTCATCCTTCCTCTGGCGGCGATGAAAGCTGGTTGCGCATATCAGCCCCTTGACCCGAGTTATCCAAAGGAGCGCCTGAATTTTATGGTGAAGGATGCCGATGCCGCATTGCTCATTGCCGATGATGAACTGGCCGGACTGATTGATGAATATAAAGGTGAAGTTGTACTTACGGGCAACCTCTCTGACATTAGTATGGAGGAAATTCCAGCCGACAGCCTCACTCCTCAGAGTCTCTTCATTCTGCTATATACGTCCGGATCCACCGGAGTACCTAAGGGCGTAATGCTGGAACATCAGAATCTAGTGGCCTTCATCAGATGGTATTGCCGCTATTATGACCTCAGGCCAGAACATAATGTGGCAGCATACGCATCGTTCGGCTTTGACGCAAATATGATGGATCTGTATCCAGCACTGACAACCGGTGCTACTGTTCACATCATACCTGAAGAGCTCAGGCTCGACCTTATCGCCATCAATGACTATTTTGAAGCCAACGGCATCACCCACAGTTTCATCACCACTCAAGTGGGAGTCCAGTTCCTTCTTAACACAGAGAACCATTCGCTCAAGCATCTCAGCGTAGGCGGTGAGAAGCTGGTAAGCGTGAATCCCGCTACAGGATACACTTTCCACAATGGCTACGGCCCGACGGAGTGTACCGTCTTTTCCACTACACTGCCGGTACTCAGGAAGGAGCCGAACATTCCTATCGGCAAACCGACTGACCAGCTGGACTGCTATGTAGTTGACAAACAGCTGCATCGTCTTCCTGTCGGTGCGGCTGGTGAGCTCATCATCGTCGGCGGGCAGGTAGGACGCGGATATCTGAACCGTCCGGATAAGACGGCGGAAGTATTCTTCACGATGAATGGGAAACGGGCTTACCATAGCGGAGACATCGTCCGCTACCGTCAGGACGGCAACATCGAGTTCGTTGGCCGCAAGGACGGGCAGGTGAAGATACGCGGATTCCGCATCGAGTTGAAAGAGGTGGAGGCTGTTATTCGCGGGTTTGACGGCATAAAGGATGTGACCGTACAGGCATTCGATGACCCGAACGGAGGCAAGTTCATTGCTGCATACGTTGTAAGTGACAGCGAAGTCGATATCAATGCCTTGAACAGTTTCATTCTGGAGCAGAAGCCGCCGTACATGGTGCCTGCTGCTACAGTGCAAATTGAAAGCATTCCGCTGAACGTCAATCAGAAAGTAGATAAGAAGGCGCTTCCAAAGCCTGAACTCAAGCCAAATGGTTCCAGCAGTGAAAAGCCGGCAGCCCCGCTCAATGCGTTGGAAATGGAACTCAAGTCCATCATTGCCTCTGTCATCAACACTGAGAATTTCTCCATCACCGACATCTTGGGATACGTGGGACTCACTTCCATCTCCAGCATCAGGCTTGCAACTCTTGTATATAAGAAATACGGCATTACGCTCAATCCAAGAGACCTTGTCAAGTCCGGTACTCTGCAGGGCATCGAGAACGAGATACTTCACATATGGATGAACGGCGGTGCAGGTCGTCCGGGTGATGTCTCAGGTCAGCATTCAGCAGATGACTCCCTGTCAGAGGGAAATTCAGCAGAAGCAATATACTCCGCACCTCTGACCTTCCCTCAGCAGGGTGTGTATATGGACTGCCAGATGAACCCGGAAACTACGATGTACAATATTCCGAAGATGCTGGAATTCCCTCGCGGAACAAGTGCCGAAGACCTGTGCAACGCTGTCAGAAAGGTTATCGTGGCTCATCCTGCCCTATTCTGCAATTTCTTCCAGACCGATGAGGGTATCGTGATGCGCCAAGGCGATATGAGCAGATTCGAGGCACCAGTCAGAACGGTTGCAGTTGAGGAAATAGACGGAATCAGACAGACCTTTGTGCGCCCGTTCAATCTGGAGAAGGACCCGCTTGTCCGCACGGAAATATATTGCGTACAGGATGGTCCTGTCTATCTTCTGATGGATATGCATCATCTTGTGGCTGACGGCGGTTCACTTGATATCGTCATCAGACAGATTCTGGATGTTCTCGAAGGCCGTGATATAGAAGCAGAGAACTGTTCTTACCTGCAGTTCGCCAATGAGCAGAACGTGAAAGCAGCACAGGGAGGGCTGAATGACAGCAAGGCATTCTTCGACGGAATGTTCTCCGGGTATGAAGCAGCAGCCAACGTGCCTGCAGACAAGTCCTCCAACGAAGATGGACTGCCACAGCATATCACCGCACCTATTCCGGAATCGCTTCTTAAACTTGAACTGCCTGTCGGCGTGACCCAGGCCCACTTCTGGTTCGCAGCATTCAACTATGCCCTGTCCCGCTTCGCCAACACAAAGGATGTTTATACGGCATTCATCAGTTCAGGACGTCAAGAGATCAAAATAGCAGACACTGTTGGAATGTTCGTCAACACCCTGCCTTGCGCCGTTCACATCAAGGAACAGACTGTAGCAGAATTTTTACGGGAAGTAAGCGACGCTTTCTTTGGAAGTCTTGAGCACGAGAATTATCCTTTTGCCCGCATCGCCTCTGACTACGATTTCAAGGGTTGCGCCAGCTTCGCATACCAGATGGGAGTGCTCAGCAACTACAGCATAGGCGGGGAAGAGGTGGTTCAGTCAACTATGTCCCTGTCGAAAGCAAAGGTTCCGTTCAGCATCTTCATACAGAACGTCAAGGGTATTCCAAGTGTCGATGCCGAATACGATGATTCACAGTACAGTCGCGAGCTTGCTCTTCATTTTGCAGAAAGTATCGTGGCGACCGCAGAGCATTTCGCAGCCGATATGAACGCCAAAGTGAAGAATGTCAGCATAATGAGCGAGCGCCAGAGACTTGAGGTTGAGGGAATGCACAGCGTAAATGAAGATATGTCATTCCCTGTCCGCACGTTCCACGAAGGCATCGAGCGCTGGGCTGAAAGGACCCCTGATGAGTTGGCACTAATGGCTTGCGACCGCGATATGACGTACCGCGAATACAACTCGGAGGCCAACCGTATAGGTCGTGCCCTTATGGCGAGAGGTCTGCAGAAAGGAGACCGCGTGGTGCTTCTGCTGCCGCGCCGCAGCTATTACCTTACCTCGATGTTCGCCGTGATGAAATGCGGCGCGGCGTTCATCCCTATGGATCCCGAGTATCCTGCAGACCGTATCGAATATATCCTGAATGATTCCGAAGGCCGTTTTGTAATAACCACTTCGGACAGGACAGCATTCTATTCGGACAGGGCCATAGATATAAATGACCTGTTGAAGGAAGCCAAAGACCTGCCTGACGGCAATCTGGACATCAAGGTGGATCCGCACGACTTGGCATACCTTATCTATACGAGCGGTTCGACAGGCCGCCCGAAGGGTGTAATGATAGAGCATCTGGGAGCGGCTTCGTTCCTCACCTTCTATAAGAGTGACACCAACTTCGGTTCCGACAGTAATGCCAACCGGTTCGGACTCTGCCAATCGACAGTTTCATTCGACCTCTCAGTAGGAGAAATCGGTGTTCAGGTGTTCAATGGCGACACTGTTGTATTCGCCAATGAGGACGAGATAATGAGTCCCGTGGAAATGGTCAAACTCTGCCGCCGGACTGGTACTCAGACTATCAGCGGGACTCCTTCCCGTCTGGCTGTGAACCTTGAGTTTGATGAATACTACAAACTTGTCAAAGAGCAGATGAAGTGCGTCGTGACCGGAGGAGAGAAACTCCCTGGAGCACTTCTGGACGAGTTGGAGAAGATGGACGTGTATATCATCAACACATACGGCCCTACCGAAACCACTATGGGCAGCAGTGCCGGAGTTCTTAATGGCACCCGCGAGATTCACGTGGGCAAGCCGTTCACTAACTACACCTATCAAGTGCTTGACAGTGACCGCAACGAACTGCCTGTAGGAGTGATGGGAGAACTCTGCATCGGAGGTATCGGCCTGGCACGAGGTTACAACAATATGCCGGAGCGCACTGCCGAGACCTTCATCGAATGGCAGGGCAAGCGTATCTACCGCACCGGCGACTATGCGATGTGGACTAAGGACGGCAATGTCATCATCATGGGCCGCACTGACAATCAGGTGAAGCTTAACGGCCTGCGTATCGAACTTGGTGAAATCGAGACCGTGATGTCCCAGCAGCCTGGAATTCGCCAGTGCGTGGCCGTCATCAAGAAACTCGGCAGCATAGACAAGTTGATTGGCTACTACACCGTTGACGAGACTGTCACTGACATTCCGGTTCAGGAATACGAAGACAAGGTCAGGGCTGAAATGTCGGTAAGACTTACGCCGTATATGGTTCCGGGCATATTCGTCCGTTTGGATGAAATGCCGCTGACTCCCGTAGGCAAGACCGACGTCAAGCGTTTGCCTATGCCGGAGTTCAGAAGCGGAGAATATACCGTTCCTAAGAACGATATTGAGAAGAGCTTCTGCGACATATTCAGTCGCATTCTGAAAGTGGAGCGCGTGGGCGCAGAAGACAATTTCTTCGAAATGGGCGGTACATCACTTGTCGCCATGCAACTCATCGCCGAAGCTGCCAAGGCCGGATATGCGATAATCTATAAGAACGTCTTTGACAATGCTACCCCGAGACAGCTTGCAAAGATGCTCAAGCCGGAACTGTATGGTAATGAAGATGCCGGGCGCCGCAATCTGCCAATGATAGACGAGATTGAAGACTACGACTACAGCCAGCTGGACGCAGTGCTTGCAGCCAACATTTTGGATACATTCCGTCAGGGAACATGCTACGAGCGTATGGGCGACGTATTCCTGACCGGTGCGACCGGATTCCTCGGCATTCACGTTCTGCACAATCTCATAGAGCGCAGCGACGTGCCTCACATTTATTGTCTGGTGCGTGGAGGCAGGTCGATTTCAGCTGAAAGCCGTGTCCGCACATTGCTGTTCTACTATTTCGGAAAGAAATATGAAGAGCAGTTCGGAGAGCGAATTGTGGTTGTTGACGGAGATTTGACAGATCCTGAAGCATTTGAGAAGTTTGACAAACATATCGATGTGGTGTTCAACTGTGCCGCCAACGTGAAGCATTTCTCCGCCGGTACAGATATTGAGGACATCAACATCAAAGGCTGCCAGAACTGCATAGACCTATGCGTACGCACAGGAGCGAGGTTCATACAGACTTCGACCGGCAGCGTGGCAGGCCTTACGGTAAGCGAAACTCCAGTCGCACCTCACTTCCTGAACGAGCGTGACCTTTATTACGGTCAGCAGCTTACGTCCAAATATACGGCTTCCAAGTTCCTGGCCGAACGCGCCGTGCTGGATGCTGTCAGGAACCGTGGCCTGAAGGGCAAGGTGATGCGCTTGGGCAATCTGTCCGCACGTTCTACCGATGGAGAGTTCCAGATTAATTTCCGTACAAACAATGCGATGGCGGCCCTGAAGGCATATCAGACACTCGGCTGCATCCCTTATGAAAAGGACTGCGGATATTCCGAATTCTCCCCTATCAACGAAGTTGCAGATGCCATTGTCCGTCTGTCGCTGACACCTGACGGATGCACTGTCTTCCAGCCGGGCAATGTCCACTGGCCACCGTATGGAGACATCATAGACTGTATGAACCACATCGGCATTCCGATAGAGCGAGTGGAAAGCGAAGAGTTCCAACGTCGTCTCGCCATAGCCATGCAGGATCCGGAGAAGTCCGAACTTGTCCAGAGCCTGGTGGCATACAAGGAGGAGAATGATGGCCTTTTCAGAGTCGCAAACGGATGGGAGACCAAGGCTTATACGGCACAGGTGCTTCTCAGGCTAGGATTCCGATGGTCATTCACCACCTGGGACTATGTGGAGAAATACCTGCGCTGCCTGCAGGGTCTCGGCGTATTCGACAGTGACTTTACACGGTAAAACAGAAAGAGTATGGAATCGACATATATAAAAAGGATAATAGAAAACTGTCTGAACTTTCCGGACAGAGTGGCCGTGGTCGATAATGACGGAACCCGCGAGACTACCTACGGTGAAATTCTGAACCTGGCACGGAAAACCGCAGCATATATCGCCGCTCACGGCATCGGAGCGCAGTCTTTCATCACCATCAAGCTGCCCGGCTGTATGGAATATATGGCTGTGGAAATCGGTATCTGGATTTCGCGTTGTATCGTTGTACCTATGGGTGACAAATTTCCGCAGGAGCGAATCGACTTCATCGTCGGGCACTGCGACAGCGCTCTAAACATAGACGGTAGTGTCCTGTCCGAAATCATCTCTATGCCTGCGGCCAATGCATCCATACAGTATCCTGACGAAAACGACGGTGCAATCCTCATCTACACTTCCGGCAGCACAGGCAATCCTAAGGGAATACTGCACAATCATACCACGCTCATTGGTAACAACCCCCGCGTGCCGGAGGTCATTGCGCACAACGAGGACACACGCTTCGGCGCGGCATCGCCATTCTACTTCGTTACAATCATAGGCAATTTTGATGTGATGTATGGCGGCGGCACAGTCCACATCCTGAGCGACTCCTGCAAGTCAAATGCAGAGAAAATTGAGAATTACATCGCAGAACACGGAATAACAGTCTGTCACATCGCTCCGGCAGTCCTGACACTGTTCCATAACCGGAGCAAATCACTTAGGGCAATAATTACAGGAGGTGAGAAATTGACGACACAACATTCTCAGGACGGATATGCTCTTTACAATATGTTCGGAATGAGTGAAACCGGTGGTGCCGTGATGTCCTATGAAGTGTCTGAGATGTCGGATTCGGCTCCTCTTGGACGCGGAATCAACAGGATTGTCGCACGTGTCGTTGACGAGAAAGGCAATGACGTTCCGCCGGATATTGATGGTGAGCTGGTTCTCAATGGCCCGTTCTGCCAAGGCTATTTCAAGGATCCGGAACGTACCGCAGCCCTTTACAGAGACGGATGGCTGCATACCGGTGATGTGGCCCGCATTGATGCAGATGGCATCATCCACTACGTCAACCGCAAGGACTGGATGCTCAAGATAAACGGCCAGCGCGTTGAGCCGGGCGAAATCGAGAGCATGATGAAACGGATGCCGGGCATTACCGGAGCAATAGTCCAGGGCGTTGACAATGGTCGTGGCAGCAAGTATCTGTGCGGTTATTACACTTCCGACGGTACGGAAATCGCATCGGAAGAAATCATCAGATTCCTCAACGAGAGGCTACCCCGCTATATGGTTCCCCTCAGATACATACATCTGGACAAGTTCCCTATCAATGCCAATGGCAAGATAGACCGCAAGAACCTGCCTCTGCCTGCATTAGTCCGCTCTGACCTGCAGCCGCTCGAAGGTGAAATGGAGCACAGAGTCGCAGAACTGTTCAGTAAAGTGCTCTCCGTCAGCAAGGAATATGTCGGAGCCGACTCCAGTTTCTTCGAACTCGGAGGCGATTCCATCCAGATTATGCGTCTCTGCGCTGAAATCGGCAAGTCCCTGCACAAGGATATACCTCCTGCCCGGATTTACGAGAATCCAACCGTGCGCAGTATGGCCAGGGTTCTGGAAAATACATCATCTGAGGCTCCTTTGGATTATGTATATTCATCGCACGAAGACAAGGCACCTCTCGTGTTCATACATACCGGCAGTACCGGAAGTGAAGCCTATTACGCACTGGCGAACGACATCAGGGACTGCTGTTCATTCTCAGTCATCGAGCAGTACAACATCTACCATCCTGACGATATCCTTGAAGGAATTCCGGCTATTGCAGCCAAGTACATAGAGATATTGAAGCAACGGCAGCCTCACGGTCCGTACAATCTGGGCGGATGGTGCTACGGAGGCATGATTGCCTACGAAATGGCCTGTCAGCTGAAGGAGGCCGGCGAGGATATGGGTAACCTGATACTCGTCGATGCGTACATCATGAACAGCGACTACGACAAGCGTCTGGTCATTGCCAATCAGGTGGAGCGCGTCAACAGGGAGTATTACGAGAAGAGTCCTCTGTTCGCCGATTTCCGCGAACGGGGCATGATAGAGACAATCATAGAAAACTCGCGCCGCGTAGGCCGGAACATGGCAGAATTCGTGCCCAAGCCATACACGGGCCGCGTTCACTATTTCAAGGCGATGAAGATAGCCGATGATTTGCAGACATCTCAGCGAACATATTTCGCTCATATCGTGCGGGAACTGGCCGGCGGTCTTCAGAAGTTCATTCCGCCCCACCAGCTCACCATCTATGACATAGCCGAGCATCACGACGGTATGATGTCGGAAACGGGGCGCAAGGTCATCAGCAACCGCATACGTAACATTATGGAGACAGAACTCCTCTATCTGGAGGCAGACCGTCTGTTTGACAAGCAGAAAAACGAACGATGAGAAGAGTATTATCAGTTATTCTATTCCTGACGGTTCTGTTCACCGCAGGATGTAAAGACGCTACAGACCTGACGAGTCTGCCACGTGGCGAAGTATCTTCCGAATGGGCTGCAGCAGCAGAAAGTTTTTACAATGAGGCGATATCCGTCACCGCCCCCGACAGGGCGCAGCCGTACAGCATCATGGCAGTGGAGCACGGCAATGTCGTATTTGAGCAATGGTTCGATGGAAAGATGCCCGATAGCAAAAACGATGTTTTTTCCGTAAGCAAGACCGTCCTTGCACTGGCAGTGGGATTTGCCGTGGAGGAAGGACTGTTCAGTGTAGAGGACAGGGTGATAGACTATTTTCCGGAACAACTGCCGGAACACGTCTCAGACACACTCTCCGCAATGAAAATACGCCATCTTCTGACCATGACATGCGGTCTTGAGGAAACTCCAAAGCTTCTTTCCGTCTTCAAAACCGATTCAGATGCAGACTTCGACTGGATAAGTGAATTCTTCGCATCCAATCAGACCGCTATGCCGGGCACAAAGTTCTACTACAATTTCTTCTCTTCGTACATAGTGGCCGCAATTCTGGAGAAGACATCCGGCACAAGCGTTATGGATTACATTACCCCGAGACTGTTGGAGCCGCTGCATATCACCGACATGGAATGGCAGAAAAGTCCGGCAGGAATATGCGTTGGAGGCTGGGGCATGTCACTCTGCACTGAAGACGTTGCCAAACTGGGACAGTTTCTGCTTCAGCATGGAAAATGGAACGGAAACCAGTTGCTCCCGGCTGAATGGGTTGGCACAATGACATCCAAACTTGTCGAATCCAGTCCGTTACAGGCATTCACCAAGTCTTCCGATCCTGCTGTGCTGAACGATCCCTCCAATGACCATTCACAGGGCTACGGCTACTACGTATGGCAGGGAAAGTCAGGCACCTACCGTATGGAAGGCATGTTAGGCAATTATGCATTCGTGAATCCGGAAAAGGAAACAGTCCTCGTTTTCACCAGCAACTCCAATATGGACCAGAGATACATTGACCTTATCTGGAAACATTTCTCACACCTCCTTTAAAATACGCAATTATGCAAAGCTTTTTCTGTGACACGCTCGACTACTACTGCCTGAACGAAAATATATCCAAATCTTTCAGGTACATTGTAAAAATGAAGGAAAATATCGACGGCGAAGCACTGCGCAAGGCTCTCGATATCACAATGACGCGATATCCTTATCTGAAGAAGCGTATTGTCGCCGATGAGAAGGGGTATTCCTTGATGGACAATGACCTTCCGCTGGTAGTTAAGGAGTCCGACAAGCCGATGACTCTGTGCGGTCAGGAATCGAACTATCATCTGTTTGCGCTGACATATTACGGTAAGGATATATTTTTCAATAATGTCCACGCCATTTTTGACGGACGCGGACGCGGTCCCGTGCTCCATACGCTGATGTACTACTACTGCAAGTTGCGTTACAATGAAGAGGTGGAAATGCCCGGAGTATGGCTGGCTGGCACGCCGATAGATCCGGCCGAGTACTACGACCCGTTCACCAGCCCCCTGCCGGAGACCGATGACCTGCTGCCTATGCCCGAAATTCCGGCAAAGGCTTTGCGTCTGGAAGATCAGGGCCTCGTCATACGTTCACACCAGCACATGCACTACATACGCATCAACGAAAAGCACCTTATGTCGCTCTGCAAAAGTACAGACGGTACACCAAACACTATTCTGTCTATTCTAATGAGCCGTGCTATCGATAAACTGCATCCGGACGCAGAAGATCCGATAATCAGTCAGGTATATTGTGACTACCGCAACGTTTTGGGAGCAGAGAAATCCCATCACAATATGGTGACGACTCTTCCGCTTGTCTATGAGCACTCTATGAGGAATATGCCGATCGATATGCAGAATACTTCTATGCGCGGCGATATACTCTACCTTTCGGACCCAAGCATTCTGCTTCGTACCGTAACAGGTATTAAGACAGCCTGCGAAACTATCAATTCTCTTCCTACGCTTCAGGATAAGTTCACTGCCGTGGCGAAGGGAATGGAAACATTCTTCCAGCAGACCACCTTCGCTATCAGTTATTCGGGTAAGAAGTCATTCGGAAGCTGTGACAGACATATAGAAGCTATGTTCCCTGCGGGGGAACCGGTAGGCATAGGCATTCTGATAGAGGTGACGGCTGCTGACGGCTGGTTCTACATAGTCTTCATGCAGGATTGGCGCGAGGATGTGTATTTCAATGCTTTCCTCAAGGAGATAGTCAATCTCGGACTGGATTTTGACCTGCTTTACAGCTCAGAAGCCAAGGCCCCGTCCTTTTCGCTGAAATAATAGTATAGAATGATAGAAAGGAAATCGAATCTAATAAACAAAGCCTTCAACCGGTATTTGTGGGCTTCTGTCCTGACGGTTGCTGCGACGCAGATTGCCAATATCGTTGATGCCATCATAGTCGGTAATCTGGTAGGACCGGATGGCCTTGCCGCCGTAAATTTGAGCAAACCTCTGCTTCAGACTTTTTTTGCATTGACCTGCTTATATGTGGCAAGTTCCACAATTCTCTCGGGGATGTCAATAGGAAAAGGCGACAGGAAAACGGCTGATAAGTTGTTCTCGTTTTCGATGGGATTGTCGTTGCTGCTTGGATTGCTGATTATGGCTTTCGGATTGCTTTTCTTCGACAGCATCTCTGCTTTCCTCTGCCAATCCGACACATTGCGTCCTCTTTCTGACCCATTTATGCGTATTACACTGATTTCGGCGGCACCCCAACTTCTGATGCTGACACTTAATCAGTTCGTAACCGTTGATGGTGATCCGGGAATGGTCTCCAGGGCCGTCATTGTGGGCAACGTTTGTAATATCCTGCTCGACATAGTCTTTATCAAGTACTTTTCTCTTGGTATTGCAGGTGCTGCATCAGCCACCTGCGTGATGTATATAGTATGCATCCTGATGCTGATGCCTCATTTTCGTAAAAAGGGAAGCCTTCGCCTTTGCCGGATGAAATTGGGCGAAGTGGAATCAGGGCGCATTTTTTCCATCGGGTTGCCACTCTTCTTCTCGACAGTGCTGATGTCCGTTCAATATATCGGCAACAATTATGCGGCTTCACGTTTTCTCGGCGATGACGGACTTGTGACGATGGCGGTTTGTATCCAGTTACTTGCCTTCTCTATGATAATTCTGACAGGAACGCTGCGCACTATTCAGCCCGTGGGCTCAATCCTCAAAGGCTTGGAGGATAGCCGTGGAATGTTGATGCTGATGAAGAGAGGGTATTCCTTTATGGCAGTATGCTTTGCTTTTTATACGGCCATTCTTCTGTTCTTTCCCGCGCAGATAGGCTCTCTGCTTGGCGTTACGGAAGGCAGCGGACTCGATATGGTGAGAAAGGCTGTACCTCTGTTCTCCTTGAATATAGTTTGTCAGGCAATGTTGTGCAACTTGCTCCCACCGTTCCAGTTCTATGACAGGAAGGGTCTGGCGTTATTGCTGTCCATTGCACAAACCCTGCTGCCTATGGTATTTTTCGTATTGTTGCGTGGCAATTGGATTGGATTCTTTGTCGGTCAAGTCGTGACCGGTCTGTCAATTGCTGTCTGTACGATGGTACTCCGGCATAGGGATCGTCGCTTGAGCCCCATTCTCCTTATTCCGTTAAAAAATGATGCGGAAGTACTGGATATGACTTTGCAGACCACAACTTCTTCGCTCAGTGAAGCCGTCTCCGCCTTACGGCGGTTCTTGACATCACGCGGCATATCTTCTCATACCGTCTATGTAGCCGCGGTATGTGCCGAGGAGTTCATCAACAACATTATCCGTCACGGTCATGCCACTTCCATAGACCTTGCTGCCAGTGCTGGTGAAGATGGGGTGAAAATCTCGATTCACGATGATGGTATGGCTTTCAATCCGGTTGATGCTGTCCGCTCTTCCGGTGCAGAAATAGGCTTGGGGCTTACTCTGGCATCTGCGTTCTGCAAGAATATCGATTACAAATACATATTTAACCAGAATATGGTTGTGCTCGAATTTGAGTCCGGGCACAAAGAACTTTGACAAGATCTAAACGGTGATGGGGCCTACGAAAGAGTTAGTCCTAAAGCATTGTTGATAGTCTGTCGTAGTAGGTTTTTGATACGGGAATCCGTTTTGCTCCGTCACAGTCCAGTTCTGCGAAGATAAACCCTTCGGGGCTTCTGCTCAGCAGCTTGACGTGAGTAGGGTTGATGAAATATGTCCGCTGGCATCTTACAATGCCGTGGCTTGCCACCAGGGACTCGATATCCTTCATAGAAGAACGCAGTGTGTAGTTTGACAGCCGTCCTGCGTTCAGATAGTTTATGATCACGTAATTGTTGTCCGCTTCAATATAGAGGATGGAGTCAGATGCGATGGCGAGTTTGAGTTGCCTCCTGTAATCCTTGAATTTTATCACCGCGGACTCGTCCATCGTCGTCATACTGCCGTGGGAATATGCGTTTATCACAAAAGAAAGACAGGTGATAGTGTACGGGAATATGAGGATTGAGATCGAACATCCGAAGCAGAGAAGAAGGGTGTCGAAAAACGGCATTGCCCCGCGCGCCATAAGAGACAGGTACATTGCTCCGAATGCACTGAAGATGGCGTCTTCTCCCAGACACCATAAACTGTACAGCAAGTAGTTCAGTGATATTTTCTTTCCCAGGAAGTGAAAAGCCGCTCTGGTGAGTGCCAGTACTGCCAAAACGATGCAGCAGAGCATTGTCAGGTTGAATACATACAGTCCCCGTCCCATATCAAGCGCTGAGTCCATTCCGAATGGTCTGCACAGGAGAATATAGTCAAAAAGAAAAAACGGGACCACGAAAATGTGTATTACAAACGATTGCCACCCATATAGATTATTTGCGATGTTTTTCATAGGGACAAAATTAGTTTATATTTAATTTAATCCCAAATTCCGGGTCTTTTGTCACAAATCCCCGATTTTCGTCCCAAATATCGACTTTATATCCCAAAAAGAAAGTACTGACGAGCCAAGCGGCTAATTTTGAAGAAACTTTACACGGATACTATGGAACATAAACTTTACGGATTCAATTCTTCTCAGGATGTAATCAATCTGCAGACGAAATATTCCCTTTTTGCAAGGGTGTCCAACATTGTTTTCGCGACAGTTGTTGATGACGGGTTCGACCGCGAACTTATGACAGCGGCGATCAATAAACTTTTCGAAAGAAATGATTGTCTCCGCATCACTTTTGTGAAAAAGGACAAGAAAATCATGCAGTATTTCGAGGAAAGCCGAACGATAGGAAAAATCAGGGAATACGTTTTTGAGACTGCGGCGCAGCAGGATTCTTTTGTCCGCTCATTCCGTCGCAGGGCTCTCAATTGTTTCAAAGGGGAGACGCTTAAGGCTGTGTATGCGGTAAATCCGGATAGAAAAGATATGATTCTGTTCAAAGTCAGTCATTATGTGGCTGACCAGTATGGAATAGGAGTCCTTGTAAATGACCTTTTTTCTGTTTATGAAGCATTGAAGAACGGTTCCGAACTTCCTTCTGCCCCGGGCAGTTTTGAAGAGGTTTTGAAAAAGGATCTTGAATATAAAGACAATTCGGAAGCTGTAGAAAAGGACAAAGCGTTTTTCCATGAATATTATGAGGGGAAAGAACATCCTGTCTATTGCGGAATTCACGGGAATAATAGTGAAAGGTGGCATAAACTGAAGAAGAAAGGCAATTTTTCACTACCATACCTCTTTGTAAAGTGCGATACTACGGGATATAAGTTGACGATTCCTGCGGCATTGTCGGAGAAGGCATTTGCCTGGTGCGAGGAGAATAAAATCACTCCATCCGCCTTTTTCTTCAACACTTTTTGCATTACGGCCTCATTGATTAACAATAAGGAAAAAATCCAGGCTCCGTTGATGCTTCTGGACTGTCGCGGCACTATGGCAGAAAGAAAGGCTGCCGGCACAAAGGTGCAGAGCCTGAGTATCTATGTCAATGTCGATTATGATAAATCATTCAATGAGAACATTGCGAAAGAATATGCAGACCAGAATCAGTTGTTCCGTCATACCAAACTGACATTTCTTGAAGTGGAAGACCTCCAGCACAAGTTGTGGGGATATTCAATGCTCAGCCAGATAACGAATTTCTGTTACTCCTTCATTCCGTTCTCTGCCCCGAAGGGAGTTACGATGCAGATACTTAGTAATGGAAAAGGAGCCCTGGCGGCATACGTGGCGCTGATGCTGGATGTGAATACTAATGTAATTTCCGTTGTATATGACATCCAGGACAAGATGACTACTGCGGGGCAACTGATGGAATTCCACAATGCATATCTGCAGACGATAGAGACGGTACTTAACAGGCCGACAGAAAAATTGAGCGACATACTATGAGAAGCAACTTTAAGTCGGACCGGGAGAATCTTGCCGGAACTCTTCTGAAAGAGGGTGATTACAAGAGTATAAGACAGGTGGTCGAGAGAACGGACCGCTATGTCCCTGACAATAAGATATTCGGGGAACTGGACAAAGCGGGTAATATTTTTTACCACACCGCGCATGACGTGTATGAAGAGGTGATGAATCTCGGTGACGGAATGTTCGCAGAGGGCCTGAAGGGGGCGCATATTGCAATCGTTGCCGAGAATTCCAGCCGCTATGTCATAGCAGATATGACAATCTCAAGTGGCGTTGGGGTTGTTATCCCCATTGACAAGGATGCGCCAAAGGAGCTTCTGAAGACTTTGCTTGGCAAGTGTGATGCCGATGCGGTATTATGCAGCTCTTCAGTGTTGAGCAGGGTGCAGTCAGTCGTTGATGGCTGTCCGAAGCTCAGGACTTTGATCACGATAGATAAGAAAGTGGAAGGCCTCCTGTTTTACGACGAACTGGTGGATAAGGGGAAACAGATGAAGGAATGCAGCATTTTCCGCCATCTCCAACTGGATCTGGATGCTCCGGCAAAGATACTTTTCACCAGCGGAACCACAGGGGCCAACAAGGGAGTCGTGCTGACTAACGCCAACCTCGCCGCCAATTTTATGAATTGCCTCGGCTCAATAAGAGCCGAGGTCGGAAATACATCGATGAGTGTACTCCCGATGCATCACGCTACGGAAATCAATACTCATATTATGGCGAGGGTAGCGGGTGGAAATCTTACCTACATCAATGATTCGATGAGGAATATGATGAAAAACATCAAGTTGTTCCAACCGACCTGCATCACAATCGTCCCGATGATTGCAAATGCTTTCTACAAAGCGATATGGACAAATGCGGAGCAAGCCGGCAAGGCGGATAAGCTGCGCAAGGGAATCAAAATTTCAAATCTGCTCCGAAAATTCGGGATTGACAGGACGCACGAAATGTTTTCGGAAGTCTTCGCTCCGTTCGGTGGTAAACTTAATATGATTGTATGCGGGGGCTCTATGCTCAATCCTGTCGTTGTAAAAGGGCTTAATGACCTGGGCATCAGGGTGGAAAACGGCTATGGCATCACAGAATGCGGCCCGCTTATCTCAATAAATGCTGACACCATGAAAGAACATCTCAGTGTTGGAAAGCCTTGCGACGGCCTTGAGGTCAGGATAGACAATGCCGATGAAAATGGCCTTGGAGAGTTGTGTGTAAGGGGAAAGAGTGTTGCGAAAGGGTATTATAAGGACGATGAGGCAACAGCCCAGGTGTTCGGAGCGGACGGCTTCTTCAATACTGGCGACAGTGCGCGCATTGATGCTGAGGGGCGGATTTTCCTCGTCGGGCGCAAAAAGAACACAATTGTCCTTGAAAACGGGAAAAATGTAAATCCGGAGGAGATTGAGAATGTCATAGAGACCAATCTGGACTATGTGAAAGATATTGTCGTATATCAGGCAGAGAATAAGTTGTGTGCAGGACTGTTTATTGAGGATGAGGTCAGACGTTCCGACCGGGCATCGATTCTGGCAGATATCAAGAAGGTGAATGCCCTTTTGCCGTCATACAAGGCAATAGATTTCGTCGAACTCCCGGAAAAGGAGTATGAGAAGACTTCGACGAAGAAAATAAAGAGAACAACCCTCCCGGAGACTTGCTCGGAAGGTGGAATCAAAGTGTATTAAAAATAAACCATATGGATATCAAGCAGGAATTATTGGACATTGTCAAGGATTATGTGGATGTACCTGTCGGGGAGATTGATACCTCCCTCGGTCTCAAGTATGTGGGAATCAATTCATTCGTCGTGCTGTCTATGGTTTCTAATATAGAGGACCATTTCAACATCTCCATTCCCGACAGCAAACTGATGGAGTTCGCTACCCTTGACGATATAATAGAGTTCATCGGTGGAGAACTGGCGTAGAACCTGAACCTGAAAGCAGAAGCCCTGACCTTCCGGCCAGGGCTTCTTTATGCATTAATTAGTTATAAGTGTATATTTTGCTTTTCATCGGACTCCTCCGCCGAAGCCTCCGCCGTGGAAACCACCGCCTCCGCCGAAGGATGAGAAGCCTCCGTGGCCGGCTGCCGAGTGTGCATTCTGTTCGCGCACAACGGCACTCATAATTGATGAGGACATATTGTTGGAAAGATAGAGCACCCTGTGGAGCGTTGGATAATCATATCCGAAGGTTTCCTCAAGGGCTTTCGGATCTATGTCCTTGAGTTCCTTGGCTATCTTGTCTGCGATGCCGTAAAGTGCGCCATATATGAGATAGTCCTGCCAGAGAGGTAATTCTGATGAGCCTCTTTCTGCTATCAGGGTAAAATCTGTAAGGTATTTCTTGAATCCGAAGGCGCGCCTTGCATTCAGTTGCCCTTCCGGGGTATATTCACCTTTTTTCAGCATCCCTTTCTCCCGGATGTTTGCGGCACCCTGCTGCGGAAGGTTCTTTACCCAGTCGCTCACTGTGGACTGATGGGCTCTCGACCAGCGTGGAAATTCTTTTTTCTGAAGAACCATATCGTTGCCGCTCGCTTCCTTCAGCATCAGATAGAATTCCTGCTCACTTTGGTTGAGGTCGTCAATATTGCGTTCCGGATTGAAAGCCAGTTCGACTTCTCCTTTCGAGGTCTTGGTGAGGACAATATATTTATTCTTCACCATCTGCAGGATGAGGGCGCTTGCGATGGCACTTTCACTGCCGGTCCTTCCGCATTTAGAAAGTATATAGCGCGTGGCCAGCAGGTCTCCTCCGAATGGAAGTTCCCTTTCATAGCCGATATCCTTGATTCTCTCAAGGCCGAACATGTTGAGGTTGCGCTTGCGTATCGAGCGCTTTGCGGTGACCGTCGTGATTCCGAGGATGGTAAGGAGGCTGGCCAGGAAACCGATTATGCCTCGTGTCTCTTCTTTCTGCCCGTCGAGGTAGTCCTGGTATGTGCTGCCCTTGAAGGCCTCATCCAGTTTTTCCTGAAATGCTCCGCCATCGTAGCCGGCAGGTTCGAAGATTCCCTTGTTGAAGCGGGCCAGTACTATGACGGAATATTCATCAGAAGTGAACGGACTGTCAGTCTCTGCGATGATGGCCCCGTCCCGGAAATTGATGGATCCTTCATATCCGAAGGCCCAGATGCCTGTGTTCTGCTCATCGAAGGACTGATGTGGCGCTGTGATGCGTACATTGACTTCATTAGGACGCGGCTGAACTCCCGGGGATACAAGCTGGAGATGGAATGCATCGAAATCATCCATTGACCTGACGACATTTGTCATCTTGTAACTAACTGTAAATCTGTGCGGTCCGTAGCTTCCTAAACCCCAGCACAGCTCCACTCCGTTACGCTTGTGGACTATTCCGCATTTCCCGGCTTTCTGAGAAATGGACCTGTCCGTATCCCATTCGCCTTCATTGACGAATTCCATTCCATTCTCGTCCCGGACCTTTAAATCGTAGATCCCGATATCGTCAAGATTGTCACGGACGAGATATACCTCCGTGCCGCGTTCTGCGGTGAAGTCCCATATTTCAGTTATTTCGGCATTGCCCAGCCTGTCCAGAGTGACGGTAATATCAATGCTCTGGGCGGAAAGAGAGAGAACGCAGAATGCTGCGACCAATATGGATATAGACCTCTTCAAATTAAATTTTCATAGAAGGCATCTGTTCTTTGCCCTGGTTCTCAACAAGATAATCCTTCACACTGAAGCCGAGCAATCCGGCAATGAGTGAATTCGGGAACTGGCGTACCAGACGGTTGAAATTTGTGACAGAGTCGTTGAACACCATACGGCTTGTGCGGACCTGATTCTCATAGAGATTGATGCTGTCCATAGTCTTTACGTAAGTCTCGCTGGCCTTGAGTTCCGGATATTGTTCGCCTATGGCAATGATGCGTGACAATGCATTTGTGAGAAGTCCTTCCTGAGCATTTGCATCAGCTACGGTGCTGCTTGAATTGATTGGATGGCGCTGTGCGATGACGTCGCGCAGAGCCTTGTACTCATACTCGGAATAGGATTTGGTCATATCAGCGAGTGCTGTGAGGGCATCCCAGCGGCTTGCCTGCTGGACACCGATCTGACTGAGTGCATTTTTGCAGAGTTCTTCCTTGCTGACGAGCCGCCTTTGGACAGAGATTACCCATATGACGAGAAGAACGATAATGATGATTGCAATTAACATTTTCGGAATAAAAATTTGTTTAATAATTGAGTAAAGTTAAGAAAAATATATGTTTTTTTTAGTTTTTTACGTTTGCTTCGGCAATCTTGCGTGAAAAAAAAGATGCTGACGAATGTTATTGGCGCAAAATGCGTTGGAATAGAGGCTGTGAAGGTCACAGTAGAGGTGGAGATAATGCCGGGGACAGGAATCCATCTTGTCGGTCTGGCCGACACGGCGGTGAAGGAAAGCCTCCTGAGGACAATCACTGCACTGCAGTCTCTGGAGTTCAGAATACCCGGGAAAAAGATTGTCATAAACCTTGCTCCGGCCGATGTGCACAAAAGCGGAAGCGGTTACGATCTTCCGATAGCGATGGGAATAATAGCCTCATCGTCGCAGGCGGAATTGCCCTTGCTGGGCAGATACCTTGTTATGGGCGAGTTGGGACTGGACGGGACGGTGAGGGACATTCCTGAGTCGCTTGTATTTGCCGATCTGGCCTTGAAACTGGGATTGGACGGTTGTATTCTTCCGCCGAGGTCTGCGCTGGAGGCTTCGGCCTTCCGTGAGCTGAAAATATATGGAGTGCAGAATGTGGCCGATGTCGTCCGTATCCTTTCCGGTGAGGAAAGCGAAGACCTTCTCGTGTGGAATTCGGATGAATACATCAGGTTGAAAGACAGACGCAGGCATAACGGGGATGACGGGTCCGCTTATATAGATTTCGCTGAAATAATAGGCCAGGACGGGCCGAAAAGGGGAGTGGAAATAGCGGCTGCAGGCGGGCACAATCTTATGCTTATGGGCCCTCCGGGAGCCGGGAAAAGCTCTCTGGTGAAGGCTATGTCCGGGATCCTGCCACCGATGACGAGAAGTGAGGCTATGCTGACTAGCAAGATATATTCCGCAGCCGGCAAGGAAATTCTGAAATATGGCCTGATCTGTGAAAGACCAGTGAGAACTCCGCACTACAGTGCCTCGCTTCCTGCCATAATAGGTGGTGGAAACGGTGACAGTGCGGTTCCGGGGGAAGTCAGCCTTGCGCAGAACGGAATCCTCTTTCTTGACGAATTCAATATGATGCCAAAATCGGTGATTGAAGCGCTCAGGGGACCTTTGGAGGATAGGAAGGTAGTGATTTCGAGACTGAAGGCGAAGGTGGAGTATCCTGCGTCATTCATTCTTGCGGCTGCCGCGAACCCCTGCCCGTGCGGCTATTACGGAGAAGGAGACAGATGCACGTGTACTCCAACCCAGAGAATGAATTATTTCTCAAGGCTTTCGGGACCCATTTTGGACAGGATTGACCTTCAGATATTTATGCACTCCATCGATGTTAAGAATGTGATGCAGAAACAACGCGGGGAGACAAGTGAAAAAGTGTTGGAAAGAGTGGAGGCCGCAAGGAAAATGCAGTTGGAACGCTTCGTAGATGAGGATATCACCACAAATGCAGAAATGAACAACAAGATGATAGACAGGTACTGTCCTCTGTCGGATGATTGCAGAACTGTTATGGGAAAGATAATGGAGAGAATGGAACTGTCGATGCGGGCATATTACAGGATAGTGAAGGTGGCGAGGACTATTGCGGACCTGGAGAATGCAGGGGAGATCGAATCGAGGCATCTTGTGGAGGCGGCATCATATCGCTTTCTGGACAAGAAACTGCGTTAGTTTGGAACTGAAGGCTATTTTTCATAATTTAGGCAAATAATGTCAGGAGACTAATAACCTTTTATTATGAAGAAAAACATATTTTTGTTTCATCTGCTGGCTTTTGCTGTATGTATGCCAATGTCCGCGCAGCCGGAAGCCATCAATGCGAATTCATATACGATGAATGTCGCCGTCGACGTAAGCACTGATTTTCAGGAGCTTGCCAGCACTTATTTCTTTGCTGACCATCTTTCTTCATTCGATGCTGCCGCCGGGCAGGGTACAGTCAACTGGAGACGCTACAGGATGGTTGCCAGACAGGCTTTCAACACAAATCTCCGCCAGCCTACGCCGATGAGAATGCTTGATTTCCCTTCACCGGCATATGTCAACGACCCTGATCTCAAGTTTACAATTGACTTTATCACTCCGAAGACGGTGCGAGTCAGAATGCTTACCACTCCTGTGGAGCCAAGTCCTGTCTCCGATGAGGTTATGCTTGCGGGTGAGCCGGGAAAGGATAATTCTTGGAAATGTGTCGAGACTGAGAAAGATATCACATACACGAGCGAATATGGCGCCATCGTCATTGAGAAGAATCCTTGGCGCATCGTCCTTAAGGACAAGAACGGGAAGGTTCTCACAAAGACAGCCCACGTTCGCGACTCTGATATGTCCCAGGTGAAGTACAATCCTTTCGGTTTCGTGAAGAGAGCCAGCGACAACGCACGCCGCTTCAACCCAGTATTCACACTTGCCGCTGACGAGATGATTTTCGGTTGCGGCGAATCGGCAACATCCCTCAACAAGGTGGGCCAGAAAGTGAACCTTTTCGTGACCGATCCTCAGGGACCTGAGACGGACCAGATGTACAAGCCGGTTCCGTTCTATATGAGCAACCGCGGATACGGAGTGTTCCTCCACACCTCGGCTCCTGTAACCTGTGATTTCGGCGCAACATATGTCGGTCTTAACAAACTCTTTATGGGAGATGAGAATCTCGATATGTTCCTGTTTTTCGGAGAGCCTGCCGAAATACTTGACGAATATACAGACCTCGTAGGAAAGGCAGCAATGCCGCCGCTTTGGTCTTTCGGCACCTGGATGAGCCGTATCACATATTTTTCACAGGAAGAAGGCCTCGATATTGCAAAGCATATCCGCGAAGGACAATATCCTTGTGACGTCATCCACTTCGACACAGGTTGGTTCCAGACCGATTGGCAGTGTGACTATAAATTCTCAGACAGGTTTCCGAACCCTCAGCAGATGATTGATGACCTGAAGAAACAGGGCTTCCATATCTGTCTGTGGCAGCTTCCTTATTTCACTCCGAAAAACAAGTACTTCCAGGAGCTTATCGACAAGGATATGTATGTAAGGAACGGCAATGGAGAGCTCCCTTATGAGGATGTATGTCTTGATTTCTCAAACCCTGAGACTGTGCAGTGGTATCAGGAGAAACTTGAGGGGCTTCTCAGCATGGGCGTAGGTGCCATCAAGGCTGATTTCGGCGAGGGCGCTCCTCTCAATGGACAGTATGCATCCGGCAAGAGCGGCTGGTATGAGCACAACCTCTATCCTGTCAGGTACAACAAGGCTGTAAATGAAATCACATACAAGACAAACGGAGACCACATTATGTGGGCCCGTTCCGCCTGGGCAGGTTCACAACGCTATCCTCTGCACTGGGGAGGTGATGCTGCTACCAACAACACCGGTATGCTCGGAACCGTCCGCGCCGGTCTCTCATTCGGACTTTCAGGATTCGCTTTCTGGAGCCACGATATGGGCGGATTCGTAAAATCCACCCCGGAAGAACTCTACAGCAGATGGCTCCCGTTCGGATTCCTCACATCACACACACGTGCGCATGGCGAGCCTCCTACCGAGCCTTGGCTTTATGACAGCGAAATCGTTCAGAACGCATTCAGAAAGAGTGCTGAAATGAAGTACAAGCTTATGCCATACGTTTATGCACAGGCAAAGGAATGTACGGAGAAGGGCCTTCCGATGCTTCGCGCCCTGTTCATCGAATTCCCTGACGATCCGGGTGCATGGAAGGTTGAGACCGAGTATATGTTCGGTTCCCAGATTCTTGTCGCTCCTCTGATGGAAGAAAGCGACAGCCGTCAGGTCTACCTGCCGAAGGGCAAGTGGACAGACTATCAGACAGGCAAGGTCTACGATGGCGGATGGCAGGAGATCAAGGCCGACGGTGAACTCCGTATCATAATGCTGGTACGTGACGGAGCCGTCCTTCCACACGCTGAACTTGCACAGAGTACGGATAAGATTAATTGGAAGAAGATCAGCCTGAAGGTTTACTCAGTTGATGAGAAGCAATGTACAGGTCTCATCTGCCTTCCTTCAGACAACAAACTCCAGAGCGTCAAGGTGGACTGCTCCGGAGTTGAACCTAAAATTGCAGAAAGCGTGAAGGGTACAAAACTGACTCTGGAAAATTAATTGTTCAGGACTTTCCTGGCAAGTTCTGCCAATTCCTTGGAAGGAAGAAGCGGATAAGGATTTGATACGAGATACCATCTGACAGTCCATTCAAGAGACTCACCCGGTTTGAGTGTCTCGTATTTTCCTTGTCCCTCAAGCTCGATGTATGTTTTGCCCATATTCACATATATCTGGAGTTCCGCTTCGTCAGGGGCAGGCTGCGTCTTGTCAAGGTCTTCATACTGATGGATGAAGAGAAGTCCGTTGTTGGAGTATGCCATCCATCCTGTGCCGTCAGCATTAATCTTGCGGTTCTGCGGTGCGGTGTCATAGACATACCAAGCCATTCCATCTCCAAATGAAAACGGAAGTGTTCCGTTTGCAGGAGTGATGTCGCTCTCAGAAGCCTCGAAGAACATAATTCCGTCACCCGGCACACGGCTGATCTCCCAAGGAGCGACCTGCTTTTCTACATCCGACTCGTTCTTGATGGAATAGGTGATTATTATTGTTTCCTTTTCCGGGTCGATGCGGAATTCCTTCGTGAACCTGTACTGGTATTTCGGGGAGACCGGACTTGTGAGGAAGAGGGAGTTCTCCCTTTCTTCAATTTCATACGGGTCCCTGTCATATTCTTTGACTGGAGGCCAGTTCCATTCTTTCTGGGGACTGCTCCAGAATGTGCTTCCGTAGGAGAAAGGATTGATACGTCTGGTCTCAATGACTTCCTTTCCGTCAAGCATATAGGATAAAATCTTTCCACCTTCGCCTGCGTTCACAATCATCTCAACGTTTCCGACGCTGATGCTGTACTTGGATTCACCGATGGACTTGATGCCCGGAGCAGCATTTGCTGCAATGGCCGATGCGGCCAGGGCCATAAACAGAATTAAGAAACTTTTTTTCATTTTTTATCTTGTTATCAGAACTATTAAGTCATATGTGGATACCACAAAGTTAATTATTCTTAACTTTGGAGCAAATATCGGGCTATGAGACACGAACTGACGATTAAGACCTTATCAGACATCGATTCTGTTGCAAAGGAGTTTCTTGCAGCGGTTGGAGAGAACAGACTGATAGCGTTCTATGCGCCTATGGGCGCAGGAAAAACCACTTTCACGACGGCAATCTGCCGTGTGCTCGGCGTAGCCGACGATGCTGTCAGTTCCCCGACATTCTCTATTGTGAACGAATATCGTACAGCCTCGGGAGAATCTCTTTTTCACTTTGATTTCTACAGAATCAGCAAGATTTCCGAGGCTCTTGACATAGGCCTCTTCGACTATTTGGACAGTGGCTCTCTCTGCATTATGGAGTGGCCGGAGAACATAGATGAAATACTTCCTGAAGACACTCTGAAGGTTACTATTTCAGTGTCTGCCGATGGCAGCCGCTCCATCTGCTGGGAAGACTAGATTCCGTAGTACACGGATGTCAGGCTCCCTTTGATGTCGAAATATGTTTTCTTTCCGTTCTCCCACATAAAGGGTTTCTGGTTCTTGTCCTTTGGAGTCAGCACCGCTCGGAGCACACCGTCGGTATAGTCTGCGTTCCAGCAGGACACATATTCGTATCTTCCTTTCAGGCTCTCCGGGCCCTTGTCTTCGGTATAGCACTGCACGATATTGGCAGAGTATTGTGTGAAGGCGCAACTGTCATCATCCCTGTAGAAATTACATCCTGTCCCGGAAAAAGTCTGAAGCTCCCCACCCATTGACCAGCAGGCCGTAATCCATTTGTTGACGTTCTTCAGGCTGCCGCAAAAGAAAATTCCGTCCTCACGGGCATAAATCCTGAAATCCCTGCCTGAAGAATATGAAGATGTGGTGAAATCGAAAGTCTGCTTGTCCAAATGCAGGACCGGTTCGCTGGAATAATTATCATTGCTGACATAGCAGACCGTCCCGTTGACAATTCTCAAATCGAAGATTTCCTTCACGCTTTGCGGGGTGTTTATGATGTTGTCCACACCATCCGTCACAATGTGACATTTATCAGAATAATAAGCAAAGCAGACCGAGCCGTTGTCCTTGTACAATGCTCCGGTACGCATATAACTTGCATCATACATACTGCCATAAACCTGGCCATAATCCGATTCCAATAGGGGCTCTCCATTCTTCCGGAACACGAATCCGCATCCGGAACATCTCTGTCCGATGGTGTAAACATCATCTCCATCCGTCAGCAACCCTCTGAGCGTTTCTTCTCCGTCATAGGTGAAGAGGATTATGCTGTCACGGCCTATTGTGGTGCCCTGTGCATCGTGATATTCCGTAAAAAGGCTTCCATTTATCAGATGGTGCATATCCGGGTCCCCGCTGACCCTGAATTCTTCCCCGTAGGGAACGGAGAGAATCTGTTCCCCGTTTTTGAATAGTACGAGAGAGGAATCCTGCCGGTCAATGCCGGAGACATATACATTCCGGATGTCGGGAATCGGCTTTCTTACACCGCTTGAATCTGAGGAGGATTTTCCCTGTGTTCCCCCAAAATCTTCCCTGAATCCGAACAGGTCGTCCAGACCGTTGCAGGACGACAAAACAAAACAGATTGCACAGAGTGCAACCCTTCCACTGAAGTTTTTCATAAAATGATATTAATTAAATATTGTACCTTATTCCGACTTCGAAATTGAACATAAACGGCTTCTGAGTCCTTACACTCTTCGGCTGCTTACAATCGAAATAATATCTGGCGCTAGGATCGATATAGAGACTCCAGGACTTGGCTACGTTGAACTGGATACCGATACCTAAAGCCGCAGACACTTGCATCCCCGGCACGGATTCATTGTAATAAACCGGTGTGCCGTCCTTGGTGATTCTGAAATTGCTGCCCAATCCTTTCTCAAAAGTGGCTCCTCCGAATGCATAGAATTGGATCAGGTTATTCTGGATAAGATCATAATAGGCATTGACAGGGATTCCGATGTAGTGGATGTGGTTGACGATGTCCGCATTTTCCACGGAATTGATCAACTTTCCGTTATCTGCCTGTATGTAGGTTCCTTTGAAGGATCTTGTGAGGAGTGAGTAGTTGATTCCGGTACCTAATGAGAATCTGTCGGTGAGGTAGAAACGCAAACCGAATCCGAAGGTGAGAGGAATCCCATATAACGATGAAGAACTTTCCGTGATTCCTGTCGTATAGAAAGATTCAGGGCTTGGGAGTGCCTCTATGCCGTAGAGTATTGATGATTTGCTGACACCGTCATTGCTTCCGAGAATTCCGTTGAGTTCCACCGAAGTTCTGCTCCTGTCTGTTTTGCGGGTATCCTCATCCTTGAAATAAGTATCCCAGTCAATATCTTTTCCCTCAACTGCACTCTCGGTTGGAGTCTCTTTGGCTTCCTGTATTTCCGTCACTTTCTCATCGGACTTTTCGGAAGGTCTGTCGAACCTTCTTTCAATTGATCTGACCGGCTGGCTCTGAACCTCAGTGGTTTTCTCGGAAGCCTGTTCGGAATTTATTGTCACAGATGGCTTTACGACTATTCCGCGACCTGCACTTGCTGTGACTTGCTGTGAAGCGTCGGCAGGAATATCTTCATAGACCGGCTCTGCAGTCCGGATACCGGATTCAGAGGAAGGAGATACCAGACTTTCGGCAACGACGGATCCGGATTGAGGCAAAATATCAATGGAAGGCTTGCTGAAAGTGCCTCCGAGAATGAGAGCGAAGGCAAGGACCGCTACCGCTGCAAATGCAGCACCGGCCCATCTCCACCAGACGGGAACCGGACTGCTCTGCGGCAGACGGGAGTCGATGGCATCCCAGACGCGGGAAGGAACGTCTTCCTCCGCATCCGCCATCAGCGATCTGACCATCAGGTCAAACTCCTTTTCCTTGTTCTCTATCATTTCAATGCCTTAATCTTTGCCTGTATCATTCCCCGGGCTCTCATCAATTGGGAGCGGGAGGTGTTTTCCGTTATTCCGAGGGCCTCTCCGATCTCCTTGTGGGAGTAGCCTTCAATTACATACATATTGAAGACTGTCCTGAAACCGGACGGGAGCCCTGAAATAATCTTCATAAGCTCGTCGTACCCTATCTTTTCAATCACGCCCGGTTCATCACTGCTGATTCCCCAGGCAGCATCTATCTCTTCGCTTTCTTTCAGGACATCATTCTTTCTCAGGCTCATCAGGGCTGTGTTCACGAACACCTTCCTGGCCCAGCCTTCGAACGACCCTTCTCCAGAATAGCTGCCAAGTTTGGAAAACAATGTGATGAAACCGTCCTGGAGAACATCTTCCGCCTTGTCGCGATCCCCCATGTAGCGTATGCAGAGAGGGAACATTTTGGGCGCAAGCATCTCGTACAACTGACGCTGAGCGGACCTATCGTTTTTCATGCATTTTTCGATAAGTCGTCGCTCATCACTGCCTTTCCGTGTGATAAGATGCAATTCCAGGTCCAAATGTTGCATAGATGCGACAAAAATGTTCTTTGTAGGAGCGACGAATATAGTCAAAACTGCATTGTTTTCAAAATTGTGTTAAATTTGTACTTATGTTTATTTTCAGAAGATACGTTCAAGAAATACTGGTTCTGCTGGCCTTCATTTCGTTACCCGCATCAGCCCAGAATTTCAATGACGCTATGGATGACTACAATGCCGGGGAGTTCGGTAAAGCACGCACGCAGTTCCTTGCACTTACAGCCTCTGAGCCTTCCAATGACGCATTGTACTACTATATAGGATTATGCGACCTGAGGCTGAATGATACAGTGGAGGCTGAAATGTTCCTTGTGAAGGCTGTGGAGATGGATGAAGGGAACTATTGGTACAAGACCAATCTAGCTGATCTGTATATCAGTACGAACAGGGTGGACAAAGCAGTTTCGATCTATGAGGATCTTCTGAAAACGAATTCGAAGAAGACAGATTTATACTACACTCTCGTAAATCTTTACGCCCGGCAGAATGAGATTGAGAAGGTGCTGGATACGCTTGATGAAATAGAAGCCATCTCCGGGAAGAGCGAGCAGGTTACCCTCGCACGCTATGACGTGCTGATGGGAATGAACCGTCCCGATGATGCTTTTGCCAACCTGCAGGCCTACAATGATGAATTTTCTTCCGCGACAGTCCTTGCAGCGATGGGGGATTATGAACTTTCTATGGACAGGGATTCCGTTGCCCTCATTTATTATGATGAGGCAATGGCATGCGAGGAAGGCAGTGTTGCGGCCATATTGGGGAAGGCAGAGGTCTACAGGACTTCAAAGAGATATGATGAGTATTTTGAGACCATCAGGCTGTTCATTACCGGGGAGAACTCTCCGGCGCCCGCCAAGATACAATATCTGACCTCCCTTATCCAGAGAATGGATCCCGATTTCCGTGAAAAGAATATGACGCGGGTGGATTCTCTGATCCGCGAATGCGTCCGCCAGTACCCGGACAATTACGATGTCCGTGTCTTCTATATCCAGTTCCTTAATTTTCTTGAAGACTGGCCTGTGCTCGCACAGCAGGCTGAGGAATGTTTCGGAATTTTTCCGGAGGAAACGGCTTTTCTGGAGATGAAGAGCCTTGCATACTACAATCTCAAAGACTATCCGAGGCTCCTTGAAGAGAGCGAACGTATTCTACGCACCGCTCCGGACGATACATCTTCCATACTCAGCGCACTTGCTACAATCGGAGATACATATCATATGCTGGGCGACAGGAAAAAGGCTTATGCCGCTTATGACAAAGCCCTGAAACTTAATCCCCGCTATATCCCGGTGCTCAACAACTACGCCTATTATCTTAGTGAAGAAGGCAGGAAACTCAAGAAAGCCTATGAGATGAGCAAGATCACTATCGAGGCTGAGCCAGACAACGCCACATATCTTGATACATTCGGCTGGATTCTGTTCTTGCAGGGCAAAGCGGTGGAGGCAAAACCGTTTTTCAAGCATGCGATGCTCTATGGCGGTAAAGACAGCGCCGTCATACTGGAGCATTATGCTGCTGTCCTGAGAGCCCTCCATGAAGATGATTTGGCCAAAGTTTATGAAGGAATGGCAGAAAAACTTTAAACGTCATTGATGAGATTCTTGCGGAACATATTGTTGTTGTTTTTCCTGCTCTCCGGTCAGGCATTCTGCTTTGCCCAGAATGTTTCTTCCCAACAGTCACGCAGGGACCGGCTCCAAAAGGAAATTGCTATCCTGGATAAGCAGATTAAAGATAATGCAAGTAAAAGCGCAAGCGCTCTCACGCGTCTTTCGCTTGTCCAGAACCGTGTGAACGCACGTCAGGCCCTCGTTGTAGAAAGTGATAGGGAGATTGCGAAGATAGCTTCTGAAATCGTCGGGAAGCAGAGGGAAATCAATCGCCTTCAGGAGCGCATCGACACTATGACTTTCTATTACGGAAGGCTTGTGAAGAATGCCTACAAAAACAGAGACGCAAAAGTCTGGTATATGTATATTCTTGCGAGCGGGAGTCTTTCCCAGGGGGTAAGGCGATACAGTTATCTGCGCGATCTTTCAAAGGAGATGAATTCTCAGGCGCAGAAGATCCTGGACGCCAAGAAGGAGATTGAGATGGAGAAAGAAACGTTGGTTGCGATGAAGAATGAGGCCCAGAGACTCAGGGACCAGCGCGCTGTGGAACTCAGACAGATTCTAAGTGAAGAAAAGGAGGCGAAATCCCTTGCTGCCCGTCTGCAAAGGGAAAAAACCAAGTATCAGAAGGAGCTGGCTGCGAAAAAGAAAGAGGCGGAAACTTTGGAAAAGGCCATAAAAAGCGCAATCAATTCCAGCAAAAAAGGCAAGTCGGCAGTACCGATTGATTATCAGCTCTCAGACCAGTTTGCATCTAATAAGGGGAAGCTGCCTTGGCCAGTGGAAGGGTCTGTAGTCTCCCGTTTCGGCAGACAGTATCATTCAGTATTCAAGTCTCTGGCCCTGCCTCAGAACAATGGTATTACCATAGCTGTTCCTGAGAACACTGACGTGAAGTCCGTATTCAACGGGACCGTGGCACAAATTTCCATACTTCCCGGATACCATCAGTGTATTCTTGTCCAGCACGGCAATTATTTCACTCTGTATTCCAAGATAAAGAGCGTCTATGTGAAGAAGGGTGATAAGGTTACGACAGGCCAGAAGTTGGGCAGCGTAGATACAATCAACGGCGAAACCGTATTCCATTTCGAGATATGGAATGAAAAAACCGCTCCTCAGAATCCGGAGCAGTGGTTGCGTCCAAGATAGTCTATCTCAGCTTGATAAGAGGAACGGTGCCTTCTATGACGTCCTCTTCCTTCGGAGTCAGATATATTATCCTCTGATTCGGACTGCCTCTGAACAGGAGCTGGGTGTCCCGCTGGGCGAGGATGAACGGACCGTCCACCAGCACGTCCAAATAAGGGAGAAGCATTGACAACTGCTCGCTTGCAAGAATTTCTTCATAGGTGAAACCGGTCCAGCACCAGATAGTCTTGTCTGTCTCTTCCTTTATTCTTTTTGCAAGATTGGTGAATGCTTCCACCTGATAGAATGGGTCGCCTCCGGAAAAGGAGACGTTGCTGATTTCGTCAGCCTTTATTATTTCAAGAAGTTCATCGACCGTCACCCAGTGACCGTTTGCCATATCCCAGGACTGAGGATTGTGGCAGCCCTCACAATGATGGTAACATCCGGCACAGTAAATAGAAGTACGCAGACCAGGGCCGTCAGCCATGGTCTGCTCCAATACTTCCATTATGCAGATTTTATCTTTCTCCACTATTTGTGAACGACTCTGTCCTTGAGTTCGGCAAGTTTTCCGCTGTTCCAGCGGTTGGTGGTGCCAACAAGGTAACCGGTGATTCTCTGAAGAGTGTCGAGATTGTGTCCGTGGCAGTGAGGGCATTCCTCAAGGCCTTCAGTTGCATCTTCATATCCGCAGTCGAGGCAGAGGTTCCTGTTGTGGTTGACACTTCCGTAGCCGACATCGTTCTTGACCATAAGGTCTACGATAGACATAATGGCCTCAGGATTGTGGGTGGCATCTCCGTCAATCTCCACATAGAAGATATGACCTGCGTTCTCGTATTTGTGGTATGGCCCCTCGATCTCCGCCTTATGCTGTGGCGTGCAACGGAAATATACAGGGATGTGGCTTGAATTCGTGTAGTAGTCCTTGTCAGTAACGCCCTTGATGATACCGAACTTCTTCTTGTCCATTTTGGTGAATCTTCCGGCAAGTCCCTCGGCAGGAGTAGCGAGCATCGTGAAATTGTGCTGGAAGGTCTCAGCAAATCCGTTGACTCTCTCGCTCATATGCGATACGATGCGGAGTCCGAGTTCCTGTGCTTCAGCACTTTCTCCGTGGTGTTTCCCGATAAGGGCTATGAGTGCCTCAGCCAATCCTATGAAACCGATGGAGAGGGTTCCCTGGTTCAAAATACTTTCGATTGTATCATTCGGACTAAGTTTTTCGCTGCCGAGCCAGAGCCCGCTCATGAGGAGAGGAAATTGTTTCTTGAGGGCAGTCTTCTGGAAATCATATCTTTCATTGAGCTGCTTTGCGCTGATATCGAGAGCCCAGTCGAGCTTTGCGAAGAATTTGGCGATTTTCTGTTCTTTGTTCTCTTCACCCATACACTCGATTGCGAGGCGCACGAGGTTGATGGTGGTGAAACTGAGGTTGCCTCGGCCGATGGATGTCTTAGGACCGAATTTGTTGCCATATACTCTGGTGCGGCATCCCATAGTGGCAACTTCGTGCTCAAACCTCCTTGGGTCATCAGCCTTCCACGCATCATCAATGTTGTAGGTGGCGTCGAGATTGAGGAAGTTAGGGAAGAACCTTCTTGCAGTAACCTTGCAGGCAAACTTGTACAGGTCGTAGTTCCGGTCTGTAGGAAGATAGCTGACGCCTTTCTTGAGCTTCCATATCTGGATAGGGAAGATTGCGGTAGAACCGTTTCCTACGCCTTCATATGTGGTATTGAGGATTTCCCTGATGATGCAACGTCCTTCTGCAGAGTCGTCAGTGCCGTAATTGATTGATGAGAATACGACCTGATTTCCTCCACGTGAATGGATGGTGTTCATATTGTGGACAAAAGCTTCCATTGCCTGGTGGACGCGATTCACTGTCTGGTTGATGGCGAACTGGACGATTCTTTCATCTCCCTGTCTTCCTACGAGGTCCCTCTTTATATAGTCGTCAATAGGGAAGTTGTTGAGGTATGAATAATCCTTGTTGTCATATTCTCCCTGTCTTCTGAGTTCCTCCTGGAATGTTTTCCTTACGTATGGAGCAAGATAGTAGTCAAATGCCGGAATAGCCTGGCCTCCGTGCATTTCGTTCTGTACAGTCTCCATAGAAATGCAGGCGAGGACTGCAGCGGTCTCGATTCTCTTTGCAGGGCGTGACTCTCCGTGGCCGGCTTTGAGCCCGTTCTCAAGGATTTTGTCAAGAGGGTGTTGGATGCAGGTGAGACTCTTCGTCGGATAGTAGTCCTTGTCGTGGATATGGATGTATCCATTCTTGACTGCATCATGTACGTCATCGGAAAGCAGACATTCGTCCACATATGACTTGGTGGACTCGGATGCGAACTTCATCATCATCCCGGCGGGAGTGTCGGCATTCATATTGGCGTTTTCGCGGGTGATGTCGTTGACCTGGGCATCGATGATTTCCTTGAAGATTTCCTGGCTCTTGGCCTTCCTGGCGAGATTTCGCTTATTACGGTAAGCAATGTATTTTTTTGCAACTTCCTTGCGTGGGCCATTCATCAATTCCATTTCCACGCAGTCCTGAATCTCCTCCACGCTCATTTCTTCCTTTCCGTTGCGTGTGATGTTGTCAGCAATCTGAGCTGCAAGAATAATGTCTTCGCCGGCGTCTGTAACGTTCATCGCCTTGAGGATGGCGGAAATGATTTTCTGGTTGTTGAAATCAACGCGTCGGCCATCTCGTTTCAATACATACTTTACCATATAGAGCTAATTTTTGTTGCAAAATTCATTTCGGCACAAGGTGTCGAAAAACACAGGAGTGATAATCCTCCTGTGTGATTGCAAATATAAATGATTTACTTCCTAGTTTGCAGAAATAAACCTAAAAAAGTTATCAACAATAGACGAAAATACCTGTTAAATCATTGTTTAACAGGTATTTATGGCGTAGTCTTATTTAGAATTATTCAAAATAGAAACTATTTTGTTACACGGCTGTTGATAAGTTGGGGACCTACCCTCCAATCACCCATACAAGGACGTGACGGTCGAATGTGAGGTACTCCAGATTCAACTCCTCTTCGAATCCGTCCTTGTCTACGAATGTGGCTTCAAGCTCCCCGTCATTCTTCGGACGGAAGCGGTCGATCTCAATCTGCTCAGCGAAATCCACTTGGTATTGCCCCATCATTTTGAAGATGGCTTCCTTTGCGCACCAATAGATTGCTAGCTGCTCATTTCTCTTCTCGTCATCTTCCAGGTCATCGATCTCATCCTCCGAGAGGGCTTTCTTCTCCACTGCGGAGAAATCCCTGTCAAGTGACTCGATATCTATGCCTACATCTTCGTTGTCATTCAGGATAATGGCCACATACTTGTCCGTATGTGTAATGCTGATGTTGGTGACGCAGTTCTCGATGTATGGTTTGCCGTTGTCGTGGTGGCTGAGATACACCTTATCCTCGAACATTGCATCCAGCAATGCCCTGACTGCCAGTTTCTGCTTGCGCAGAGATTCACTTTTTATATAAGAAATTTCCTCCAGTTCGTCGGTAGGAATAGACGTTTGATTGCGAAGCTCTTCCTCGCTTTCAGTAATTTGCCACACTCCCAAGCGCGAGTGCGCGGGGTCGTCGAGGTCTTTTGTCAAAAATAAAGCCATATAATTGATATAACTTTGCAAATATAGTGAATTTCTTCGTATTCAAAAGAAAAAAGGAGTATCTTTGTGGTCGCTCATAAAAAGTTGATAGTAAACCAAAATCATTATTGATATGAAATATTTGACAGACGAAAAACTTGTAATTGTCGGAGCCGGCGGAATGATCGGTTCAAACATGGCGCAGACAGCCCTTATGCTTGGTCTTACTCCTAACATTTGTCTTTACGACATTTTCGAGCCGGGCGTACACGGTGTCGCAGAGGAAATCTACCATTGTGCATTTGAAGGTGCAAACGTTACTTGGACAGTTGATCCTGAGGTTGCTTTCACAGGTGCGAAGTATATCATTTCTTCAGGTGGCGCTCCTCGTAAGGATGGTATGACCCGTGAAGACCTTCTTAAAGGCAACTGCCAGATTGCAGCTGAATTCGGTGACCTCATCAAGAAATATTGTCCTGATGTAAAGCACGTTGTAGTAATCTTCAACCCTGCTGACGTTACTGCACTCACAGCACTCATCCATTCCGGACTTAAACCTGAGCAGCTCACATCCCTTGCTGCCCTCGATTCAACACGTCTCCAGGAGGCTCTTGCAACTGAGTTCGGAGTACAGCAGAGCAAGGTTACCGGTGCTTACACATATGGCGGACACGGTGAGGCAATGGCAGTTTTCGCTTCAAATGCAAAGATAGACGGCAAGCCTCTTGCTGATTGCAAGCTCTCAGAAGAAAAATGGGCGGAGATCAAGCATAACACAATCCAGGGTGGCTCCAACATCATCAAACTCCGCGGACGCAGCTCATTCCAGAGCCCTGCATATCAGGCAGTCAAGATGATCGAAGCAGCTATGGGCGGTGACAAGTTTACCTGGCCTGCAGGTTGCTACGTAAACTGCGACAAATGCGGCTACAAGAATGTGATGATGGCTATGCCTACAGTTATCGACGCTTCAGGTGTACATTTCACAGCTCCTCAGGGAACGGCACAGGAAATGGCTGACCTCCAGGCTTCTTACGAGCACCTCTGCAAGATGCGCGAAGAAATCATCAGCCTCGGAATCGTTCCTCCTATCGCAGACTGGAAAAAATCAAATCCGAATCTTTAGAATCTGTTTTGACAAATTCTTAATCGGAACAAATATTGATGGAGGAATCGGTGCACAGTATCCGATTCCTCCATTGTATTTTGAAACAGTTTGTAGTCCTTCATCAGAAATAGAGTCTAATCATTGTATCAAATCTAATACATATGAAGAAATTAGTATTGTTGGTTTCGGCGCTCCTTTGCGCTGTATTCATCGGAAACGCACAACAGCAGGTGCCCGAGCTTCCGATCGATCCGGCTGTCCGCTACGGCAAGCTGGACAATGGCCTGACATATTACATCAGGCACAATGAAGAACCTAAGGGACTGGTCAATTTCTATATTGCCCAGAAAGTCGGCTCCGTACAGGAGGATGATTCCCAGAGGGGACTTGCGCATTTCCTGGAGCATATGTGCTTCAACGGATCAGTGAATTTCCCTGGCGACGGCCAGCTCATCAAGTATTGCGAGAGCATCGGAGTCAAGTTCGGTGAGAACCTTAATGCCTACACATCAACTGATGAAACAGTTTACAATATCGACGACATACCTGTAACGGAGTCCAATATCGACAGTTGCCTTCTTATTCTTCACGATTGGGCTGACGGCCTTCTTCTCGAGGAATCGGAGATTGAGAAGGAAAGGGGTGTGATACACGAGGAGTGGAGAATGCGTTCAAGCGCCACACAGCGTATCCTCGAGCGCCGTCTCCCTGAAATCTATCCTGGATCAAAGTACGGATACCGTATGCCTATCGGCCTTATGGAGGTTGTGGACAACTTTCCACCAGAAGTTCTTCGTGCTTACTATGAGAAATGGTACCGCCCGGACCTCCAGGGTATAGTTATCGTCGGCGACATTGACGTGGACAGCATCGAGTCGAAGATCAAGGATATCTTCGGCCCTATCCAGATGCCTGAGAACCCTGCTCCATACGAGTTCTATCCGGTTCCTGACAATGAGGAAGGAATCTATGTGGTTGACAAAGACCCTGAGCTCCAGAGTGTGATGATAGAGCTGTTCTTCAAGAGCGAGCCTATGCCTCTCGAGATGAACAATACCGTTCTCCGTCTCGTGAACGACTATATGACCTATGTGGTATCTTCTTGTATGAACGCACGTTTCAACGAACTCAGCCAGAAGCCTGACTGCCCGTTCGTAGTAGCTCAGTTCGGCTATGGAACATTCCTCCTCTCAAAGACTATGGATTCATTCGAACTCGCAGTGCTTCCGAAGCCTGGTCAGAATGAGGCCGCTATACAGGCTGCGGTCACCGAGCTTGAAAGGGCGCGCCGTTTCGGTTTCAATGAGACCGAGGTCATCCGAGCACGCGAGGAGTTCATGAGTTCCATCGAGAGGATCTACGACAACCGCAACAAGCAGAGGAATTCGTTCTATGTAGACCAGTATGTACGTCATTTCCTTGACAACATCGCCATACCTGACATCGATACAGAGTACAATGTTTATAAGATGTATGCTCCGCAGCTTCCTGCAGCTACATTCAACGAGATAATCAAGCAGGTTACCGAGGACTATTCGAAGAATATGATCGTCCTCGCACTCTTCCCTGAGAAGGAAGGCGTGGCAGTTCCTGAGGTTGAGCATGTTAAGGCAGCCGTCGAGGCCGGCAAGAATGCTGAGCTCGAAGCTTATGTTGACAATGTTAAGGATGAGCCTCTCATCGCTCAGCTTCCTAAGCCTGGAAAGATCAAGAAAGAGACTCCTGCAGACTTCGGCTATACTAAGTGGACTCTTGCCAACGGAGCAAACGTCTATTTCAAGCAGACAGATTTCAATGACTCTGAAATCCTTATGTCCGCAAGGAGCAAAGGTGGTTATTCTCTCATCGCACAGGAAGACCTCCTCAATGCACAGATTCTTCCTGACGTCATCAATTCATCAGGTCTCGGCAACTTCAATTCCGTAGAGCTCCAGAAAGCTCTTGCCGGCAAGCAGGTTTCCCTCAGCGTCGGTCTTGCACAGACACTAGAGACTGTAAGTGGTCAGTCAACACCTAAGGACCTCCGTACCCTCTTTGAACTTATCTATCTTGGCTTCACTTCGGAGCGTGACGACCAGGCTGCATTCGACAACATCATGTCAATCTACCGCGTCCAGCTCGAAAATGCAGAGAAGGTGCCTACAAAAGCCCTCAACGACTCTATCCAGACAACTGTTTATAACAACCACCCGCGTGTGAAGAATCTGGAACTTGCAGACCTTGATAACATCAGCTATGACCGCATCAAGGCTATCTACAAGGACAGGTTCTCAACAGCCGGAGATTTTGACTTCTTCTTCACTGGAAGTTTCGACAAGGATACCCTCAAGGCATTTGTAGAGCAGTATATCGCTCCTCTCCAGAAGGCAAAGAAGAGAGAGACTTTCGTTGATTGGAACGTTTATCCTCGCGAGGGTGTCGTAGAAAACCGCTTCACCCGCTCGATGGAAACCCCTCAGGCTTACATCGTGCAACTTTGGTCTGGAGTCCTGCCGTTCAGCCAGAAGAATCTTCAGGTAGTGAACGCTGTCGGAAGCATCCTCGATCAGAGATATCTCAAGTCTATCCGTGAGGATGGCGGAATGGCTTATTCAGTAAGCGCCCAGGGCTCAACAAGCTTTGGCTCACGTGAGGACTATATGATTCAGGTGATTTGCCCGTTCACTCCTGCTCTTTGTGACGAGGTACTCGGCCTTATGGAAAAGGGTGTCAAGGATATCGCGGCTGACGGAGTCACCGAGGAAGAACTTGGCAAGGTACGTTCGTTTGTCGCAAAGCAGCGTGAGGATAATTTCCGCAAGAACGGGTATTGGCAGAACGCCATTGCAAGCAAGGTACTTTGGGGCTATGACACCCACACCGGTGCTGTCGAGACCGTTCAGTCAATCACTTCAGATGACCTGAAGGACTTCGTTAACAACGTGCTCCTCAAGCAGAACAACCGCACTACGGTCGTGATGCTCCCTGAGGATCTCACAGAATAATCAATTTAACCCTAACACTATTTTTTTATGAGAAAAAAACTTTTAACCGTATTTAGCTTCCTGTTGATCGGAGCTATTTCCGTGTGGGCTCAGTTCGGCCCTATGCCACAGCCGGAACCGACTGATGGTATGAAGGACGCCTACAAGGATTACTTTATGATTGGAGTTGCAGTAAATCAGAGAAATATTTCTGATCCTGCTCAGATTGCTGTTGTCAAGAGAGAATTCAACAGCATCACTGCTGAGAACGATATGAAACCTCAGCCTACAGAGCCTGAGTATGGCGTTTTCAACTGGGAGAATGCAGACAAAATCTACCAGTTCGCCAAAGACAACGGTATCAAGATGCGCGGCCATACCCTTATGTGGCATAGCCAGATTGGCAGATGGATGTACCAGGACGAGAAGGGCAACCTTGTATCAAAGGAGAAACTCTTTGAGAATATGGAGCATCACATCAAGGCTATCTGTGAGCGTTATCCTGATGTTTACGCTTGGGATGTTGTAAATGAGGCAGTTCAGGACAGCCCTGTTTGGCCTGGACAGTCTCCTATGCGTCAGTCACCTATGTTCCAGATCGCCGGTGAGGAATTCCTTGTAAAGGCTTTCGAGTATGCTGCAAAGTATGCACCTAACGCTCTCCTTTTCTACAATGACTATAATGATGCCGAGCCTGAGAAGAGCCAGCGTATTTATGAGCTTGTCAAGAGACTTAAGGAAGCTGGTGCACGTGTTGACGGTATCGGTATGCAGGCACACTACAATGTTTACAGCCCTAGTGCTGAGAACATTGATGCTGCCATCACCAAATACGAATCAATCGTTGATCATATCCACATCACTGAGCTTGACATCCGTATCAATGAGGATATGGGCGGCGGTCTTCGTTTCCGTCAGGGAAATGCCAATGTTTCTTCTTGGGAGCAGACTCTGCAGCAGGATCAGTATGAGAACCTCTTCAAAGTACTTCGCAAACACGCAAGCGGTACAGGTGCAGGAAAGGTTGATCTTGTAAACTTCTGGAATGTTTCCGATGCTGATTCATGGCTTGGTACAAACAACTATCCTCTTCTTTTCGATGCTAATCTCAAGCCGAAGAGAGCTTATACTGCAGTCAAGAAATTTAATCCTGCACTCGATAATGCCGAGATTAAGGAAGATTTCGTTCCTTCAAGCAAGAACCAGCCTGGTCAGCAGTATCCTATGGTTAACTCTCAGGGATATGCACGCTTCCGCGTTGAGGCTCCTAAGGCGACTTCAGTTATCGTAAGTCTCGGACTTGGCGGACAGGGTGGAACAGTTCTCCACAAGGATGCAGACGGTTTCTGGACAGGAACCACCGCCGGTCCTATGGATGAGGGCTTCCATTACTATCATCTCACAATTGATGGTGGCGTTGTAAACGACCCGGGTACCAATAACTACTACGGTTCAACCCGTTGGGAGAGCGGTATTGAGATTCCTGCACACGATCAGGCATTCTACGCAGAAAGAAATATCCCTCACGGAAACGTGGAGCAGGTTCTCTTCTGGTCAGAAAGCACAAGTCAGCTTCGTCGTGCATTCGTTTACACACCTCCTACCTACGATGCTTCAAAGAAGACCAAATATCCGGTTCTTTATCTGCAGCACGGATGGGGTGAGAATGAATATGCTTGGTCAAATCAGGGCCACGCCAACCTCATTATGGATAATATGATTGCTGACGGCCTCATTGAACCATTTATCGTAGTTATGACCTACGGTATGACCAATGAAGGATTCCGTCCTGGCCAGATGCCAAGACCTGCAGCTCCTGCAAAGGCAGAGGGCGCTGAAAAAGCAGAAGGCACACCTGCACCGGCGCCACGTCGTCCGGCTGGCAATCCTTTGGCAAGTATGATGAATAACGGATTTGAAACAGTTCTCGTTGATGAACTTATCCCTTATATCGACTCACACTACCGCACAAAGGCTGACAAGGCACATCGTGCTATGGCCGGCTTGTCAATGGGCGGAATGGAGACCCACACCATTACCCTTAACCGTCCGGAAGTATTCGGTTACTACGGACTCCTCAGCGGTGGTGTTTACACACCGGAGGAACTCAAGGATATCAAGGATGTAAAGGGAATCTTCCTCGGTTGCGGAAGCAAGGAAAGTCCTGATCAGATCAACAAGTCTGCTGCGGCTCTCAAGGCTGCCGGATATAATGCAAAGGGTTATGTATCCGAGGGAACAGCACACGAATTCCTTACTTGGAGACGTTGCCTCTATGAAATGGCACCAATGCTTTTCAAATAGGAAAACCTGAAAACAGATAGAAGAAGGCGGCTGATTTTCGGCCGCCTTCTTTTTTTATCAGAATTCAATTCTCCAACTGAAATTTGGCATAATCGGAAGAATGGCAATCTCCTTCCAGGACTCAGTTTCCGTGTCGAAGAAGAGCATAAACGGGTTGAAGTGGTTTGTGACATTACATATGCCCAGGTTAACCTTGTGATTGACTTTGCCGGTATTGAAGCCAAACTGGTAACCAAGATCCAGACGTATGACGGTAGGCATCCTGTAGTTGTTTACACCGGAGAAGTATTTGGCCGACCACTCCTTGCCCGGGAGCTGGACAGGATAAGTCTCCGCCGCACCATTCTCCCAGTTCCCGCTTTGAAGGATGAAGCTGGCGTTGATGCCCTTCCATTGAGCGGTTGCGTTCAGTACGTGTGTACGATCGAAACGGGCGTGGAAAGGTTGGCCATTATTGGTCTGGGCAAAATCGTGTCTGGTTGTTCTGGAAAGTGTATAGGCGGTTCGCAGATAGAAGTCCTTGCCCTGATATTCATATAGAAATTCCGTGCCATAAGATGTGCCTTTGCCGAAATCGACGTCGTCTTCCCAATTGGCAAGAGCTCCGCTGAACAACGTCTGGGCATATTTGTAGTAGATCAGACCGTCCATTGCTTTGTAGAAACCGCCAAGAGATATGGTATGATTTCCTACAATGGCCGTCAGACCGGCATTTCCCTGCAGAGCGGTTTCAGGTGCCACTTTTTGCCCGGATGGCACAACCATATCCAAAGACCAACCTACCGGCATTCCCTCCAGCGTGTGGTAATACTGTTTCATCCTGTCTCCGGTCAATTCCAAGGACAGCCAGTCGGTAAAATTAACTTTAGCCAGGAGGCTGCCATCAAAGTTAAAGCGGCCGCCTGAATCCCCGGCCATATTACGGTAATAATGCCCTCGGGCCACGGCCTTGATTTTCAGCCTCTCTCCAGCTGAATATTCACCTTGCGCCCATACGGTCGAAAGCAATGTGTTGGTAATGTTGTTTTCCTCCGCCACCTGTCCGGGCGCAAATTGTGCAAAGCGCACCTTCAGTCCTTCACTTAAAGAAAGCCCTTTAGGAAGTGTGTGCTGAATGTTACCGGAAAGGGTGTATTCATTCAATTGGGAGTGCAGGGAAAGGCAGTTACGGACATCTCGGAAAACCTTGTCCTGCTGCTGGCTACTTCCATATCGGTTTGCAGATGCAGTCAGCTCAATCCTTAAATTATCCCTGTAATGTCTGAATCTCAACAGCCCCACCACATTGCTCCATTCCATTTCTTCGTGAGCGGAACGGATTTGCCCGGGAGCATCAAACCCGTAACTGTCAAGGCTGCCGAGGAATGATGCATCCAGAAAACTGCGGGGCCCCATCTGCCACCTCACTTTAGCATAGATATCTCCCACGTTGGTCGAGAAATTGTTCAGCCCGTTGATTAAATCAGGAAGTAATTTGTGTACAGCGCGATATTCCAAAGTCAAAGGGGAGTATCGCAGGGAAAGAATATATGAGAACTTATCTCCTATCGGGCCTTCCATTCCGACGCTGGCAAGAAAGGTGTTCAGTGAAACGTTTGTCTTCCGGATATCGGAAGGAGCCTTCGTAATCATACGCAGATGTGCCGCAGTGAAGTTGTTGTCACCGCCGTCGAAGCCTCCTTTGGCGAGAGACGCACTTTCTGTTGCCT
>JAKSKD010000001.1 GCA_024401925.1 Bacteroidales bacterium | reverse complement strand
AACCATTGCGCTGTTGATGGTGTAATCGTCATCCCTGCGGGAGAAAACGTCTTCCATACCTGCCTGGAGCATACCTTTCCATACAGGGTATGACAGCACGAGTTTTGCGGCATACATCCTGTTTCCGCTGTGTGAGAGGTATTTGACATCATCGTCCTGTCCCGTTGTGCTCTTTTCCACTGTGTGCGCATCCTGCGAGGTCTTCATCCCGTAGTAATCCGCATTGAAATCAATACCCAGTTTACCTACCTGCCCGTTATAGTAGGCGTTAGCCGATATCCCGAACGGCATATTGTCATTGTGGTGGTTGCCTTCGGCGAGAAGGTGGTCAACGAGGCTGGCTCCCTCGAAAACATCCTCATCAATAAGCTGATGGACATCCACCTTGGGGCTCATTTCTGCCTCTACACGGAAGCCAAGGGAGTGATTTTCAGAAATCTGCCAATTCAACCCGCCGTTTACTCCGGCATTCGTCATCTTCTGGACAAAATCCAGAGTCCCCTCCTGCTTGAATTCGGGGTTGCCGAATGTCTGCTGCATCATATCGCTCTCCTGACGGGAGGTGAACTTCAGAGCATTTGCTCCAGCGAAAATATCCAGACCATTATGCCGGTAATTTGCATTCAGATATCCTGACGGATCGTTGTAACCACTGCGAAGTGACTGGGCATCCGTCAGACCGGCATTGAATCCGAATCCGTCTCCCTGATGTTTAATAGTCCGTATGCGCACTACGCTTCGCACGCTTGCGCTGTACTGAGCTCCAGGGTTTGTGATTACCTCCACACTCTGAATTTCGTTACTCTGCAGACGGTCGAGTTCGGTTTGGTCAGTTACTTTCCTTCCATTGATATACACAAGTGGAGTGCCTTTCCCCACCACCTGCAGGCCGTCCTGGCTCTTTATCATTCCGGGAGTGCGGGCAAGGACGTCATTGGCGGTACCGACAGTTTCCAGCACCGTTCCGCGCACCGAGGTCTGCAAACCATCGCCGGTAAGTGTGGTCTTAGGGATGACGGCGGATACGGTTGCGCCTTCAAGATACTGCGTATCATCAGAGAGCGTAATTGTGATGTTGTCGGAAGGCGTCACATAACGGGTCTTGTAACCTATCATCGACACCATCAGCAACTGATTCTTTCCATCTGTCACTATATTGAAAGAGCCGTCCTCGGCTGCTGTAGCCCCCGCCAATACTGTGGAGTCCGCCTTTGAAATAGCCACCACATTTGCGAACGGGACAGGCTCGCCTTTTTCATCCACCACTTTTCCTTTCCAGTCACCAGCCGCGAACGCGACTACTGACAGCAAGGCCGTCATCAAAGTCATTGAAATCTTTCTTCTCATTATTTTCTTTTATTTAAGCGTTTTCTCAATTTTTCAGCTATAAACACTGAAAACGGCGACAAAGATACAAGAATTTTTATAATATAACATATGTTACCTTACGATTGTTATTTTATTTTTAAAATTAATTAATATCTTTGCAATGCGTTATAAAACAATTGTTTCATTTTTGGTGTACCACTTAACTAATACACTGCAAATATACGGCTAATTCCAAATTGTCCAAATAAAATTATGAAATGATGAAAAAATAAGTTGGTAATTACCCAGTTATTTTTTCATCTTTCCTATATTTGTCGGGAAAATTTAACTGATAAACAATTTATTACTAAATCAATACATTATGAAAAAGACACTCGTGTCCGCTTTGATCATTGCAGCCGTAATGTTCGCAACTGCCGCATGCAAGAGCAATGACAGCGATGCCATTCACATTGACTACGAAGAGTACACTCTTGACAATGGGCTCAAGGTTATTCTTCACGAAGACCACAGCGACCCTATCGTCGCCCAGGCAATCGCATTCCACGTCGGAAGTGCACGTGAGAAGGAAGGCAAAACCGGTTTTGCGCATTTCTTCGAGCATATGCTCTTTCAGCGTTCCGAAAACCTTCCGAGAAATTCATTCTTCAACAAGATTGCCGAGATGGGAGGAGATTTCAACGGAGGTACTTCAAATGACTACACCATCTACTACGAGTGCGTTCCGCGCAATGCCCTCGAGAAGATTCTCTGGATGGAATCCGACCGTATGGGTTTCTTCATCAACACCGTCACTCAGAGCGGTCTTGAGAGGGAAATAGACGTTATCTGCAACGAGAAACGCCAGACAGAAGTAAATAACGCCTACGGTATGATGGATGACGTGATGTGCAAGAACTTTTTCCCGAAAAGACACCCTTACAGTTGGACTGTAATCGGCGAGTTCGAAGACATCAAATCGGCCACCATTGAGGACGTTACGGAATTCTACCGCACATACTATGTGCCTTCAAACGCAACACTCTGTATTGCCGGTGATTTTGATCCTGATGAAGTTAAAGCACTCATCGACAAGTATTTCGCAGAGATTCCGGGGCATCCCGTAGAGAAGCCTGAGGTATGGGACGTCAAGCTCGACGAGACCAAGAAACTATATTATGAAGACCAGTTCGCCAGTATGCCGGCTGTAGAAGCAGCGTGGTCCACTGTAGCTTCCGGGCATGAGGACGAGGCGGCCCTCGATGCATTCAGCAGCCTCTTCGGCCGCGGTAAAAATTCACCGCTCTACAAGAATATCGTAGAGAAGAACCTCGCGCCCAATGCTTCTGCATACAACTTCGCACGCGAGAGTGCCGGTCAGTTCAGCATCAACGTCACCGCTTTCCCGGGGGTGGATATTGACCTGATTATGGCCGCAATCGAGCAGGCTATGGCTGACTTTGAGGCAGGCGGCATCAATGAAGAAGAACTTGCCACACTTAAGGCAGAGAACGAGACATCAGCATACCGCAGGCTCGGCAGCGTGCTCGGCAAAGCCCAGATGCTCGCCAGAAGCAAGGAATTCTATGGCAAGGCTGACAAATTCATCGACGACATCGAAGACTTCAACAATGTCACCGCCGAAGACGTAATGAGGGTCTACAACAAATACATCAAAGGCCAGAACTACGTAGCAGTTGTAGCTGTACCAAAAGGCGAGGTTGAACTCGCCATCGAGGGCAGCAAACTTGCAAACCTCACTATGGAGGACCAGAGCAAGCAGACTATGCGCAGCGCAGCCGGAGCAATTGTTGATGATGACTACGAGCGCACGCCATCAACCTTCGACAGAAGTATTGAGCCGGACTATATGGCCAACACCCCTAAGACCAGGATTCCTGAAATCTGGAGAACAACCCTTTCAAACGGAATCGAAGTTGCAGGCATTACCCAAAGTGAGATTCCGATGGTCAACCTCACCATCTCCATCGATGGCGGAGCTATCCTCGACCCGGCAGGCAAGAGAGGCACAGCCTCCATCAATGCCAGTATGATGAATGAAGGCACTTCAGAGCGTACAGCCGTAGAAATCGAGCAGGCACTCAAGAGGCTCGGTGCAAGCGCACGCGTTTCCAGCGGCACCAAGAGCACAAACATAACTGTCAGCACACTCGCGAAGAACCTCCCTGCCACAATGGAGATTGTACACGAGATGATTACAATGCCGAGATTTGATGAAGCGGCTTTCGTAAGGGCTGTCAAAGGTCAGAAATCCTCAATTCAGAGGGCTCTCACCAGCATCACTTCACTTGGCTCAAGGGCTGCTACCAGACTCTGGCTCGGTGACTGCATTTTCACTGACTTCACTACCAACGAAAGCATCGACGCAATCACAATGGATGACGTCAAGGCATACTATGCTACACTCACCCCGAAGAATGCCCATATCGATGTTGCAGGTGACGTGGATCTTCCTACTCTCAAAAAAGCACTTGCTGTCCTCGAGAGATGGGAAGGTGAGGAGGTCACAGTACCTGAAATAGAAGTTGGAGAAAGTGCCGCTCCCGGTACCTACTTCATTGATTTCCCTGGCTCAAAGCAGTCATACATCTACATCATCGGACCTGGCAGAAAAATCAGTGATCCTGAATACCACAAGCTCGACGTGCTCAATGAGAAACTCGGCGCAGGCTCAGCAGGCCGCCTTTTCGAGGTGCTTCGCCTTCAGAGAGGATATACTTATGGCGCAAGCTCAGCATTCAGTTCATCGCTCGAATCCGGTTACTTCCACGCCGCATCCAGCGTACAGGGAAGCTCAACCAAAGAGTCCGTTGCACTGTTCAAGGAAATAATCAACGGTTTTGCCGACGACTACACCCAGGAGAAACTTGACGCAGTAAAGGGATCTATGCTGAGAGCTAATGCTTCTGCCTTTGAAATGCCACAGAGTCTCGTCGGAATGCTTTCTGCCATCAGGAACAACAAGCTTGCCGATGACTATATCACAAAGGAAGAAGAAGTGGCCAGCGCAATGACTCTCGATGATCTCAAGGCTCAGGCAGCTGAGTATCTGAATACCGACAATATGATTATTATTGTCGTAGGAGACGCTGCCACACAGCTCAAGAACCTCCCGGAGGCGAAGCTCATTGAAGCTATCTGACATCAATCACCAACACAACCGAGTGTGGCTATAGAAATCCGGCATTCACTTGCCGGATTTTTTTCTCGTATCGCTTTCTGACAGCTTGCAAGCGTGGACCCGCTGGTAAACAAATCATCTACCAAAAGGATGTGTTTACCCTGAAGTTTACTCTTCAGGGTAAATGCTCCTTGGACATTTTCTGTTTTTCCCTCCATACCTATCTCCGTCTGAGTCCGGGTGTTTCGGCTTCGCACCAAGGCTCCGGTCACCAGTTGTGCCCCAAGTCTTTCCGCCACGACAGAAGCAATAACTTCTGCCTGGTTATATCCTCTGCGGCGGCGCCTCTTCCAATGCAACGGCACAGGAATGACGGTGTCCACATCCGCCATCAATCCTCCTTCCTTAATCTTCTCGGCCAGAAGTCCTGCAAAAAACTCCCCGCTGGCGATACCGTATTCGTATTTGAGATGCTGCGTAATATTCTCATAGCCCGAACCGGAATCATAGAAGAATAAGGCTACGGCGGTCGCGTACCCATCTTCATCCGTTATTTTTTCATTATACCTGTCGGCCATAGGATTGTGCCGGCTTGCCCAATAATAAGTGTAGGGCAGGTCTGCCAGACATTTCAGACAGCAATAGTCCTCTCTGACACGGAGACACCTTCCACAGACGACACAAGTCCGAGGAAGAAAGATATCCAGTATGGCCCGGAATGGATTTATTGTCAAGACATTGCACCGCAGCAATGGATTACCTGTCCGCTCACATATGAAGACAGGTCGCTGGCAAGGAAGAGCGCGACTTTTGCAACCTCCTCAGGGGTTCCTCCACGTCGCATCGGGATGGTCTTCACCCAAGCTTCGCGAACATCCTCCGGCATTGCGTTGGTCATATCTGAAATGATGAAGCCAGGAGCAATGGCATTGGCACGGATTCCGCGCGGCCCCATCTCCTTGGCAATGGATTTGGCGAGACCTATCAAACCGGCCTTGGATGCAGAATAATTGCATTGTCCGGCATTGCCTGCCACCCCTACAACAGAAGACATATTGATGATGCTGCCACCTCTCTGGCGGGACATGACAGGAATCACAGCATGAGTAAAGTTGAATGCGGATTTCAGGTTTACATTGATGACGGCATCCCACTGACTCTCTTCCATTCTGAGCATAAGACCGTCTTTTGTGATTCCAGCATTATTCACAAGAATGTCAATCCGACCGAATTCTTTGAGTATTTCTTCCACAGTCCCGTGTGTCTGATCGAAATCGGCGGCATTCGATGCATAGGCACGGACCTTATGTCCGAAAGCCTCGAGCTCGCGAATTGTCTGCTCCGCTACGTCATTAATCACCAAATCGGTAAAGGCTATGTCAGCCCCCTCTTCAGCAAATTTCAGGGCAATAGCCTTTCCTATTCCCTTCGCGGCCCCGGTTATCAGGGCAGTCTTCCCTTCCAAAAGTCCCATAATCTAAAGGTTTTTATCTTTTTCCATCTCAGTTTCGACATCATCAGGCGCTATCGGCAAACGGTCTGCACCTAATCTGCGCACTCCGTCAGCCGTCACAAGCAGGTCATCCTCCAATCTGATTCCACCGAAATCGTAATATTCTTCCAGTTTCTTATAATTGATGCATCCCTCGCCCTTCCCTTCAAGTTTCCACTGCTCAATCAGGGCCGGGATGAAGTATATTCCGGGTTCATCTGTTATGACATTTCCCGGGCGGAGCCTGCGCGCCATTCTCAAACTGCCGAGACCAAGCTGATCCGAACGGGTCTGGTCCGGATCGTATCCGACCAAGTTCTCACCGAGGTCCTCCATATCGTGGACGTCCAGTCCCATATTGTGACCGAGACCATGAGGCATGAACAGACCCGCAATACCTCCTGCAACCATTTCATCAATGTCTCCGCCGATAAGTCCAAGACCAGAAAGCCCCTCGAGCATATGCTTTGCGACAGCGAGGTGTACATCCCTGTAGGCGGTTCCCGGTCTTGTCAGGCTGTAGGCAAGTTCATTACATTCATAAACAATCTGATATACGTCGCGCTGCTTCTGCGTGAATTTTCCGGATGTAGGATATGTTCTCGTGAAATCCGAAGCATAATGAATATTGGATTCAAACCCGGCATCGATGACCATCAGTTTGCCCGGTTCGATGACGTTTTCGTGTGAATGGCAATGGAAAATTTCACCGTGCTGAGTCAGAATCGTAGGAAAAGAAACTCCCCAGCCTTTGGAGAGGGTGAAACCTTCCATTGCACCGACAATTTCCTGTTCGACGATTCCTGTGCGGATACCACGGCGGGCAATTGTGTGCATCTGCTGACCGAGCGTACAGGCTTCATCCAACGCCTGAATCTCGACAGCCTCTTTCTGAAGTCTGAGAGAAATGACAGCTTCCGTCAAAGAGCGGGATGCCTTCGGGCAGCCGGCCTTACTCGGACAAGCCGTTTCCTCAGGATTGATTCCCAACAGATTGGATAGCTTCAACATCGTCCCGCAACGGGAAGCGGGGAGGAAATGCACCGGTCTTCCGGCAATTGTTGCGGCCATCACAGCCACGCTGAACGCGCCATAGGAAGCGCTTCTCCGAACGCCAACGCTCTCCGCCGTCTCTTTTACACTTGGCTGGGGGCCCATCCAGATGATGTCGTCAATTTCCACATCATCCGCATAGATGGTCTCCTCTCCGCTCTCCAAGTCGATGATTGCGGCAAAACGTGGCTCATCAATCCCGAAGAAATACAACCAACTGCTGTCCTGACGAAACTTGTAAGCATTGTCCCTATACTGTGCCGGAGACTCGCAATTGCCTATGAATATGGCAATTCCCTTCTCTCCCACCATCTTTTCCAGCAGCAATCTGCGCCTTCTTATGTAGATTTCCTTATCAAACATATTCAACAAACATATTAGGCAAATGTAATGATAATTATTTATTATATTTGCTGTAGATAACATTATGAAATATGAATAATCTTCTTTTCTTCCAGAATCTGGGCGCAGGTGAAATTATTATCCTGGCTCTCGTCATACTTCTTCTTTTCGGAGGCAAAAAAATTCCGGAGCTAATGAAAGGCCTAGGCAAGGGCGTAAGGAGCTTCAAAGAGGGAATCAATGACGTCGAAGACCAGATCAACAAAGCCGGTGAACCGGAGAAAAAACAGGAAGACAAGCAATAGATGGACAGTCCGGAAATGACTTTCTGGGATCACCTTGAAGTACTCAGGTGGTCCATTTTTCGTGTCCTGATTGCCCTGGGCGTGCTGATAGTGGCCTGCTTCATCGCTATGCCACATATCTTCGACTCCTTCGTACTCGGCCCCACAACCTCCGATTTCTTTATCTACAAATGGTTTGCGGCCCTCGGAGGCAGCCACGAAGCAGGAAGAGGCGCGACCAATATGCTTATTCCGGACTTCAGCGGAAACGGCTTCAAGGTTGAAATCATCAATATCAATGTAGCCACGCAATTCCTTACCCACATCAGTACATCATTCTGGTTCGCTCTCGTGCTGGTTTTTCCATATCTGTTCTACGAATTGTGGAAATTCATCAGCCCGGCTCTGTATTCAAACGAAAAGAAGGGAATAAAGACAGGTTTCATTGCCGGCAGTTTCTTGTTTTTTTTGGGGTGCGCCATCGGTTATTGTCTGGTCTTCCCGCTCACTTTCCGGTTCCTTACACAGTATCAGATTGCGACTGAAATTACAAACCAGATTTCACTGAATTCATATATCTCCACTTTTCTGACGATAATCTTCATAATGGGTCTGGTATTCGAGATGCCTATGCTTGCCTGGGTACTTTCGAAAATCGGAGTGCTGAAGAAACAATTCTTAAAAGATTATCGCCGCCACGCAATCGTCATATTGATTGCATTGGCAGCGTTGATTACTCCTTCCGGAGATCCATTCACCCTCACCGTCGTATTCCTGCCGCTCTATCTTCTGTACGAGCTGTCAATCCTTGTGGTCAGGGAATAAGTCTGATAGGCAGTCATCGCCCGCAAGCCTGAAATCCATTCCTACGGATTCCGCGCCTGCTCCGTCAGTGGCAGGTCTGTCTCCTATCATAAGTATTTCAGAAGGTTTCAGGCCCAATTTTTCCGTGACATAAAGGAAGGATTCACGACAAGGCTTCAAGCCGCCAGTCTTATGCGCCTCCACTATGAGGTCGAACATATCCGAAGAAAGACCTATCGCCTCAAGTTTCCGCTCAATACTGCAATAATCGCTGAAAACCGCCAGTTTCACTCCGTCGGCCCGTAATTTCAATATGTCCTCACGAATGCCCTTCCTTGCCGGGAAATATCTTCTCAGCAACTTGACCTGTAGAGGATGATATTTATTGAAATACCAGTCCCGGATCCTCTCAGGCGTCGTCCCCGCCATTTCTGCCATACGGCTGAACAGTTCACTGAACAGAGCATCTGAAGAGCCGAAATACCTTCCACGAATCGCCCTCCGGCACACTCTTTCGGCCTTAAGAATACGAAGGCTGAACAAATTATGCAGGACAATATAAAACGGAAGACCCTGTTTGTCATAGAGGGTCCCGTCAAGATCGAATATTATTGCTTTATACTTCATTGTTCCACACCGCCGGCCAGGTGTTGTTTTCAATTCCCGTCAACTTGCAGACCGCAGTATGTGCTTCCTGCAGAAGGCGGTCAGTCTCCGACTTTCTTGATTTTGTAACATCAGGGAAAATCGGTTCCCCAATCTTTACAGTGATCAGTGGAATTTCCTGTTTCGCAAAGAATTTGTGGATTCCGGTACGTTCCCTATATGTCAATCCTATTGGAAGGATAGGGACATTGTATTTATACGCCATAGTGAACGCTCCCTTCTTGAACGGACGTACAGGTTTGTAATAATTCCAATTCCTCGCCTCCGGGAAAACGTGTATCCACTCACGACGTGAGTTATGAACATCAAAAGCCCCATTGAACTTCTTCTGTGCACCGAATGAACCGTCAGGCAGAGGGATTCCGCCAAAATATTTCAAATACCACCAGTCCGGGCCCTCGAAATGGTCAGGCAGCATCGGAATCCAGAGCCGGTGATGCATAGCTTCGGCGATTGCCATTCCATCCCACCTGTAACAATGGTTGCTCACGCTGACTATTCCGTTCCTGAAATACCTCCTGTACTTGAACAGATTCTTCCGCCCTTCCGTCCGGACTCCGAATTTCAACTTATTCACCAGATAGAATGGTCCGAAAACAAGGAAATAAGCCAATGCCCGCTGTAATTTGAAGCTTAGCGTATCCTCAATGAACGGATAAGTGTCATCAAAAACAAGTTCGCGAACCTTAGGGGCAGGCACCAGCCTGGCAAGAGGATCATTTTCAGGATAGTCGGTACCGACATCCGGGACATATTCACCTTCCCGGACTTTCAAATCCCTGTATCGTAAATTATCTGACTGGATTCCCATTATTCAAGATATCTGTTTCTAAGAGCCTCAATATCATTATCCATAAGGCAGAGAGGCCCGGTCAGGAAATTATACATCGATCCGTATTCTTTATCTATATGGTCGAGCGCAGCCTCGAAATAATCGGAGTTCACGCTGATGAAAGTCCTCAGAACAGCTTTTTCCTCATCCGTATTGACTTGACGGAAATAATATTCAAGTTCTTCCTTATAGAATTCTGCCGAAATGGAATAATCTTGCATTATCAGTTCTCTGTCGGCTCCCAATGCCGCAAGGAGAACAGCAGACCCGATTCCGGTCCTGTCCTTACCCTGTGAACAATGCCAATAGACGGCACCATCGGGAGTATTGACAATATTCTGAAGAAAGCCGGCATACTGCACCTGAGTGAAGTCACTTGACACCATAGAAAGGTACATACCCCTTGCAACAGCTTGAACTTCAGGCATATTAGCATTCTTTACAAGCCAGTTTCCCAAATCCCGGTACGCATCGGAAGGAAGGGACATTCCCTCCATCTCCTGGCTTTCCTCGTCAAAAGCAGGAAACCACAGATATCTCGCTCCCGTCACTTCCTTGTCCGGAGACTGCTTCACTTCCATACTTGTACGGAAATCAAATATCTTGGCAAGATGATATTTTTCCGACAGTGCATCCAGGTCTTCCTTGGTCGCTTTCGCAAGCGAGCCGCCCCTGAGGAGCAGCCCACGCTTGACAACACGCCCACTCGGCATCACATATCCGCCGAGCTCACGCGCATTGGCTATGGAATCCAATCCCAATTTCTGGCCGGAGAATGTATATCCCCCCACCCTAGATAATCTTTATGATGTTGGAGAAACCTGTAATATCGAAGACTTCCTTCACCTGTGGCTTCATATTGCACATTACCATTGAACCGCCCTTTGAAGAAACGGTTTTCTGGAGCATAAGGAAAAGTCTGAGACCCTGGCTTGAGGTGTATTCCATATCAGTGCAATCCAGTTCGAAATCAGGAGCTGCATCTGCCATAAGAGGAGCGATGTCATTCTGGAACTGATCTGCATTTGTCGTATCCAACCTGCCCACAAGTTTTACAAGTGTCTTTGCACCATTCTTTTCAATTGATACATCCATTTTTACTTAATTTTTATTGTCATTATTGTTATATCGTCATTTTGAGCATTGCCTTCAGTGAATTCGTGGACGCTGTCCATAAGACTCTGGCAAGCCTCTTCGGCAGACTTGCAAGTCTCTATGCTTGCATTTGCCCACTTCAGCAACCTGTCCTCACCATACTGAGCCTTGTCCTCACGTTCTGCTTCTGTGACACCATCCGTATAAATGATGATTCTCGTTCCCCTCTCCAACTTGGCAACCTGCTCCTGGTACTGGAAACCAGGCCAAACTCCGATTGCAAGGTTAGGAACAGCAGGGAGGAATTCGCCATTGACCACAACCGGATTGTGACCGGCATTACAGTAGTGGAATTCTCCGGTATCAAGGTTTACACTTCCGATGAACAGGGTGACAAACATTCCTGTATCGTTTCCGTCACAGACAGAATTGTTAACCCTGTTGATGACCTCATTGAGAGGAAGACCCATACCGAGGGTGAAACGAATCATAAATCGGGTGATGGCCATAAACATAGATGCAGGCACACCCTTACCGGATACGTCTCCTACGGTGAAATAAGCCATATTATCCTTGACCATGAAGTCATAAAGGTCTCCTCCGACTTCCCTCGCCGGCTTCAGCATAGCGTACATCCCGAGTCTATCATTTTGAGGGAAATTCTTCGGAAGCATAGACATCTGGATGGCATTCGCGATGTTCAACTCACTCTCAAACCTTTCATTCGCAGCCGTTGTTTCTTTGAGGTCCCTGATATATTCGGTCAATGAAGTCTGCATAAATTCAAATGAATTCCTCAACTGCTTGATCTCGTCATCATGCTTGATCTCCGGCAACGAAGTATTGAAGTTACCCTCGGCTATACTCAAAGCCGATGCGGAGAATTCTGTCAGAGGCTTAGTCAGACGACGAATTGTAAGATAGCAAAGTATGAACAGGATAAGGAGTCCCAGCAGCCCGATCAGAATCAATATCATATGCATCTCGGAAGTACGTGCGAGCACCTCCTTGTAGTCACAGGTCATATATGCGTGCCATCCGTTCTGAAGTGTCCCATATACAACGAACGAAATTTTCGTACCTCTAGAGAAACGGCACACGCCGGACTCTCCGCTGATAATTTTCATCGCGGCTTCCTTAAGTCCCTTATCCTTATCCGACGAGCGGTCCACCATAGAGAACAGGGTCTCCCCAGCCAATTCCTCAAAAGAGCCGATTGTAACGAAAGAGCCGCTGCGGCTGACAAGAGAAACTGTAGAAGACGGGTAAGGCTTGACTTCTGCGAGCAGGTCGGACATCCAGTAAAGAGGAATGTCGGCTGTCAGTACCGCATAAACGTTTCCCGATTCATCTTTCAAAGGATAACTGTATGTGGACATAAGGACCTTCGCTCCCCCCTCGTCAAAATAAGGTTCACTCCAAGAAGGCTCGCCCATCAATGAAGGAATCTGGTACCAATCTGCAAAGAAGTAATTGTTCTGAGGCGTACCCAACTGCATTGTCTCAATCTGTCCGGTAGATCCTACACAAGAATATGGCGAAAAGAAATACTCTCCGGGAAGATAATACTCATGGAAAGCTATGGCACATCCTATGATGTCAGGATTTTCCTCTACCGTCTTCGAAGTAATGTGGTAGAGATAATCAACATCGTTCTTGTGCTCCTCCACAAGCCATGCGGCGGCCTCAATAGAAGTCTCAACACCCTGCAAGGTCTTCTCGATATCTCCGATTGTAGAATTCAGAAGATGCTGGGCAGACTTGGTGGCCTCATCCGCAATGAGTTTATGTGAAGATATGGCAGCCACTGCTATGGCAGTCACGAAAAGAACTGACGTGATAAGCAGGATATTCAGACTGAGTCTGGCTGAAAATGATTTATCTGTTCCGCTCATCGGTAAATCTCATTATAGTCAACCTTTCCATAAATATAACCGGTATCAATAAGAGCATTGATCATTTCATTGAAATCATCTTCCCTGGCTGCGGCATAATCCGCTACACCTGTGACTGGATTCACCTGCAGGTCAAGATACTCATCAAGCATCCGCCTCTGCGTTGCAAGATTCGTAACGATATGTCCCTTATCAATATAACGGTATGTGATCTCCACAGCCTCATCACGGTGCGAACGGGCATAGTCCCAGCCCCTTTTACTGGCTCTGACAAATTTATCCACTACATCCTTGTGGGTATCATAATATTCATCAAGAGTATAAAGGCCATCCTCCGGCACGTTGTACCCGAAATCGGAAAATCTGATAATCTGTTCTTCAGGGATGTCACCCATCGCCATCTGGAGGGAGATATACTCGCTGAAACTATAACAGAGTGTGGCATCCACTGCTCCGAACACATAAAGATTGATACCCTGCACGAATGGAATCCAATCGATATAGATTCCCTTTGACATTTCCATTATGTCGCAGAACTCGGAATATCCCTGCCTCCACTTTCCGATTCTCTTTCCGTCCAGGTCCTCCGGTTTCGATATCGGTTCGCGTGACACACACATAAGTCCGCTCTTCTGCGTCAGCTGGAGGATATTGACAATCGGTGTCCCATCTGCCCTTGCCACAACCGCCTGAAGCAGCTGCTGCCCGACTATCTGTGCAGTCCCGGATTTGAGTACGTCAAGGACGCTCTCCGTAGAAGACGCGCCAAGATGGATGATATCGACATCCAATCCCTCCTCGGCGTAAAATCCCTTATCCCTGGCCACATAGTATCCGGCGAACTGGGTCTGCGGAGTCCATTGCGGCATAAAAGTAACTTTCTGCGCAATGGCATCCAAAGCGAGGAATACCGTCAACGATAATATAATGGCTTTCTTCACGCTACGTTAAGTTTCATTATAAAGACATTGCACTTGTTCTCGAAATGGTAATCAACCGTATCCATCATCTGCTTGCAAATGAAGATACCGAGACCGCCTATGGAGCGGTTCTCAAGCGGAGCATTGATATCCGGGTCCGGTTCTGCAAGAGGGTCGAACTGGATTCCTCCATCACGGAATCCTACAGTAAGCAGATTGTCCTCGCGTTCAGTCCAGACCTCCACCCAAGTGGATCCGGAATATCCGAGGATATTCTCTTCGACTTCCTCTACACAAAGTCTGATCTTGAATTTACAATCCTCAGACAGATTAGCCACTTCATCACTATTGACAACAGCTTCGATAATTTCAATATTTCTTCCCTCGACCGGATCAAATCTCTTTTTCATATTTTTTCTAAAAATTAATTCCCGAATACATCTTCTATTGCTTTCTTGAATTCGCGGTATGCTTCTGTCCCTTCCAGCTCGCTCAGGGATGCAGCAAGTCCGCGATAATGCCAGGCGTGATCTGCTTTCCCGCCCGGAGCGTGGAAAAGAGACCACAACTTATCTCCATCACGGTGGTAATCACGTGCAATAGCGCGCATATTCGACAGCTTGTCGCCCATAGCCACAATCTTTGCATCGTGTGATGCGACGGCAAGTCTGTTGATGGCGGCCTGCTTTCTTCCTCTCCAACTATCCTCCTCGCTGACACCTGCAACCATCTCATCGGACTCCGCTTGCACAAGTGTAGCAATCCTGTCGCCGAATTCCCTACGGATGACATCGACTGTCACATCCGTGTCTTCGACGGTATCGTGAAGAGCGGCCGCTGCAAGCAGTTCGGAATCATTCGTAATGGTAGCGACGATTTCCATCGCCTCGAGAACATGAATAACGTAAGGGAAACCCTTTCCCCTGCGTTCAGTATTGGCGTGGGCATCTACGGCAAACTTGATCGCCTTGTCCACCAATGCTGTATCCATATATTTGTTAGCCATATTTTGCGAATATATTTATTTTTTATCACTCTTGGAATAATTTCAGCAAAAGTTCCTTATAGAAAATTTTCCAGCTTTTCCACCCATGCCCGCCGGAGCCTTCAAAATATTCATATCCATATCCTCTTTTATCCAGATCGTGCCTGTAATCCTCCATCTGGCTATGAAATATATCACGTCTCCCTATTGCAATGAGATACAACTTCGGAGGTGTCTCAAACTGCTTTTCCTGCTTCACGTACAGGTTCTTGTATATGGAGGAATACCCGCTCCTCTTGATGATTGACTTGTACATAGGGGAGAACAGCCCTATATAATCGAACTTGTCCGGATATTCAGCAGAAATGAATATACTCTGCATAGCGCCAATGGAAAGGCCCGCGATGGCCCGCCCGGATTTCTCCGCCTTTGTCCTGTAGTTACTGTCCACAAAGGCTACAACATCATCCACAAAACCCGACTCTACGGTCCCATCCACTTCGAACAAAGACTCGACTGGATGCTTGAACCGGGAGTGGTCGAAATCCGCATCACCATCATATTGGTTCATATTCGGCAGTACCGTAATCATCTTTCCGGCAAGTCCGCAGGACTGAAGACTGTCAAGAATCGTAAACATTTCCCCATCTCTTATCCAGGATGTCTCATTTCCTCTGGCGCCGTGAAACAGATAAAGTACGGGATAGCAGGTGTCATCCTCATAATAATCAGACGGCAAATACACCAACATTCTTCTCTCGGACGGACCGGGGAATACAGAAGACTTGTATATCCTTTCCTCTACTATACCCGCAGGATGATACTGTTCTGCAATACTGTCCGACGTCATATATTCTGACTTGTCGACAGAAAGGAATCTCTGTGCAGAACACGCTTCAAGCATCAGAGAAAAGGTCAAAATAACAAAGGATAAGAGTAGGTTCCGGCTCATTGACTCATAAATACAACAGCAAATATACTACTTTATTTTTTGTTGTTTTAGAAAATATTCATATGTTTGCATATTATTTGAATAATATGAATAAGTCATCAAGAAAATCTGTCATTGCAGACGTTATCAAAACTCAGAAAATCCACACCCAGGAGGATCTGATGCATATTCTAAAGGCCAAAGGCTACTCAGTAACTCAGGCAACCCTTTCCAGAGATATAAATGAATTGGGGGCAAGCAAGGCCACCGACCCGATAGAAGGTCAGTATTATGTCCTGCCGGAACTGCCGGAGCACAACAACATAAATGTTGAAAGCATCGATATTTCAGGGCAGCTCTGCGTACTGCACGCAAAACCCGGCTTCGCCTCAGCGATTGCGAGCGTGGTGGACCATACCAGAATCGAAGGAATAATGGGCTCGATTGCCGGTGACGACACAGTACTGGTCTTAATGAAGGAAGATGCTGACAAGAAGTTCATCTCGACAACTCTCAAGAAACTTTTCAACATCTCCGACATCATCGTCCGTCCAGCCACGCCGAAAGATACCAGGTATGCAGGTGCAATCTCCAATGAGATATATATCTCCTCCCTTGAGAGAAAGACCGGAATCGCGAGAAGGACCCCTGAATACATCAACGAGAAGATTCTTGCGGGAAAAGCCGTCATAGCCGTCACGGAAGACGGGGAATTCGCAGGATTCTCATATATCGAATCGTGGGGAGGGAAAAGTTATGTTGCTACATCCGGTCTCATCGTCGCACATAAATTCAGAGGCCAGGGCATATCTATGAGGATTAAGAATCAGACCTTCGCCCTCGCCCGCACACTATACCCCGAGGCAAAAATATTTTCTATCACCACAGGTGCCGCTGTAATGAAAATGAACTACCAGCTGGGGTTCCGCCCGGTTCCTTTCAGCGAACTGACGGATGACCCGGAGTTCTGGAAGGGATGCGAAGGGTGCAGGCATTTCGACATCCTTAAGAGCCACGACTATAAAATGTGCATATGCACAGGACTGTTGTATGATCCAAAAGAAAAATGAAAAATATGAGTAAGAAAAAAGTAGTAGTCGCCTTCAGCGGAGGGCTTGATACATCCTATACCGTAATGTACCTCGCAAAAGAGAAGGGGTATGAAGTCCACGCAGTCTGCGCAAATACAGGAGGATTCAGCGAAGCTCAACTGAAGACTAACGAAGAGAACGCATACAAACTGGGAGCAACCAAATACGTGACTGTGGATGTCACAAAGGAATATTATGAGAAGAGTCTCAAATATATGGTGTTTGGAAATGTCCTTCGGAACGGGACCTATCCTATTTCGGTATCTTCGGAGCGCATTTTCCAGGGACTCGCAATCGCCCGCTATGCCAAGGAGATAGGAGCTTCAGCCATCGCACACGGTTCCACTGGTGCCGGCAACGACCAGGTCCGCTTCGATATGACTTTCCTCGTGATGTGCCCGGAGATGGAAATCATCACACTTACCAGAGACAACAATCTCAGCCGCAAGGAAGAGGTGGATTATCTTAATGCGCACGGCTTCAATGCAGATTTCGCGAAGCTGAAATACTCATACAATGTCGGACTCTGGGGAACATCCATCTGCGGAGGGGAGATTCTCGACTCCAAGCAGGGTCTTCCTGAAACGGCCTATTTGAAGCAGGTTGAAAAACAGGGAAGCGAAACCATCAGCATAGGATTCAAGGAAGGAGAGATATGCTCTGTGAACGGCAAATCCTATGAAGACAAGATAGAAGCCATTCAAGCTGTTGAAAAGATTGGTGCGGCATACGGCATCGGCCGCGATATGCACGTCGGAGATACCATCATCGGTATAAAGGGTCGCGTAGGTTTCGAAGCCGCAGCACCTATGATTATTATTGCGGCACATAAATTCCTTGAGAAATTCACTCTCAGCAAATGGCAGCAATATTGGAAAGACCAGGTTGCAAACTGGTATGGGATGTTCCTTCACGAGAGCCAGTATCTTGAGCCTGTTATGAGGGACATCGAGGCGATGCTGGAAAGCAGCCAGAGGAATGTGAACGGAACTGTCACCCTCGAGTTGAAGCCATACACCTTCTCAACAGTAGGAGTGGATTCTCCTGATGACCTCGTCAAGAACAAGCTCGGCGAATACGGAGAAGGGGCTAAAGGATGGACTTCTGAAGAGGCAAAGGGTTTCATTAAGATTACTTCCAACCCTCTCAGGGCCTATTATCTGACCCATAAAGACGAATTGAAAAATGATTAGGGCAGGCATCATAGGCGGTGCGGGATACACGGCAGGAGAGCTCATCAGGATACTGGTGAACCACCCGGAGGTGCAGATTTGCTTTGTACATTCGGAAAGCAATGCCGGGAATCCCATCTGCAGCGTACACGAAGGACTTATCGGCGACACCGACCTGACATTCTGCAGCGAATTCGACCTCAAGTCCGTTGATGTCCTTTTCCTTTGCGGCGCCCACGGGAAAAGCGGGGCCTTCTGGGAAGAGCACGAAGCTCCTTCCGGACTGAAAATCATCGACCTTGCACAGGATTTCCGCGATGAATCGGAAGGCTACGTTTATGGACTTCCCGAATGGCAAAGAGACAAAATAGCCGTGGCTTCGAAAGTAGCAAACCCGGGATGTTTCGCAACGGCCATACAGCTTGCACTTCTCCCTCTCGCCTCAAAAGGACTGTTGAAGGACAGTATTGAAATTACCGCCATCACAGGCTCTACCGGAGCCGGAGTTAAACCGGGGGCGACGAGTCATTTCAGCTGGCGCAACAACAATATCTCCACATACAAAGTATTCACCCACCAGCACCTCATCGAAATACGCCGCAACCTGTCGATTATTTCATCAAGCATGGCATCAGGGCAGGACTGTGTCCCGACTGGCGCCTCGCTTCGCTCGGCCCCACCGCAAGCGGTCCCCCCTCTTATGTTGCCGAGGGTGGCACAGCCAACCGGGATACAGTCCTGCCCTGATGCCCTCCCAGAGATAAATTTTGTGCCGGTGAGAGGAGACTTTGCAAGGGGAATCTTTGCAAGCGTATATACCGATTGTCCTCTTTCACAGGATGATGCGACCGCTCTCTACAAAGACTTCTACAAAGATGCCGCCTTCACTTTCGTATCGGACCTCCCTGCCGACCTCAAGCAAGTGGTCAATACCAACAAATGCATCATCGCCCTGGAGAAACACGGCAACAAACTCGTCATCTCCTCGACCATCGACAATCTTCTGAAAGGAGCCAGCGGGCAGGCCGTGCAAAATATGAACATAATGTTCGGACTTGAGGAAAAAACAGGCCTCAGACTAAAAGCATCAGCATTCTGATATGGAATTATTTGACGTATACTCTCTCTTCAATGTCACTCCGGAAAAGGCTTCCGGATGCAGGATATGGGATGACAAAGGACAGGAATATCTGGATCTCTACGGCGGGCATGCCGTAATTTCAGTAGGCCATTGCCACCCGGACTATGTAGCCGCAATGACCGCACAGTTGAACAAGATAGGATTCTATTCCAACAGTGTGGTCAATCCCCTGCAGACCGAGCTGGCCCATAAGCTTGGAGAGGCAAGTGGTTATCCCGACTATTCCCTGTTTCTGGACAACTCCGGGGCCGAGTCGAACGAGAACGCTCTTAAAATGGCGTCGTTCCACACCGGAAAAGACCGTGTGATTGCCTTTAAGAAGAGTTTTCACGGCCGCACCTCAGGAGCGGTCGCAGCGACAGACAATCCGAAGATCGTGTCTCCCTTCAATGCCTGCCACAAGGTGACTTTCTGCGACTTGAATGATGCGCAGACGGTGGAACAGGAACTGAAGAAAGGCGATGTCGCAGCCGTCATCATCGAAGGCATCCAGGGTTGTGGCGGTATAAACATCCCCGATGCCGGTTTTATGAAACAACTCAGGGCCCTCTGCACAGGATATGGCGCTTGTCTTATTCTGGACGAGGTTCAGAGCGGATACGGCCGCACCGGAAAGTTCTTCGCCCACCAGTGGTACGGCATCAAGCCTGACATCATCACTATGGGCAAAGGCATTGCAAACGGATTTCCTTGCGGCGGCATACTCCTTTCCCCTGAATTCAAGGCAGTGAAGGGAATGCTCGGAACGACCTTCGGCGGGAACTACCTCGCAATGGCCGGAGCGATAGCCGTACTTGACATAATAAAAAAAGAAGGACTGATTGAGAATGCACTGGAAGTCGGAGAATATCTGAAAGAAAATATCCCGGCAAGTCCGAGAATCAAGGAAGTCAGGGGCAAAGGACTGATGCTCGGCATAGAATTCAATGAAAACGTCGCGCCGGTACGCTCGGAACTTCTTTACGAGAAACATATATTCACAGGAGTCGCAGGAACCGATATGATACGTCTCCTCGCGCCTCTCTGCCTCAAGAAGGCACAGGCTCAAACATTTATTACCGCACTGAATGAAATCCTTTTTTAACGTAGAAGACATAGGTGACCTCAAGAAGGCCCTCGCTGAAGCTAAACAGGTCAAGTCAACACCTTTCGCCTGGAAGAATCTCGGCGAGAACAAGACAATAATGCTGGTGTTCTTCAACAGCAGCCTCCGCACTCGTCTCAGCAGCCAGAAGGCAGCCTTGAATCTCGGAATGAACCCGATTGTCCTCAACATCGGTCAGGACAGTTGGAAACTCGAGACTTCGATGGGGGTCGTGATGGACGGAGACAAGAGCGAACACATCAAGGAAGCCATCCCGGTAATGACCAGTTATTGCGACATCATCGGAATACGTGCTTTCGCAGGCCTGACCGACAGGGAATATGACTATAACGAAACCATCCTCAGACAATTCATCGAATATGGCGGCAAACCTGTCATCAGTCTGGAATCCGCAACGGTACATCCTTGTCAGGCATTCGCCGACCTGATCACCATTGACGAATACAAGAAAAAGGACAGGCCGAAGGTGGTGATGACCTGGGCTCCGCACCCGAAGGCCCTACCACAGGCTGTGCCTAATTCTTTCGCCCAATGGATGAATGCGGCTGATGTGGATTTCGTCATCACACATCCGGAAGGGTACGAACTCGACCCGCGCTTTGCCGGGAACGCAAGAATAGAATACGACCAGATGAAGGCTCTCGAAGGAGCGGATTTCGTCTATGCCAAAAACTGGAGCTGCCCGGGAACAACAAATCCTGGGGATTACGGAAAAATTCTTTCCAAAGATATGGGATGGACAGTGGACGAGAGGCATATGGCAGTAACGGACAATGCATATTTTATGCACTGCCTGCCGGTACGCAGAAATATGATTGTATCGGATGCTGTGATAGATGCACCTTCAAGCCTCGTAATCCCTGAGGCCGCAAACAGGGTGGTATCGGCCCAGGTCGTAATGAAAAGAATGCTTGAAGATTTATGATGAAGGTATTCAAAATAGGAGGGAACGTTATCGAGAATCCTGGGATGATGGACAGCTTCTGCAGGAACTTCGCCGTCATAGACGGACCGAAGGTTCTGGTGCACGGAGGCGGAGTGCTTGCCACCAGACTCCAGGAGAGCCTCGGGCAGACCGCAAGGATGCACAAGGGCAGAAGGATCACCGACGAAGATGCCCTCAAGGCCGTCACGATGACCTATGCCGGGTGGTGCAACAAAATGCTGACCGCCACATTGCAGAAATACGGATGCAATGCCATCGGACTCGCCGGATGCGATGCAAACGTCATCAGGGCGCGTAAAAGGCCACCGAAAGCTATGGACGGAGAAAGTGAAGTGATAGATTACGGCTTTGTCGGAGATGTATTTCCAGAAGATATCAATGCCGGTTTTCTCGAGTCTCTGGCAGAAATGGGGATTACTCCTGTGCTTTGCGCCATCAACCACGATGGAAACGGGCAGCTACTGAACACCAATGCGGATACGATAGCCTCCTGCGTAGCGTCCGTCCTCAGGGCGGAGCTGTTCTGCTGTTTTGAACTTGACGGGGTACTTGCAGACAAGGATGATCCTTCAAGCATCATAGAGCGAATATCCGCAGAGGATTTTGAGAAAATGAAAAAGGACGGCACCATCCAGGGCGGAATGATTCCAAAGGTATCCGGATGTCTTGATGCCCTGAAAAACGGAGCTTCCGGAGCAATAATAAAGAATGCAAACCGCATCGGGGACGACAGCGGAACAAGAATAGTATTATGAATAATCTGACTGCAGAATCCATAGACCTGCTGCGCAGGATGATTGCCGTTCCGTCCGAATCCTTCGAGGAAAAGGCCGTGGCCGGACTGATCTACGATACGCTGAACGGATGGGGACTTGCCCCTGCACGTTATGGGAACAACATAGTCTGCAAGTGCAGCCAGTACAGCCCTGAAAAGAAAACTCTTGTCCTCGACGCCCATATAGACACGGTCCGGGCCGCATCAGGATACACCAGAGACCCTTATGATGCCGGGGATGATGACGGCATCATATATGGACTGGGTAGCAATGATGACGGAGGAAGCGTTGCCGCGATGATTACAGCATTCAGATTCTTTTATGAGAAGGACCTTCCGATCAACCTTGTGCTAACCCTCAGCGCAGAGGAAGAAAGGTCCGGCAAAGAAGGAGCATCTATGCTTTTCGGGCCGGAAGGGCCTTCGGGAGTAAGGGATGCCAACTGGGTCATAATAGGAGAGCCTACGGGAATGAAAGCGGCCATCCGCGAAAGGGGGCTCCTTGTACTGGACGGAATTGCTGAAGGAGTGAGCGGACATGCTGCACGCAACGAGGGCATAAATGCGCTCTACATAGCTCTCGAAGACATCGAGAAACTGCGGAAATATGACAAGGAGCGTCTTACGGTCACCCAGATAAATGCCGGGACTGCACATAATGTGATTCCGGACAAATGCAGCTTCGTCGTCGATATCCGCCCGGAAGGTGGACGTAGCAATGAAGAAATCCTCGAAGAACTGCAAGGCCTCTGCAGAAGCCGTCTCTCCGCAAGGAATCTGACGAACAGATCCTCGGCGACCTATGAGGGGTCACCTCTGCTCAAGACGTTGGAAGAAATGGGCATTGAGACTTTCGCCTCCCCTACGACATCCAACTGGATGAGGACAGGTAAGGATGCGATAAAGATGGGACCGGGAGAATCCTCAAGATCCCACGGCGCGGACGAATACATTCTCCGCAGCGAAATTGAAAAAGGTGTTGAAAAATATATTGACTTTATAGGGAAATTTTATGGCAACATTGTGGAATAAAGGCACTTCCTGCACGGAAAAGGTAGAAACATTCACGGTCGGCAACGACAGGATACTGGACGCAAGGCTCGCCAAGTATGACGTAATCGGCTCCAAGGCTCATATCGCTATGCTCAAGAAGGTGGGGCTGCTGGAAGATATGGAACATAAGTCTCTCGATGAGGCTCTTGATGGGATTGCGGCAATGATCGAAGCAGGGGACTTCAAGCTGGAGGATGATGTCGAGGACATCCATTCTCAAATCGAGCTGCTGCTTACGAGGAAGCTCGGGGATGTGGGGAAGAAAATACATTCGGGACGCTCACGCAATGACCAGGTCCTTGTCGATATCAAGCTGTTCCTCAGGGATGAGCTCAAGCAGGTCAGGGAAGAGATTCTCACCCTTTTCGGCAAACTACAGGAATTGAGCGAGAAGAATAAAGACATACTTATGCCGGGCTATACCCACGCCCAGATTGCCATGCCGTCTTCTTTCGGGCTGTGGTTCGGAGCCTATGCGGAAGCCCTTGTGGACGATATGTACATGCTCCGCGGAGCCTATGAAGTCGTGAACCGCAACCCGCTCGGATCAGCCGCCGGATATGGGAATTCCTTCCCCCTGGATCGCAAAATGACGACGGAACTTCTAGGCTTTGCTTCGCCCGACTACAACAGCATAGCCGCACAGATGAGCCGTGGTAAAACAGAAAAGTGCGTAGCCTCGGCACTCGGGTCCCTTGCACTCACTCTCAACAAGTTCGCCGCCGACTGCTGCCAGTATATGTGTCCGAATTTCGGTTTCATAAAATTCCCGGACAACCTTACTACAGGATCGAGCATAATGCCCCACAAAAAGAATCCGGATGTTTGGGAAATCATACGAGGCAGGTGCAACCGCATACTCTCGGCAGAGAATGAGATTTCCCTCCTCTGCAGCAATATGCCACACGGTTACCACAGGGACTACCAACTCCTTAAGGACATCCTTTTCCCTGTCCTTGAGAATGTCCACAGCTGCCTCGATATGACGTCATATATGCTCGGGTATATCGAAGTCAACAAGAATATCCTTGATAACAGCCTCTACACACACCTTTTCACCGTTGAGGAAGTCAACAGGAGGGTACTGGAAGAAGGTGTTCCATTCCGGGAGGCGTACAGGCAGGTCGGAATCGAGGTCAATGAAGGTAAATTCAGCTACCGGGGAGAACTCCACCACACCCATATCGGAAGCATAGGAAATCTGTGCAATAAAGAGATAGCAGAACTGATGCAAAATGCTTCGGACTGGGCCTGAGCTATTTTCAATTTGACAGATTCTTCGTATTTTCGTGGATTAGGTAAATTTCATACATATGAATGACATCATACTCTCGGGACTGTTGAATCTGTTTGCGCTGTTCGGATCCAAGAACAATATAGAGTCCGAGGAATCCCTCAAGCTCATAACCGAATACCTGTCGAAATTCTACGGAATACGCAACACCTCGTCATACACCAATCTCTATTCATCCCTCCGGGAGTATTATGATGATTTCCCGGAACTGGACAAGGATCTTATCGTAGATGGCATCTGCACCAACCTCAACACGCGTATCAAGACTGAAGAGAAGGCCACCCTGCTACTGCGTCTTATGGAATTCTGTGCAAAACAGTCTGCCTTTACGGCGGAGGAAGACATATTCACCCGCGTCGCAGAACTCTTCAACATAGAGAGCGATACGTTCAACGAGATGGTTAACTTCATCCAGGGAAAGAACAGCAAAGCCGTCCTCAAATTCCCTGCAGGCGAAGGGACCATCAAGACTCTATCCTTAAAGAATCCTTCCATCCTTCTGTTCTCATATGACGGCCCTCACGAAGCGAAGATGAATGATGTCAGGGTGGAAAACGGCATATTCCAGATATGGGAGCAGAGCAGCGTCCTCAAGGGACCCGACTTCAGTCCGCTTTATTTCTCTTCGATACTGGCCAAATATGAACCTGAAGCAAGGAAAGATGCCGTAGAGCTCAGGGGAAACAATATCAACTTCCGTTTCGCCCAGGGTGGAGACAACGGAATGCACAATTTCAGCTTCACCCTCCACAACGGCGAGCTCATTGCCATAATGGGAGGTAGCGGTGTTGGAAAGACCACACTCCTGTCCCTCCTCAACGGCAACCTCAGGCCTCAGAGCGGAAGCATTACGATAAACGGGCACGACATCTGTGAGCCGGAGGCCAAATCTCTCATAGGTTTCGTGCCACAGGACGACCTCCTCATCGAAGAATTGACTGTATATCAGAATCTCTGGTACACGGCCAAACTATGCTTCGAGGGTATGCCGGAGGCTGAAATCAATGCAAAGGTTCTCTCCGTGCTCAGCCAGCTCGGACTTGACGCCGCAAAGGACCTCAAGGTGGGCTCCCCTATCAACAAATTCATTTCGGGAGGACAGCGCAAGAGACTGAATATCGCGCTCGAACTTATCCGCGAACCTGCAATCCTTTTCCTGGATGAGCCGACTTCCGGACTCTCCTCCGCAGATACCGAGACTGTTGTGAACCTGCTCAAGGAGCAGACATATAAGGGAAAACTTATCGTCGTGAACATTCATCAGCCGTCCTCCGACGTCTATAAAATGTTCGACCGCCTGTGGCTCCTGGACAAGGGAGGATATCCGGTCTATGACGGCAACCCGATAGAGGCAGTGTCCTATTTCAAGGGTGCGGCGAATTATGCCGACTATCAGACATCTTCATGCCCTGTCTGCGGCAATGTCAATCCCGAGATTATTCTCAACATCATTGACGAGAAGCGTCTGGACAACTCCGGCCAGGCCACCGGCACAAGGAAGATTACCCCTCAGGAATGGCACGAAATGTATCTTAAGGAGCGTCCGGAACAGCCCGAACTCAAGATCGAGCCGGTACCTCATACCGACCAGAAACGTCCGGGAATCCTCAAGCAGATATGGATTTTCCTCAGGAGGAACGTCAGCGCAAAGGTAACCAACCTGCAATATATGCTCGTCACTTTGCTCGAAGCTCCTATCCTTGCCGCAATCTGCGGTCTGCTGACACGTTACACACCTGACAGCGGAATCTATACACTGATGGACAACAAGAATTTCCCGTCATATATGTTCATGGCCATCATCGTTGCCATTTTCCTCGGGATGTCCGGAAGCGCAGAAGAAATCATCAAGGACCGCGCATTGCTGAAGAGAGAGAAATTCCTGAACCTTTCGCATGCCGGTTACATCTGGTCCAAGATAATCTATATGGCCGTCATCTGTCTCATCCAGACCGCCCTGTTCATCCTGATAGGGAATGCCATCATAGGCGTCACAGGAATGTTTTGGTACTGGTGGCTCCTGCTGTTCATATCGGCATTCCTTTCATCACTCATCGGATTACTGCTGTCGCAGTGTATGAATTCTGTCGTAGCGATATACATCACTATCCCGCTGTTGCTTATCCCTCAGATTCTGCTTTGCGGACTTGTAGTCGATTTCGAGGACCTCAATCCGGGTAGTGAGACAGGAAATGTTCCGGTGCTTGGCGACATCATCCCGTCCCGTTGGGCTTATGAGGCACTATCTGTGGCAAGTTTCTCAATGACGGAATATGAAAAACCGCTGTACGCAGCAGACAGGGCACGATATGAGGCTCTGTACTATGAGCAGTCCTTCCTCTATGAGCTGGAATCTCAGCTTGAGACCCTCAAAGATGAGATTGAACAGGGCAAGGAGGTCAAACCTCTGCATATGGAAGTTATCCGTTCTGAATTCCCTCAGGTAGCAAAGGTCTGCGGAATAGAGGAATATGATGGCGATGAATCCTATGATTCCATTATGGAGTACATAGACAAGGCAAAGAAAGTCCTTTCCGACAGAGGTAACAGGACCACGCTGGCCCTTGACAAGCAAATTACGGCATACATCCGCGAGCACGGACAGGATGCATACCTCAGCCTGAAGCAGAAAAACTACAACCTCAGGCTCGAGGACCTTGTTGTGAACAGAAACACAGACCACCTCTACACTGTCGTCGGTTCGCATATCGTACCGCGTGGCGGGTACATCTATCTCACTCCGCGTTCAAAGAACGGACGCGCTCCATTCTACAGCGGTGTGAAAATCCTTGGGAACCGGGAAATTCAAACTTACTGGTTCAATTTATACGTCCTTCTTTTAATGTGCTTGCTGATAGGGGCTTGTCTTTTTACAGACATTCCTGGAAAATACATCAGAAAAGATAGTTAATCATTTCAAAACAGGTTCTTAGTTAAAAATAATTGTTATATTTGCATGATTACGCGAAATAATAAATCATTAGTATAACATGAAGAAAATTGCTATCATCCTTCTTGCAGCGGCTATCGTGGCTCTTCCATCCTGCAAGAATCGTAAAAACGCCAACGAACAGGAAGCAAAGGACTACACCGAGGCAACAGCAGAAGAAATCAATGAGGAAGAACTCGCAGCCAATATGGCCGCCCTTATCGAGTCAGCAAAGAAAATCAAACCGGTTCCTTTCGTAAAGGCAACTCAGGACGGAACCCTCGTTCTTTCAGAGAAAGAGAAAATGGTTAAACCTGACTATCTCCTTGCCCCTGAATCGGCAAACAACCTTGCAACTCTCTATCAGAAATATCGCGCAGTAGGTATGTTCACAGCAGACAAGAACATCGCCAATATGTACGGTATGCCTATCACAGCATACAATGAGGCAATCTTCAAGCTCCTCACGGACATCAACGACCCTGCTCTCAAGGACTTCTACACACTTCCTTCAATTGATATCGAGTCCGACCGCGAGGCATTCGGAATTTTCGTTGACGAGGAATATGAGGCCGGTCGTGCAAACTTCTTCTGGGATGGAACGGCAGCAGGTCTTGTAGAGCAGCTCTTCGTCCTTACAAGAGGCGTTGACAAGTTCATGCCTATGTTCACTGACGAACTTGCATCAGACATCACTTTCAACTTCGTTTGTGTTCACGACGGACTCACCAAGATGGTTGAAGCTTATCCTGAAATGGAAAGCCTCAATGAGGTGCTTTCCCCTCTCTATGTAATCAACGCTATCACCGTTGAGCAGCTCAGAACCCAACTCCTTGAGGTCAAGGCTGACATCGAGAATGCACGAGCATTCCTTCTTCAGTAATTTATTATTACCAACCATATCGAGCCACCCGCGTAAGGTGGCTTTTTTTCTTGCATTATGAAAGTATTCAGATTATTATTTTGCCTTGCCGTCATTTCGGCCTGCATCACACCTGGATTTGCCCAGGATAAAGTAATCCGCGAGGTTCTTGAGAAGGGCCGCACGGACAATCGGACAATGGAACATGCCGACTATCTGGCAAACCGTATCGGAGGCCGAATTGTGGGATCCGGAGCACTTGAGGAAGCGGAAAGATGGGTTGAATCCCAGTTCCGTTCCTGGGGTCTGGAAGTAATGGTCCAGGAAGCCGGAGAAATAAATGTCGGCTTTGAACGCGGTCCGTGGTCAGGCAGGATGCTGTCAGAAGACGGGATGGTCCTTCATTTCGGAACCCCTTCATATACAGCAGGCACAAAAGGTCCGCAGAAGGGACACGTTGTGATTGAGCCTCATTCCAAGAGGGAATTCGACAGGATAAAAGGCAGGCTCAAGGGAGCCTGGGTGCTTGTGGACGAAGTCTCCACCGGCTGGCCAATAGACTGGAGAGAGCAGTCTGATACTCTTTTCTATAACGAAATGGCTGAAGCCGGTGTTCTGGGATTCATCCAGAAGGCTGACCTGCATATGACACTGCTCTATGACAGGAAACACTGCTACGAACTCACCCCGGACAATCTTCCGACAGTCTGCGACATCAAACTGGATCCGGAGCAGTTCGACATCATCCACCGCAAGGCTGAGGAAAAGAGGGATTTCCTCCTCGAATTCGATATACGCAACCATTTCCGCGTTGGTCCGGTGAAATACAACAACGTCATCGGAATACTCCGCGGGAAGAAGCATCCCGATGAGTATGTCCTTCTTGGTGCCCATCTGGATGCATATGATTGCGCCACCGGTGCTGTGGATGACGGAAACGGCACGGCTGTGACGATGGAAGCCGCACGTCTGCTGGCAAGCAGCGGGGCAAAGCCGGACCGCTCCATTATGTTCTGCATATGGACGGCTGAGGAATTCGGCTTGTACGGCTCAAAAACTTTCGTGGAAAACAAGACCGTCCCTTACGACAAGATATCAAACTACTTCAATCGTGACGGAGGACCGACCCTTACAACGTCCATTACCGTTCCACAGGCGATGTATGACGATTTCGTCAAGATCTGCAAGCCGATTATGAATTATGTTGAAGACGCACCTTTCACAGTTGAAGTCCGCCAGGGAGAACCGGGACCGAGACCGGAGAAGGCCGGCGGTTCGGATCATGCATATTTTGCACTGAACGGCATTCCTACCATCTCATTCCGCGAAAGCGACCCATACGGTTTCGGATTCGACTACAGGGAAATCTGGCATACCGAAAAAGACCGTTACGACAAACTGATTCCTGAATATATGAAGCCGTCAGCAGTAATAAATGCCGTAGTTGCATACGGGCTGGCAAACCTGGACCATCTGCTTTCCCGCGAAGGATTGTACAGCAATTAATGTGGAGATATGAGAGCGAAAAGAATAATTACCGTCATACTTTGCCTGTTCACGGCACTTCCCTTCTGCAATGCACAGGATTCAGATTTATACAAGAAAGTCGTGAAAGACCTCAGTTCTTCCCGCTTCCAGGGAAGAGGGTATGCCAAAAACGGTGTGATCAAGGCCGGCAAATATATCGAAAAACAATTTATGAAGGCTGGCGCTGATGAGGTGGTCCTTCAGCCCTTTACAATTGACATCAACACCTTCCCGGGCAAAGCTGAAATGTCCATTGACGGAAAGAAATTGATTCCGGGAGACGACTTTGTGATGCGTGAATACTCCCCCGGGATCGAGGGAGAATTCAAACTGTATTTCATAGATACTTTGAATTACAATTCCGAAAAAATTTTCCTGGACCTTGCCAAACCGGAAAACAAGGATGCACTCGTTGTCTGCGACTTCTGGTTCACATACAAGCATAGCGGCGATTTTCGAAAATTACAAAGTGCAGAGGGCGCCCCAAATGCCGGATTGATATTCACCTGGGACACTCCAATGAAGTTTTACAAGGCTTATGGAGAAAAAGTTGTGGACAAACCAGTCATCTGGGTTATGTCTGAACTTATGGATGGAGCGAAAAAAATACAAATCAATGTAGAAAATAAGTTTCTTCCTCATTATGAGACCTCGAATGTCATTGCCCGGGTAAACGGTGAGCGTCACGACAGCTGCTATGTATTCACGGCCCACTACGACCATCTGGGGAATTTCGGACGCAGACTGTATTTTCCGGGAGCCAATGACAATGCCTCCGGTGTCGCTGCTATTATTACATTAGCAGAATATTATGCACAGCACAAACCGGAGTTTGATATGGTGTTTGTTGCTTTCTCGGGAGAGGAAGCCAATCTCCGAGGCTCCAACTTTTATGCAGAGCATCCTTCTGTTGCCCTTGAAAGCATAAAATACCTCTTCAACATTGATATGATCGGGGATAATAACCCTGTTCAATACTGCGAAGTCAGTGAGCCCGGGATGAGCCTGTTTGAAAATATGAAGGCCATAAATGCCAGGGAGCATTATTTCCGGGAACTCAATCTAGGAGAACTCGCCGCCAACAGCGACCACTGGCCTTTTGCCCAGCGTGGCGTCCCGTGCATCCTTTTCGAAAATGAAAGCGGCGACACCTTCCCTTATTACCACACAGCGAAAGACAATTGGGATATTGCAGTATTCACTACCTACGAGCCAATTTTCAACCTTATAACCAAGTCCATAAAAGAGGATTGACTCCCGGTAAGTTATTTCTTTACAACGTACAAATCAAAGAGGTCCAGGAAATAAGGCCAGTTAGGACCCGGTTCGTGTCCACCATCGTGGACACGGAATGCAAGCCTGCCACCCATAAGGCCAACATTAACACCTGGGAATATGTCAGTTCGCATCCCCTCGTCAATGTTGCCTGCATAACCGTATCTCAGGCCACCATCACATATCAGGTCATATACAGGAGAGGCAAGCGATGCAGAAAGGTGCATACCAATGAGGTCCTGCCATTTGTCGGCCTCAGGAACGCCGCTTGAAACAAGCAGGAGGCGTGGTGCGCACAAAGCGAGAAACTCGTGCTGATCAACAGGCATATCCGCAGCTGAATAAGGATCGCTGGCATATTTCATAAAATTACCAGCCATCCAATGATATTCTCCGCTACCGGCAATATTCTCAACCGTTTCTCCGCAATATCTTCTCCAAGGCGTAGCTCCACCCTTCCCGGATGAAGAAGCAAAAGACGCTGCTATCCTTTCATCAAATGCAGCTGCTACAAGTGCTGTTTTTCCATATCTTGAATTACCTTCAACGGCCACCTTTGTGGCATCAAACTGAGGCTCCGTCTCGAAATAATCAACAAGGCAGGAAGCTCCCCAGCCCCAGGCACGAAGCGTACCCCAATCATCCGGTTTACGATATTCGCCCTTGTTGCAAAGACCAATGATGCCCCGTCTGAGGCCGTGACCTCCGTCCGCCTGAAATGATGTCGGGACAATTGTGCAGGCTGCCCATCCTCTTTCAACGACCTGTTCTTTCCAAGGTTTGCGCTGAGGGCCGTTCCCCATAGGCATCATCATTGGAGCATTGCCTACTGCAAATCCGTATTCCATAATTACCGGTATATTCTTCCCGGCATTTTCCGGCCATACTATATCAGCCTGGATAGTAACTGAAATCTCCGGGCAGGAGGAATTGTCCACAACTCCCGCAAGGGTACGGCAGATACAAGGAGTCTGTCCGACCATAACCTTCTCCTCGCTCACTGTCTGCCAGTTCACATCCGGAACATTTTCAGGAATATGTCCATAAAACTCATCCTCATAAACCTTTACAAGCTCAGGGCGACGTACTTTGAACCACATTTTCGCGTTCTTGACCTTTCGGCCGTCAAAAGTTGTAAGAGCATCCGGATAGTTTATATATGGATTGGCAATATATTGGTCATAATTGGCTCCAATTGCAGGATCCGTGGAATATCCGTCCTTGCCCGGTCTGAGGGCCTTGATTCCGATTTTGGCAAGCATATCGGCATGATCTGCATTTGTCAATGCGTTAAGGCTGTCCATATTCATCCTTGGAAAACCGAACTGTGCGTTTGCCTGGTTCTGTGAAAGCACCACGGAAACCAGCACTGCAATAAAAGTCAATCTTGATTTCATATTTCTGTAGTTTTTACAAAAATAACAAACTAATCAAAGTTTTTTGACTTACTTTGACATATTCCGTGTTTTATATTCGAGTGTATCAGGAACTTGATGAGCAGACACTGGCCAGCACATCCCGTCATCTTCAATCTTTCTTCTGGAATAAGATTCTCTCTGTGTCTCAGTTGCGGCCGGCCTGTCTGACATTTATATGTTCGTATCCCTGATGTATCAGAGCATCGTCATGAACGAGTATATTGGTCTCCCGCGCTTCTTTCCCTTCGTTTTCGGAAATCTCGAATACATATTTTTCAGATGATTTCTCGACCCTTTGGAGCCAACCCTTACTTTCGAAAGGAATCAATACGGTGAAATCATAATCTGCAATGAAGTTCACTTCGAATCTCTGCGCATCAGAACTTAGGACAAATGACTTCGGAGAATACTCGAAAACGTGGGTTACCGGACTCGGTGGGATGCTTTCCGAAACAGGACAGCGCACATATCCGTCAAAAGTGAAATCCGTGTTCATCACATTGCATTTGAGCTGGTCGAAGAACAGAACAGCCTCTTTCTCCGTCCTCTCGACAAGGAAGACCGAGCCTCTGTATTCAGAGGTGAAGCCGTTTCCATCATTAATCAAAGGGTTTGCAAAATTGAAATGGGTAATATCCAATTTCCGGCCGGTCCGGACATTGTCAATATTACGGAATTCGATGTGGAGAAGATAATAATTATCTGATTCTCCGTCTATTAAGGCGCCAAAGTACGATTTTCCGGGCTCGTAGCCTTCTATGTACAGATGACCTGAATTGAATCCCAAAATCTGACCTCCTTCGGCCAGGAATCCTTTCATTTCTATCCTAGCCTCGTAGAAATCCTCCATCTCGACCTTTGAGCAGGAAAGCAATGCCGCCGCTGCCGCGAAAATGACAAATATTCTGAAAATTCTGTTCATAACTGCTGCATTTTAATGTTTTACACATAATAAACACACGCATCCCCGAAATACGTCATCCGTAATCAACTTGCTTACAAATATAATCATTATTTCTATCTGTCAGACGAAGGTCTCGTCCGGAGCATCCGGCACTTATGCGTCGGTGGGGTATAAAAATGTCCCAATGATATAGGTCTACACAAGACCGCAAAAGGCCCGAAGCGGATGTTCCTGCTGCAGTTTCCTTGAGGGCAGTCCTGTGCCCCCCCCAGAGATATTGGAGATTGGTCTTTACCGGTCTTCCCCGATATTCTGCCTTCCTCCCCAGCCTGCACTACAGCCGTCCATTCTTCATAAAGCTCAGTCCAGTTAACATGCAGCCCAGCTGGGATATGTTGCAACTGTGTTACACGTCAACTGGAGCTCCCCACAGCGCCTCAGTTGACAAAGACATACTATACACAGCCTTACAAAGCATATTCTTGTCAACTGGAATCTTCTCACGAGTCAGGACCGCCTGAAATTATTTGATGTATTCACGTATCTCCGCCTCGGGAAGCTTCGTGAGCATAGATATCTGACGCATGGATAATGAATAACGCTTGCGCAGTTCTCTGGCAAGGATGATTCTCTGCTGGGGCGTAATGTGCCGTGTCCCTTTCCTGCCAAACAATTCCAAAGTTATAGTTTCGATGAGCTGTCTGGCTTCCAGATCGTCAATCATTACCCCAAGGACCGATGCCATCTTATCCTGCACCACACTGTACTTGTCTTTCCCGGATGACATGAACACCCGAAAACAGTTGTGAGTCCTGTAAATATCTTCAAAGCGTTCAATATCTACATAGTTCGAAGGAAGAATATAACCATTACAAACCAGCCAGACTTCAGGAATGCGCAAAGTAGACCCACATACTACCTGCTTCTGCCTCTCATTCAGTTCCCCGAACCTTACTGGCTTACAAACTTTGCCTTCGTCATCCAGTAACCATGGAAGAACAAATTTCTCCGAGCGGAAATACAAGGGACCACTGCCATAAAGATAATCGTATGGCATTACCGGTTTGCCGTCCTTGGTCGGCTGAATGATAGTGTACATCGCAACATTGCGAAGATATGAGGGATCTGTCACTTCATAAAGTTCACAATGGAGTTTCACACCATCGAGCGAACCTCGGCGCCGAGCGATACACCTTACTGAAATATCCACATAATATGACTCAAACCTCACACAATCCTGATACTCGCCCCATAGAAGAATATGAGGATGTGACTCCTCAACAGAAAAAGCAACCACAACGGCTCCGGTTAATGAACTGCAAAGGCCGACACGGTTGAATGCGGCTTTCATCTCCTCCTTATTTGTAATGAAATTGCGAGCGTCAGCCCCGTTCGCAAACAGATGGTAGTACTTCTCCATAACCCCCTCTCCTCAAATCTCTCTAAGATTAATACTATATTCATGCACCAAGGACTAAAGTTCCAATGGATCGCTGACAAATGTAATGGAATAGTCCGGATCCACAAAGATCTTTCCGATAATTTGCAGAGTAAATTATTATCAGATAACATGCAGCCCAGCTGGGATATGTTGCAACGGTGTTCCACGTCAACTGGGGCTCCCCACAGCGCCTCAGTTGACAAAGACAGGTCATGCAATGCGGTACAAAACCTCCCCTTGTCAACTGATAGCCGTAATTCATCCGGTCAAGGTCTCCCAAAAGATTACTCTGACGGATAGACAATGTTGACGATTATTTCTTTATATTTGTTTTAGAACCAGATTGACACGTTTATGAAAAGAATAATTCTGTCAATGTTCCTTCTTCTTGGCTATGTTTTCTGCCAGGCTCAGGAAATCAAGCCACAGCAAGTTTCGGCTGATGACTACATACGGATTTTTGAAGATATGGGATACAAGGTTTTCTCATTTGACATCTCTGAATTTGAGGGAATCAGCTCATATCAGCCGGTGATAATGCACTACAAGCAGGGTGATAAAAAAGGAGAAAACGCGCTTCCTTTCGACTGGGAGGTAGCAAATGAAAGCATCAAGAATGTGAAGGTGACCTTTTCGCCTGCTGAGAGAGGCAAAACATTAGGCATCTATTTCAATGAAACCAATGGAATAACCAGTCTTCTGACATTTCAAGAGCAGACTTCTCCTACCGGAGAGATCAATGAATCCTATGGATATAGGCGGTTCATACTTGACGGCTCAAAGATTGATGACTTTTATCCGCTTGTCCTTCTGGGTTCATACTGGTATGACCCGGATGCAGATATATTCCGTTTCTGTGGCGAGAACGACCTGTCAAGCGGCTTGACCGAGGACTTCATTGGAAATATCCCCGAGTACTATATCATTGGAATTAGGCTGGTGAAATAAAAATTAAATAAATGGCCTGGGCCACAATGCGAAAACCCGCCGATTGGCGGGTTTTTCTTTTTTGTGGTCCCAGCAGGGCATGATCCTGCGACTCCCTGATTATGAGTCAGGTGCTCTAACCAACTGAGCTATGGGACCGAATTCTGCGGCATTACGCCGCAAAAATTATACCTTAATCTCAACTTCTACACCTGAAGGCAACTCGAGCTTCATAAGAGCGTCAACGGTCTTTGCATTTGACTCGTCGATGTCGAGAAGTCTGCGGTATGAATCGAGTTCGAACTGCTCACGGGACTTCTTGTTAACGAAAGTCGAGCGGTTAACTGTGAAGATCTTCTTGTTTGTAGGAAGCGGAATAGGTCCGTTAACCTTTGCGCCAGTAGACTTCACGGTCTCAACGATCTTTGCTGCTGATTTGTCAACGAGCATATGATCGAAAGACTTGAGTTTGATTCTGATTTTCTGACTCATATTAAAGTTTTTTACAATTATTCATTAATTAATCTTCTTCGCTTGGCATCCTGTATCCACTCTTCTCGATAATGTCCTTTGCAAGAGTCGTAGGAACCTCGGCATAGTGGTCGAAGGTCATCGTGCTCGTAGCGCGGCCGGAAGAAAGGGTCCTGAGGACGGTCACATAACCGAACTGCTCTGAAAGTGGCACGAAGGCCTTGATAATTCTGGCACCGTTGGCTGTCGAGTCCATAGCTACAATCTGTCCCCTGCGGCGGTTCAAATCGCCTACAATGTCTCCCATATAATCCTCCGGTGTTACCACCTCAAGGCTCATAATAGGTTCCATCAGGACAGGCTTGCACTTAGGGCAGGCATGGCGGAATGCCATACGTGCAGCAAGCTCGAAGGACAACTGGTCTGAATCCACCGGATGATATGAACCATCCAACAATGTGACTTTCAAAGACTGAACCTCATATCCGGCAAGAACACCGTTCTGCATAGCAGACTGGAATCCTTTCTCGACACAAGGTACGAATTCTTTCGGAACATTTCCACCCTTGACCTGGTTGTCGAACTGAAGCCCGGAAACCCCTTCGTCGGCAGGTTCGATTTCAACGATGATGTCAGCGAATTTACCACGACCTCCGGTCTGCTTCTTGAATACTTCACGATGCTGGAATGAAGTAGTGATGGCCTCTTTGAAATTAACCTGAGGCGCACCCTGATTGATTTCAACACCGAATTCACGGCGGAGACGGTCGATGATGATGTCAAGGTGAAGCTCACCCATACCACTGATGACTGTCTGACCGGTTTCGTGGTCTGATTTTACTGTAAAAGTAGGATCCTCTTCGGACAATTTTGAGAGTGCGATGCCGAGTTTGTCGAGATCCTGCTGAGTCTTAGGCTCAACAGCGATTCCGATAACCGGATCCGGGAATTCCATAGATTCGAGAGTAATCTGATGGTCCTCAGCACAGATTGTATCACCTGTGCGAAGATCCTTGAATCCTACTGCAGCGCAGATGTCTCCGGCCTCCACTAACTCAATAGGATTCTGGTGGTTGGAATGCATCTGGTACAGACGGGCAACTCTCTCCTTCTTTCCGGAACGCACATTGAAGACATATGAGCCGGCATCCAATTTGCCGGAATATGCCCTCAGAAATGCGAGGCGTCCTACAAAAGGATCAGTAGCGATCTTAAATACGAGTGCGGCAAAAGGTTCCGTCGCGTCCGGATTGCGCTCTATTTCCGCACCGTTCCTAGGGTTCGTGCCTTTGACAGAGCCCTTGTCGAGCGGAGAAGGGAGATAACGCATTACGGAATCCAGAAGGAACTGCACTCCCTTGTTCTTGAATGAAGATCCGCAACAAGCCGGGACAACCTTCATACTGATGGTTCCCTTGCGGAGAGCAGCGATAATCTCTTCCTCAGTGAGGGATTCAGGATTCTCGAAATACTTCTCCATAAGGGCTTCATCACACTCTGCGGCTGCCTCTACCAACTTATCTCTCCACATTGCAACCTCTCCTGCCATTTCTGCTGGAACTTCCTTAACTTCATAGTTAACAAGTTCATCGCCGGAATCATAATAGATTGCTTTCTTGGAGATGAGGTCAACAATACCCAGGAACTTGTCCTCCGCTCCAATAGGGAGACAGATAGGAACAGCGTTCGCGCCAAGTTTGTTCCTGATTTCCTCAACACAAGCGAGGAAGTCAGCACCGACGCGATCCATCTTGTTGACATATGCGATCTTCGGGACAAAATACTTATCTGCCTGACGCCATACCGTCTCAGACTGAGGCTGTACACGTCCAACAGCACAGAATGTAGCAATTGTCCCGTCAAGAACACGGAGTGAACGCTCAACCTCCACCGTGAAGTCAACGTGGCCCGGAGTATCGATCAGATTGATCTGATAGGTATCTCCGGCATAATGCCAAAATGCGGTGGTTGCAGCAGAAGTGATGGTAATACCTCTCTCCTGCTCCTGAACCATCCAGTCCATTGTGGCAGCGCCTTCGTGAACCTCTCCAATCTTATGGGTTTTACCCGTATAGTAAAGGATACGTTCAGAAGTCGTCGTCTTCCCGGCATCAATGTGAGCCATGATACCGATGTTTCTCGTGAATTTAAGATCCCTTTTTGCCATCTAACAAAAATTAGAAACGGAAGTGAGCGAAGGCCTTGTTAGCCTCAGCCATACGGTGCATATCTTCTTTTCTCTTGACTGCACCACCTTCATTGTTGTAAGCGGCAATAATTTCAGCGCAAAGTTTTTCTGCCATAGAGCGGCCTGAGCGCTTGCGGGCGAAGACAATCATATTCTTCATAGAAAGTGAAATCTTCCTTTCAGGACGCAACTCTGTAGGCACCTGGAAGTTAGCTCCACCGATACGGCGTGACTTAACCTCAATCTGAGGTGTTGCGTTCTCGAGAGCTTTCCTCCAAATATCTAGAGGAGCCTTGTCAGAATCTTTCATCTTCTCGCCTACCAAATCAATGGCATCGTAAAAAATAGAATACGCGATACTCTTCTTACCGTCCAACATAAGATTGTTCACGAAACGAGTCACACTTGTGTCGTGATACTTAGGATCTGGAAGTAGAATCCTCTTTTTAGGCTTCGATTTTCTCATTGTAATTAAATAATAATAGGTGATAAAAATTACTTCTTAGAAGCCTTCGGTCTCTTGGCTCCGTAGAGTGAGCGGGACTGTGTCCTACCCTCTACACCAGCTGTATCCAAAGCTCCTCTAAGGATGTGGTAACGCACACCTGGAAGGTCCTTTACACGACCACCACGTACAAGCACGATTGAGTGCTCCTGGAGGTTGTGTCCTTCACCAGGGATGTAGGCGTTGACCTCTTTAGCGTTTGAAAGACGTACACGGGCAACCTTACGCATAGCTGAGTTAGGTTTCTTAGGTGTGGTTGTGTACACACGCAAGCATACGCCACGCTTCTGAGGACAAGAATCCAGAGCGCGAGATTTTGACTTCTCTTCAATAACCTCACGTCCTTTGCGAACTAATTGTTGAATTGTTGGCATAAATGTTTGTTAAACTATTTATAATAAAAGCCCCCAAATTTGGGGGCTGCAAATATAAGAATAAATTCTTAAAATCCAACTACTTGAAAGCAGCAAACTCTACATCATTCTTCGCTCTGGCATTAAGATCAGGGTCCTTGCAGGCAATCGCGAGGTTTTCCTTCACGCCTTCAGCGTTACCCTTGCGGGCCGCAATGATGGCCTTGAGGTAATATACCTTAGGGTCTTTGCAGGTTGCCTTCGCCTCAGCTTTATCAAGCTGATTTGTAAGGATATAGGCAAGAACAGTGTTGCGTGGGCATCCAGGAGCGTCAGCGAGTTCTGAAGCAGCTTTGTCATAATTTCCTGTAAGAATATTGACGATACCGATATTGAGTTTTGCATCCTCTGTTCCGGCAGCATTGAAAAGCCTTGCAGCTTCTACGATGTCGCCATTGCGAAGCGCGATAACACCCTTGGCATTCTGGAGATCTCCGTCCTGGGTCTTAACTTTGTTGAAAGCATTCTCTGCCTTTGCAACGTCTCCGGCGGCAAGATAAGTTACACCGGTATTGAAACGTGCGCGGTCGCTGTCGAACTTATCGATAGCCTGACGGTAGATATTGAGCTTCTTGTTGGTGTCCTTTACAAGAGTAGCGGCACGCAGAAGAGCGCTCTCATCAAGGAAGTCGATGTTCTCATCGATGAGGGTTATAAGTTCTTCGCTTGTGAAATTCTTGTACTCTACGTTTGCAATGAAACGTGCGCGACGAAGCTCAGGAAGAACGCCACCCTTCAACTCCTTGAACACTTCTGACATATTCCTGATTTCACTCTCGCGAACTGCAGGATCGCTGTACATAGAGAGAACGCGGAGGATGAGTTCCTTATCCTCGATGTTTGATTTCTGAACGAGATCGCGGAAACCTTCCCAGTCCTGGCCGATACTTCTTACCTCAGGATCTGCAACATCGTGACCCTTGGTAACCTTGTTCCAAGCCTGACCTGCGGTCTTCGAGCGATCATCGGAAAGTTTTGCGTTACGTCTTTCACCACCTTCAGGAGATGCATAAGCGACAACTTCAGTTCCCGTGAGGGTCTTTCTCTCATTAGCCTTAATTTCCTCAAGCGCAGCCTGAAAATCTTTGATTGACTGAGATTTCAATTCTGAAGAACGGACATTCGCAGAATTTACCGTGTAGAGAATCTGTCCTTCTTCTGTTTCCTTGATGACTTCCTGATAGCCGTCAGCCTTGAGTGAAATGACGCCATCCTTTTTCACGAGCATATATGTTGTGTTACATCCGTCAGCCACCTTCTTTGAAGGGAGGTTTACAGATTTCACACCCACTGAAGCGACTCCGCGAAGCTCGAGATATGATTTTTCCATTCCTTCTACATAAGGGATGCGGATTCTTTCAGAAACCACGCCGCCCTTTGCCGGAACGACCTTGTAGTTATCCTTAACTTTTTCTCCCTGATACATAAGAGGGGTACCGGCCTTCTCGCCTCCGTCATATACGATTACCGGAGTAACTTCAAGGATTGCCTTAGGATTGAAATAATTTTCAGGATAAGTAACTGTAACGAAAGCATCTACGACACCACCTACCACCTCGAGGACAGCAGGTTCACACTCAACAGTCACTTTTGTTGCTTGCTGAGCCATCTTGTTGGCAGAAGAGCAGGCAACAAGAGAAAGTCCGAAAAGGACTGCAAAGAAAATTTTGGTTGAATTCTTCATAATGGTATTGTTTTGTCTGTTGTTAACACATTGGTTCGTATCCTCGCAAATATAAACAAAAAAACGGTATTTCTAAGATTATTCTTAACTTTGTCTGACTTTTGGATTTTATGGACGCACAGGAACTGCAAAGGCTGAAAAACAAGTACGACATCATTGGAAATGATGCAGCGCTAAACCGTGCCCTGGAGACTGCTGTACTCGTGGCTCCTACCGACCTGACGGTTCTCATAACCGGAGAAAGCGGTGTCGGAAAGGAAATGGTCCCGCGCATTATCCACCAGAACAGTCTGCGCAAGAACGGAAAATACCTTTCAATCAACTGCGGTGCCATTCCTGAAGGCACTATCAATGCCGAGTTGTTCGGCCACGAAAAAGGAGCATTCACCGGAGCAATAGGAGAAAGAAAGGGCTATTTCGAAGAAGCGGACGGCGGAACCCTGTTCCTGGACGAAATCGGAGAACTTCCTGAAGCCACCCAGGCAATGCTCCTGCGCGTACTTCAGGACGGAGAATTCATCAAGGTGGGCTCTGCAAAAGTGCAAAAAACCAACGTCAGGGTCATTGCAGCCACGAATGTCGATCTCATCCATGCAGTCAGCCAGGGCAAGTTCAGAGAAGACCTCTACTACAGGCTCAATGCAATACAGATAAAGATGCCTTCGCTCCGTGAGCGCAAGGACGACATATACCTGCTTTTCAGGAAATTCACTTCCGATTTTTCCGAGAAGTACGGAATGACCAAGGTCAGTTTGACCCACGACGCAATCGCAATGCTCCAAGGATACAGATGGCCCGGCAACATACGTCAGCTCAAGAATGTCACCGAGAGCATTTCAGCGCTGGAATCAATGAAACTGGCCCCGGGTGCAGCGAAATGTGAAATCGATGCCGCCACCCTATCCAAATACATACCTAAGGACGGGCCGAACTCTCTTCCAGCGATATTGAATTCAAGTTCTGACGGAATGTCGGCCTCAGACAGGCAGATGTTCATCAAAGCCCTGCTCGACCTGAAGCAAGATGTGGACGCACTGAAGAATTTCGTTTACAGCGACACCAGGGAAAAGATTCCAGCACAAACCCAGGTTTCCGAGCCACAGCAGCAACCGGTACAGGAAGCGGAATGGCAGGAAGCGGAAGTCCACGAGCCGGTCAGCCTTTCTCTTCACAAGGCCGAAGAAGACAATATTCTCAAGGCCCTGGAAAAATATCACGGTAACAGGAAACTTGCAGCAGAGGAACTTGGCATTTCTGAACGAACCCTTTATAGAAGACTTTCCAAGAATGAAAAATAAATATCTGATATCATCCCTTATACTCACTTGTCTGACAGTGACATCCTGTGGGATATATTCTTTTTCCGGCACATCGATACAGCCGGATGTGCAGACCGTGACCATTGATTATTTCGGTTATTCCGCACTGAAAGTGAATCCTAATCTCAGCAACGACCTCACAGAAGCCGTCAAAAACCAGTTCAGAAAGATGACACGTCTCGAGCAGGTCGATACAGACGGAGATATCGAAATCCTCGGTGAGGTCACCGGATACAATGTACAGGCTTCTGCTGTGACGGCAGACGAAGTCGCTGCGCAAAACAGGCTTACAGTTACAGTAAAGATCACATTCACCAACAGAAAATATCCTGAAGAAGATTTTGAAAAGGACTTCTCACAATATGCAGATTATGATTCGACAAATTCTCTGGATGCTGTTGAATCCTCTTTGTGCCAGGAAATCATCAAAAAATTGGTGGATGACATTTTCAATGCAACGGTTGCAAACTGGTAGAATATGAATCTGAACGACATCCCATTAGAAGAACTCTCCAGGATTGTGGACCTGTTTCCTTGGTTCGGCGCAGCGCGCAAGGCACTTGCAGTCCGCACAGGGCGTCCCGGGGATGCAGCTATCTATGTAGGCAACAGATCCATACTGTTCAACTGTCCTGTTACGGAAGTGAAGGTGCCCGCCGGCACGGAAACCCCTATGCGGAAAAAGGTGGTCGTCGTAGGAGGCGATTATTTCTCTCAGGAGCAATACGACAATATCAGAAGCGATAACTCCCTGAAATTCAAGGCTCCTGCAGCAGAACCGGAAAAAGGCCGTGACGACCTCTCCGGGCAGGAGGATTTCGAGAATTTCTGCACTGAAACTCTGGCGCAAATCTATGCACAGCAAGGATATATAGAACAGGCAAAGTTCATTTATTCGAAACTAAGTTTGCGATATCCGGAAAAAAGTGCTTACTTTGCATCCCTTATTGAAAATTTAAAGGAAGAAAATTAAAAAATAAGAAGATATGACTGCACTTTTTACAATCTTAACCATTCTCGTTATCATTGCTGCAATACTTCTCGTAATCGTTGTGTTGCTTCAGAGCGGTAAGGGAGAAGGAATGGCCAGCAATTTCGTTGCAGGAAACCAGGCTTTCGGTGTAAGGCAGACGGCTGACCTCCTTGAGAAAGTAACCTGGGGACTTGTTACATTCATTCTTGTCCTTTCAATCGTTTCAGCTTTCACACTCGGTACAACCGGTGCTGACATCGACGTTACCAACAAAATTGAAAGCATAGAGACCGAGCAGGTTCCTGAATTCCCTTCAGCACCTATCCAAAACGAAGTACCTTCAACTCCTGCTGAGTAATACTGACATTTTGTCAGCCTACAGAAGGCTGGAATATAATTTGAGATTTTAACGTTCGCCCGAAAAGGCGGGCGTTATTTTTTTGTGCTATGGAAAATCGTGAAAATTTACAGAAGTACGCCATCAACTTGAATGAGCAGGCGTCAAAAGGAAAACTGGACCCTGTAATAGGCCGCGATGAGGAGATCAGGAGGGTCCTGCAGATATTGAGCAGAAGGACTAAGAACAATCCTATTCTGGTTGGCGAACCGGGTGTCGGCAAGACAGCCATATCCGAAGGCATCGCCCTGAAGATTGTGGACGGTAATGTACCGGAGAATCTGAAATCAAAAATAGTTTATTCCCTGGATATGGGCTCACTCATCGCGGGTGCGAAATATCAGGGAGAATTTGAGGAAAGGCTGAAGGGCGTGGTGAAAGAGGTAGTGGAAAGTGCCGGAGAAATCATATTGTTCATTGACGAAATCCACACGCTGGTGGGCGCGGGACGCACCTCCGGGGCGATGGACGCCTCAAACATTTTGAAACCGGCCCTCGCTCGGGGAGAACTCAGGACTATAGGTTCAACGACCCTGGACGAGTACCAGAAATACTTCGAGACAGACAAAGCGCTTGAAAGACGGTTCCAGAAGGTTATGGTGGACGAGCCTACCCCTGCGGAATCGATTGCAATCCTCCGCGGGCTCAAGGAAAAATATGAGAACCATCATAAGGTACGCATTGAGGATGACGCACTGATTGCTGCCGTAAATCTCTCGCACAGGTATATCAACAACCGCTTCCTACCGGACAAGGCAATAGATCTTGTAGATGAGGCCGCATCCAAGCTCAGGCTTGAGATGAACTCCGTTCCTGAGCCTATCGATGACCTCAACTCCAAGATACGTCAGCTCGAAATAGAGAAGGAAGCCATCCGCAGGGAAGGCGTTTCCCTTAAGCTGGACAAACTCTCCTCAGAACTCGAAGATTTGAATAGGCAGCGCGATGCCCTGAAAAAGCGTTGGGATGAAGAGAAAAATATCCTCTCCGAACTACAGAGCGCAAGGCAGCAGATTGAGGACTATCAGAATGAAGCGAAGATTGCAGAACGCGCGGGCGACTATGGAAAAGTAGCCGAACTGAGGTACGGCAAGATTTCAGCGGCCCAGGAGAAAATAAATGAACTCACCTCGAAACAGGCGGAGATAAAGGATCCTATCATTACCGAAGCCGTCACCCCTGAGGATATTGCGGAAGTGGTTGCAAGGTGGACAGGAATCCCTGTAAGCAGGATGCTGGAAAGCGAGAAGGAGAAACTTCTAAGGATGGAGGAAGCCCTCCACAAGAGGGTAGTAGGCCAGGAAAGAGCCATCAGCGCCGTTTCCGATGCAGTGAGAAGATCCCGCGCCGGTCTTTCATCAGAAAAGAGACCAATAGGCTCGTTCCTTTTCCTTGGTACCACCGGTGTCGGCAAGACCGAACTTGCAAAGGCCCTCGCCGAATTCCTTTTCAATGACGAGAATATGATTACCCGAATCGATATGAGCGAGTATCAGGAACGCCACACCGTCAGCCGTCTTGTAGGTGCGCCTCCGGGATATGTAGGATATGACGAGGGCGGCCAGCTCACCGAGGCAGTAAGGCGCAAACCCTATTCGGTCATTCTGCTGGATGAGATAGAAAAAGCTCATCCGGATGTATTCAATGTACTCTTGCAGGTGCTTGATGACGGACGTCTTACCGACAACAAGGGACGGACTGTGGACTTCAAGAACACTATCCTCATTATGACTTCCAACCTCAAGAAGGAAGAACTGACTGCCGCAATGAGGCCTGAATTCCTCAACAGAATTGATGAAATCATCGTATTCGAAAGCCTGTCCAAAGAAAACATCGGCGAAATCGTCCGCATCCAGATGGAGATTCTCAAGAAAACCCTCCTTGACGAAGGTGTGGAACTTGATTTCACAAAGGACTTCGAAGAGTATATGGTCGAGAACGGTTATGACCCGGACTATGGCGCCCGGCCGGTCAAAAGGCTTCTTCAGAGGGAACTTGTGAACCAGCTCGCCACTGCCATCCTCGACGGCAGCGTGCGCAAGGCCTCAATTATTCAGGCAGATGCAAAAGACGGAAAGGTTATCTTGAGAAATAAATAATTATCTTTGTCCTATATGAAGAAAATATATTTCCTGATGCTCACAGCCCTGGTGCTGGTTCCTTGCTGCAAGACAAAGAATGCAGTAAAAGCACTTGAGGAGCAAAAAATGGAAGAAGCGCTGCTGACAGAAGAGGAACTGAAAGTGAACCTCGACAGCCTGACCATATCACTCAGAAAAATCAAACCGGTGCCGTTCCTGAGCACTGAAAGCGGTGCCGTTGTTCTTTCCGACAAGGAAAAGATGATTAAACCGGACTACCTCGCGGATCCGACGGATGCAAGGAATCTCCCTACGCTCAGCCAAAAATACCGCGCTACGGCAATCTACACCGTGGACAGGATTGTTGCAGACCTCTACAACATGCCGGTATCCAATTATGACGAAGCCATTCAGCGCATAGGTATGGAACTGAATGATATGGCTTTCTACGAGGTTACACGTTCGCTTCGCGCCGACAGCAACATCGGACAGATAATCAGCAACTGCGCCGAAAAGGAATATCGGGCCGGAAGGGCGAATTTTTTCTGGGAAGCAACAACAGCAATACTCGTGGAGCAACTTTTTGTCTGCACGAGGGATGTGGACAAGTTTATGCCTATGTTCGACGATGAGTCAGCCGCCGAGATCACAAACAACTTTGCACTCGTTCATAAAGGGATTTCTTCCCTTGTGGATTTCTACCCGGAAATGAAGAGCCTCGAGAAAGTCCTGGAGCCTCTTTTCCTGATAAACGCAGACAATGCCGATGAACTGCGCAACGACTTGATTTCCATTAAGAATGAAATTTCCGCCATCCGTGGCACTTTTCTGGAAAATTTATAAATTTGTAAAACACTATCACTAACATAAACTGTATCAAAATGGGAAAATTTGTTATCACCACCAGGAAGAACGGAGAATTCCAGTTCAATCTTAAAGCAACAAACGGACAGGTAATTCTGACAAGCGAAGGTTATACAACAAAGGCTGCCTGCCTCAACGGCGTTGAATCAGTAAGGAAGAATGCTCCTGTAGAGGGACGTTTCGAGGTGAAGGTTGCAAAGAACGGAAAGCCTTTCTTCAATCTCAAGTCATCAAACGGACAGGTAATCGGCGCAAGCCAGATGTACGCAAGCGAGAGAACTCTGAAGGCAGGTATCGCTTCAGTTCAGAAAAACGCTCCGGACGCACCTGTAGTTGAAGAATAATTAATAACTGAATATAATTTCATCTTGAATTCCCCGGTCCCGGTATGCGGCTCCGGGGAAATTGTGATTTAACCATGAAAATAAAGAATCTTCTTATCAGTCTTGCTTTTATAACACCTGCCGCTCTGTCGGCTCAGAACAAACCATATTTACAGAACTTGCCGCATTACGTTGAAAACCTCGACGTGTTCAGTGAAGGTCAGGAGGAAGGAAGGGCCTTCCATCTGCCGTCAGGCAGCATCTCATTGAACGGAACCTGGAAGTTTCTTTATTGCGAGTCGCCTTATGATGTTCCCCAAGATTTTTTCAAGACCACCTTCAACGACCGGAAGTGGTCCGGAATCGAGGTGCCTTCGAATTGGGAGATGCAGGGTTTCGGACAGGCTATTTTCAGAAATACCGCCACCCCATGGCTGTCCCTTCACCCTAAGTCTGCCGATCCGGGAGATGAAATAATTGCGGTCACCCCACCGGATGTTCCTATGGACATAAATCCTACAGGAGCCTACAGGACATACTTCAATATCCCGGCATCCTGGAAGGGGGAGCAGATTTTCCTCAGATTTGAAAAGGTCGCATCTGCGTCATTCGTATGGGTCAACGGAGAGCAGGTGGGCTACAATGAGGGGGCACAGGAGCCATCCGAGTATAACATCACCCGTTTCGTCAAACCCGGAAAGAATCAGCTTTCCGTACTTGTCCTGAAATATTCGGACGGAGGATATATGGAGACGCAGGATTTCTGGAGGCTTGCAGGTATTTTCGATGACGTGACGGTTTACCACACTCACAGCACAAGAATATTCGACTATCAGGTGATAACCGACTTTGACAGTTCTTATATTGATTCCGACGTCAGTCTTGCCGTTGATATAAAGTCTTATGACAAACCGGCGCTTGGAATGTCGCTCTTCGCAGAAATCTCTCGTGACGGCACCCCGGTGGCAAAAATGGAGAAATCAGACATTGATATCCCTGCCGGTGGGAAAAATACGGTCCGCTTCGCCTCGAAGGTCACTTCCCCACTCAAATGGACAGCCGAAACGCCTGTGCTGTATGAACTCACGATGACGCTCAAAGATGCTTCCGGCAAGACGGTTGACACGATGAGCAAACGGATGGGTTTCAAGAAAACAGAAATCATAGACGGAGTCTTCTACCTCAACGGACAGCCCGTCAAGATTAACGCCCAGTGCTCCCATATGCAGCATCCGGTGCTCGGGCACGCAATGGACGAGGCTACTGTCAGGAAGGACTTCGAAATATTAAAGCAATTCAACTTCAACGCAGTTAGGACATCTCACTACCCTCCGGTAAACGAATATCTTGACCTCGCTGACGAATACGGCCTGTATATTATCGATGAGACCGGAGATGAGGCCCACGCCACGGAATGGATTTCAAACCAGCCTGAGTGGATTCCGATGTATCAGGAACGGGTCAGACAGATGGTCCTTCGTGACCGTAACCACGCCTGCGTTCTTTTCTGGAGTGCCGGTAACGAGTCTGGCGAGGGTCCTGATATAGCTGAAGTCGTAAAAGAGGGTAGAAAATATGATCCTACCAGATATTGGATGTATGGAGGGAATGCTCCAAAACACCCTGCCGAAGACATAGTAGGCCCACGCTACCCTATTCCGATTGAACACGAGCTCCGATATGGGATGGATGAATCGGACAAGAGGCCGTCTTTTATGGATGAATACCTCTCGGTTGCCGGAAATGCAGGGGGCGGCTTCGATGACTTCTGGAGAGAAATCGATGAGCATCCTTCACTTTTGGGCGGTGCAGTCTGGGACTTCGTAAGTCCGGGTCTCTTGGAGCCTGTACGGACGCTTGTGGACAAGAGCCCGTATGCGACAAAGGCAAACATAATGGGCAAGGCTAAGCTTGTCAAAGGGAATACCGGCAAAGCCGTGGATCTCAACAAGATAGACCAGTGGATTCAGATCTACCGCGCAGAAAATGTGGAAATATGCGGGGATAAACTCACACTGACCCTTGACATCTGCCCACGCAAATATAACAGGTACGGAGGTTATATGATCGCTAAAGGAAGCAATCAGTATGGACTCCGGCAGAAGGGCACGGACAAGATTGAATTCTACATCGACAACGGCTCAAAGGTCACCTTGACAGGAAATCTTCCTGCAGACTGGGAAGGCAGGTGGCACAATGTCACTGCTGTTTATGACGGCAAAGCGATGACCATCTTCATAGACGGTGAATCCATCGCAAGCCGGGAGGCCAGTGGCCGCATACGTAACTTCCCGCTGTCGCTCTGTATCGGCAGAGATGAAGAAAAGCACGGCCAGGACACAAGAGAATGCATATGCGATGCTCTCATAGACAATGTCGGCATATTCGCCGATGCTCTCACTCCGTCAGATGCTTTCGACAAAAATAAGGCGGCTCTCTGGCTGGATTTTGAGGAAGAACTGGAGGAAGGCACGTTCTGGACTTATGGAATCGGCGCAAGGACATACGGCAGCATATGGCCTGACAGGACACCTCAGCCGGAGATGTACCAGATGAAAAAGAGTACTCAGCCACTGCGATTCACCCTCCTTGACCCACGGCAGGGGCTGGTGGAGATTGTGAACCGGAATTCATTTGTGAACGCCTCCGTTTACAATACCACTTGGACAATCACAGAAGACGACAGCGTCATTGCCTCCGGCACACTTAACCTTGACATAGCACCCGCATCCCGAAAGGCTGTCACAATCCCTTATTCAAGGCCTGAATCCAAACCGGGTTGTATGTACAGACTCAATATCAGTTCCGTACTTGCACAGGATGAGATATGGGCGGAAAAAGGCCATGAAGTCAGCTGGGAGCAATTTGAGCTGAGCGGGTGGAATATCCCTGAACTTCCTAAGGATAAACCGGCAGGACATATAAGCTTGAAGACCGAGGATGGAAGGATTCTTGCTCAGGGCAACGGCTTCAGCTATGGATTCGATGCCGGGTCAGGAGAGCTCGTCTCAATTGAACTCGATGGGACAGAAATGCTGTCCGAACCGCTGAGGCTCAATGTCTGGAGAGCCCCGGTAGCCAATGAAATCGATGACTGGAATGCTTACAGTTCACACGTTGCAATGAGTCAGAGCAAGCCCGGCTACGGTTCCATAGGCCACGGTATTATGCTTGCGGCAATGTACTACTCATTCGGTCTCGACAAAGTAGGTCATCAGCCGGTCAGCGTTGATGCTCGGGAGATTGACGGTTCCGTATATGTAGATGTAAGGACTCTCTCCTTATTCGGCTCCCAGGGAGAAAAGCAGTTGGATGCATATATTTTCGGCCGTTCCTGCGTCGGTATGGAAAACGTTTACTCATACCGGATTGATGCTGACGGAACAATTTCGATACATCACCTTGTCAACCCACAGGGAGAAATGCCCGCCTGGCTTCCAAGAATAGGTGTCACGATGAGCCTTGACAAGTGTCTTTCAAATGTAGAATGGTACGGCAGAGGTCCTCAGGCATCATATCCGGACAGAAAGACCGGATACCGTATGGGCATATGGAAATCCACGGTACAGGAAATGTATGAGCCATACCTCATTCCACAGGATTACGGCCTCAGGACCGACAACCACTGGGTACGCTTCACGGATGCCTCTGGAAAGGGTCTTGAGTTCGCTGTGGACCAGCCGTTTGCATTCAACGCCTACCCATACACGACGGATAATCTGACAAAGAGTGTATATCAGTATCAGCTGGTGGAATCAGGTGACATCACGCTCAATCTTGACTACGCGACATCAGGCGTAGGCTGTACGGCACGTGGCATATTTGATGCATACAGGGCATATCCATCCGAATATGATAGGACAATCGTGATCACGCCTGTAAGATAAAGCAAATATTGGTCCTATTAAGGTCGAAAATGAAGAAAGACAGCCATTCAGACTGTCTTTCTTTTTTGGAGCGGAAAACGGGGCTCGGACCCGCGACCTTAACCTTGGCAAGGTTACGCTCTACCAACTGAGCTATTTCCGCAATTCCCTAGCGGGACTGCAAAGATACAACGAAATTTGAAATCCCCAAAAATATTTGCAGTTTTTGAACGAAATTACACTTCAACCGCCGTACTGAACTCACGGAGGAAACGCATATCGTTCTCAAAATAGTGCCTGAGGTCGTTCACACGCCATTTCAGCATAGCGATTCTTTCCAATCCCATACCGAATGCGAATCCGCTGTATTTCTTGGAATCGATTCCTGAAGCCTCAAGAACGTTAGGATCCACCATACCGCAGCCCAGAATCTCAAGCCATCCCGTTCCCTTGCAAATATTACATCCCTTTCCGTGGCAGATGTTGCAGCTTACGTCAACTTCTGCAGAAGGCTCGGTGAACGGGAAGAATGAAGGCCTCATACGGATTTCAGTCTCAGGTCCGAACATTTCGCGGGCAAACAGGAGGATAGCCTGCTTGAGGTCAGCGAAAGTAACGTCCTCATCAATATAGAGTCCTTCAATCTGGTGGAATATGCAGTGCGCGCGTGCGCTGATTGCTTCATTTCTGAAAACACGGCCAGGACATACGACGCGGATAGGAAGTTTCATTTTTTCCATAGCACGGACCTGGACGCTTGATGTATGAGTCCTGAGAAGAAGAGGATTAACGTGACCTGTAGATACGAAGAAAGTATCCTGCATATCGCGGGCAGGGTGGTTCGGAGGAAAATTGAGCGCCTCGAAAACGTGATAATCGTCCTCAATCTCCGGTCCCTCTGCCACATCATAACCGAATTTGCGGAAAATATCCACAATCTCCTTGCGGACAATTGAAACAGGATGGCGGGAACCAAGTTCATAGGGCTCACCCGGCATTGAAAGATCCTGCTTAGGGCCCGATGCTGCTTCGTCAGTTCCGACATTCGCTTTCATCTCATCGATTCTTGCTGCAACAGTCTGCTTGAGTTCATTAAGGGATTTTCCGAATTCCCTCTTAAGCTCAGGAGCCACTGTTCTGAATTCTTCGAACAGCCTTGTCACTTCTCCTTTCTTTCCAAGGAACTTGACCCTGGCATCTTCGACTTCTTTCTGGGTTTTGCATTTGAGATTATTAATCTCCGCAAGAATCTGGTCTATGTCTTCTCTTTTCATAATTCCGAAATAAGTGTGCAAATTTAATTATTTTCCCGCTTTTGCTGCTCTTTTATCCCGAGCTTTTTTCTCCCTGAGCGCTCCGGATTTAAGAAATTTGTCCCACTGCTCCGGAGTAAAAAGTTTTTCAAACTCCTGGTACATCTTCTCCATCCACTTATCCTGTACTTGCACGTATAGGTCAGGATTGGACACCTTCGACTTACTCATAGCATTAAGTTCCGCCTGCAATTCCGAGTAGTCGTGGAGCATAATGGAGTCCACATAGAACTCCTGGGCCGGATCAAGACCCAGATTCTCTGTCATTTTTTCAACTTGCTCTTCTACAAGTTCATAAATTTTTTCCTCGTCGGTTTTTCCGTTCTCATTCTGGGCAAATGCCACAAATGAGCCTATGGAGAGCAGAAGAAGGGAGATTAAGATTTTTTTCATAGATTTGCACTCTAAAACACGCAAAATTAACATTAAAAACATAAATCAGCAAAATGAGACTTAAATCATTCATTTATGCTCTTTCCAGCAGCCTGGTATTATTTCTTTCCACTTCATATCAGGGAAATGCTTGTACTAACATCATCATCACCAAAGGTGCCAGCGCAGACGGTTCCTGCATGGTTTCATATGCGGCCGATTCACACTGGCTTTTCGGGGAACTATACTATCACAAGGCCGCCGACTGGAAACCGGGCACTATGCTTGACATCGTAGAGTGGGACACATACCGCCCTCTCGGGCAGATTCCACAGGTGGGACATACGTTCCAGACAGTGGGAAATATGAACGAGCACCAACTTATTATTGGAGAGACCACATATGGCGGAAGAGAAGAACTCGTGGACCCTAATGGAAAGATGGATTACGGCTCACTGATTTATATCACACTGCAGCGCGCACAGACAGCAAGAGAGGCCATCAGAACAATCGTGGACCTTGCTAATACATATGGTTACCCTTCCGAAGGCGAGACCTTCTCAATCGCAGACAAGGAAGAGGCGTGGGTCATGGACCTTATCGGCAAGGGGCCGCGCGACAAAGGCATCGTATGGGTAGCACGCAGGATTCCTGACGGATACATCTGCGCCCATGCCAACCAGTCCCGCATCACCACCTTCCCTCTGCACGACCCGGAGAACTGCATATATGCACCCGATGTAATCAGTTTCGCAAGGGAAAAAGGCTATTTTGATGGAGACGACAAGGATTTCTCCTTCAGAGATGCCTACAACCCTGCCGACTTCGGCACCACGAGAGGATGCGACGCCCGGGTTTGGAGTGCGTTCAACATCCTGTGTGACGGAAAGTTCAACTATATCGACGAGAACGGACAGACCGTCAATGCCGAGGCAAAAGACTGGCTCAATTACGCAATGGGTTATGAACTCGAGGGCTCAATGCCGCTGTTCATCAAAGCAACCAGGAAATTGACCGTAAAGGATGTCGCCAACACAATGAGAGACCATTTCGAGGGGACTCCGATGGATATGAGAAAAGATATCGGTGCTGGAGGAAATGCACTTCCATACCGATGGAGGCCTATGGAATTCGAATATAATGAAGATACATTCGTGAACGAGAGGGCAATCGCCACACAGCAGACAGGATTCTGGTTCGTTGCTCAGGCGAGATCCTATATGCCGGACGAAATCGGTGGAATCCTCTGGTTCGGCTGCGATGACGCCGCCACTTCTTATCTTTCCCCTATCTATGCCAGCACACAGGCTGTTCCGGAGTGCTTCAGGGTTGGGAACGGAGATTTGCTCCATTATTCGCCTACATCGGCGTTCTGGATCTGCAACCGCGTAGCAAATGCTTGCTACAAGATGTATAACCAGATGGAGCCGTATGTAAGAGGCAAAATCGACGCATTCGAAAACTCCCAGATTTTTTACGGGATTCCGGCCACAGACAAAATTGCTCTGAAATACTATGCAAAAGGTCAGACAAAGAGACTTCTGGATCTTCTAACCGATTATTCCGTCAATACAGCCGACAACCAGTTGAAAGATTGGGCGAAACTCGAAGAGACGCTTCTTGTTAAATTCATTGACGGAAATGTCAAAGCTCAGGACTCCGAAGGCAACTTCCTCCATTCCAGCTACAATGCGGGCACTCCGGAAGGACTCACACAGCCGGGATATACCGAATTTTGGAAAGAGGCCGTAGCAAAAGCTCACGGAGATGTCATCAGAGTGCCTTCTGACAGCTTTAATGCGCAGACAATGTACGAGCCGGTCATTCCTATCGGTGAACTTTCAGATGAAGATTATTATACGGGTAATTTCTATGTAAGGAACATTTCCAAGACTGCCGCAGGATTCGTGTCTGATTTTGTGATTGACCGCGGGGCAAGAAATCTCTGGCATATGCATCCTAGTGCAGCCCAGACTATTATCGTCATTAAGGGCTCTGCGAAATTCCAGATTGAAGGAGAGCAGGTGCAGAACCTTGTTGCTGGAGATACCGTTGTGGTTCCGGCCAATACCTGGCATTGGGAAGGAGCCGCTCCTAATTCAATCTGCGAAATCCTGACTGTTTCCGAACTCACGAAGAACCAGCCTCACGTCTTCTGGGATTTTACCAGAAAACTATAGTTCAAAACGTAACCCTGCTCGGAACTGAGTAAAAGGCCAATCTTCAAGCCCATACTGAGCATACAGGAAAGGATAGAGCCTTCCGGCTTTGAAGTCGCAGCGGAACTTGACTGATTTGGGACTGTCCGCTATGTGTTCCCGGCCATTGTACTGACCGTACTCGGCAGAAACTTTTATCAGAGAGTTCGAATACGAAAGTTTTGCCCCGAAAAGGAAGGCATCATTCTGGGTACCGCGGTCTATCTGCCAGCACAGGAAGCCGGCTGAAAGACTGGCTCTCAATTCGCTATGCTCTCCGAAATACAGACTCTTTCCCGCAGAAAGATCAAAGAAATAACCCGGAGCGTCAAAATGCCGGGCCTGCTCGTAATTGTCCCCTGTAGCCGTCAGCGTAGCCGCTCTGATTGCAAAAGAAGGCGCATATTGCCTTTCTTTCAGAACAAGCATATTCAGACTGAAATAGACAGATCCGGCATCGTGGTCTGAAAGAGGATACTTTGGGTCCACCCGCCTCATCTCCCGGACTGCCGGATTGTCTTTATACCATTCGTGCATTTCGCCCCATACCGTCAGAGACACCCTGTCCGACCAAAGAGGGACATTCACCTCAAAGGATAACGCTCCGGTATGATCCTTTTTATCAGATCCTGCCAGACGTCCCATCACATAATCTCCGGACAAGGTCGCAGAAATCCTGTCATTGACTCGCCCCTCTAAAAAATCCGGTACAAGGAAAGCATAAGGACCGAAATATTTTGTGGTGATGAGGGTAGGCTGATACTGAGATTCCTCAACAGGGACCTGCGCAAAGGCAGATACCGTCGAACCGAGCAGCACCAGAAGACAAAAGATTTTTTTCATAGTTGACGTTACAGATTTGATATCAGCGCATCGACAGAACTGTCAGGAGTCGCCCAGGAAGTACAGAAACGGACTGCAGTATGAGTTTCGTCCACATATCCCCAGTCTTCGAAACTGAATTTCTCACGAAGTCTCTTTACCATATCATTCGGAAGAATAGGAAACTGCTGATTGGTAGGGCTGTCCACAAGGAATTTGAAGCCGCGCTTTTCGAAAGCCTTCCTGATTCTCAAAGCCTGCTCAACCGCCTTTTTTGCCGCACTGAAATACAGGCCTTCTTCGAACAGTGTGGAGAACTGGATTCCAAGAAGTCTGCCCTTTGCCAGCATTCCGCCATTCTGCTTAATGTTGTATCTGAAATCTTTGGCGAGGGCCGGGTTCGTAAACACAACGGCTTCTCCGAACAAGGCTCCCTGTTTGGTTCCACCAAGATAGAACACATCCGCAAGGGACGCAATGTCCTTCAGTGTGACATCACAGGCCGGAGACATAAGCGCATAACCTATCCTCGCTCCGTCTATGAACAGCGGAATACCTGCTTCGCGACATACTGAAGAAATCTCCTTCAGCTCTGAAAGGGAATAAATTGTTCCCAGCTCGGTGGAAAAGGAAATGTACACCATCGCCGGCTGTACAACGTGTTCGCGGCTGGCGTCGGCAGCGTGGTTGCGGAGCGCAGAGGAAATCTGCGCTGCCGCAATCTTGCCGTCTCCGGACGGGAGACCAAGCACCTTATGTCCGCTGTGCTCTACAGCTCCTGTCTCGTGTACATTTATGTGTCCGCTGACAGCGCACAACACCCCCTGATAGGGGCGGAGAAGGGATGCAATCACTGTTGTATTCGCCTGGGTGCCCCCGACAAGGAAATGTACCTCGGCCTGCGGTGCCCCGCATTCTTTGCGTATCACTTCTTTTGCATGTTCGCAATAATCGTCCTCTCCGTAACCCGGAGTCTGGACCAGATTGGTCTCCTCAAGTTTCCGGAGAATTTCCGGAAAACATCCCTCAAGGTAGTCGCTGTCGAATTTGATCATAAACAAGGGATAACCGTTATATGATTACTTAATGTATTTTGCCACTCTGGCGATTGTCTTTGGAATGTCAGTATTGTCACGGCACTGAAGGAACTCATTCGCGCAAGAGCCCTTGACATAAAGACCCACCGGGGATCCTGAATGCGATCCGTGAGCCCAATGATATCCGGATGTCAGATTCATGTAATCGAGGGCGTCGGAAACGATCTTCGTGCTGACTGAATAAAGAGATACAACATTCTCTCCTTCATTCTTCCTTACAGATTTCTCAAATGTTTCCTTCAAAGTTTTCTCTGTGCGAGGATCTACTTTGATTGTGTCCCAGAGTCCGAGATTCTTCTTGAAGAATTCCTTTGCGTCATCCCATGACGGGAGCTCTCCGTTTTCGCCGATGAATTTCTTGTACTCGACATTAAGCATATCCTCTGACATCTTCTGTGTGCCGAGAAGTTCCGGTCTGAGCGCATACCATCCTGCTCCAGGGATAAGGGCACCTGTCTCGTGGTCTGCAGTGACAACGATAAGGGTCTCGTCAGGATGTTGGTTGTAGAATGCAAGAACCACATCAATTGCTTCAGCAAAATCGTTGATCTCCCAGAAATCGGAAACACCATCATCGCTGTGGCCTGCGTGGTCGATACTTCCACCTTCAACCATAAAGATGAATCCTTTCTTTGCGAAGTGATTGTAGAGATATTCAACGCCTGCCTGAACGAAATCAGCGAGCTTTGTGTCGCCTTCCTTATGGTCGATGGCGTATGGAAGGTCTGTGACATTAGTGTCGGATGCAAGACAAAGTACTCTGCCTTCCTGTGAGCCCGCTGTCTTGAGCTGCTCGCCACGAAGGATAGGAATACCTGCAGCAGCCACCTTGTCCTCAAGATACTTGGAATCGTGTCCGGTCTTCTTTTTCTCATTGATGATACCGCCGCCGGCAGCAAAAGCAATCTTGGATGCAATCAGCTGCTCGGCAATAGTCTCATAGTTGTCTCGGTTGGAGGTATGCGCATAGAATGCAGCCGGCGTGGCATGGTTTACACCGACCGAAGTTGCAACACCAGTACCGAAGCCGGCAGCCTGGGCCCACTCACAAATGTCAGAAACAGGATTTCCGTCCGCGCCAACTCCCATTGAGCCATTGTTGGTTTTCTGACCTGTAGCTAAAGCTGTTCCGGCAGCTGCTGAATCAGTTACAAGAGATGAAGCAGAATATGTGGAGACAAACGTACGAACCGGGAACTGGAAGAAATTAATATTTTCCGGGCCGTTGCCGGTAGCCTTATTATAAGTCTGGGCACTATACACTTCATTGATTCCCATACCGTCTCCAATCATATAGAAGACATATTTGGGAGTCTTTGCACTAGCCGGCAAAATGAATACAAGAGTCATAGCTGTAGCAGCGACACAACTCAAAATGGTTTTCTTAATCATAATATAGCGTTATTTAGTAGTTAATCTTCATTCCAATCATTCCATCCCTGTGCTTTCATAGGAAGTTCTACTCCTTCCGGCGTCACAAGCACTGTGCCGACCTCCGGCAGAGCAAGATGTCCTATGATGTCGAAAGTCTGGAAATCCCTGCGGAATTTCTCCAGTTCAAGAATAGGTATCACAAAAAGTATCTTGTAGTCGTCCCCACCGTTCATAGCAGCAGAAACAGGATCAATGTCCAGTTCCTTTCCGAGAGAGAACGTGTTTCCCTCGAAAGGAATCTTATCGGCATATATCTTCACACCGAGACCGGTGTCACGGGAAAGCCTCTTCACGGCATCGGCAAGTCCGTGCGTCACAAAATAGCCGGCTGACGGATATAGTTCATCCTCTTCCAGAGCCCCTACAAGCCTGTCGCTCAGCTCCGGCTTCAGATAGGCCCCAACCAGCATCTTGTATTTCTCAATATCTTCCTTTGCCTTAACGACATCCGACTTCCCTCTTTCGAGCACCTGCAGACCGAGATATGCTGCTCCAAGGCTTCCTGAGACACATACCAAATCCTTGCTGCGTACTCCGATACGCCTTTTTTCAGTAAGCTTTTCCTCCAGCCCGACTGCATGGACTGCTACCGCAAGTCCGTTCGGAGAAGGATTGAGCTGCAAAGAGAGCTGTTTGTACCCCTGCTCCTTCGCTGCCGCCGCAACTCCATCCCAGAGTTCCTTTATCTGTGCATAGTCCAGTTTTGCTGAAATGCCGAGGCTGACCGAAAGCGATGCCGGATGTGCGAGTCCGGCATAAAGTTCTCCTGTCACAGCGATGACACATTTGTATCCGAGATGCTTCAGCGGGAAATATTCGAGATTGAAATCAATTCCCTCAAGGAAAAGACGGGATGCCGAACGGGCATATCCTCCCTTGGATGATACCTCCAGACTAGTTGTGGCACAGGGCTTGAAAGAAGTCCCTTCATAAAGCCGGCTTACGGCCTCAACCTTACCTATTTCTGAAAAAGTCAATTCTGCCATATAATACAAAAGTAACATATTTTTTACTTAATTTTACGATATGAAAAAATTAGTAACTATTCTTTTTTTTGCCTTGCTTCTCCAAGTAAGTGCATCGGCCGTAACTATCATTTCCTTTAACATACGAAATGGTGAATCCAAAGATGGAACCAATTCCTGGCAATATCGCTGCCCTGCTTCTATCCTTATGCTGCAGGACCAGAATCCCGACATCTTCTGCATTCAAGAGGCTCTGTCGTACCAGATTGCCTTCCTGAAAGAATATTGCGAAGCATTTGCTTACGTAGGAGTCGGGAGCGAAGACGGGAAGAAGAAAGGAGAACACAATGCCATCTTCTACAACAAAAAAGCGGAAAGCGTTCTTAAATCAGGCACATTCTGGCTGTCCGACACTCCAGACACTCCTTCCATCGGCTGGGATGCAGAGGCAAACAGGACTGCTGTATGGGCCCTTATGAAGGATAAATCCAGTGGGAAGAAATTCTATCTTGTAAGCACCAGGCTGGATAACAACAGCGTAGAAGCACGCGAAAATGGTCTGAAGCTAATTGTTGAGCGCATACAGGAAATAAACACCGACGGACTGCCGGTTATCGTGGCAGGAGATTTCAATATGGAGGCCGGAGATGCTGCAATGTCGCCAATCAAGTCTGATATGAAGGATGCACGTTCCGTAGCAGCAAAGAGTGATGACCACTTCACCTTTAACGGCTGGGGCACGGCAAAGAAAACCATCGACCACATCTGGTTCTCAGGAATAGACAGCTGCACTGAATTCGAGACAGTGACGAAACGCTATATGGACAGAACCTTCATTTCTGACCATTTCCCTGTCAAAGCCACCTTTATTTTCTAACAATTGACCAGCCCGGACCAAGAGCATTGATATCAGCAATCAGCTCCGGTGTCACGGAAACGCTATATTTCCGGGATCTGAATTCGACCTTATACTCCGTTTTTGCGTCATACAGACTGATCATAAACGGAGTTTTTCCTTTATTGGCCTTAAGGACCTTGATCAGCGACTTTCTGAAGTCCTCATTGAGATTGTCCGTAGATACTTCAATCACAAATGCCTTCAGGAACTCTTCAGCCACGTTGCCCAAATGCATGACTTTCTTCAATTTCAGACCAAAAACAGGCTTCTGTGCGGCATCCTGACCCCGGTACTTGATTGCAATCTCGCCCTCAATGAAAAGATGGGAATGCAAGGTCATCAACGGCTTGAAGGCATCATAGTCCTTGCCGAAAAATACAAGTTCATACTGTCCGCTGAAATCCTCCAGAACCGCGCGCAGCATAGGACGTCCGGACCTCGTCGGCTTGTCTTCCAAATCGATGACCATACCGGCAAAAGTGACCTTTTTCTCCTTTCCGGATGTATTGCATTCATCTATCTGCTGTGGCATCGCAGCCAGTTCTGTATTAGTGAAGTGCTCTATCTCAAAAGAGTATTTTTCGAGCGGATGGGATGACAGGTACATCCCGACAAGTTCTTTTTCCTTCTGAAGCAGGGTCAAGGCATCCTCCTCAACCATAGCTTCAGGCATAGCAGGCCGCACTGGCTTAAGCTCTTCGGCATCTCCAAACAGGGATACGGTATTGTCTTCCTTGTCGCGCTTGTAGAGGTCTGCATAATTAACCAATTCATCTAGGAAGGTCAGACCGCTTTGACAAGGGAGGAAGAACTGAGTTCTCTTATATCCGAATGAATCGAATGCTCCAGCATTGACAAGAGTCTCAAGAGCCCTCCTGTTGACACTCCCGGCCATCCTCTCTACAAAATCAAAAACATCAGTAAACAGCCCGTTGGCTTCTCTCTCGGTCACTATCGCATCCACGATATTGCTTCCGAAGCCCTTCATTCCGGCAAGACCAAAACGGATATTCCCCTCCTTATTAACCGTAAAGGCGGCCGAAGATTCGTTTACGTCCGGGCTGAGAACTTTAATTTTGTGCAATTTGCAATCGGCCATAATCTTCTTGATCTCTTCCATGTTGCTCAGGTTGCAACTGAGGTTCGCAGCAAGAAATTCCGCAGTGTAGTGGCATTTCAGCCAGCCCGTCTGGTAGCTCACCCAAGCATAGCAGGTAGCGTGGGACTTGTTGAATGCGTATTCCGCGAATGCTCTCCAGTCCTGCCATATCTTGTTCAGAATCTCTTTAGGATGGTTCCTCTCGGCTCCTCCCTCCATAAATACGGTATACAGGGATTCGAGTACATCAATCTGCTTCTTACCCATCGCCTTACGGAGCTTGTCCGCCTGTCCCTTCGTAAAGCCGGCAAGCTTCTGGCTGAGAAGCATCACCTGTTCCTGATAGACCGTCACCCCATAAGTATCCTTGAGGTACTCCTCCATCTCCGGAAGGTCATAACTGATCGGCTTGATACCCAGTTTCCTATCTACGAAATCCGGAATATAATCCATAGGGCCGGGACGATACAGGGCATTCATCGCAATGAGGTCCTCGAAACGCTGCGGCTTCAATTTCTGAAGCCACGCCTTCATCCCTTCGGATTCAAACTGGAACACTATGGTGGTGTCTCCCCTGCCATAGAGTTCGTATGTCTCCTTGTCGTCAATAGGAATGGCTTCTATGTCTATGTCCCGGCCCCAGCGGGCCTTGATCATATTGAGCGTTTCGTGGATTATCGACAACGTGTTCAATCCGAGGAAGTCCATCTTCAGCATTCCGACATCCTCGATATAATGTCCGTCGTACTGGGATGTCCATACATTAAGTCCGGTTTCCTTCTCCTTCGAAAGACAGATAGGGATATAGTCCGTCAAATTGCCGCGACTGATGATGGTGGCGCAGGCGTGTTGACCGACCTGGCGGACGCTTCCCTCCAATTTCTCTGCATATTTAAGCACCTCCTTGTTAAGTTCCGCTCCACCGGACAACTCGTCTTTGAACTCCTGGACATACTTATAGCAATTGGAGAGTGTCGGCTTATAGGTCTTCTCCTCCCCGCCTTCCCGGATGGTAATACCCCTGTCCGGCACCATCTTGGCGAGCCTGTTGGACTCATCAAGACTCAATTTGCTTATTCTGGCGACATCCCTGATGGAACTCTTCGCCGCCATAGTCCCGTATGTGATGACTCTGCAGACGTGATCCGAACCATATTTCTTTTCCACATATGCGTGGGCCGCCGGAATGTTCTCGAAATCCACATCGATATCAGGCATACTGATACGGTCAGGATTGAGGAAACGCTCAAACAGAAGCTGGTATTTTATCGGATCAAGATTGGTGATCTTCAAACAATAAGCCACCACGGACCCGGCTGCAGAGCCACGTCCCGGACCCACAAGATAGCCTTCCGCCCTTGCCGCCGCGATGTAGTCCTGAACGATGAGAAAATAGTCCGGGAATCCCATACGGCAGATTGTCTTCAGTTCAAAATCAATCTTTCCTATGATTTCTTCATCCAAAGAGTCTCCGTAACGCATCTTTGCACCTTCATAAGTAAGATGACACAGATAGGCTACTGAATTGGCGAACTCCTGTCCCCTGTCGTGACCATTCTTGTCGCAACGCCCGACATCAATGACTTCCTTATATTGGTCGAGATATTTGTCAATATCCTTAAGAAATTCCGGATCAATATCGAACTTAGGCAGGATAGGGTCCTTGTCTATTGAGAAACGTTCAATCTTGTCCGCTATCTCCAACGTGTTGGAAATTACCTCCGGATGGCCCGGGAACAATTCCGCCATCTCCTCCTCACTCTTGAGATACTCCTGCTGGGTATAACGCATACGGTCAGGGTCGTCCACATTGGCGTTCGTAGTCAGGCAGATGAGCCTGTCATGGGCAGGACCGTCCTCTTTCTTAATGAAATGGACATCGTTGGTCGCAACAATCTTGACTCCCATCTCCTGAGCGAGTTCGAATATTGCCGCATTGGATACTTTCTGCCCCTCATAGACGTCCAGAGATACGCCCGGAACTTCAGACTTATGGGACATCACCTCGAGATAGTAATCGTCTCCGAAAACGGACTTATGCCACTCTATCGCCTTCCTCGCGGCATCCATATCTCCGGCAAGGATTGCCTTCGGGACTTCTCCGGCAAGACAGGCCGAGCAACAGATAAGGTCCTCGTGGTATTTTTCAATGAATTCGTGACTGATTCTCGGCCTGTAGTACATTCCCTCGATGTGAGACTCGGACACTATTTTCATCAGGTTCCTGTAACCGTTTTCGTTCTTTGCAAGCAGGATCAGATGATAATACTTCCTATGCTCATTGTCGCGGAGATGATGGTCATAGTGACGGGTCACATAGACTTCGCAGCCGATGATAGGCTTGACGCTTTCGTGCTTTGCAGCAAACTTCAGGAATTCCTTCACGCCGAACATATTGCCGTGATCCGTGATGGCCAGGGCCGGCATACCCAGTTCCTCAGCCCTGTCGAATAATTTCGGAATTGAAGACAGACCGTCAAGAATTGAATACTGGGTATGGACGTGAAGATGTACGAATGCCATATCACAAAGATAAAAAAAGAGCCCGACTTCCGAAAGAAGCGGGCTCCATTTATTGGAAATTTATCTCTTATTTCTTGAGTGCCTTCTTTTCGGCTGCTTTCCTTGTGGCATCGAACATAATCGGGGTACCGATCATGATTGAAGCGTAGGTACCAAAGATGATACCGATAATCAAAGCAACTGAGAGACCTCTGATGGACTCACCGCCCCAGATTGCGATAGCAAGCATAGGAAGGAGGGTAGAAACTGAGGTGTTCATTGTACGGGTCAATGTTGCGTTCAATGAAGTATTTACAGTGTCCTTGAAGTCTGCTGAAGGATGGAGTTTCAAGTTCTCACGGATACGGTCGAAGATAACCACGTTATCGTTGATAGCATATCCGATGATTGTAAGGATAGCCGCGATGAACGTCTGGTCAACGTCGAGGTTGAACGGAAGTATTCCCGTGAAGAGTGAGAAGAAACCGATGACGATGATGGTCGTGTGGGCAAGTGATACGACACCGCCGAGACCCCAGGTCCAACCGTTGAAACGGAGGGCGATGTACCCGAAGATAACGAGCAGGGCGAGAATCACAGAAATGACTGCTGACCTCTTGATATCGTTTGCGATTGTTGCGCCGACCTTGTCAGAACTGATGATACCGTTAGGATTGTCAAGAGTTGAAACAAAGTCTGAGAACGAAAGATCTTCCTTGAAGAATCCCTTCAATGCGTCATAGAGCATTCCCTCGATTTCTGCATCAACGTCTGTTGATTCGTCTTCATATTTGTATGAGGTCGTAACCTTCATCTGGCTCTCACCACCGAACTGCTTGACTTCGACTGATCCCTCGAATGCATCAAGTGCAGCCTCTCTTACGGCCTCAGCTGTAACTGGCTGGTCGAATCTTACAACGTATGTACGTCCACCTGTGAAATCAACACCGTATGTGAATCCCTTTGTGAAGATTGAAACAAGTGAGATGACGATAAGAATTCCTGAAACTGTGTAGGAAACCTTTCTCTTGTCGATGAAGTTAACCTTGGTGTTCTTGAGGAAGTTCTTTGTAAGGTTGCTCTCGAATGTGATATTCTTGCCTCTTGCAATCCTGCCTTCAAACACAAGTCTTGTGATGAAGATTGAGGTAAGGATTGAGGTGATGATACCGATGATGAGGGTTGTTGCGAATCCCTGGATAGGGCCTGAACCGAAGATAAAGAGAACGATACCTGTAAGGAGGGTGGTAACCTGTCCGTCGATAATAGCGGAGTAAGCATTGGAGTAACCGTCGTGTACGGCCTTACCAAGACCCTTGCCGGCCTTGAGTTCCTCCTTGATACGTTCATATATAATAACGTTGGCATCCACGGCCATACCCAATGTCAGGACGAGACCGGCGATACCAGGCAGTGTAAGCACTGCACCGAATGCTGCGAGTGTTCCGAAGAGCAGGAGGACGTTGACAAGCAGAGCGAAGTCCGCTGCAACACCGGCACCCTGATAGAAGAACACCATATATACAAGCACGAGGATGAACGCGATGATGAATGAAATCAAACCGGCGTGGATTGACTCGGCACCGAGTGAAGGACCTACAACCTGCTCCTGAACGATTGTTGCAGGTGCAGGAAGCTTACCTGACTTGAGGACGTTGGTAAGGTCAGTTGCTTCTTCAACTGTGAAGTTTCCTGAGATTGAAGAGTTTCCTCCCGTGATTTCAGTCTGTACGTTAGGATATGAATATACGGTTCCGTCAAGAACGATTGCAATCTGTTTACCGATGTTGTCCTTTGTAAGACGGGCCCATACATTGGCGCCTTCCGCATTCATTGTCATAGAAACGGTAGGGCTTCCGGTTCCGCGCTGTGACTCGTAAACTACGCGTGCATCGGTTACTACACCTCCGTCGAGAGGAGCCTTTCCGTCACGTGAGCTGGCCTTGATGGCAACGAGTTCATAGATATTTTCGCTTGAAAGATACTCTGAAGGTTTTACTGACCACATAGGTCTGAACTCTGCAGGGAAGATCTCAGCAATCTGCGGCATAGAGAGATACTTGTTGACCTTTGCGGTATCTGCTGCGGCTGCGAAACCGATGCAGGCTGTCTTCATCTGTGAAGGCTGAAGTACTGCGAAGAGAGGGTTCTGCTTTGCAAGTTCATTTGCACCTGCCTCAACTCCCTGTGCTGCAAGTTCCTGATTAAGAATATCGTTTTCTGCTGCTACATCTGCTGCGGCTTCTTCAGCCACTTCCTCTTCAACTACAGGAACTGTCTCCTCCTCTGCTGCAAGAATCTGTGCAAGAGCTGCATTAGCCTCAACGAGATATGGATAGATCTCTGAGTTCTCATATGTTGTCCAGAATTCGAGGGATGCTGTTCCTTGGAGAAGTTTTCTTACACGCTCAGGCTCCTTTACACCAGGAAGTTCGACGAGGATTCGTCCGGTGTTGCCGAGTTTCTGGATTGAAGGCTGAGTTACGCCGAAACGGTCGATACGGTTACGAAGTACGTTGAATGAATTGGCAACTGCACTTTCAGCCTCTTCCTTGATGACAGAAAGAACCTCGTCATCAGATGATTCAGGCTTGATGCGGTCACGCATTTCGTATGTTCCGAAAATCTGAGCAAGTCTCTGACCGCCACCGACTTCCTTCCAGGCCTCACCGAAAAGGGTGATAAAGTCTGAAGAAGAATTCACGCTACGCTCCTTTGCAAGAGCAAGTGCCTGACTGAACTCTGCTGACTGGTTGTTGCCTGCAAGAGCCTTCACGAGGTCTTCGAGCTGAACCTGAAGCATTACGTTCATACCTCCCTTAAGGTCAAGGCCGAGGTTGATTTCTTTTGCCTGTACATCCTTGTATGTATATCCAAGGTAGACTTTCTCAGAAGAGATTGAGTCTATGTACCATCTGTTTTCAATTTTTCTTACTGAATCGAGAACGAAAGCCTGATCTTCAGGTAAGATTTTTGCGAATGCAGCGCTCTGCTGAAAAGCCTCAACTGCGTTTTCTGCATAATCGGCAGCCTTCTTGCTCTGGATTGAAGATACCAAAGAGAAAGACAGCTGCCAGAGGCAGGCAAGGGCGAGCAGAATGGCTGCAAGTCTGATTACTCCTTTACTTTGCATAATTATAATTTATTTAATTACTTTATTTTTCGGCATAATAGGGTGCAAATTTAGTATTTTTTTCTGATAAAGAAATTTTCTTCAAAGTATTTCTTAAATTTGCTGGGATGAAAAAAGCATTGCTCACAGTATTTTTTGCAGCATTGTTCTGCCTTCCGGGAAGCCTTCAGCTCTCCGCACAGGACAATGACGCCCAGAATAAAAAACTGATAGCCAAGATGGATTCCCTGAGGAATGCCATCGCTGCGGCTCAACAGCATCGGAACAGGCCAGCAGACAATGCAGGCAAAGACACTGCAGCCACTTTTTCTGACAATTCATCCCAAAGCGATAACATTAGGCCACTCCTGCCTGCAGAACAACTTCTGGCACAAGCCGACTCTCTCCGCAGGATTTATGATTTTCCTGAAGCCGTAGCGGCCTACAATGCTGCTACAGAAGCCTGCACCGACTCCACCGAAAGGCTCAGGTATGAGGATGAACTCGTTCTCGGAGAGAATGGACTGAATATGATGGATTACTGCAATCTCCCAAGAGTTGTGGCCAGACAGAAATTTTCTGTAAGAGATTTCTTCCTGTTTTACCCCCTGCCGGACAACAGCTGGAGAGCGATTCCGAACCAGCTTGACTCTTCCGACGCATCCGGGATTATCCAGGCTCTGTACATACCGGATGACGCTTCGACAATCTTCTATTCCGCACAGGACAAGGACGGTATCAGGAACATTTACACCAGTCATTTCCAGGATACGCTTTGGACTGCACCGGAACTGATTAACGAAAGCCTCACGTCCTCCTCTAACGAAATATATCCTATAGTAAGCCCGAATGGGAAAACTCTGTATTTCGCATCGGAGGGACTTTACGGAATGGGTGGATACGATCTGTACTCTTCCACATATAACAGCGAGACAGGAGACTGGGAGACCCCGGTCAACATGGGATTCCCGTTTTCGTCGCCATATGATGATTTCCTGTTTATGGACACGGATGACGGGAAATACTCAATCTTCGCATCCAACAGGGACTGCGCCCGAGACAGCGTGTGCCTGTACGTCGTGGAATATGATGCGATGCCTGTCAGGAAACAGATTTCCAATGTCGAAGAACTCCGAAACCTTGCTTCTCTGATGCCGAGACGGACACTTTCGAGGATTGACAATTCTTCTGTCGCCACCGAAAGCAGCAATTCGGAAGAAACAGGAAGGTACATAAAACAGATGAACCGCGTCCGCGAACTACGCGACTCCCTCAACAATGTGTTCTCCTCCGATGAGTTCCTCACAGAACTTCCGGGAATTCAGGCCAGACTGGATTCTGCTGTGAAGGCACTCCAGGAAACAGAAATGGAATTCCTACAGAAAGGCATCGCCCTGGACCCGGAAAAATTACAGAAGGACCTTGAGAGACAGGTGGTAGGGGCATCATCAGGATATACATTCACAAAACATCATCCAGGTGCGGAAATCTCTTTGAATATGGCCGAACCTCCAGTTCTGTTCGACTACACCTTCAAGATTCTCCCGGAAGCCCAGTTCGCGCAGGACAACACTCTCCCGGACGGACTGGTTTATCAGATACAGCTGTTCAGCCTCAGTAAGAAAGCAACACTGCAACAGTTCAAAGGCCTTAGCCCTGTGTTTGAAAAAGAAGTCTCCCCGACAAAACACATATACAGCGTCGGCATTTTCCGCACATACAGTGACGTCCTTTCAAATCTCAACAGTGTAAAGAGACTTGGGTTCAAGAATGCCATCATCACTGCATATGTGGACGGGAAAACCGTCAGTGTCAGCAATGCAAGGGCCCTGGAGTCAAAGATGAAGACCCAGTATAAAGTCAGAATCTATCCTGACGGGGCTTCGCTTCCAAAAGATGCAGTCACCGCCCTGCGTACTATGACGGCGACGGACATCATAAAGTTGACTGAAGACGGAAGCATAATTTTTGAAGTCGGTCCTATTGATAATAAAGAATCCGCAGATGCTATTGTTCAGGTCCTCAAAGCCGAGGGCGTATCGAATGTCAGCATAATTGATTTAGGTAAATCCTTATAGATATGAACGCTTTCATAATTGCAACACTTATCTTCTTCGGCATCCTGCTGATGCTGGTCGAACTTTTATTGATACCTGGTGTCGGCGTGGCCGGTGCTCTCAGCCTTGGCAGCTTTGCCGCTGCCTGCTGGTATGCCTTCACCTACATCGGTAACGGAGCAGGAATACTCGTGACAATCATCTGTATCTGCCTTCTTGCAGCCCTGCTGGTGTATGCCCTCCGGGCGAAGACCTGGAAACGATTCGAGACTAAGACCGTCATCGATGCTAAAGTGAACGAAGAAAGCGGAAAACTCAATCCGGGAGACAAAGGCATCACGACCACACGCCTCGCCCCTATGGGCAGCGCCCGCTTTGAAAACACTACCTGTGAAGTCAAGTCCGATGACAATTCGATGATAAGCTCCGGTGTGGAGATCGAAGTCGTCAGAATTGAAGACAATAAAGTTCTTGTAAAACCAATTAATCAGTAATATTATGAGTTTCATCCTTTGGGTGGCCGTCATCCTGGTGGCCCTGGTAATAGTCCTTTGGTTCTTCCCTGTAGCATTGTGGTTCCAAGCCCTGCTTTCAGGTGTTTATGTATCACTTATCCAACTGATTCTTATGCGTTGGAGAGGTGTAAATCCAAAGACCATCGTATATGCTCTCATCACCGGTACGAAAGCCGGCCTCACCCTTCACGCAAACGAACTTGAAGCCCACTACCTTGCAAAAGGAAACGTTTCCAAGGTCGTAATGGCTCTGATTTCTGCAAACAAGGCGAATATCGCCCTCGACTTCAAGATGGCAACCGCCATCGACCTTGCAGGCCGCGACGTTCTCGAGGCTGTTCAAATGTCCGTAAACCCTAAAGTCATCAACACCCCTCCTGTAACGGCTGTCGCAAAAGACGGTATCCAGCTGATTGCAAAGGCCCGCGTCACCGTACGCGCCAACATCAAGCAGCTCGTCGGAGGCGCAGGTGAGGAAACGGTACTCGCCCGTGTAGGAGAAGGTATCGTCAGCAGCATCGGTTCTTCAGAAAGCCACAAGTCAGTTCTCGAGAACCCGGACAGCATCTCCAAGCTCGTGCTCAACAAGGGTCTGGATGCAGGTACGGCATTTGAAATCCTCTCAATTGATATCGCGGATATCGATGTAGGTAAGAACATCGGAGCCGTTCTCCAGATGGACCAGGCAGAGGCTGACAAAAATATCGCCCAGGCACGCGCAGAGGAACGCAGGGCAATGGCTGTCGCACTCGAGCAGGAAAACAAGGCCAAGGCACAGGACGCACGCGCGAAAGTTATTGAAGCTGAATCACAAGTTCCTCTCGCAATGGCGGAGGCCTTCAGAAACGGAAATCTCGGCATTATGGACTATTACCGCATGAAAAATATCCAGGCCGACACAGAAATGCGCGAAAATATTGCTAAATAAATATTTTTTGTATCTTTGCAGTCCCTCCGGTAAGTCAGAAGGAGGGACTTCTCAAAGGAGGGGTGGGTGAGTGGCTGAAACCACCAGTTTGCTAAACTGACGTACGGGTTATTCTGTACCACGAGTTCGAATCTCGTCCCCTCCGCTGATATATGCCTCACACTAACGTGTGGGGCATTTTCGCATTCTGTGATAGTCGGAGGTTGCGAGTCTTATCTCTGGGAGTAGGAATGATTGTTCAGGATAGGAATCTATTGCAAATAGACGGGCGTGCTTATCGGCTTTCTTTTGCCCTCTGCTGCATTCCTTCACGCCCGTCGCTCTTCCAAGAACGGAGATGCGCGTGCTAACCAGCCTTCTGCTGTCCTCTGTGGCATTCCTTCACGCTCGTCACACCTCTATGGGCCCCGACGAGCGCAAACACCTATCTTCCACAGCCCTCAAAGCCATTCTCTTCTGCTCGTCACACCTCTGATAGCGAAACTGCATACAAATAGTGAAAAGTTGCTCTAGGAAAACTAACTGGGTGAGACTCCGACTCTTCCTACATCTTGAAACTGTTAAGCAAAGCATTCTGCTGGAGTTTCCGACGCAAAGTGACCCCCATAACCAATTCACAACTTTCATAATTGACCATTTTGAGGATTTTGCGAAAAATGGCTAAAAAGATTTTGAGGAAATTGCGAAAAACACTGATAAAAATTTTGAGGAAACCACAATTCCCGCTATATTCGCACCGTCAGATAATATATATATGGGACCTGAAAGACTCTTTAAACGCAAGATTTATGACAGCATTCTCCAGTGGAAGGAACGCAGCAACGGAAAGAGTGCACTTCTAATAGAGGGCGCCCGTCGAGTCGGCAAATCCACCATCGTCAAAACCTTTGCAAAGAATGAATATGAATCGTTCATCTTCATAGACTTCACAAAGTGCTCTCAGGAGGTGAAGGACTTGTTCAATGACGTTTCGGATTTGAACTATATATTCCTTAGACTCCAACTCATTTACGGGGTACAGCTGGTGGAACGTAAGTCCCTCATCGTGTTCGATGAGGTGCAATTCCAGCCTTTGGCCCGTCAGGCTATCAAGTCTTTTGTGGAGGACCATCGCTATGATTATATCGAAACAGGTTCTTTGATTTCCATTCGTAAGAATACACAGAATATCCTCATCCCAAGCGAAGAGGAGCGCATCAGTATGTACCCTATGGACTATGAAGAGTTCCGCTGGGCTATGGGTGATATGGCCACTATTCCAATCCTTCGCTCAGTCTGGGAACATCCTCAACCTCTGAATGAAGCTCACCGCAAACTGATGCGGGATTTCCGGCTTTATATGCTGGTTGGAGGAATGCCTCAAGCTGTCGATGCTTATCTGGAGTCCAACAATTTTGAGGTAGTGGACCACGCAAAACGCCTGATTCTCGACCTGTATGACGAGGATTTCAGCAAGATCGATCCTACCGGAAAGGCAGCCAGGATATTCGCTGCCATTCCTGCACAGCTCAACAGTAATGCATCGCGCTACCAGATATCCAAAGTCATTCCTGGTTCACACGCAGAAGATTTCATCGAACTTATATCCGAGATGGAGAAGACCAGAACCGTGAATATCTCGCACCACAGCGATGATCCTAATGTCGGACTTGGCAGCACGGAAGAACTGATGCAGTACAAGATGTTTGTCGGAGACACCGGCCTCTTCGTGACGCTTGCCTTCAGGGACAAGGCCTTCACGGAGAATGTCATTTATGAACACCTGCTCAATGACAAGCTCTCCACGAACCTAGGGTATCTTTACGAGAATATCGTGGCTCAGATGCTCACCGCATCTGGGAACAAGTTGTTCTACCACACCTGGCCAACAGGGAGCGGCAAGCACAACTACGAGGTGGATTTCCTCCTCTCGCGCGGAACCAAGATTACTCCTATTGAGGTAAAATCTTCATCTTACAAGACACACGCATCTATGGATGAATTTTGTAAAAAATTCTCCTCCCGCATCACCAATGACCGCTATCTGATCTACACAAAAGATTACGTCCACAAGGAGTCCGTCAGGTACATTCCGGCGTATTTAGCGTTCTTTTTATAAAAAAGAGAGTATATGCCGGTTCTGGGATTCAGTATCATTCTTGCTTTTCTTCTGGCGGGAGAGCTTATTTCCGCGCTGATCGGACATTTTATGCCGGGAAGCGTCATCGGTATGATATTGCTGTTCCTCGCCCTCATGACCAAAGTAATCAAGGCGGATTGGATACGGTCGGTATCCGATTTCCTCACCAACAACATAACCATACTGTTCGTCCCTTCCATAATCGGAATAATCGACCAGTGGGGAATTATCAGAACCAACCTGATTACCTGGCTTGTGATTATAGCAGTATGCTGGTTCGCGGTATTCGCATCCGCAGGATGGACGCACCAGTCAATTTCAAGGCTTCAAAACAGGAGGAACAACCGATGAAAGAAATCGTTACCAGTATGCCTGCAATGTTGCTACTGACCCTTGCTTCATACCTGCTCGGTATGCTTGTCCAGAGGAAAAGCAAAATATCCGTACTGCATCCATTCATTACCGCTATGGTCGTCATCATAGCCGTCCTGCTGATTTTCAAGATACCATATTCCACCTACAAGGAAGGCAACAAACTGCTGGATTTTCTTATGGGTCCGTGCGTGGTTGCGCTCGCCCTGCGTCTCTATGACAATCTGGAGATAATCAAAAAGAATATGGTCGCAATACTGTCCGCAGTGCTGGTCGGCAGTGTCGTCGGTATAACCGGTGTATGGGGCATAGGGAAACTGTTCGGAGCGAGTCAGGTATTTATCAAGTCTATGGAGTCGAAATCAGTCACAATGCCGATTGCGCTGGACATCACATCCACGATTGGAGGGAACACCTCGCTGCTCGCAATTTCTGTCGTCCTGACGGGAGTGCTCGGAGCCGTATTCGGGCCTATGCTGCTGGATAAATTGAAAATAACGGACCCCATATCAAAAGGTATCTCTATGGGCTGCGCCTCTCACGGCGTAGGAACAGGAAGAGCCATTGAACTTGGCGCGCTTGAAGGCGCGGTCAGTGCCCTCTGCATCATCCTAATGGGGGTTGTCACTTCAATTCTCGTCCCGGTATTGAACTGTATTCTAGGCCTGTAGTCCCCTACTCTGCCTGTGGCTCATCATTCACTTCCTCTTCCGGATCCGCATCATCCTGAGCGTCACTGGCAGCGCTGACCTGCGCCGGTTCCTGTTCCGGAATTGGTTCCGGCCATTCTCCAGGAGGCATGCCGTAGCACGATGTGAATACATTGAGACCGAAAACGACTAACAATAGTTTCAAGATACTCTTTTTCATATTGAGAGTTTTTTAAGATTACATTGAATAAGACGCCCTTCATCATCTCTCAGGTGCAGGCCGTTTCCGTGACAATACTTCCAATATCCGCAGTCCGCACATTCGCCGGAATGCATCCATTCCCTGTCACGCATATTTTCGAACCGGTTCTCCCAGACATCGACGATATCGTCCGTGTAGATATTTCCCTGGTCGTAATTTGAACGTATGCTGGTACAGGCCGAAATGGAGCCATCTATGCGGACACCGGCAATGCTGATTCCTGCCTGGCAAGTGAAAAGATGGTCACGTACCTTTCCTTCATACTTTCCCAGAAAGCCTTCGCAGGCGTAACTTACCGAAATCCTGCCTTCCTTCCGCGTGTCGATTATGAAGCCCATCAACTGTCTGTATTGTTCGCTGTCTATCTGCAGTTCCGGATTACCGGCAGCACGTCCGACAGGAAAAACGGTAAATATCCGCCACTTCTTGAGGCCCAGGCTGATTAGATATTCCTTAAACTCGCCAAGTTGTCTGAAATTGCGCTGATTGACGCAAGTCACCACATCAAACCCAAAATGCGGCTCTTTTGCAAGGCGCTCTATCGCATGTGATGCATTCCTGAACGATCCCGGCACTCCCCTCATCCAATCGTGATTCTCCTCCAGACCGTCAAGACTGATTGTAGCAGCACGCATTCCCGCTCCGAGCAGGTCGTCAATCTTTTTATCCGTCATCAAAAAGCCGTTGGAAACCATTCCCCAAGGGAATTCGAGGCTATATATTTTCCGTCCGCATTCAACAATGTCATGCCTCATCAAAGGTTCGCCGCCTGTGACAACAACGCTGATTTCGTGCGAATCATATGCCTCTTTTATTCGCCTGAGCACCTTTTCAAAGTCCTCAAAAGGCATATCCGGATGCGTGGTTGACACTTTGCAATCACTGCCGCAATGCTGGCATTTCATATTGCAGCGCAGCGTGCTTTCCCAGAACAACTGCCTCAGAGGATGCTGCCGCGTCTGTTCCTCAACCACCTTGTTGAAGACAGCCAATTCAAGAAGTTGTTTGACGGACAATTGTGACATTCCGAATATTATTGCTTTTCAGACCTGGCGCTCCGGTGCCACAATTTCCATTTGTCCCGGGCAAGTTGCTGCATATCCACCACCGCATCCCTCTCATCCACTATCTCGTCGCCTAGAATGGTCTCTATGACATCCTCCATAGTGATTATTCCCTGGAAGGCGCCATACTCGTCGCATATGACGGCAATCTGCTCCTTCTTGGCAAGCATATCGTCCCAGATGGTCTCGATTTTGGTATCCTCCGAATAACTTTCTATGTCCCTCCTGATGTCGCCGAGGGTCATATCGTATTTGTCTTCAGCCATAAGCTGCAAGGCCTCCATACGCAGGATATAGCCCGTGATGTACTCGTCATTATCCGCAAACACCGGTATGCGGCTGTGGTGAAGAAAACGGCGGTCCTTATAGAAACGCTTGATTGTCATAGACTCCGGCGCAATGGCGGCAACCACTCGCGGCGTCATTGCATCTTTTACTGAAATTTCATCTATGTTCAGAAGATTCTGGATGATTTCATTCTCGTCTTCCTCTATCTCCCCCGATTCCTCTGCTACATCAGCCATCGCACTCACCTCCTCCCTGGATATAGAGGTATCGGATTTCTGCTTTGGAGAAATGAGCTTCTGAAGGAACTCCACGCTGACAACTATCGGGAAAAGGACGATTATCATCACACGAATAGTGACGGTAACGAATCCCGAAAGCTGCTTCCAGTACGTGGTTCCTATGGTTTTAGGTATTATTTCGGAGAATACAAGGATAAGGATGGTGGTGATTGCGCTGACAAGTCCGAACCACTGCGATCCGAAAAGAATCGTTGCCTGCTGGCCGACCCCGGCGGCACCTATGGTGTTGGCGATGGTATTGAGGGAAAGTATGGCGGCCAGGGGGCGGGACGGGTCCTGCTTGTAGCCTTTGAGTCTTTCAGCGTGCCTGTAACCTTCATCTTCACGCATTGCAATATAGGAAATCGGCGTGCTCATCAGCGTAGCTTCCAGTATTGAACACAGGAAGGAAATACACATTGCACCCAACAGAAATATCAACAAAGCTACCATACCACAAATATAACAAAGAATTTTTCTGAAATGCCGTGTTTTATTATATTTGGCTTCAGTTAAAAGTTATGCGACTGAACAGCTTCATAATACTTGCTTTGGTGCTGACTACAATCCCCGTAAATGCGCAGAAAATAGCCGGGATTGATTCCACATCGGCATTCAAGGCTGCCCACCTGATTGCTCCTAGTATTCTGATCGGGTCCGGCTTCGCTATCCATTATGCCGCCCACGACACTTGGGATATGGCCGTTAATGAAAAAATGCAGGAATGGAACGGAGGCAAAAGCGACCCCTGCTTTGACGATTACATCCAATATGTACCACTTGCAATGGACCTTGGCTTGGGAATTACCGGCGTGAAGGCCGGACATTATTTCATCGACCGTGCCATTGAAGGAGCTCTGGCCTATGCTTCATGCGGAATTATTTCAGGACTTTCTCGGGAACTCATTTACTCCCCGAGACCTAACGGATATAATACCAAATCCTTCCCTTCCGGTCACTGCGCCTTTGTATTCACGAGTGCGGAACTTGTTAGGAAAGAATACGGATGGGGCTGGGGAGCCGGGGCTTACGGCGTCGCCACGGCTGTTGCCGTCATGAGACTGTACCGCAACTGGCACTGGCTGAGCGATGTCCTGTATGGAGCCGGAATAGGAATACTCAGCGCAAATATCGGTTGCTGGCTATTGGAGCCGACAAAAAAATTGTTCGGAATAAATATTCCCGAAAACCTGCAGATTGGAATAGCGCCAGGATACGATCCGTATTCTGGCGCCACCTATGCTGCTGTTACTATGAAATTCTAATTCTAGAGATTTCTGAGAAGATTGTTCATATTGACCTTACTGTCAATGAGAGCTTTAAGTTCTGAAATTGGAACTCTTTCCTGCTGCATCGTGTCACGATCACGGACTGTAACGCAATGATCTTCAAGGGAGTCGTGATCCACAGTGATACAGAACGGAGTTCCGATGGCATCCTGACGGCGATATCTCTTTCCGATGGAATCCTTTTCCTCATATTGGCAGTTGAAATCGAACTTGAGGTCGTTCATGATTTCCTGGGCGAGCTCCGGCAGACCATCTTTCTTCACGAGAGGAAGGACTGCAGCCTTGACAGGGGCGAGAGGTGCAGGGATGCTGAGCACAACGCGGCTGTCGCCACCTTCGAGCTGCTCCTCATGATATGAATTTGAGAGCACTGCAAGCACCATTCTATCCACACCTATTGAAGTTTCGATGACGTATGGAGTGTATGAAGCATTCTCTTCCGGATCGAAATATTCAATCTTCTTCCCGGAGAATTTCTGGTGGTTGCCGAGGTCGAAGTTTGTGCGGCTGTGGATACCCTCAAGTTCCTTGAAACCGAACGGGAACTGGAACTCGATGTCGGTAGCCGCATTTGCGTAGTGGGCAAGCTTCTCGTGGTCGTGGAAGCGGTAATTCTCTGCTCCCATACCGAGATTCACGTGCCATTTCATTCTCTGCTCCTTCCATTTTGCGAACCAGTCGAGCTCTGTGCCCGGCTTGATGAAGAACTGCATCTCCATCTGCTCGAACTCCCTCATACGGAAGATGAACTGACGTGCTACAATCTCATTGCGGAAAGCCTTTCCAATCTGCGCGATTCCGAAAGGAATCTTCATACGGCCGGTCTTCTGCACGTTAAGATAGTTCACAAAAATGCCCTGTGCGGTCTCAGGACGCAGATAAATTGTATTTGCTCCGTCTGAAGTGCTTCCGATGGAAGTGCTGAACATAAGGTTGAACTGACGGACCTCGGTCCAGTTGCAAGTGCCGCTGATAGGGCAGACGATGTTGCAGTCAATGATGATCTGACGATATTCATCGAAATTCGACTCCTGTTCGGCCTTTACGAAACGGTTGTGAACCTCATCATATTTCGCCTTCTCCCTGAGCACATTAGGGTTAGTTGCACGGAACTGCTCCTCATTGAAACTATCCCCGAACTTTTTGCGTCCCTTCTCGACTTCCTTATTAATCTTTTCCTCAATCTTTCCGAGATAATCCTCGATGAGGACGTCTGCGCGGTACCTTTTCTTTGAATCTTTATTGTCTATCAGAGGGTCATTGAAAGCACCTACGTGACCGGAAGCCTCCCAGATCTTAGGGTGCATGAAAATGCAGGAATCAATACCTACGATGTTCTCATTGAGGCGGGTCATTGCATTCCACCAATACTGCTTGATGTTGGTCTTAAGTTCAGAGCCCATCTGACCGTAGTCATAAACGGCGGCAAGTCCGTCATAAATCTCGCTTGAAGGGAAAATGAAACCATATTCCTTGCAATGCGCAACGAGAACCTTGAATAATTCGTCTTGTGTCATATTGTTTGATTTTAAATTATTTCTTTCAGCGGTACCATTACAAAATCCCTCTCATACATACGCGGGTGGGGGATTGTCAGCGTCTTTGTGTCTATTTTTCTATCTCCGTAGAGAAGTATGTCAATATCTATCGTTCTGTTATGATAGACCCTTTTTCCTGCAGCGTCATATTCCGGCTCCGCATTCGGCCTTCCCATCTCACTCTCAATTTCCTTACACTTCTTCAGGACCCCAGCAGGGGAGTCCTCCAGCTCGAACATCACAGCGCAATTCAGAAAATCCTCCCCGTCAAAGCCACAGGACTTTGTTTCGAGAGTCCCGGACCGCTTCGCACAGGGCTTCCCGAAAGCTTCTTCCATCCTGCTGACCGCCCCGTCCAGATTGGCCTGCCGGTCCCCGAGATTGCTGCCTAGAGAAAAATATACCTTCTCCAACATAGCTACATCTCAGGATCCATCCCCAATGCCACTCTGGCTTCATCCGAAAGCAGGCTCTGATCCCACGCAGGCTCAAAGACAAGCTCAATCGTGCATTTCTTCACGCCCGGAGCATCTTCCACTGACGCCTGTACCTCAGCTACAACCTCATCCGCCATAGGGCAATTAGGTGCCGTGAACGTCATCTTTATGTACACTTCGTGCTCTTTGTTGACGTTCAGCTCGTAAATCAGCCCCAAATCATAAATATTGACTGGAATTTCAGGATCGTACACCTGCTTGAGCGCCTGCACGACGTTCTCGTATATGGGCGCAAGTTCCTGTACATCCTTGGCTGTCAATATTTCTTTCTCTTCTTCCATATGCTATTCTGAAGCAAATCTTTTTATTGTGTCAATCATTGAAACCAGCCCGTTTGCACGGGTAGGGGAGAGGTTCTCCCTCAATCCTATCTTTTCAATGAAGCCGAAATCATCCCCGGCAATCTCTTTCTTCGTCCTGCCTGAATATACGCTTATCAGCAAAGAGATTATACCCTTAGTGATTATCGCATCGCTGTCAGCAGTGAAATACAGCTCCTCACCGCGCTTCTCGCAATCCAGCCAAACTCTTGATTGACAACCTTTTATAAGCCTATCATCAGTCTTTTTCCCTTCCGGGAACGCCTCCAGATTCTTCCCAAGTTCTATCAGGTACTCGTACTTGTCGAGCCACTCGTCAAACATTGAAAATTCCTCAATTACCTCTGCTTTTCTTTCTTCCAGACTCATATTATCTCAACATATCTACCGCCTTGTGCAATGCTGCAACAAAGGCTTCAGCTTCCTCAATTGTGTTATATGGAGCAAATGAGGCTCTCAGCATTCCTGAGACTCCATATCTGTCCATTATCGGTTCTGCACACATCTGTCCTGAACGCACAGCAAAACCCATCTTATCAAGAATGAGGGCAAGATCCTCGTGGTGCACCCCTTCTATACTGAAGGAGAAGAGGGGAATCCTCTCTTCTGGTGCGGTATCCCCATACAACCGCAAGCCCTCTATTTTTTTCAATTCACAAAGAAGATATCCAGTAATTTCCTGCTGGCAACGGAGAACCTCTTCATCTTTCCGGAAAGCATCAGCCAGTTCCAGGGCAGGGAACAGCGTAGGTACAGCATTGAAATTCTGCGTGCCTGCCTCAAACTTCATCGGCAGGGGAGCGTAAGTGGTTCCTGTAAAACTGACCCTTTCTATCATTTCTCCGCCACCCATATACGGAGGCATCTTTTCAAGGAGTTCCTTCCGTCCGTAGAGTACACCTACACCTGTTGCAGCATAAACCTTATGACCGGAAAAAGCATAGAAATCGCACCCATTCCTCCGCACATCAAAACCTTCGTGGACCACGCCTTGCGCACCGTCGATAAGTACAGCACAACCTCTTGAATGACAAATGTTTACAATCTCATCAACAGGGTTTTTGACTCCCAATACATTTGCAACTTGTGCTACGCAACATATCCTGGTCCTGTCGGTCAGAAGATCCTTCAGTCCATCAATTTGAAGGCGTCCATCCTCATCTACTGGAAGAACCCTTATAATGGCTCCCTTACGGTCTGCAAGCAACTGCCAGGGAACAATATCTGAATGGTGCTCGCACTCCGCAATAAGTATCTCATCACCCTTTCCGATGAATACCTCACCAAAACTTGAAGCCACCAGATTTATTGCCGCCGTCGTGCCCGATGTGAAGACAATCTCTTCTCTCGAACCGGCATTCAGAAATGACTTTACCGCATCTCTCGCAGACTCATATTCATCTGTGGCCTCACCAGACAATCTGTGCACAGCTCTATGAATGTTGGCGTTCTTTTTCTGCGCCATCTCAATCATCTTGTCCAGCACCACCTGCGGCCTCTGGGAAGTCGCCGCATTGTCTAGATAGACAAGTGGCTTTCCATACACCTTAAATTGCAGGGCAGGGAAGAGATCTCTTATTTCAGAAACATTCATATCAACTTGTTTGCAAACTGCAAATTTAACAAAGTCTTCTTTTTTTTATTGCAGATTTAGCATATTTTTGCTCTATGATCGACTATATCACTGGAACAATCACCGAACTTACTCCAACAAGGGTGGTTCTGGACAATCACGGAATCGGATACGGAATAGAAATCTCGCTCCAGACTTATGAAGCCTTGGAAGGCAAATCTGACGGGAAAGTCTATATCTACCACCACCTCAGAGAAAGGGAAGACATTGAACTGTTCTACGGTTTCGCGACCAAGGACGAAAGGGAACTGTTCCTTCTCATAATCAGTGTGTCAGGTATAGGGGTCAACTCCGCAAGAATGATGTTGTCCTCAATGTCGTCCGATGAACTGAGGGATGCTATTCTTTCGGAAGACGTGAATAAGATCAAAAGCGTAAAGGGAATTGGTCTCAAGAGTGCACAGAGAATGATTCTGGAACTGAAGGACAAGATTGTGAAAGGGGAGGGAGCCGATAATGAAACCCTGTTCAAAGCCGCAAGTTCAGACGCAATCGAAGAAGCAGTCAGCGCCCTCTCTATGCTTGGATTCTCCAGACCGAACATCAACAAGGCTATCCAGGCAATTACCAAAGATAATCCGACTGCAAAAGTCGAAGATATCATTAAGGCTGCTCTAAAAATTTTATAATAAAAGTGTTCCTCGTGGAACATTATCTTCCGAAATACAAAAGAAGAATTGCAATATCTGCTGGCGAAACGCCGGAAATTCTTGTAGCCTGCGCAATAGTGCGCGGGCTATATTTTTTAAGTTTCTGGCGGCACTCTATTGTCAGTCCGGACACCTTATCAAAATCAAAGGACTCAGGGATAATCAGGCTTTCAAGCCTTTTCATCTTGTCTGCAAGCTGTTTTTCCCTTTCAATATACCCCTTATATTTTACTTCAATCTCAACTGCCTCGATAATTTCTTTTGAAAATGTTCCACGAGGAACAAAATTCAAAACATCCGATAAAGTTACTTCAGGACGAGAAATCAATTCAGCAATCTTCTTAGAGTCGGACAATGGGGTAGAGCCAATAGAATCCAGATATGGATTTATCTTTTTTGCAGTAACCTTAGTCGAGTCAACAATATTTCTTAACTTTCCTATTTCTTCATACTTCTCAATGTATGTACGATAACGGAAATCATCAGCGAGACCAATAGAATGAGATAGCTCTGTTAACCGAGCATCAGCGTTATCCTGCCTGAGAAGTATTCTGTATTCTGCCCTGGAAGTGAACATTCTGTATGGTTCATCAACACCCTTAGTAATAAGGTCATCGATAAGTACACCTATGTATGACTGGTCCCGTCCAAGAATGAAAGGATCAAGTCCTCGGCACTTCAGATGCGCATTAATTCCGGCAATTATTCCTTGGGCAGCAGCCTCTTCGTATCCGGTTGTTCCATTAATCTGACCGGCAAAGAACAAGTTCTCTATATCCTTCAGTTCAAGCGACGGCTTAAGCTGTGTAGGATCGAAATAATCATATTCGACGGCATATGCCGGACGGAAAATCTTGACATTCTCAAGTCCCTCAATAGAGTGAAGGGCATCAAGCTGAACATTCAGAGGAAGTGATGACGAGAATCCCTGAAGATAGTATTCATTTGTACTCCGGCCTTCCGGTTCAAGAAAAAGCTGATGTGCATCCTTGTCTGGAAATACTCTCAATTTATCTTCTATGCTCGGACAATATCTCGGTCCACGCCCGTGAATCAAACCAGTAAAAAGGGGAGAGTCTCCGAATCCGGAACGAAGGATGTCGTGAACTTTCTCATTCGTATGAAGGATGAAACAAGGCATCTGCGGAGTTCCATCCTGGGCCGTAGATAACTCCGGAAGGTAAGAGAATCTTTCCGGATTCTCATCTCCGGTCTGAACAGGCAATTTCGAAGTATCGATTGAGGAAATGTCAATTCTCGGTGGAGTTCCGGTTTTCATTCTTTCCGTCCGGATTCCCAGACTGACCAGCTGTTCAGTCAGACCGTGGGATGCCAACTCTCCGATTCTTCCTCCTTCGAAACTCGTTCTCCCTATGAAAAGTTTTCCGGTAAGGAAGGTTCCGGCAGTAAGAATAACTGTCTGAGATTTAAAAATTGCACCGGTGGTCGTACATATTCCAGCAATTTTTCCTCCATCGAAGAGAAAAGAAGTAGCCGTATCTACGTAAATATCTAATTTACAATGACTTTCAAGGATTTTTCTCCAATTGAGAGAAAATTGGATTTTGTCGCATTGAGCACGTGGACTCCACATTGCAGGACCTTTTGACTTGTTGAGCATCCTGAACTGCAAAGTCGAACGGTCAGTCACAATTCCGGTGTATCCGCCGAGCGCATCAATCTCCCGGACAATCTGTCCCTTTGCAATTCCACCAACTGCCGGGTTGCAGGACATCTTAGCAAAGCCGAGCATATCCATACTAACAAGCAGCACGGACGACCCGAGGTTAGCGGCAGCCATCGCGGCCTCGCAGCCGGCATGACCTCCACCAACGACTATCACATCATATCTTTCCTGCATTGCAAATAGTAGTTTTCCTTCTGCCTCATGACTTTCTGATCCTCAACGGTATGATCGTCATAACCGATAAGATGTAGCAGTCCGTGAACCATAACCCTGCATAATTCTTCTTCAAATTCTGCCCCATATAGGACTGCATTCTCACGTACGCTGTCAATACTAATGAAAAGATCTCCGGAAAGACGCTGGCCATCACAATAGTCGAATGTGATGATGTCAGTAAAATAGTCATGCTGGAGATAACGCATATTGACATCAAGGATATAGTTGTCGGAACAGAATATGATTGCAATATCTCCGATCTTTTTGATCTCGCTTTCCGCAACCATTCTAAGCCACTTGTTATTGAACAGCTTGCCTTTAAACTCGAACTTTAAGTCCTCGGTACAATATGAAATCATTCTTGAAAGTGATTATTACGCTATTTTCTCTGAATTTTTGGCAAATCTACAACTAAAAACATATAGTTTGTTAATAATCCCGTAAGTTTTGTTGAAAACTTTGATTTGAAAATTATTATTTCTATCTTTGAAGCCTGTAATGGCTAATTAGCGGCAAATTAAAAACACACAAATATGGAAATTAAGAAATCTGAAAAAGCCAGCCTTGAGAACAAGAGATTGCTCTTTGTTGAGATTGGTTTCGTCGCAGCACTTCTTATCGTATGGGGTTGCTTCTCATATACGACAAAGGATGCTAAGGTTGCTATGTTCGAAGACGTGAATCAGGAAGTAGCCGAAGAGGAAATTATCCCTATCACACAGGAGAACACCCCTCCACCACCAGAGGCTCCGAAGATTCCTGTACTTTCAGACCAGATCGATATCGTTGATGATGAAATCGAAGTCAATGATGATATGTTCATGAATCTTGAGGATAATGCCAATATGGGCGTTGAGATTATGGATTATGTAGAGGTTCAGGAAGAAGAGGAAGTTGAAGAAGAGGCTATCCCATTCATGCTCGTTGAGGAAAAACCTAAGTTCCAGGGCGGTGACGCCAACGATTTCTCAAAATGGGTGAACCAGAGGCTTCAGTATCCTGAGCTCGCAAAGGAGAATGGTGTTCAGGGTCGTGTTACCCTTCAGTTCACAGTAAACGCTGATGGTTCAGTTTCAAATGTCAAGGTTCTCCGTGGTGTTGATTCATCACTTGACCAGGAGGCTGTACGCGTAGTATCAAGTTCACCGAAGTGGACTCCTGGACGTCAGAGAGACCGTGCAGTTAAGGTTTCCTACACCTTCCCTGTAATCTTCCAGTTGAGATAATTTCTAACTAGAATAAACTCAAAGGCTGTCCTGCTGGATAGCCTTTTTTTGACTGAAAATGGGCATAGAAAACACAGAAAAAGCTGTATTCGTTGGAATTATCCAACAGAACGATGACGAACGCAAGGTGATGGAATACCTTGACGAATTGCAGTTTCTTGCAGAAACCGCAGGTGCCATTGGAGATAAGAAATTCATACAAAGAGTCGACAGACCGGACAAGGCTACTTACATCAGAAGCGGCAAACTTGCTGAAATCTCAGAATATTGCGAAGAGAACTGCATAGAGTACGTCATATTCGATGACGAGTTGACAGGTATGCAGCAGAGAAACATTGAGAAGATCATCAAGACTTCACACGTCATCGACAGAACCAGCCTTATCCTTGAAATCTTTGCACAGAGAGCCAAGACTTCATACGCAAAGATGCAGGTTGAACTTGCCCATTACAACTATATCCTTCCAAGACTTGCCGGAATGTGGACCCACCTTGAGAGACAGAGGGGAGGTATGGGTACGAGAGGAGGTATGGGTGAAACCCAAATAGAAGTGGACAGACGTATCGTTAAAGAGCGTATAAACCGCCTTAAAGAGCAGCTTAAGAAGGTAGATAAGCAGATGGCCGTCCAGAGGAGTAATCGCGGCCAAATGGTTAGATTATCGCTTGTAGGATATACGAATGTCGGCAAGAGCACGTTGATGAACCTGCTGGCAAAATCAGATGTTTTCGCCGAGAACAAGTTGTTCGCCACATTGGACACCACTGTCAGAAAAGTGGTCATTGAAAATGTTCCTTTCCTTTTGAGCGACACTGTGGGATTCATCAGAAAACTTCCGACCCAGCTTATCGAGGCATTCAAAAGCACACTTGATGAAGTCAGGGAGGCCGATATTCTCGTTCACGTGGTGGACGTATCCCACCCTGATTTCGAAGAGCAGATGGAAGTAGTGGAGAAGACCCTTAGAGAAATAGGGGCGGCTAACAAGCCTGTATATGTGGTATTCAATAAAATTGATGCCTACACATACGAGGAATATGACGAGTTCTCACTTGTTCCGAAGAGTAAGGAAAACCGTACACTCGACGAACTTAAAAACAGCTGGATAGCAGAAGAAAAGAGTCCTTGCATCTTCATTTCAGCTATCAATAAGACGGGGATAGAAAAACTCCGCAACGACATTTATAAAATGGTTGCGGAGATTCATGCAGGAAGATATCCTTTCAATAACTTCCTATATTAGTCTGAGAATTTTGCTTTAAGGAATTCTCTGTTGAGACGGGCGATATGTGAAACGGATATTCCCTTAGGACACTCCATTTCGCAGGCTCTGGTGTTAGTACAGTTTCCGAATCCAAGTTCGTCCATCTTAGCTACCATAGCCTTTGCACGCTTCTTTGCTTCGAGTCTTCCCTGAGGAAGAACTGCGAGAGAACTTACTCTTGCCGCTACGAACAACATTGCCGAACCGTTCTTGCAGGTAGCAACACAAGCTCCACATCCAACACAAGAAGCAGCATCCATACTTTCCTCAGCCTTGTCGTGGGATATAAGGATATTGTTTGCATCCTGTGCCGAACCTGTCCTTACTGAAATGAAGCCTCCGGCCTGCAGAATCTTGTCAAATGCACCTCTGTCCACAACAAGATCCTTGATTACAGGGAAAGCAGCACTTCTCCAAGGCTCTACTGTAATTGTAGCACCATCCTTAAAATGACGCATAAACAACTGACAAGTCGTTACGTGATCATCCGGACCGTGTGCCCTTCCGTCTATGTATAATGAGCAGGCACCGCATATTCCCTCACGGCAATCGTGATCGAACGATACAGGTCCGCTACTCTGGCAACCTCTTTCAACTGCTACAGGATCAGCTCCTTCACGAATAAGCTGCTCATTGAGAATATCAAGCATCTCAAGGAAAGAAGCATCCTCTTCGATACCAGAAATATGATAGGTCTCAAAATGCCCTTTATCCTTGGCGTTCTTCTGACGCCATATTTTCAAATTAAATTCCATATCTCTGATTATTCTTTGTAGTTTCTGGTTTTTACTTCGATAAATTCGTAATTGAGAGGTTCCTTATGTAATTCAGGTTCAACACCTTCTCCCTTGTATTCCCAAGCGGCTACATACATAAAGTTCTTGTCGTCCCTCTTTGCCTCTCCTTCTTCAGTCTGGCTTTCAACACGGAAATGTCCTCCACAGGATTCATTTCTATTGAGTGCATCCCTTGCCATAAGTTCCCCAATCTCGAAGAAATCCTCAAGTCTGAGGGCTTTCTCAAGCTCCTGATTGAATTCAAACTGAGTTCCAGGAACACATACATTCTCATAGAATTTTTTCTTGAGAGCCTGTATTTCAACGATTGCCTTCTTAAGCCCGGCTTCTTCACGTGCCATACCTACATATTCCCACATAATATGGCCGAGTTCCTTATGAAGGGAATCGACAGTTTCCTTTCCTTTTATTGAGAAAAGTCTGTCAATTCTTTCCTGTACAGCCTTCTCTGCAATAGCGAACTCTTCTCTATTAGTGTCTGTCTTAGGAGCTGAGAACTTATTGTGGAGATATTCACCGATTGTAATTGGAAGGATGAAATATCCGTCTGCAAGACCCTGCATAAGGGCTGAAGCTCCAAGTCTGTTTCCACCATGGTCTGAGAAGTTTGCTTCTCCGATTGCGAAAAGACCGGGAACGGTAGTCTGAAGGTCGTAGTCAACCCATATACCACCCATAGTATAATGGATTGCAGGATATATCATCATAGGCTCCTCCCAAGGGGATGATGCCGTAATCTTTTCGTACATTTCGAAAAGGTTTCCATATCTTTCGGCTACCCTCTGATGACCGAGCCTTTCGATTGCATCCTTGAAGTCAAGATAAACAGCAAGACCAGTTTCGTTTACTCCAAATCCGGCATCACACCTTTCCTTTGCAGCTCTTGAAGCCACATCTCTAGGAACGAGGTTTCCGAATGCAGGATATCTTCTCTCGAGATAGTAATCCCTGTCTTCCTCTGGAATCTGTGAAGCTTTAATTTCGTGCTTTCTGAGCTTTTCTACATCTTCCTTCTTCTTAGGAACCCAAATCCTACCATCATTTCTTAATGATTCTGACATAAGAGTAAGCTTGCACTGCTGATCTCCGTGAACAGGAATACAAGTAGGATGGATCTGTGCAAAACAAGGATTTGCAAAATAAGCTCCCTTCTTATAGCACTGCCAAGCTGCTGAACCATTACTGTTCATTGCGTTTGTAGAAAGGAAATATGTATTTCCATATCCTCCTGTTGCAATTACAACAGCATGTGCTCCGAATCTTTCAATTCTTCCATTTGCAAGATTTCTTGCTATAATACCCTTTGCTTCACCATCGATAAGTACAACATCAAGCATCTCGTGACGTGGATAACTCTTTACTGTACCTGCTGCAATCTGACGGTTGAGGGCAGCATACGCTCCAAGAAGAAGCTGCTGGCCGGTCTGACCCCTTGCATAGAATGTACGGCTTACCTGTACACCACCGAATGAACGGTTGGCAAGATATCCGCCGTATTCGCGTGCAAAAGGAATTCCCTGTGCAACACACTGATCAATGATAGCATTACTTACTTCTGCCAGACGATACACATTAGCTTCACGTGCACGATAATCTCCACCTTTGATGGTGTCATAGAAAAGACGATACACTGAATCATTGTCGTTCTGATAATTCTTGGCAGCATTTATTCCTCCCTGAGCAGCAATAGAATGGGCTCTTCTAGGAGAATCACTAATACAGAAAACCTTAACATTATAACCGAGTTCACCGAGTGATGCAGCAGCTGAAGCTCCTCCAAGACCGGTTCCTACAACTATTATTTCAAGTTTTCTTTTGTTATTAGGACTGACAAGATGAATTTCTGACTTACGCTTGGTCCATTTTTCAGACAATGGTCCGTCAGGAATTTTTGAAATTAATTTATCGGCCATTTTATATTATTTATAGTTATTTCGAAATATCTCACAATTTTAGCCATTTTTATTCAAAAGAGCAATTATTAAAAATAGTCTTACTTTTTAGAATAAAGAATTTCCATAATTATTTGTTAATAAATACTCATCCATTCCAAGATGTTTATAAGAAAGTTCAGTTGCAACCCTTCCTCTCGGTGTCCTTATTATGAAACCTTCTTTAATAAGGAATGGTTCATATACTTCTTCAAGCGTTCCCTGATCCTCACCTATCGCCGTTGCAATTGTATTTGCTCCTACAGGACCACCTTTGAATGTTGTAATGATTGTCTTAAGTATTTTATTATCAATAGTATCTAGTCCTCTGGTATCTATATTAAGCTTATTAAGAGAATATTTGGCTATATCAATATCCACTTTTCCATCACCCATCACCTGGGCGAAATCCCTTACACGCCTTAATAAAGAATTTGCTATTCTTGGAGTTCCACGACTTCTTAGAGCAATTTCTTTTGCAGCCTGATGTTCAATCTTAACTTTAAGAATTCCGGCACTTCTTTCAATAATCCTTACAAGATCATCAGTATTATAATATTCAAGAGCACAGTTTATTCCAAACCTTTCTCTTAATGGAGCTGTTAATAATCCACTCCTGGTAGTTGCCCCTACGAGAGTAAAAGGATTGAGAGAAATTCTTACAGACCTTGCTCCAGGACCTTTATCTATCATTATATCAATAACATAATCCTCCATTGCAGAATAAAGATATTCTTCAACCTCAGAAGAAAGACGATGTATTTCATCTATAAAAAGAACATCACCTGTTTCAAGTGAGGTAAGCAGTCCAGCAAGGTCACCAGGTTTATCAAGAATAGGACCGGAAGTTATTTTCATATTTACTCCCATTTCATTAGCAATAATATGAGCCAATGTTGTTTTTCCTAATCCTGGAGGACCATGGAATAATGTATGGTCAAGCGCTTCACCTCTCATTTTTGCAGCCTTGATATACACATTTAAATTAGATACAATTTCATTCTGACCTGTGAAATCTTCCAATTCCTGCGGTCTTACTATTCCATCTAATTCTTTATCTTTGTTCTCGATATTTGTATGAGGATTGAAATCAGACATACTATTATTATTTACCAAACACAAATATACTATCTTTTATTTTCTTTTTTTTGTTATTGTTTTAATGTATGTTAATTTGTTAAAAATTAATTTAAAATATTGATTATTAATAAATTATAAAGGTAAATAGTATTTAATAAGTTGTTTGTAATCTGTTTATTCAGTTGTTGATAAGTATGTGAATATTTTTATTAACAGTAGAGAAATGATAAATAAACAAGGTTATTAACATCTTTTCAAACACTTCGGAATATATAATGTTGATAAGTTCAAAAAAGTCAGAAATTCTGTCAGAGAGGATAAAAGAAAACAATAACATATATTGTTCAGGTTTATTTTTATCTGCAAGGTGGTTTGTTATTTCCGAAGTAATAAAGGAAGGTATCCATTTGATTATTCTTCCAGATAAGGATAGTGCTGAATATTGCACGTCGGATCTATATAATCTGGTTGAAGGTGATATTGTATTTTTCCTTCCTTCAGTAGGAAAGGGGATAGAAAAAAGTAATTATAAATCTTCCCTTGAAGTTCAAAGAACTTCTTCAATTGAAAAAATATTGTCATATAAGAAAAAGGAAAAGTTAATCGTAATATCATATCCTGAAGCTCTTGAGGAAGAAATTCCAAATTCAAAAAAATTAAAAAATTCATTATTCAAGATAAAGTCCGGAGATGAATTCAATTATAATGGTCTGATAAATAAACTTTTTCAGAACGGATTTGAAAAGGTGGACTTTGTATCATCACCGGGACAGTTTGCTGTCCGTGGATCTATAATAGATATTTTTTCATTTTCCGACAATCTTCCATACAGAATATCATTTTTCGGAAATGAAGTTGAATTAATAAGTATTTTTGATGCAAATACCCAGCTGTCTAAAGAGAATATAGATTCGATTGATATAATTTCTAATTTATCATCATCCGATTCTGACAGTAAAAAAGAGAGTATATTCAATATTTTTCCTAAGGATACTGTCATTTGGCTGGATTCCTATGATATGTATAAGGAAAAGAAATTCATAAATGATGTAATTCCTTATAAGAAAATATTCATAGATACTCCTATTTCGGTGAATACTGATGATATAATTAATTTCAATATTACACCTCAGCCTGTTTTCAATAAGAATTTTGAACTTCTTTCTGCAGATATAGAATCAAAACTTGAAAATAACTATAAAGTTTTCATTTTCGTTGAGAAAGAGGCTCAGCTGGACAGATTAAGGTCTATCATTTTTCAATATTCTTCATACAAGCCTGAATTTATCAAAGGAAAGAATATCCATTCCGGATTCATTGATAGTGATGATAAAATATGCTGCTACAGTGACCATGAAATTTTTGACAGGTTCCACAGAGTTGCACTAAGAAGAACGGTCGAGAAAAGTGAGCAACTTACATTGAATGATCTGAATGCATTCAATATAGGCGACTATGTAGTTCATATCGATTATGGTGTCGGGGTATTCGGAGGACTTGTCAGAATGAAAGATGACAAGGGCCGTATGAAGGAAGTAGTAAAAATAACATACAGGGACGGTGATGTAGTTTTTGTTTCGGTACATGCAATTAACAAGATTTCCAGATACCGTTCAAAGGAAGGTGAAGCGCCGAAAATAAATAAACTTGGTTCCAAAGCCTGGCAGACACTGAAGAACAGTGCAAAATCAAGAGTAAAGGATATTGCAAAGGATCTTATACAATTGTATGCAAAAAGAAAGGCTTCTGTAGGTTTTGCTTATTCTCCGGATTCATATCTTCAAGAAGAACTTGAGTCTTCTTTCATGTACGAGGATACTCCGGATCAGGAGTTGGCCACAAAATCCATAAAAAGGGATATGGAGGACAATTGTCCTATGGACAGACTTGTCTGTGGGGATGTAGGATTCGGAAAAACTGAACTTGCAATACGTGCGTCTTTTAAGGCTGTCTGCGATGGAAAACAAGTTGCTGTACTTGTTCCGACGACGATACTTGCCCTCCAGCATTTCACAACATTTACTCAAAGACTCAAGGATTTGCCTTGCAGGGTGGATTATGTGAGCAGACTGAGGAATGCCGGTGAGATCACGCAGATAAAAAAAGACTTGTTTGCCGGAAAAATAGATATCCTTATTGGAACACATAAAATTTTAGGTTCCGGATTCGATTTTAAGGATCTTGGTCTTCTTGTTATTGATGAGGAGCAGAAATTTGGAGTGTCGGCAAAAGAAAAACTTAGGCAGCTGAAAAGTAATGTAGATACTCTTACTCTTACAGCAACCCCTATTCCAAGGACTCTTCAGTTTTCATTATTGGGTGCCAGGGATCTTTCTATTATAAATACTCCTCCACCTAACAGAATTCCTGTGCAAACGGAAATAATTCTTTTCGACGAAAGAGAAATAAAGAGCATAATAAATTATGAACTGAACAGGGGAGGTCAGATATTCTTCCTTCATAATAAAGTTGAGGAACTGCCTGCAATCAATGAAATATTGCACAGGTTGGTTCCTGATATGAAGATTTGTGTAGCGCACGGCCAGATGGAGTCCAAGAAACTTGAAAACAGGATGCTTGACTTCATAAGGGGTGACTATGATATGCTTCTGTGTACCACCATCATAGAAAACGGTCTTGATATTCCTAATGCCAACACGATAATTATTAACCAGGCCCAGAATATAGGTCTGAGTGACCTGCACCAACTGCGAGGAAGGGTTGGCCGCTCAAATAAGAAAGCTTTCTGTTATCTTATTGTACCTCCTCTTGTTTCCATTACGGAGGATGCAAGGAAGAGGCTGAAGGCTATTGAGGAATTCTCAGACCTTGGCAGCGGTTTTAATATTGCTATGCAGGATCTTGATATCAGGGGTGCAGGAAATCTTCTTGGCGCAGAGCAGAGTGGTTTCATAATGGAAATGGGGTATGAAACCTATCAGAATATTCTTGCCGAGGCAATGGAAGAACTTGGAATAGAGACCGAAAGCGGACCGGTTATACGAGAGGGAAACTATGTTGAGGATTGCACCATTGAAACTGACCAGCCGGCAATGATACCTGATTCATATATTGATATCCCGGCTGAAAAGATGAGAATATATAAGCAGTTGGACTCAATTTCCAATGAGAAGGAACTGGACAGGTTTGCCTTGAATCTTGAGGACCGTTTCGGAAAAATGCCGGAAGAACTTGAAAATCTTTTCTATGTTGTCAAGATAAGGAATCTGGGAGGACAGCTCGGGTTCGAGAAGATTATTATAAAGAACGGGCTGTTCATCGCCTTTTTTATTTCTAATCAGATGTCACTTTATTTCAAGACCAAGGTCTTCGACAACATACTTGAAAAGATATCAGGCTACGGATCCTTGTTTGAACTTAAACAAAATGAAGGAAAACTCAAGATAGTATCCAGAGGAATAAATTCTATGAGTGCAGCTTATGCACACTTGAGCAAATTGCAATAATTTGTTATTTTTGCAATCCGCGTTATGGCAAACCTGATAGTAGAAATAGGAAATACGGCTTTGAAGGCGGCCCTTGCTGAAGGAATGGTACTTGGAAAGACTTTCAGATACCAGGGTGAGAGAAAAATAGAGTATATTTTATCACTTGCGGAAAAAGAAAAGCCTGAAATTCTTACAATTGCATCGGTATATCCTATTTCCTCACAGGAAGAAGATTCACTTAGGGCACACTTTCCTTCTGTACTTATTCTTGACGGAAATCACGAGAGTCCGGCGGAATATTACAACCTCCCACCATACCTTACCTATGACAGAGGAGCTTCCATTGTTGCCGCGAGGCATCTTTTCAGGGGTAAATCCTGCACACTGATTGATTTGGGAACCACATTGACGGTGGATTTCATTGATCCGGAAGGAAAATATATAGGAGGAAATATCTCTCTTGGATGCAGGACCAGATTTAAGGCCCTGAACCGATATACCAAATCATTGCCTCTTGTCGAGACGCCTGAAATTATTGAGGAATATGGAAAATCCATACAGTCTTCCATTGAAAGCGGCATCATTTCAGGCATAGTATTTGAGATTAGCAGTTATATTGAGCGTTATCCTGACAATATGGTTCTATTTACCGGGGGTGATGCAAATTATTTTGTTAAACAACTTAAAAAGTCGATATTTGTAGTCTGCAACCTTGTTTTGATAGGGTTGGCTATAGTTACTGATGAGTATGTCAAAAGGAATCTTCAGTAAGTTGGCAGTCACAATTATGTTGTTGACCGTGGTTGACGTCGCTTATGCCCAAAGTGGCGCCTATACCGGTTATACACCATATTCAATATACGGAATCGGCGACCTGAACAACGAAGGTTCGGCTCACAACAACGCTATGGGCGGAGTCGGTATAGCAACGCGAAACAGAAAGTATATCAACACTTTGAATCCGGCGTCCGTTACAGCAAGGGATTCGCTTTCCTTTATGGCGGATATGAGTCTGCTCCAGACAAACACCCTGTTGCAGCAGACGGGAAAGTCAAATGTGAATAACAATTTCAATATCCAGAGTATATCAATGTCATTCCCTATTTACAAATCATCCGCAATGATGTTGGGAATACAACCGTTCAGCAGTACCGGATACAAGACAATGGGATGGGTTGGAGATGAGAATGTACTTGCACAGACAGGCAATATCCTTGATGTATGGAGCGGAGAAGGTGGTCTCAATAAAGGATTTGTCGCTGCCGGTGTGACATTCTGGAAGAAATTTTCGATAGGTGTCGAGTATGATCTCTTTTTCGGTAAAATTAATAAGGATTATACCAGGACATTGGCAAAAAGTGATTACGCGGGCTATTCCGGCGGAAGTATCCTCAATTTGACAGCACACACAGTCAAGGGAGGCTTGCAATTTGAACAGAACATCGGAAGATATACCCTTGGACTGGGTGCGACATACAGGAAACAGGCTAAATTGAAAGGATATATCGAAACATATGCGGATACATTGTCAGTGACTGATACACTGAATCTGACGGGTGGAGCAAAAATCGGCTCGGAAATTGGAGTAGGTATCTCGTTCAGGAGGGGAGAAATATGGCGGATGGAAGTAGACTATACCCGTTCAGACTGGACGAACTGTAATTTTGACGGAACATCGGGCTTGGGATGCAGTTCATCAACCGGTGCTTCTTTCAGTGCTTCAACAGCACAGACAATAAGAGCCGGATTTGAGATTACTCCGAATCCGAATGATATCAGATATTATTTGAGAAAGTGTACATATCGTGCCGGAGCTTATTACAAGCAGGCATATTATAAATTTGACGGAAACATTGTAAATTCCTATGGACTGACTTTTGGAGCGACTTTTCCTGTATTCAGATTGTCCAATGGACTGACGGTTGGAATGGAAGTGGGTCAGAGAGGATCTTTAAAGAACAATATGGTGAAAGAGAACTTCATCAATTTTTCCGCAGGATTCAATATTTATGATATATGGTTCAGGAAGGCACGGTACAACTAATATGATATTAAACATAAACACAAGAATATGAAAAAGATTGCATTATCCCTTTTAGCCGCAACTATGATGTTTTCCGGTGCAAATATGTCAGCACAGGACAAATACGGACCGAATCGCGAAGAGTGTATAAAATACCTCTCCTATTATTCAGAGTATTACAAACAGAAGAACTATGACGAGGCATTCCCAAGCTGGCAGAAGGCTTACGAGATATGTCCTGCAACTGCATCTGAGAATCTTTTCGTTCACGGATCAACTCTTCTGAGAAGGGCAATCTCCCAGAATGCCAAGGATCCTGAAAAGTCAAAAGAACTCATCGAAACACTTCTCCAGCTTCACGATACACGTGTTGCAAATTATCCTAAGAGAGCCGTATCAATCCTTAATTCCAAGGGACTTGACCTTCACAACTACATAAAAGGAGATGACGAGAGAGTCTACAAAGAGTACAAGGCTATCATAGATGCCAATAAGGGGGAGACTGACGGCAACATTTTTCTTTTCGAAATTGAAGCTGCAACACAGCTTGTTCAGGACGGAAAACTTGGTGCTGAGGATTATATCAACGAATACCAGGCAAATCTGGAATTTGTTCCTGAAGATAAGAGACCTGATTTTGAAGGATTGTTCATCTCCAGCAAGGTTGCAAGCTGCGAGAACCTTCTCGAACTCTTCACCCCGAGATTTGCTGCCAATCCTGACGATGCAGAACTTGTTTCAAACATCGTAAAGATGATGAGCATTACCGAGGGATGTACAGATAACGACCTTTACCTCAAGGCTGTAACTGCAATGTATGCTAATGAACCTTCACATACTTCAGCATATTATCTGTTCAGACTCCACTCTTCAAGAGGAAACAATTCCGAGGCCATCAAGTATATGGAGGAGGCAATTGCTTCTCCTGAGTCAGACAATGCTACAGATGCAAACTATGAGTATGAACTTGCATTGTTCTGCTACAAGAACAATATGTCCGGAAAAGCATTTGCTGCAGCACAGAGAGCTTCTGATCTCAACCCTGAGTTATCTGCAAAATGCTATATGCTGATTGGAACAATCTGGGGATCAACCGTATGCCAGGGTAATGAGATTGAGAGAAGATCACCTTATTGGGTGGCTGTAGATTATCTTACAAAGGCAAAGAACGCTGACCCTTCACTTGCAGACGAGGCTAATAACCTGATTCGTCAGTATGCTGCATACTTCCCGCAGACTGCAGACGCATTCATGTATGACCTTACAGATGGTCAGCCATACAGGGTTTCCTGTGGCGGAATGAGCGCAAGCACTACCGTAAGGACACAGAAATAGTTTTGAGAAAGACACTTCATAAGATAATGATGACGGCAACCGCTCCGGCGGTTGCTTTCGTCGTATTTTCGTGTGGCAACAACATAGAGGAAGCGGAGAAATTGGATCTGAACAAAACCCCGGTTCAGACGGTGGATGATATGTTCACAGTCCAGACGAAGAACGGAAAACTCGAGTTGAGGGTGGAAGCTCCGAGAATGGAGCGGTTTGACAACGACACTTGTACGATGGAGACATTCCCTGACGGTTTCCGTGTGTATTCGTACAATGATGAAGGATTGCTTGAAACAGTACTTTCCGCAGACAAGGCCATGCACCAGGATAACAAAAAGAATTATGGAGAGTTCTGGCGGGCTGACGGTAATGTGATTATCCAGAATGTAATCAACAGGCAGACGATGGAGACAGACACCATTTACTGGAATCAGTTTGCTAACGAGATTTACACCGATTGCTATGTAAAAATGTACTCTCCTGACGGTTTCATGCAGGGCTTTGGCTTGAGGTCGGACGATAAGGCGGAGAACGCCACAATCCTGAAACCTTTCAACAGCTATGGTGTCGTGGAGAAGGACACTACGCTAATAATCATTGATTCAGTCAATTTTATCGGACCATTTCTTAAAAAATAATTATGTTTTGCGGGAAAATTGTTATCTTCGCAGCCTTATTTGAATAATTAATTAAAAAATAATAATAAAATGGCGGTTCTTGAAAAAATTCGCGTGAAATTCGGTGTGTTGATTTCCGTAATCATCGCACTTGCACTTTTGTCGTTTATTATCGATCCGACAACGCTTACATCTGCCCTTCAGTCAATGTCTTCAAAATACGATGTAGGAAGCATTGCAGGAAAGGCTGTCTCATATTCTGATTTTCAGGAGGATGTTGAGCGTTTGACAGCTATCAATGAACTTGTTACCGGATCTTCTGTAAGAGGTGAACAGCAGCAGGAGCAGATCAGAAATTCTGCTTGGCAGGCTCTCATAGACAAATATCTTTTTGTCAAGAACGCCAAGGCTGCGGGATTTGCTGTCGGTGATGCTGAGATGGTATCTCTGACCACAGGTTCCAATCCTTCTCCGCTTATTGCCCAGAATTATTCTTTCCTCGATGAGAACGGAAACTTTAACGGACAGGCAGTTGTAGATTTCGTAAAGAACATTGATTCTGACGCAACAGGAAGCCTTAGAAATTATTGGAACTATCTCCAGAACAGCATCTATACCCAGCAGTTCTATTCAAAGTACGGTTCCGCATTCGGCTTCAGCAGCTTTGAGAATCCTCTTATGGTCCGCAAGGCAATCGAAGAGAACAATGTTTCTTCAAGCGTCAATTTCGTTACAGTTCCGGTAGCTCTTAAGAACGATTCCTCTGTTGTCGTATCTTCAGATGAAATTAAGAAATACTACAATAAGCATAAGGATTTCTTCAAGCAGAAAGCCAGCCGTGATATTGAATATGTAGTATTTGAGGTTGTTCCTTCAGACGCAGATATAGTAGCTACCAATGACGCTGTTTCAGCTGTATATGATGAATTCGCAACAACAGCCAATGCCAAGGCATTTCTTCTTAAGAATTCAGATTCACCACTCTCAGATTACTGGTATAAGGCTGGAGAACTCAGCACTACTTCCGCACAGATTAATGACTTTGCATTCGGTGAGAGCAAAGAATCTGTTTCTCCGGTTATACGCGAAGGCAATACATTCTATGTAGCACGCGTGCTTGATACCAGAATGATTTCAGATTCAGTATATGTTAAGCATATCCTTCTCAATGGTACTGACGCTGCAAATGTAGCAGACAGCCTTGTAACCGTTCTTAAGGGTAAGGGTACTAGTTTCTCAAACCTCGCAGCCCAGTATTCTGCAGACCAGTCTTCAGCTGCTGACGGCGAGCTCGGAAACATCGGTTGGATGACCCAGACATATATGATTCCTGGATTCGAGTCTGTAATCACAGCTGACGCCAATACTCCTTTCGTTCTCAAGACCCAGTACGGAACACACGTAGTAGTTGTTTCCCAGAAGACAAAACCTGTTCTCAAGAAGCAGGTTGCAATTCTTGAGAAAGAGACTCTTGCAAGCAAGGAGACATATAATGATTTCTATGCAAAGGCCAATAAATTTGCAACCCTTGCATCCGGCAGCATCGATAATTATAAAGCAGCGGTTGATTCAATGGGTGTTTACTCACACACATTCAATACTGTTCTCGAAAGCACATCTTCATATGGTGCCGTGGATAATGCAAAGGAGATCACAAGATGGGTATTCGAGGCAAAGAAGGGTAAGGTTTCAAATATCATTACCGTAAACAATAATTTCTTCTTCGTTGCAGCCGTAAAGGATATTCATAAAGAAGGTTACGCTACACTTAAGGAAGTTGCTTCTTCAATCCAGCCTGTCCTTTATATGGAGAAGGCCGGAGAGAAACTTCAGAAAGATGTTGAGGCTAAGATCAGTGGTCTTACAAGTCTTGACGCAATCGCGGAGGCTCTCGGAACAACAGTCAGCACAGAAAGCAACGTAACATTCTCTTCACTTACATCACAGGCTCTTGATCCTGGTTTCGTAGGAGCAGTTGCAGCCGCTCCTCAGGGCAAGATCTGCGGACCGGTCCTTGGAACTGTAGGTGTGTATGTATTTGAGGTTACGGGAAGAGATACTGGCGCATTCTATACAGAGGATGATGCTAAGAATCTCCGCGCTCAGAAGACACAGTACAATTCACAGATGCTGACATCCGTTATGGCAAACGATGCAGATGTGAAGGACAACAGAGCAAGATTCTTCTAATAATAGAAAAATATGTTTGAAACCGGCTCTTCAGGGCCGGTTTTTTATTGTAGAGACTTATCAGGGCAGAGTAACGCAGATGGGGAGGTGGTCGCTGATACCGGCATTATATCGAGGGCCGATGTAAGTCCTGCGGGGTTTCAGACCGGAATGGGAAGTGTCTTTTTCGAGGAGGAAAGGAATTTGCAATATTTCAAAACGGCTGCCGTCGGTCAGAGGTCCGGAGACGAAGGCCTGGTCTATCAGTTCCCAGTGCCCGATGAATTTGATTGTGCCTTCAGAAGGCCTTGTGTTCAATGCCAGGTTGCAAAGATGTGTCCCTATCAACGCGCACGCAGTTTCATCAGGTTGCTCGTTGAAATCTCCCAAGGCAAGTATCCTTTTCCATCCGGCATTGTCCAGAGAATCGCAGATTTCCAATAGCCGTTCTGCAGCGGTCGTTCTGCTGTCAACTTTTCCTGAGACTCCATATTTGGAAGGGAAGTGGTTCACAAGCACTGCAAGGCTGTCCTGATTGTGAGTGATGAATTGTGCAAGGAGGATGTCGCGGGTGGAATCCACGGGAATTTTGAGTGGTGTAGAGGCGACTAGTTCAAGGCTGGAGGCATTGTAGAGCAGACCGACATCTATTCCGCGATGGTCCTCCGAATCATAATGGACAATCCTGTATTCGGTCTTCCTGAGAGCAGTTTCCGAAATCAGGTGCTTGAGAACAAAGCCATTTTCAATTTCTGCGAATGCGACGATGTCCGGGAGAGTCCCTTTTGCATCGGCTGTATAGAAGAGAGTCTTGCTTACGGCATTGGCCTTTGCCAGGAACCGTTTTTTTGTCCAATGCTTAGTTCCCAAAGGTGAGAATTCAATGTCGGAGGCATTCTGTCCGCTATTGAAATAGTCGAAGAAATTTTCGACATTCCAGAAGACCACAACTGTGGCCAAAATAATAGTGAAGTTTTTCATACTCCAAATATGCCAATAAATTCTTAACTTTACACCTCAAACGTTAAGAAAATATGTCACTCAAGTGCGGTATCGTCGGACTTCCGAATGTCGGAAAATCCACTTTATTCAATTGCATAAGCTCAGGCAAGGCCCAGAGCGCTAATTTCCCTTTCTGTACCATAGAACCTAATCTCGGATCCACCAACGTGCCGGACCGTCGTCTGGATGCTCTTTCAGAACTCTGCCAGCCGAAGAGGACCATTCCTGCCACCGTGGATATCGTAGATATAGCCGGTCTTGTCAAGGGCGCAAGCAAAGGTGAGGGGCTCGGTAACCAGTTCCTTGCCAACATACGTGAAACGGACGCCATCCTGCACGTTCTCAGATGCTTCGATGACGGCAATATCGTTCACGTGGACGGTTCCGTGGATCCTGTCAGGGACAAGGGCGTCGTGGATGCGGAGTTGCAGATAAAGGACCTTGAGACTGTCGAGAGCCGTCTTGGAAAAACCGTGAAACAGGCGCAGGCCGGAGATAAGGAAGCAAAAAAACTTGTGGATATCCTTACCAGATACAGGGAGGCTCTGCTTGCAGGCAGGTCCTGTAGAAGTGTCGAACTCGTCAATCCTGAAGAGGAGGCTCTTGCCCATGACCTGTTCCTTCTGACAAACAAGCCTGTGATGTATGTCTGCAATGTGGACGAAGCCTCAGCTGCAACCGGCAATGCTTATGTTGATGCGGTCCGGGAGGCCGTGAAGGATGAAAAGGCCGAAATATTGGTAATTGCGGCAAAGACAGAATCCGAGATTGCGGAGATAGACAATTATGAGGACAGACAGATGTTCCTTGAAGAACTTGGTCTCGAAGAGAGCGGTGTTGTACGCCTGATACAAGGGGCATATTCGCTTCTTGGTCTGCAAACCTTCTTCACTGCCGGCACCGACGAGTGCCGTGCGTGGACCATCCATAAGGGGGATAAGGCCCCTAAGGCCGCTGGAGTGATTCACACCGACTTCGAAAAGGGCTTCATCCGTGCCGAAGTGATTAAATATGAGGATTATATGTCCTTCAAGTCCGAAGCTGCAGTCAGAGCTGCCGGAAAGATGGGGGTGGAAGGAAAGGATTATGTAGTCCAGGACGGCGACATAATGCATTTTCTCTTCAATGTCTGATACCAATTAAAACCACATAATATGGAAACACAAAAAATCGCGGAAAAATTCCGGACCCTTTTCGGTACTGACGGTATCCTTTATGCCTCTGCCGGAAGAATCAACCTTATCGGAGAGCATACCGACTATAATGGAGGATATGTGTTCCCGGGAGCAATAGACAAAGTCGTAGCGGCTGCAATCAAGCCTAACGGGACGAACAAGGTCAGAGCCTACTCCTTTGACAATCAGGAAATGGCCGAGTTCGGACTTAACGAAGAGGACAAGCCTGAAAGACATTGGGCTTGCTACGTCTTCGGAGTTTGCCGCGAGATTCAGAAAAGAGGTGGTAAAGTGGAGGGCTTCGATACTGTTTTCTCCGGAGATATTCCGATCGGGGCGGGTCTTTCTTCTTCCGCTGCGCTTGAGAGCACGTTCGCTTTTGCTCTCAATGACCTTTTCAACGACAATGCAATAGATAAATTCGAGCTTGCGAAGATAGGCCAGTCCACGGAGCACAACTACTGTGGCGTGAACTGCGGCATCATGGACCAGTTCGCTTCCTGTTTCGGAAAAGCCGGAAGCCTTATCCGTCTGAATTGCAAGACTCTTGAATATCAATATTTTCCGTTTGATCCCAAGGGGTACAAACTTGTCCTGCTGGACACTTGCGTGAAACACAGCCTTGCTTCATCCGCATATAATTTCCGCCGCCAGTCATGCGAGAGAGCAGCTGCTGCAATCAAAAAGAATCATCCTGAGGTTGATTTCCTGAGCGACTGCAAGAGGGTATGGCTTGATGAAGTCCGTTCGGAGATTTCCGAAGAAGACTTCATCCGTTCGGAATATGTTATCGGCGAAGTCCAGAGGGTTCTTGACGTGTGCGATGCCCTTGAAAGGAGCGACTATGAAACTGTCGGAGAACTGATGTATCAGACACATTTCGGACTGAGCCGCCTGTATGAGGTGAGCTGCGAGGAACTTGACTTCCTCAACAAACTTGCAAGGAAGCACGAGGTGACCGGATCGAGAGTTATGGGAGGCGGCTTCGGAGGCTGTACCATCAACCTTGTTAAGGAGGAACTTTATGACGAGTTTGTATCAGATGCAAAGAAGCAGTTTGCCGCAAAATACGGTCACGAACCGAAGGTCTATGACGTCGTAATCAGCGACGGTGCCCGTCGATTATAGCTTTGCAGTCTTCATAGACATTGAAACCTATGGCAATCATCTTCATTTCCCCGTCTTCCGGGAAGGTGAAGATGATTTCGTTATCGGCCCCGTCCAGACGCAAGAACTTGAACTTGGCGTCTGGTTTTTCCATTTCCATAGAAGAAACCTGCTTACACAGGTCTATGACGGCGTCATCCAGTCCCGCATCAAAGATTTTGACCATCTCTATCAGTTCCCCGATGGTCCCTACCTGGCGGGATGAAAATCCAGAAAATTCCCCTTCAAGTGGAATCTCAAACGAAAGTGTCTCGGGTGAAAGTACAATGATCAGTTTCTCGGAGGGGTCGATATAAACCATCGGGTCCGATACCAGATTCCTTGCCCCGCAGGAACCGCATTCCCATATGAAGAGGGAACCGTCAAGGACTTTGTCCTTAAGCTCCGGGTTTTTGCCCACATTGATGCAGGAGTATGTCTTGACTGTGTTTTCTTTGCCGCAGGAGCGACATTTGAGATTCGATGAAGCGTTCATAATGCTACAAATTTAGCATTAAAGGTCGATATTGAGAACAAGATTCATTTCGAATTTGCCGTCCGCATCATAGGCGGCTACTCCGACACGGGTCGTGTAAGGAATCCACAGGATGTTCTCAAGGCGTGCCACGAGGCTTCCTCCGGCCTTGTAGTGGCGGAGGGTGTTGTATTCGCCGTGAATTGTGAGTTCGAGATTCCTGAAATATGCGACAGGGGATATTCCGGACCAGTTTAACGGGAGGATTGGCATTGCGTAGTCGGCAGAGAATGACGCTGTCGGATGTTTGACAATATTCTTCTTCCCCTCATCAGAATATTTTATTTGTGATTCCCATTTCTGGATGGTGGTGGACAGTCTGATTCCGTGCTTCGGCAGTATGCCTGGAAGGTACCCGTAGAGATAGCCGTAAATACGCTTGTCACCTGCAATTGCGCCCAGTTCTGCGCCTATTCCAAGATGAGGATATATGCCGTCGGTAGCGACAGGACGCATAATATAGCCCCGAAGAGTCGCTCCTGCGCGGAATCCGGTGATTTCGTCCCAGGAGGCAAGGACTTTCGGGATGAACCCTCTGTTCCATCCTCCCGAGCTGAAGTTTAAAGGGATGTAGGAACCCAGTGAGACGGAATTTTTCTTGTCAATGTATTTGTATTCCGCATCAATGACAGGATACAGTCCGGAATATGTCATACGTGCAAAGGCCCCGAGTTGCGGATAGACACCTACTCCGACGGCGCCGGACATTGTCCCAAGGTCATTTTGAAAATAGGCGCTGGCACCCAGCCCGGCCACCTGGAAAACATTTTCGAAACTCATCTCCCGGATTTTGTCAATGTCCACGAATAAAGGAAGATATGAATGGAAGTGCATCAGGTGGCGCATCTTGCTGTAGTTTTCCGCCTCGCTGAGTTCCACGTTATCCTGGGGAAGGGTTCTTTCAGATGGGGAGTAGTAATCGTTGAAATCGACAGCTCTGACTGGCAGATCCTCAGTTGATGTGCGGAAAACCAGATTTCCTTCTGCAATAGGGGACGTGTAGTAGAGATATCCGTCATTGATTGCAAAATCACTCGCACCGAATTTGGTCCTGGTAAGCTGCAAGGTCTTACCTGAAGACGGGTCCAGTTTGTAGAGTTCGTTGACGGATGTTCTGTCGGAAGTGAAATACAGGCAGCCGCCATTGCTCCACAAGTGTTTTATCTTTGCCTGTGTCGGACGGAGCACGGGTTCGAAATTTTCGCCTGAGAGATAGATTCCTACTCCGTCATCCGTCAGACCGATCACATATATTTTATCATCAATCCATGCCGATTCTACAATCTGGAAGCCGTCGGGAGCGGATATTGAACATATTTCCGTTCCTGTTTCCGCATCCAGGACAAGCAGCCTGCTTCCGCCCTCATATGGATATTCCGTGACAGAAAGGAGTTTCCCGTCCTCTGAAGGGGACGGATTATAGTGACGGCCGCCTGAAGTAAGTGTAATTATTGATTTTGCTCCGGGCTCCATTGCGCGGATTACGCTGGTCTGCTTCAGGTTCCATCTTTTATTCGGAATGACTTCGCTCCAGTAGATTTTCCCCGATGCCGGGGAGTATGCCAGGTGGCTCGTACTGGCACTGAAGGGCTTTCCGTCAAGTGTCGCCCGGCTGTCAAGGGAGTATGTCAAGTTATGGAGTTGTCCGTCCGCGAAGAAATTGTCGGAGAAAAATGTATAGACATTCGGCGTGGCACTGACCTGTTCCGAAGGCATATAAGGCCCTCTGGCATCATTTTCTTCAGCCCATTTATCTTTGTAATATCGGGAGATGTCAGCGAAGGTCTGTCTGAAATTTTTTCCCGTGATACCCTTGGTGGTCTTGTTGAGGATGAAGAAAGGAAAGTATAGTTTCTTCGTCTCGAAGAGTTTGTCGAAATACCGTTTCGTGAAGTCAGGGGCATTGTATATTTCCTGCATACCCGAGAAGAACAGATATCCGGCCCTGTAATAGTCCGGAGTGTATTTGTTGAAGGATCCGTACCTCCATTGATAGACGTCCCTGAGGTCACCTGCGTCAAAGGCGACTTTGTAGTAGTTGAGGAAATCGGCGGTTTTTCCACGTCCGAAAAGAAGGTTTGTTTCCGTATTGACCGCGTCGCCTTCATAGAACGCCTGCCCGCAGTAAATGGCAAAAAGTGCCCCTGAGGCAAGTTCTCCTGTAATATAGCCGAGTGGCGCGAATTTGCCGTGGCGGGAGAACTGCAGTTGGGCGACGTGACGGCCTTCGTGTGCTGCCAGTTCTGTATTCCATGTCATTGCTTCGGGTGCGAAGGCATTGGGTACGGTGTAGATTTCCATCCTTCGCGGAGTCCACACCACTTCTCCGTTCTGTACCGCCATATCCCTGTGCAGGATAACGGGCATCTTCTTTTTGTAGGACTGATTTGCAAGGAATCCGCTTGTTTCAGAAAGAGGGACGCGATATCTTTCGAGGTCCGTTGCGAATACCCTGGCAAGGGAATCCAACCCTTCAGGATAGATGAAACGGTAATTCTCTGATGTGAATTGCTTCCATTTCAGCCTTCCGTCATCATCCCCTCCTGTGTAAAATTGGGCAAATGCCTGGGTGGAGATGAAAAAAGTTGCAAGAAGAAGTATATACAGCCTTTTTTTCACAAGGCAAATCTATTTATTTTTTACTAAATTTGCTGGATTATTGTTTGGTTTATTTCTATGAATACTGTCTTTCAGGTTCTGACTCTCTTGGGCTCTTTGGGAATGTTCCTCTACGGAATGTCGCTGATGAGCGGAGGTTTGCAGAAGATGGCCGGTGACAAGATGAGGACATTCATGGCCTCAATGACGTCCACGGCATTCAAGAGAGTTCTGACAGGTATTGTGGTGACTGCACTGGTGCAGTCCTCTACTGCGACGACGCTGATGCTCGTCAGTTTTGTAAACGCCGGACTCCTTACCCTGGCTAATGCCATTGGCGTCATTATGGGTGCCAATATCGGTACCACGGTGACAGCCTGGATATTTGCCCTCTCATTCGGAGACGGCTCTTTCAGCTTCGGGGCAATCGCAGTACCCCTTATGTTCTTTGCTTATGTGCTGCTCTCAATGAAGAAAGTGAGTTACCGCAACGGCGGAGAATTCATTATGGGTTTTGCCCTGCTTTTCCTTGGCCTGAGCACTTTGCGGGAGACATCCACAGTAATTCTTGACAATGAACCTGTAAGGGTTTTCCTTTCTCATCTGACAGGTTTCGGGGTAGGTTCTATCCTGATCTTTATGGTGGCAGGAGCCTGTATGACCCTGATGTTGCAGTCTTCCGCAGCAACTATGGCCATCACAATGGTACTTGTCGCTCATGGATATATCCCGTTCGAGATGGCTGCGGCTATGGTATTGGGTGAGAATATCGGTACGACCATCACCTCCAACATTGCAGCATCCGTAGCTAATGTCTCGGCGAAAAGAACGGCACGTGCGCATATGCTCTTCAACCTCTTCGGAGTGTGCTGGGTGTTCTGCATCTTCCATCCTTTCCTGAAGGCGATAGGACATATCGTAACGGCATTCGGCTTTCCTAATCCTGCCACGACTGACTTTATGACGGCGGATCCTGAGACTCAGTCGGCTCTTGTAGCGTCCCTTCCATTCTGCGTGGCCACACTCCACTCGATATTCAACATCGTCAACACGATGATACTGATTTGGTTCGTACCTCAGATTGAAAAGGCGGTGACCTGGCTTGTGCCGTCACCCGAAGGAGAAGAGGAAGTGTTCAGACTCAAGTTCATCCAGGGAGGTCCTCTCAGCACTGCGGAACTGTCCCTCAACGAGGCGAAGCTGGAGATTATCCATTTCGGTGAAGTCTGCCAGAAAGGTTTCAACCACATCCGTGAAGCTGTCAACAGTCTGGACTCCGAGAATTTCGATGACAGGATAGAGAAACTCGTCAAATATGAGGAAATCACGGACAAGATAGAATACGAGATAGCATCATATCTTTCTGAAGTGTCATCTGAAGAATTGAGTGCGACTTCCACCAGCCGTATTAAGGGAATGTACCGTATCATCAGCGAGATGGAAAGCCTTGGTGATTCCGGTGAGGCAATTGCCAGAATGCTGAAACGCACAAAAGAACACGAAAAACTGTTCGATGCCACTCTGCTGAAAAAACTCAACAAAATGATGGACTATGTGGAAACAGCCTACGATGCTATGCTGGAGAACATCCGCAAACCGTACGGGGAACTTAAGAATATCTCCAATGCCCAGGAGGCAGAGGCAGGAATCAACTCCTACAGGAATGTTCTCCGTGACGAGCATATCGCAAGCATAGAGAAATCCAACTACAATTACCAGACGGGAGTGTTTTATATGGACATTATCTCCGAACTCGAACGTATCGGAGACTTCATCATCAATATATCTGAATCTCAATTATTAGAAAACGAAGCATAATATGGAAGGAGTAAAGACTTATACGCTTAAAAACAGCAAGGGGGCCAGTGTTGTCCTCTCCAATCTCGGAGCAGCCATCGTTGCAATCAACGTTCCGGACAGGGAAGGAAAGATTGCGGACATTGCGCTGGGTTATGAAAAGGCAGAATCATATATTGGTGATGGTCCTTGCTTGGGCAAATGTCCGGGAAGGTTCGCCAACAGGATTGCCGCCGGCAGGTTCACCCTAGAGGGAAAAGAGTATGAACTCCCTATAAACAATGGTCCTAACCATCTCCACGGAGGACCTGACGGCTTCCAGAACAAGATTTGGGAGAGTCGAGAAGTGGACGGTGCTGTTGAGTTCATGTATTTCTCAGAGGATGGTGAAGCCGGATATCCGGGCAATCTCAAGGTTGTCGCCCATTATGAGTGGAGCGAGGATAATGAACTGAAACTTACTTTCACTGCTGAAACAGACAAAACCACGGTAGTCAATCTGACCAACCACGCTTATTTCAATCTTGACGGGGAAGGCAGCGGGACCATCGAAGACCACATCCTCCGCCTCAATGCATCGGAGTTCCTTCCTACAGATGAGAACCTCATTCCTCTCGGAGAGTCCGCTCCCGTGGCCGGAACACCTATGGATTTCGTAAATCCGAAGGCTCTCGGAAAAGATTTGAGGGCCGATTATCCTGCAATCAAATACGGAAAGGGATACGACAATTGTTTCCTGATTGACGGATATGTTCCAGGTCAGCTGCAGGAAGCCGCAGAGTTGTATTCCGAGAAGACAGGCCGTGTCCTCAATATCTTTACGACCCAGCCTGCAGTGCAGGTTTATACAGGAAACTGGCTTGGTGGATGCCTGGCGGGCAAGAACGGCCATACATACAATGATTATTACGGGGTGGCAATAGAATGTCAGCACTATCCTGATTCTCCTAATCAGCCTGAATACCCTACAACGGTTCTCCGCCCGGGAGAAGTATACAGTGAGGCTATAATCTTTGCATTCTCAGTGAAATGAAACAATATCTGGATTTGCTCCGCACCATCCGGGACACCGGAACTGTAAAGGAAGACCGCACGGGCGTCGGTACAAAAAGCATTTTCGGCTATCAGTGTCGCTATGACCTCAGCGAGGGCTTTCCTCTGCTGACCACCAAGAAAGTCCATTTGAAGTCCATCATCTATGAACTTCTGTGGTTCATTTCCGGAGATACCAACATCAAATACCTGAAGGATCACGGAGTGAGCATCTGGGACGAGTGGGCAGATGAGAACGGCGATCTGGGTCCTGTGTACGGACATCAGTGGAGAAGCTGGCCGACTCCGGATGGAAAGACCATTGACCAGCTGAGTAATCTTATTGATACTATAAAGAATAACCCGAATTCCAGAAGGCTGCTTGTTTCTGCCTGGAATGTCGGAGAAGTTGAGAAGATGGCACTGCCTCCTTGCCACTGCCTGTTCCAGTTTTATGTGGCAGAGGGGAAACTTTCCTGCCAACTCTATCAGAGAAGTGCGGATACTTTCCTCGGAGTTCCATTCAATATTGCATCCTATGCTCTTCTGACAATGATGATTGCGCAGGTATGCGGACTTGAGCCGGGCGAATTTATCCACACTACCGGTGACACCCACCTCTACCTGAACCACCTTGAGCAGGCCGACCTCCAGCTCAGCAGGGAACCCAGGAAACTACCGAAGATGAAGATCAATCCTGAAGTTAGGAGCATCTTTGATTTCAAATATGAGGATTTCGAACTTGTAGATTATGATCCGTGGCCGGCGATAAAGGCCCCGGTAGCAGTATAACTCCGAAAAAAGAATGGATTATGGAAAAATGTCTTATTGTAGCCATTGGCGAGAATAATGGAATAGGTGTGAAAGGGGACCTTCCCTGGCACATTTCCGGAGATTTGAAATATTTTAAAAGTGTCACTGCCGGTTATCCCGTCATAATGGGGCGTACGACATATTTTTCCCTTCCGTTCAGGCCGCTGAAAGGACGCAAGAACATTGTCCTCAATCTAGGAGGGGACCCTATTCCGGAGGCAACTTGTGTCTATTCTTTCGATGAGGCATTTGCCGAGGCTGAGCCTGCACAGAAATGCTTCGTGATGGGCGGTGCTTCTGTCTATAAAGCAGCTATCAACTTTATGGATGTGCTGTACATCACTCACGTCCATACCGTAGTCGAGAACGCGGATGCCTTTTTCCCGGAGATAGATATGAGCATTTGGAAACTGGATTCGATTTCTCCGGTCAACAAGGATGAGGAATCAGGACTTGAGTACGAGTTTGCCATATACAAACGTAAATAAGGCACGACAAAAATAAGGATGGGGCAGAACAGGGAGACATTCGCAGGAAAATTCAGCGCAGTATTCGCGCTCGCCGGATCGGCGATAGGCCTGGGTAACATATGGAGGTTCCCTTATATCGTGGGAGAAAATGGAGGTGCCGCTTTCATTATCCTCTATATTATTTTTTCCGCACTGTTCGCTCTCCCTATATTTTTTGCAGAATCATTGATTGGCAGGAGCACACAAAGCAGTACCTTTGGCGCTTTCAACAAACTGGCTCCGGAATCCAGGTGGAAGATATTGTGCTACTTTTCAGTAATAACACCGATGATAATCGTCTGTTATTACAGCGTTGTGGGAGGCTGGTCCGTCGGGTACTTGTATTATTCTGTCATCCAATCATTTGGAGAGATGACAAAGGCAGAAGTATCATCTCTGTTCACCCATTTCACCGGTTCGGTATGGACACCTGTTATCTGCCACACGGTTTTCATTCTTCTTACTGCACTGGTGGTTCGCGGAGGCGTCAGGAAAGGTATTGAAAAAATGTCCAACCTGGCAATGCCTGCTCTTTTCTCCACGATGGTTCTGCTTATGGCATTCTCTCTTCTTGCCCCGGGAGCCGGGAAAGGCGTTTCGTATCTCATCAAACCTGATTTCAGCAAAATTTCAGGTCCTGCAATCGCGGCGGCGATGGGACAGTCTTTCTTTTCTCTGTCGCTTGGCGTAGGGACCATTCTGACCTATTCTTCGTATATGAAGAAACAAGAGAATATTATAGAATCAGGCTTCCTGACGGCTGTCTTTGACCTGATGTTCGCTCTTATTGCCAGTTTTGTAATAATGCCGGCCGCCTTTTCGGCAGGAATAGAACCGAGTGCAGGACCCGGATTGGTCTTCGAGTCTCTTCCATATGTATTTTCACAGGTTGGAGCCACTTCACCAATGTTGAGCAAAATAGTCACGATTGCATTTTTCTTTGCAATACTTGTGGCGGCTCTCACTTCGGAAGTATCGATGTTCGAGGTATGTACTGCATATCTTGTTGAGGAAAGGCGCTTGTCCAGAAAGAAGGCGACAGTCCTGGTATTCGTGATAGGGTGGCTCGGTGGAATTCTGTGCGTCATCTTCCCAAGGTTATTCGACATCATGGACTTCACGTCATCAAATATCCTTATGACACTCGGAGCGTTGGGATTCTGTCTGTTCGTGGGATGGAAGATGAAGAAAACCGTTGTTGAGAGCGAACTCACCAACAACGGTTCCATCAGGTTCAATCAGCGGATTTTCAAGACTCTTTATTTTGTCCTCAGATATGTGGCTCCGATAGGGATCGCGCTGATATTCATTTCCAATTTTATTTCCTGGTAAGTTTTGCTGTCCAGCCGCCGCCGGAAGCAAGGTGGAGGTCAATAGTTTCTCCGCTTCTTACAGTGCTGTGGACAATCTTGAAGTCGCGTGCAGCCTTCTCTGCATTTACTCCATCCTGGAATATTTCAACATCATATGTCCCTTCCGGCAGGAAGTCCAGTTTGATGCTGAGGTCTCTGGCTGTCCAGTTGGTCAGAGCTCCGAGATACCAGGTGCTGCCGCTGCGGCGTCCCATTGCCACGAATTCTGAAATTTTTCCGTCGATAGCCACGGTCTCATCCCATACTGTAGGTATTTCAGCAATGAACTTGGTGCATTCCGGCTCTGACAGGTAGTTGGAAGGAGAGTCGCAAAGCATTGAGAACGGTGAATCGAATATGACGAACTCCGCAAGCTGATGGCATCTTGTGCCCTGGCTCATAGGCTCCGAGTTGCTTGGATGATATGACTGCCTTGTCGCATTGCGCATAGCGCCCTGGGTGTAGTCGAAAGGACCTGCCACCATTCTGGTGAATGGGATTGTAACATCGTGTTTCACCATATCGAGCGCTATCGGAGCCCATTTGAGATTTTCCAGACCGAGCACGCCTTCATAATTGACAATATTAGGGTATGTACGGTTGAGACCCGTTGGTTTGTATGCACCGTGGAAATCCACGAACATCTTGTATTTGGCGGCTGTCTGTGCTGCGCGGACATAGAAATTGACCATCGGTTGGTCGTCTCGATCCATGAAGTCTATCTTGAATCCTTTGACTCCCATCTCCGAATACTTTTTGCAAATGCTCTCCATATCTCTGTTGAAAGCCCAGTAGCCTGCCCAGAGAACGATATCTACGCCTTTGTCCTTCGCATATGAGCATATTTCATCAAGGTCTATTTCCGGGACGACCTGACTGAGGTCGGCAGCACCTGTAACAGACCATCCTTCGTCGAGGATTACATACTGGATGCCTTTTGCTGCGGCGAAATCAATGTAGTATTTGTAAGTTTCGTTATTGATTCCGGCCTCGAAATCCACTCCGTAGAGATTCCAGTCATTCCACCAATCCCAGGCAACTTTTCCAGGTTTTATCCAACTCCAGTCCGAACCGGCCTTGGCAGGCGTGGCAAGGCAGAAGACGAGATCGCTGTTTGTAAGTTCCTTGTCTTCGCGTGCAATCACGAGGACTCTCCAAGGGAACTCCTCTCCGGCTCCGGCCCTTGCGATATAGTTATGACGGGTCTGGACTTCGCCCTGCAGCATATTGTGACCTCCCTGCTTTATTTTGTCCGGATATTTAGGGAAAATTCCTTTCAGCGTAGTGGACTTGTCTCCGTTGTAGAGATACATTCCAGGATAGTTGAGGAGGTCCGCTTCGGTGATTGCCACCTTATATCCCGCAGCCTCTACGACGAAAGGCATGAAAGCAATGCGCTTAGGGTCCCAACTGCTCAGAGGCTGATGGAGATAGGTGTTCTCGTATGAGCTGTAGAACTGCTCCTCAAGAGGTTGTCTCTGATGTGAAACATAAGGGACAAATGCCTGCCAGTCCTCCGGGAAGAAGAATGAAGCCGTCTCGTCCATTACGAAGAAATCAGATTTAGACTTTGATTTGAAGCGGTATGCAACACCTTCGTCATAGGCCCTGAATGTCAGATAGAAATCTTTGAAGTTGAGTACAATCTGGTTGTAGTGATCCCTGATTTGTGCCTTTTTGTAAATATCCGGGGTGATGGTCTTGTCCACGCTTGTCTTCTTCGCGCTGGAAACACTTGCGTTTCCTCCATAGATAATTCCTCCGTCAAGTTTCATTCCGATTTCCGATTTAGCCAGGATGCAGGTCCCGTCAACGGATACAGCATAGGAGAGTTTCTCTCCGGCATAGATCTTCACAACAGTCTTCCCGTCAGGGGAGGTAACTGTGTACTGCTTTTCTGCCGCGATGGCACATATTGCAATCATTGCGACAAGGATGGTGGTTAGTAATCGTTTCATTATCATAGTGTTATAATCCTATTTCTTTTTTCATGGAGCGAAGCAGGTCGAAGGCTTCCAGCGGCGTCATATTGTTCAGGTCTGCAGCCTTGAGCTGATCGCGCAGGGCACTGAGCGTCGGGTCGTCCAGCTGGAAGAATGAAAGTTGCAGGCCTTCTTCTTCCTTTATGGAGGTCTTGACAGGCTGACCTCCCGTTCCTGCTTCCAGTTGCTTCAGAGTCCGTTCCGCGGCTTCGATTACAGCCGGAGGCATTCCTGCCAGCCTTGCCACGTGTATACCGAAACTGTGGGCGACACCTCCCTCTTTCAGCTTTCTGAGGAAGATTATCTGTTTTCCGGATTCCTTGACGGCGATATGGAAGTTCTTCACTCTCTCATATTTGTCCTCGAGGTCGTTCAATTCGTGATAATGTGTCGCGAAAAGGGTCTTGGAACGTTTCCCGTTTTCGTGGAGGAATTCCACAAGCGCGCGGGCGATGGACATTCCGTCATATGTGGATGTTCCGCGTCCGATCTCATCCAGAAGTACAAGAGAGCGGTCCGAGAGATTATGCATAATCATAGAGGTCTCCAGCATTTCCACCATAAAGGTAGATTCTCCACGGGAGATGTTGTCGGTGGCTCCAACACGTGTGAAAATCTTGTCGAAGTATCCTATCCTTGCGCTTTTCGCCGGGACAAAGCATCCTGTCTGAGCGAGCAGTACAATCAGTGCTGTCTGGCGCAGAAGGGCGGATTTTCCAGCCATATTTGGACCAGTTAATATGATGATCTGCTGCTTCTTGTTGTCCAGAAAGATGTCATTCGGCACATATTCTTCTCCTGCCGGCATCAGTGTTTCAATGACGGGATGACGGCCCTCGATAATTTCAAGTTCAAGGCTTTCATTCACTTCAGGCCTGCAGTAGTGGTTGCAGACAGCGAGCTGGGCGAAGCCGGAAAGCACGTCAATCCTTGAAATGATGCGGCAGTTCGTCTGGATGTCCACTATCTTCTGCTGGATATTTCCGACGAGATCTGCGTAGAGTCTTGATTCCAGGGCATAGATCTTTTCCTCGGCTCCGAGGATTTTTTCCTCATATTCCTTGAGCTCGGATGTAATGTAGCGCTCGGCATTGACGAGGGTTTGTTTGCGTACCCATTCCTCAGGGACTTTATCCCTGGCTGTGTTGCGGACTTCGATATAATAGCCGAACACGTTGTTGTAACTTATCTTGAGGGATGTGATTCCTGTCCGTTCTATTTCCCTCTGCTGCATCTGGAGAAGGTATTCCTTGCTTCCCCGGGAGATACTGCGCAGTTCGTCAAGTTCCGGGCTGACTCCTTCTGCGATGATGTCGCCTTTGCCTATTGCGGCAGCAGGGTCTGCGCTCATGACGCGGCGTATCTCGCCAAGCAGTTCCCCGCAGTTCTTCATCTTTGCGCATAAGGAGTCAAGAGGGGCGATGCCTTTACCTCCGCAGATTTCCTTGATAGGCTCCATCTGGGCGAGGCTCCTGCCCAGCTGCATCACTTCGCGCGGAGCAATCTTCCCGTTTGCGGCCCTTGAAATGATTCTCTCAAGGTCTCCGACTGCATTTATGCTTTTCTGAAGTTCAGCCAGATCTCCGTCATTTTCAACGAAATGCTGTACAATATCGTAGCGGTCGTTCAGCTCCCTGATGTCCATCACCGGCATTGCAAGCCACTGGCGCAGCAGCCTTGCGCCCATAGGGGAGGAACATCTGTCCACGACATCGACTAGTGCGACACCTTCTTCGCCTCCGGAAAGGGCGTGGAACACTTCCAGATTCCTGAAAGTGAATTTGTCCATCCACACGAATTTTCCCTCATCGATTCTGGAAAGGGAAGTGATGTTCTTCAGCCCGGTATGCTGGGTCTGCTTGAGATAGACGAGCAGTGCTCCTGCAGAGCATATTCCGAGAGGGAAGTTGTCAATGGCGTATCCCTTGAGGGAATCCACGCAAAGTTGCTTCTTGATGTTCTCCACTGAGGCTTCATATACGAAGGCCCATTCGTCAAGTGTTGATACGTAATAGTTCCCGAATCTTTCCTTCACTCCCTTTTCGTAACCGTGCTGGACAACAATTTCCTTTGGGTTGAAAGAACTCAGCAGTGTTCCGATGTAGTCGAGAGAACCCTGCGCAATCTGGAAGGAGCCGGTAGAGACATCGAGAAATGCTACTCCGCAGCAGTCCTTTTCGAAAGTGAGTCCCGCGAGGAAATTGTTCTCTTTCTGTATCAGCATGTCGTCGGAGAATGCAATTCCCGGCGTCACGACTTCCGTCACCCCGCGCTTTACGAGCTTTTTCCCTGCAAGGGCCGGGTCTTCGAGCTGGTCGCAGATGGCGGCTTTGTAGCCTGCGCGTACAAGTTTCGGAAGATAGACGTCAAGAGCGTGGTGCGGGAATCCGGCCATAGGAACCGCTTCCTTGTCGCCGTTGCTCCTCTTCGTAAGGACTATTCCGAGGACTTTCGTGGCAAGCAGGGCATCATCCCCATAGGTTTCATAGAAGTCTCCGACCCTGTACAGGAGTACAGTGTCCGGGAATTGTGCCTTGACGGCAAAAAACTGTTTTAAGAGGGGAGTATCTTCCGCTGCTTTCATATCCTACAAATTTAGAAATATTTACAATAAAGCAGTATCTTTGCCTGATGGAGAATGACGATAATTCAGTATGGAAGTTAGGGCAAAGAAAGCATTGGGTCAGCATTTCCTGACAGACCTCAGCATCGCGCAGGCGATTGTGGATGCACTGGCATCCGATTCCCCTGTGCGTGACGTGCTGGAAATAGGCCCCGGTATGGGAGTTCTGACAAGAAACCTCCTCAAGAGGACGGACATAGACCCGAAGATGATAGAGATAGATACGGAATCCGTCCATTTCCTGCTGACACATTTCGAGGGAATGCAGGGAAAGCTCATAGAAGGGGATTACCTGAAGCTGGATGTATCAAAATTCTTCAAGGGCCCTTACCGCGTCATCGGTAATTTCCCATACAACATCTCTTCGCAGATTTTCTTCAAGATACTTGACGACAAGGACAAAGTTCCGGAAGTCGTATGTATGATACAGAAGGAAGTGGCGGACAGAATCGCGGAAAAGCCCGGTTCGAAAGTCTATGGAATCCTGTCCGTGCTGCTTCAGGCGTGGTATGATATCGAATATGTCCTCTCCGTGGGTCCGGGCGCATTCGTCCCGCCTCCGAAGGTGAAATCGGCGGTCATCCGCCTCACTCGCAATTCCCGTACTTCTCTGGGATGCGATGAAAAGATGTTCAAGACAGTTGTGAAAACAGCTTTCAACCAGCGCAGGAAGACATTGAGAAATGCCCTCAAGCCGCTTTTGAAAGAAGGTATGGACACATCCTCGCCGGTTTTCGACCTCCGGGCCGAAAAACTCTCAGTCGAGGATTTCATCGAATTGACAAAATTCCTGCAGGAAGCCTAGTCCTGAATCTTTGATGCTTCTGCATCTACGGCGCGGGCCAGATCGAGGAAGGCAAGGCTGTCCGGACGGCTGCCGAGTGCTGCAGGTTCGCCGCTGTCACCGCTCTCCCTGATACTCTGCACGATAGGAATCTGCCCGAGCAAGGTGATACCGAGCTTTTCGGACATACGGGCTCCTCCGTCCTTACCGAAAATGTAATATCTGTTTTCCGGAAGTTCCTCCGGGGTGAACCATGCCATGTTCTCGACAAGTCCGAGGATAGGTTTCCCGATGCTCGGGTTCTGGAACATATTGACTCCCTTTTCCACGTCTGCGAGTGCCACGTCCTGAGGAGTGGTTACTATCACTGCGCCATTGACCGGCACGTCCTGCAGAAGGCTGATATGGATGTCTCCTGTTCCAGGAGGCATATCGATGAGAAGGTAGTCAAGTTCGCCCCATTTCACTTGCAGAATCATCTGTTTGAGTGCGTTGCAGGCCATAGGCCCCCTCCATATGAGGGCCTGTCCGCGCTGGGCGAAATAGCCTATGCTCATCCACTTCACTCCATATTTCTCGAGAGGGATGATTAGTTCGGAATCTCCGTTCTGTTCCGCTAAAGGCTGGAGCCCCTCGGTTCCGGTCATCGTAGGAACGGATGGTCCGTAGACATCGGCGTCCGCAAGACCTACTTTGAATCCCAGCCGGGCGAGGGCTACTGCAAGATTCACGGCAACCGTTGATTTGCCAACACCGCCCTTGCCAGATGCTATGCCGATGATATGCTTTATCCCTTCCACCTGAGAGAAGTCGAATTCAGCTTTTTTTGCTGCCGGAGCCTCCTCCACGATGGTCTTGACTTCAACATCGGTGACATCGGGACAGTTCCTGATGATGGCTGCGCGGGTGCTGCCTATAAGATATTCTGCGAGCGGGTCGCGTCTTTTAGGGAAAGCCAGGGTCACGATGACCCTGGACCCGTCCCTGTCTATATCCTTGACCATCCCGAGGTCGACAATGTCCCTGTCGCCTTTTCCGGGATGCTTGACTTCTGTCAGTATTTTAAGGAAGTTGCTCATATTTTACTTTACAAGGTTCATTTCGTCGAGGAGATATCCTGCGCCTCCAAATTTGTCCATAATGAAAAGGACATAACGGATATCCACATTGATACATCTCTGAAGGTTCGGCTCGAAGAGTACGTCGCCGCTCATTGCCTCCCAGTTGCCGTCGAATGCAAGTCCGATAAGCTCGCCGTCGGCATTGAGCACAGGGCTTCCGGAGTTGCCTCCCGTGATGTCGCTGTTAGTGAGGAAGCAGGTTACGAGTTCTCCGTCCTCATTTGCATACTGGCCGAAATCCTTTGCTTCATAAAGCGCCTTGATCTTTGCCGGAACCCTGAATTCATAATTGTCAGGGTCCTCTTTTTCCATTACGCCCTTGAGTGTGGTGTAGTGCTTGTAGATTACGCCGTCCTTAGGGGAATAGGATTTAACTGTGCCGTAGGTGAGCCTCATTGTGCTGTTTGCATCCGGATAGATAGGTTCTCCGTCCTTCCATTCGAGCTGTCCTGCGGTGTAGGCCTTTGTCGCTTTATCCAGATTAGCGGAAGACTTCTTGATTTCATCCTGGAAAGCGAGGGCCTTGTCGCGGATTGCGGAGTAGAGCTTGAATGCAGGGTCGTTGTGGTAGTCGAAACCTTCTTCTGCCATTGCGGCGGTCATCTTTTCTTCGGAGGTGAAGACACTGTTTGCGAAAAGATCGTCAAGATAAGCCTCGTTGAGTTCGATTGCAATCTTGTCCTCCGGCTTCACATTGGCAAGGTAGTGATTCATTAGGGCACTGGCCTCCTTGCGGTCGAGTGCAAGGTTATAATCCTTGTAAACGGCTGCATTGCGTGCGGTCGAGAAAGCAACGAGTTCAATTCTGTAGATGGTCTCTGTGAGCAGGGTATATGCTTTCTGGGCATCAGCGGATGCTTTCACGCAAGCATCAATCTCTGAAATGGCATTGCCGTATTTTTCAACGCGTTTTTTGTTCTGTGAGACCCAGGCCATAAAGTCTGCCTCTTTCTGCTTTTCGCGTCCGATGACGTTCAGCTTTGCGAAGGCTTCTCTTTCTCCCTGCCATTTTTTCCAACCGTTGGAAGAGCCTGCATATTTGCTTGCATATTGGAGGTTCACAACAGGGTCAGCCATCCTTGCCTCCCACATAAGGTCCTGGCGTACGGTGCGTGCATCAATCCTGATGTCGTTGAGGTCCAGCATGTTCTGGAGCTGGGTGGCAGTCATATAGCGCTGAGTGCTTCCCGGATATCCGATAATCATGGAATAGTCTCCGTCCTTCACGCCCTTGAGAGAAACCTTGAGGGACTGCTTCGGGGTGAGAGGCCTGTTGTTTTCAGAATAATCAGCAGGCTCATTGTCAGGACCTGCATAAACTCTGAACATAGAAAAGTCGCAGGTGTGACGCGGCCACATCCAGTTGTCGGTGTCTCCGCCGAATTTTCCGGATGCTGCAGGAGGTGCTCCCACGAAGCGGATGTCGCGGTATGTCTTGTACACGATGAGGTAGTACATATTCTCGTCATAGAAACTCCTTACCAGTGCTGTGCAGTTAGGGTTTTCTGCAGTTGCCTGGTCGATGAGCTTCTGGATGGCGGCGGTCTGTTCCTCCTCTGATTTTTTCTCAAGTTTGTTGATGAACTTCGTTACATCTGTCATGCTCTCAAGGAAGGTGACGGTAAGACCCTTTGCAGGAAGTTCTTCTGAAAGGTTCATTGCCCAGTATCCGTCCTCGAGGTAGTTGTGCTCAGGAGAAGAAAGAGCCTGGATGCTGCCGTATCCGCAGTGGTGGTTGGTCACGAGAAGTCCCTGGTCAGAGATGATTTCTCCCGTGCATCCACCTCCGAAATGGACGATGGCGTCCTTGATGGAAGTTCCTTTTTCGCTGTAAATCTGCTCCGGTTTGAGGTTGAGGCCGAGGTCGGCCATTGCCTTTGCGTTCATCTTCTGAAGAAGTGGGAGCATCCACATTCCTTCGTCTGCGCTGGCGCTGATTGTCAGCATGGCGGTCATAAGAATGACTGAAATAATCTTTTTCATCGTTATTTTGTATTAATTATCATCAAACAGCGTGGGCTCAAGTTCTTTCGGGTGGAAACTGCGTCTGTGCCACGGCGTCAATCCATATTTCCTTATTGCATCAATATGGTCCTTCGTCGGGTATCCCATATTTCTGTCCCAGCCGTACTGCGGGTATTCTTCCGACAGGCGGACCATAAATTCGTCCCTGTGGGTCTTTGCGAGGACTGATGCTGCGGCGATGCTTGCGTATGTAGCGTCACCGTGCACCACGGTAGCATACCTGAATCCTTCGAAGGGGCGGAAGCGGTTGCCGTCCACCAGAAGAAAATCCGGTCTTACTGCCAGCTTCAATACTGCCCGCTGCATTCCGGCGATGGAGGCATTGAGGATGTTGATGTTGTCAATCTCCTCTGCGCTGACAGCTTCCACGGCCCAGGCAACCGCCTCATTTTCAATGATCGGGCGCAGTTCCTCGCGCTCTTTCCGCGTCATTTTTTTAGAGTCGTCAAGGAGCGGATGGGAAAATCCGGCCGGCAGTATTACAGCCGCAGCAAACACCGGACCGGCGAGGGGTCCTCTTCCCGCCTCATCGAGACCGGCCTCCAAAAGACCTTCGTTCATATAGCCCAGAAGTTCCCCTTTACACCTCATAGTAAAACAAAGGTAGTGATTTTCACCCAATAAGCATTGAAATTGGAATTATATTTAGTAGATTTGCGAGGATATGCCCATTATGGTGCAGATGACCGCGTAATTATTAATAAAATCAGATAAAATGAAAGATTATTCAACCAAAGACATTCGCAACGTAGCCCTACTTGGCTCAACCAAGTCCGGTAAAACGACGTTGGCTGAGGCTATGCTTTTCGAAGGAAAAGTTATCGACAGAAGAGGAACCATCGAGGACAAGAACACATTGTCTGACAATGATGAACTCGAAAAACAGAACCAGAGATCAATCTACGCAACCCCACTTTATGCAGAGTTCCAGAACAAGAAGATCAACTTCATCGACGCTCCTGGCTCTGACGACTTCATCGGTGGCGCATATTCTGCATTCAGAGTTTGCGAAAGCGGTATCCTCGTAGTTAACGCACAGCAGGGTGTCGAGGTTGGAACAGAGAACTTCGTCCGCAGGGCGGATGCAATCAAGCTCCCTCTTGTTATCGCAGTGAACCAGCTCGATGCCGACAAGGCTGACTGGGATGTGGTTCAGAATTCAATGAAAGAGGCTTTCGGCGGAAAGATCGTCAACCTTCAGTTCCCTACAAATGCAGGTTCAAGCTTTGACGGTTTCGTGGATGTACTTGCAATGAAGTACTATCATTTCAAGGACGCCAACGGCACACGCGAAGAACTTGATATCCCTGCAGAGTTTGCAGACAAGGCAGAGGAAATGCGCGGCGAACTTATCGAGAAGGCTGCAGAGTTTGATGATGCATTGATGGAGAAATATTTCGAGGAAGGAACCCTTTCCGAGGAGGAAATCAACAGGGGACTTTCTCTCGGAATCACTTCCGGTGAACTTTATCCTGTATTCTGCGTATCCGGAAAGAAGGATATCGGCGTTAAGAAACTCCTCGAGTTCATCAACAATGTTGCTCCGGCTCCTAAGTGTGAGGAGAACGGTCCTGCCGCATTGTTCATCTACAAGAATGACGTTGAGCAGCACCTCGGAGAAGTATCATACTTCAAGGTAATGAGCGGATCCATCACTCCTGGTATCGACCTTGAGGATCCTGCAACAGGCAACAAGGAGCGTATCTCTGCAATCTATGCTGTTGCCGGAACAAAGAAAGAGTCAGTCAATGCTCTCCGCGCCGGAGATTTCGGATGTGCAGTCAAGCTCAAGAACAGCAAGTCAAGCACAACCCTTTCTCTCCCTGGTTCAGGAATTTCATTCGATAGGATTTCTTATCCTGCTCCTAAATATCGTTGCGCTATCAAGGCAAAGGCTCAGACCGATGACCAGAAGCTCGGTGATGCCCTCAAGAAGATTGCCTCTACAGACCCTACAGTTGTAGTAGAGTATTCAAAGGAACTTCGCCAGACCATCCTCAGCGGTAACGGTGAGCAGCATATCAATATCGTCAAGTGGCGTATCAACAACGAATTCGGCGTTGATGTAGAGCTCTTCGCTCCGAAGGTTCCTTATCGTGAGACCATCACCAAGGTCGCTACAGCCCAGTACCGTCACAAGAAACAGTCCGGCGGTGCAGGTCAGTTCGGAGAGGTTCATCTTCTCGTCTGCCCGGCTGAAGGCGAACTCAACACCAAGTTCAAGATTGACGGAAAAGACACACAGCTCAATATCAAGACCCAGGATGTTTCCGATATGGAATGGGGCGGAAAGCTTGAGTTCTACAACTGCGTTGTCGGTGGTGCCATCGATCTCGGCTTCATGCCTGCTATCCTCAAGGGTATCAAGGAGAGAATGGTAGAGGGACCTCTCACCGGATCATATGCACGCGACATCCGCGTATTCGTATATGACGGTAAGATGCACCCGGTTGATTCTAAGGAAATCGCCTTCATCATCGCAGGACGTAACGCCTTCAAGGAGGCATTCCGCAATGCGGGTCCTAAGATCCTTGAGCCTATCTACAATGTTGAGGTCATGACCCCTTCAGAGTATCAGGGAGCAGTTATGAGCGACCTTCAGAACCGTCGTGGTATGCTCGGCGATATGGGTGCAGACAAGGGATTCGCTATCCTTAAGGCACGCGTTCCGCTTGCAGAGCTTTACCGTTACTCAACAACATTGAGCTCCCTCACTGCAGGTTCTGCAACATTCTCAATGGAATTTGCTGACTATCAGCCTGTTCCTGGAGATGTACAGACTAAGCTTCTTGCTGAATACGCAGCTCAGGAGACAGAAGAGGATTAATTTTATATCAAAAATACTTGCGGACAGGTGGCCCTCCGTGGCCACCTGTTTACCTTAAAAACCATATTCAGTTATGTATAGGACACATACTTGCGGCGAACTTCGTTTGGAAAATGTCGGACAGAAAGTGACTCTTGCCGGCTGGGTGCAGAAAGCTCGCAAACTTGGAGGTATGACATTCGTCGATCTCCGTGACCGTTATGGAATCACACAGCTTGTAACCGAGCAGGAAATAGAGGCCGGGCGCGAATGGGTTCTCCAGATTAAAGGAGAGGTTGTCGAGCGCCAGAGTAAAAACCCAAAAATGCCGACAGGCGACATTGAGATCAGGATTGAGAGCGTCAATGTATTGAACAGGGCCGACACTCCTCCTTTCACAATAGAGGAAGTTTCTGATGGTGGTGAAGATATCCGTGCAAAATACAGATATCTCGACCTTCGCCGTGCTCCTCTCCAGAGGGCTCTTGCTCTGAGGCACCGTCTTGCCCAGGAAGTGCGCTCATATCTTGACAAACAGGGCTTTATGGAGATAGAGACTCCATACCTCATCAAATCGACTCCGGAAGGAGCGCGTGACTTCGTGGTTCCTTCTCGTATGAACCCGGGCCAGTTCTATGCTCTCCCGCAGTCCCCTCAGACCTTCAAGCAGCTCCTCATGGTAGCCGGATATGACCGCTACTTCCAGATCGTCCGCTGCTTCCGTGACGAGGACCTCCGTGCCGACCGTCAGCCTGAGTTCACACAGATCGACTGCGAGATGTCATTCGTGGAGCAGGAGGATGTACTCAACACATTCGAGGGAATGATGAGGCAGATGTTCAAGAATGCCCTCAACGTCGATATTCCTAACCCGCTCCCTCGTATGAGCTGGTATGACGCTATGGACTTTTACGGATCCGACAAGCCGGACGTACGCTTCGGTATGAAGATCCACGAGATCACAGACCTTGCGCACGGTCACGATTTCTCTGTATTCGACAGTTGCGAATATGTGGGAGCAATCGTAGTGCCTGGTGCTGCAGAATACACCCGCAAGCAGCTTGACGAACTTACCGAATGGGTAAAACGCCCTCAGGTAGGCGCCAAGGGTCTTGTTTACATCAAGGCAAATGCAGACGGAACATTCAAGTCCTCAATCGATAAGTTCTTCACTGAGGCTGATCTTGCAAAGATTGCCGGTGTCTGCGAGGCAGGTAAGGGTGACCTCATCCTCGTTCTCTGCGGTGCTAAGAGAAAGGCTCAGACGATGCTAGGAGTTCTCCGTATCGAGATGGGTAACCGCCTCGGCCTGAGGGATCCGAAGGTGTTCGCACCTCTCTGGATTGTGGATTTCCCTCTTCTCGAGTGGGACGACGAGACCCAGAGATTCTACGCTATGCACCATCCTTTCACTGCTCCTAAACCGGAGCACGAGAAGTGGTTCTACAGCGACAAGAAGGAGGATCTCGAAAGGGTATGCGCCAATGCATATGACTTCGTGCTCAACGGAACGGAGCTCGGTGGCGGATCTATCCGAATCCATAATGCAGAGATGCAGAGCCGTATGTTCGAAGTCCTCGGCATCAGCAAGGAGGATGCTGAGTACAAGTTCGGCTTCATCATCAATGCTTTCAAGTTCGGTGCACCTCCTCACGGAGGACTTGCATTCGGTTTCGACCGTGTATGCGCCCTCTTCGGCGGGCAGGAGACAATCCGCGATTATATCGCATTCCCTAAGAACAATCAGGGACGCGATGTGATGATTGATTCTCCGTCAAAGATTGACCGGGAGCAGCTTGATGAACTGCAGATAGACGTTCGCGCTGGCGAATAGATTTATAGGTATATATTTATATTATGGAGCGCGGAAGGCCGGCTTGTCCCGGAAACCCGTGGCCGGCCGCGGCCTCGTGAGCGGCTGGCATGAGCGAAGCGAATGACTGGATGAAGCGCGAAGCGCGGAAGGTTTCAGGACAAGCCGGCCTTCCGCGCTCTGTTTTTTCTCTCTTTTGCCAGACTACAGATACATTCCAATGTTTGTTTCTGCTGCAACTCCCATTTCTTCCCTGGCTTTTCTGAGCCGGATTATTGCTTTGTCTATCAGGTCCTTTGTTCCACTGCCGTCATTTACATACTGGACTACCATTTCGCCGTAGTCAATAGCTTCACGAAGTTCAGTGGTCTTGTCATTGATGTTGTATCTGGAGTCCATCAGAAGCGGGAACAGCGCATCCAGATCCTCAGGTTCCGCGAGATTGCCGGGGCGCATGGTGTTGATTGCCATATTCAGGGATGAAAGGGCTGCGGCAATCTTGGCTGGTGTCACGTCCTTCTTTCTCATAGACAGAACTTCTTCGGCGCGTTGCATCTTCTCCATGAGGCGGGCGTATCCGTTAGAAGCCCAAGGAGCGAATTCAGGGACCTTGACAGCCATGGCCTCCCATGCTTCCTGAGCCGTCTTCCTCTCAACGGCCAGGGCTACAGCCTGCTGGAGGGCGGACTTATCGACCTTGCCGGCCTTGATTTTTTTCTTAGGTCCGTTCTGAACGTTGAGACGCAGGTAGTGCGTCGAATTCTCAGTCTGCCAGTAGTCAGGCTGGAAATGCAACCCATTTATGCTGAGTGTATAGAGGTTTCCATTGAAGCCTGCATCGTTAGTATGACCCTCGAGCTTGATTTCCTTGAGATCGGAACTGAGACTGATGTCGGCGTCAAACCAGCTGGTCACGTCCCTGGTAGCCATTGCAAGCGGCCCGTACATTACCGTCCCCACCCATTGAGGGTCGAACGGGGTGGCGGTCTCGTTCACATCGGTGGCGGCAAGATCCATCTTGTCAGGGCCGAAGTTTATGTGCTTGCCGAACGGCATCACCACCTCCACGACATCGGAAGCGGTCCAATGAAGCTTAGGCACAGCGACATAAGAGCAAGGCTGATATGAAGGAGCGACAGACACGCCATTGAGTTTCACGTCGAATCCTTCAGTAGCCCAATAAGGAACACGCAGCTTGAGGGTAAAATCAGCTTCGCCGCCCTTGACTCTGATTACGGACCTCTCAGCAGGCCAGAGGCAATCCTGGACGAGGGTGATTCCTTTGGCCTTCCAGTCAGCCTCGGTAGGCATATAGAGCCCCACCCAGACAGTGTCGTCGGAGACGAAATAAGCTGCCTCCTGATACTTTACGTGATTCTCGGAACCTGTGCCACCGCAGCATGTTGATTGCGGAGTCTCGTTGCCGAACTCCTTCGCGGCGTTCATTCCGACAGCATACTGGTATGTGGTCATATAGTGCTCCGGATGGACGGAGCCTACAAGCTGGTTGTACAGAACTCTCTCATAGTAGTCCATATACCTTGCATCGTCAGGATCGTAGCAGTTCAGGTCTTTGGTGAGTTTTGCCAGATTATATGCGCAGCAGGTTTCATTGATATCGGGATTCGGGTACATGTTACGATTATGGTCGGTCATCACGTTGGTGTTCATACTGAGAATCTGCGTATATGGCTGGCGGAACATCTCTCCGTTTCCGACACCGCCCATCGCATAGATGTAACGGCCCTGCATCATGTTCCAGAAGTTAAGGGCAATATTATAGTAATATGGATTCTCATTCACCCGGTATGAACGGAGTGCGCCGACAATCATAGGGATGTGCTGGTTGGCGTGACGGGTGCGTATATCATCGACTCCGGCTGAAAGCGGGTTGAAGAGGGCCGGAGAATCGAAGTAGTTGGCGGCCTCTATAAGTTTCGACTTCTCATTCTTGTCGGAGACCATCTCGGACAGGCGCGAGAGCGACTCGGCCATGCCACCCACCTCACCGGCAATGTACATGTTCCACATCTCGTAACGGTTGCCTGGCTTGGCCTGACGTTCCTGCTTGTCACCGTCCATCTTGACATATGTACGGTAATGGAGTCTGTTCCATACCCAAAGGCCCATGTCCTTGGCGATAAGGAGGGCCTTGTCAGCTATCTCCTTGTCGTCAAAGTTGTTAGCAATATCGATAAGACCGGCGAGCTGTTTGTGGATGGAGTAATACGGCGCCCATACCCAGTCGGAGTTGTTGTATGCACGGTACATCTCGATGAGGGCCGGATGCTGTGCAGGGATGGCGTTGATGTAGCCATAGCCGTATTTCGTGCAGTCTTTCTTGTATTCGTCGAAAGCATCCCATGTACCCTTGAGTTCCCTGAGTTCCTCCTCAGGAGCCAGGTCGCGGGCCTCCCAGTAGCGTCCGAGCGAGTCTGACCAGACGAAAGTCATCTCCTGGCACTCACGGAGCTGGTCCACCATAAACTTCGCTCTCTCCTTGAGCTGTGCCTTCTGCTGCGGGTCATCCGTGCTTGAATACGCAAAAGCGAGAGCTGACATATAATGCCCCGAACCATGACCCTTGAGTTTGGTATCAGGAGAGTCCCAGCCATCTGAGACAGGATAGCCTTCTGTACTGAGGCCGTAAGTGTCACGGTAGTTGTAGAGCTGCTGCTTTACGTCCCAGCTGATGATTTCATTGATATCGAGGTCTCTGTTTGATGTAAGGCGGTTGTCGCCGAGGAGCTTGACGTCAGCAAGAGGGAGAGTCTCCGCAACCGGTTTGGATGCAGGAACCGCCCAAGCTTCCTTCACGACTTCGACCCTGGCGGAAACGGGATAACCGTTTTCTGTGGTGTTGTCGCCGATAATGTTGCCAGTGACGGTATATACAGTTCCGGCGGGATGAGTCTTCGGATCCGCCTCATCATCTTCGGTCTCTCTCGAAAAATTGTCCCACTTGACCTGGCGCCATTCCGAAGTGCCGTCCGAGTACTTCACGAACACCTGGTACGGGAGTCGCGGGGCAGTGCCTTCAGGAGTGGTCACTGAGATCGGATCGACCTTGGAAATGTTTCTTTTCGATGCTCCGGAAAGCTGAGGGGCGGTCAGAAGCGCGACCACGAACAGGGTGGCGGAGATGATGCGGTTCAGAAGTTTCATGATATGCGGTATTTTGATTTTCCTTTCTGTGCAAATTTAAGAATTAGGCTGAACCGATGCGGAAAAATAGTATAATAATATAGGACAAAAGTCTAAAAGTGGTAGATATTTGACCAATTCCGGCTCTCGCAAGCATAAAGCAGAATGAGGGCGACAGAAGCCTCAACGGGGTCCAGAATTAATAAAATATTTAAATAAGTGCCTAATAAGCATAATTTTACATTTATTACACCACCTCTTATGCCCAAGCAATAGCATTTATCTGTTTTTTGGACTTTTTTGCTACAAGATTGGATTTTATTAGCCCTATCAGTAATTATTAGTGTCTATCTTGTTGAAAATTATTACCAGACACTAAAATGAAACTCCAAGCTCTTCTCACCGCAGTATCAACTGTCCTGATGACATGCTCATCCCTTTGCTTTGCCCAGAACGGTGAAGTCCGGAAGCTCAGCGACGAGGAATACGAATCTCTCGCCCAGACTCCTCCGATGGGCTGGAACAGCTGGAACATCTTCGGCGGAAAGATCGATGAGGATAAGATTCGCTCGATAGCCGAGGCAATGGTGAGTTCGGGACTTAATGATGTAGGATACGAGTATATCGTAATGGATGATTGTTGGCAGATATCCAGAGACGAGAAGGGAGATATCGTTGCAGACCCCGAAGCATTCCCTCACGGCATCAAGGCGCTTGCTGACTATATTCACAGCCTAGGACTCAAGTTCGGTCTATATTCCTGTGCGGGTGACTACACTTGTCAAGGAAGACCCGGAAGCAACGGGCATCAGTACCAGGATGCTCTCAAATATGCCGAATGGGGAGTCGACTACCTGAAATATGACTGGTGCAACAACGGAGGTCAGAACGCCGAGGCAGCATATAGGACAATGGCAGAGGCCATAAAGACAGCAGGCAGACCCATTATCCTGAGCATCTGCGAATGGGGTGAAAACAAGCCTTGGGAATGGGGCAAAGGCATTGGCCACCTCTGGAGGGTGACTCCTGACATCCGCGCCGTTTACAATGCGAAGTTCGACTGGGGAGGCGTCGGAGTGCTCGGGTGCATCGACGCGATGAAGGATCTTGTAGAATATGCCGGTCCTGGACATTGGAACGATGCTGAGATGCTTGAGGTGGGCAACGGCCAGATGAGTTACGATGAGAATATTACTCATTTTTCTATGTGGTGTATGCTGTCTGCGCCACTTATGTGCGGCAATGATCTGCGCAATATGACATCACAGATTCTTGAAATACTTTCAAACAAGGAAGTCATAGCGCTCGATCAGGATAAACTTGGAATTCAGGCCACGCTCTTTATGGATATGGGCGACAGACAGATTTGGGCAAAACCTCTGGATGGAGGAGAAATCGCCATCTGCTTTATGAACCGCAGCGAATTTGTCTGGAATCTCGATTATTGCTGGACTGATCAGACAATGTATTTCGCCGAGAATATAAATCTGCACAAAAAGAGATACAAAATAAGGGACCTGTGGCTACACAAGGACGTCGGGACCACCGCAACCAACTACAAGGCAGAAGTGCCCGGGCACGGGGTCAAGCTCGTCAGGCTCACACCGGTCAAAAACTAATCCTCAATAAACCAATTATTTATAATCTAAAACTAAAAACAGCATGAAAAGAATTTTACAATTCTCTTTGTCCCTGCTTCTCCTGCTTGCCTCACTTCCTGCAATGGCGGCAGTAGTCGTAAAGGGAACTGTTACCGATGCCACCGGCGAGCCTGTAATAGGTGGAGGTGTCGTCGAACTTGGAACTCAGAACGGCGTCATTACCGGCGCTGATGGTACTTATACCATCACCGTCAGGGACGCAAGTTCTGTCCTTCAATTCTCCTGCATAGGATACCAGACCGTGGAAATCACGGTCGGCAATCAGCAGGTAATCAACGTCACTCTAGAGGAAGAGGCATCATTTCTTCAGGAAACGGTGGTCATCGGTTACGGTACCCAGAAGAAGGCCGACGTCACTTCTTCAGTACAGAGCGTAAAGGCTGAGTCATTTAATAAGGGAGCCATCCACGATGCCGGCCAGCTCATTCAGGGCAAGGTCGCAGGCCTCCAGGTAACCGTTTCTTCAGGTGACCCTACCTCTTCATCATCAGTGATGCTCCGCGGTTATTCATCACTCCTCGGTTCAACAGCACCTCTTATCCTCATCGACGGTGTGCCTGGAAGCTTCAGCACAGTCGCTCCTGAGGACATCGAAAGCATCGACGTCCTCAAGGACGGTTCTGCAACCGCTATCTACGGTACCCGCGGTACCAACGGTGTCATCATCATCTCCACAAAGAACGCCAGGCGTGACATGCCGGCAGTAGTGGAATACTCAGGTTACATCTCAGCCTCAACATGGCTCAAAACTCCTGATTTCCTTCAGGCTGACGACCTCCGCCAGCTCATGTCAGACGGTTGGACATTCTCCGGTGCGAACGACAAGGATTACGGTGCAAGCGTGAACTGGCTCGATGAAATCAGCCAGACAGGTATCACCCACAACCACAACCTTTCAGTGATGGGCGGAACCATGCACAACACCTACACCGCCAACATCAGCTACAACAACAACGAAGGTACCATCATCGGCACCGGCCAGAGCGACTTGCGCGCACGCGCCCAAATCTCCCAGTACCTTTTCAATGACAAGTTGAAACTTACAGGCGAGGTCCTCGCCAACGAGACCAACGGCAACACAGGCTTCGACCCTAACTACGTTTACCGTCAGGCTTGCATCCAGAACCCTACCCAGCCTATCTACAACGAGGACGGCACATGGAACGAGCGTTCAGTTTACTTCTACGACAACCCGCTTTCATACGTTCATGAGCGTATCGGCATGCGCCGTTCACGCAACGTACGTTTCAACGGTGTCGCAGAGTTCTCACCATGGGACTTCCTTACACTCAAGGCCCTCTATGTCCGCAAGGGACAGAGCAGCATCAACGGCTACTACAACACTCACAACGATGTATCCACCACTGAAAGCGGCAACAACGGATACGCCAGCAGAGGCGCTTCCGACTACATCAACAACATGGCCGAGCTTTCCGCTTCATTCCAGAAGGACTTCGGTAACCACCACGTAACTGCAGTCGCAGGTTACTCTTATGAGGACAACACCTCTGAGAACTTCTCAATGTCCAACAAGAACTTCCCTACCGACCAGTACCTCTACAACAACATAGGTGCAGGTATGGGTCTCCAGGACGGTCTTGCAAGCATGTATTCATACAAGGAGAAGACCAAGCTCATCGGTCTTTTCGCACGTGCTACATATAACTATGCAGACAGGTACCTCCTCATGCTCTCCCTCCGCCGCGACGGTTCTTCAAAGTTCGGTAAGGACTACAAATGGGGTAACTTCCCTGGCGTATCCGCAGGATGGCGTATCAACAATGAGGATTTCATGAAAGACATCAAGTGGATCGACAACCTTAAGCTCCGCGCCGGTTTCGGTATCACCGGTATCGATGTAGACAGCCCGTACCAGTCACTTGCATCCCTCAACTACGATGGATACTTCTTCTACAACAACGAATGGATCCCTGTTCTCACACCTGTCCGCAACGACAACGAGAACCTCCGCTGGGAGAAGAAATACGAGTACAATGTCGGTCTTGATTTCTCATTCTTTGACGAGAGAATCAGCGGTAGCATTGATGCCTACCAGAGAGACACGAAGGACGGTCTCTACTGGTACAGCGTCCCTGTCCCTCCATACCAGTACAGCTCCATGATGGCCAATGTATGCCATATCCGCAACCGAGGTCTCGAAGTGCTCATCAACGCAGTCCCTGTACGAACAAGCGATTTCGAGTGGAAAACGTCTGCCACCTTCTCAGCCAATGAGAACAAGCTCGTTTCTCTCCAGAACGACGAGTTCCAGATGTCAACCGACTACTTTGACACAGGATACACGGGAGAGCCTATTCAGACTTCCACCCACCGTGTAAAGGAAGGCTGGGCCATCGGAAACTTCTTCGGTCTCCATTCAATGGGACTCAACTCAGCAGGAAAGTGGATTGTGGAGCGTTTCAACTACGACGAGAACGGTAACGTCGTCAGCCGCTTTCCTGACCTCGCCGAGAACGCCACATCTGCAGATTGGCAAGTGCTCGGTAACGGTGTTCCGCTTTACTATGCAAACTGGAACAATAACTTCCGTTTCAAGAACTTCGATCTCGCAATCACCATGCGTGGCGCCTTTGGCTTCCAGGTACTCAACTATCAAAAGCTCTTCTACGGCAACCCGACTATCCAGTACAACGTCCTCAAGTGCGCTTTCGACAAGATCGACGTAGTTGACGAGTACACAGGACAGAAGACAGGAGAGAAGACCTACATCAGTGACTCACAGCGCTATATCAGCTACTATATCGAGAACGGTGACTATTGGAAGATTGACAATGTAACGCTTGGTTATACCCTTCCTATCAAGAACAAGTCCATCGTCAAGAACGTACGCTTCTACGGTAGCATCCACAATCTTGCCACCTTCACAAATTACAGCGGTCTCGACCCGGAAATCCGCGTCACCTACGGCGGAAACGGCTATGACCCTGGTACCGACGACCGTGACAAGTATCCTACCATCCGTTCATACACCTTCGGTATCAACATCACATTCTAATCCGAGTACTCTATGAAAAAGATTAAAAATATAGCTTTGGCTCTTGCAGCTTCTATGACAATGCTCACCGGCTGCTTCGATCTCACAGAAGAGGCTTTCTCAGAAATCGTTCAGGAGTCCTTCACTCCTTCAGAGCAGGATGTTGCATCCCTGCTTGCGAGCGCATACACACCTCTTGCATTCTTCTTTGACTGGCAGGGTCTCTTCGACGCTATGGAAGAGCCTGCAGACGTAGTCATCACTCCTGTACGTCCTAACGGTTGGGATGATGGCGGTACCTATCAGCGCATGCACAAGCACACTTGGAGCGCCGAGGAATGGCAGCCTTGGAACGTATATGAGACAGGTTTCACAGGAGTCAACAACTGCAACCGCGTACTCGGTCAGCTCGAAGACGGTTCACTTCCAGTGGACGAGGAGTCCAAGGCATCTATGGTCAACGAGCTCCGCGCAGTCCGCGCCCTCTGGTACTCAATCCTTCTCGACTCACACGGAAACGTTCCTATCGTGACCGCTTTCACCGACGAAGTTCCTGCATACAGGACCCGTCAGGAAGTCTATGAATTTGTAGTAAAGGAGTTCACCGAGGTTCTCGCAGCAAACACTCTCACCAAGGAAAAGAGTGCTTCAACATACAGCCGTCTGAACCACTGGACCACCGAGATGGCCCTTATGAGAGTATATCTCAACGCTGAGGTCTATACCGGCACTCCGGCTTATGACAGGGCTCTCGCTCTGGCCAGCGATATCGTTGACAACAGCCCGTACACACTTTCGGCAAACTACAGCGACAACTTCATCGTGAATCTCGGTCCCGACAACACTGAAGTGATGTTCGCCATCCCTTACGATGCTAAATTCGACACCGGTGGCCATGTATTCAGCCAGAATGCAAAATGGTACCCGCCTGTATCAAAGGAGTACTTCGGATGGTCATACCAGTGCTGGGGCGGTTCTTGCGCCAACCCTCAGTTCGTGAACTCTTACCAGCCTGGTGACACCCGCAAGGAACTCACCTGGATGTACGGTCCATGTGCAAAATCTGACGGAAGCATCGTATGGACAAACCTGAACTACCTCCCTTCACTCACATCCAAGCCGGATGCAGGAAAGGATAAGGGCAAGTCTATGACAAGCATCGATTTCGGTCTCAGACAAAACAAGTATGGAAAGGATCTTGAAACAGAGTTCTACTGGGGCAACGACATGCCTTTCTTCCGTCTCGCTGAGGCTTATCTCACAAAGGCTGAGTGCCTTCTCCGTCTCGGTCAGAACGAGGCTGACGCTGTCGCTGCTGTCAATGCAGTACGCGCTCGCGTAGCTCCTGCCATTACTGCAGCGGACCTCAAAGGTGACACCAAGATGGTCTACGGTCTGCTTCCTTGGGGCTCTCTCACATACGAAGTTTGGCAGGCCTGCAACGACTCACACGACTGGTCTTCAGTCGTAGAGGAGCTCGAGGCTTCACAGAAGCCGAAGGCATCTGCAGCCGACAAGGCAAAGGTTGCCCTGGGCGGTATGTATGACGAATGGGGATGGGAGTTCGCTCTCGAAGGGCTCCGCCGTCAGCAGATGATCCGTTTCGGAACTTACTCTACAAAGAACTGGTTCAACCATGAAGCTATTTCTGACGGGCACACTGCCCTCTTCCCTATTCCGCTTGATGTTCTCAACTCCAACGCCAACCTCAAGCAGAACCCTGGTTATTAATATTAAATGAATACAACAATGAAAAATTATAGATTGATTCTCACAGCACTTTCTGCTTTGGCCATTGTCGGCTGCGCTGACAATGTCAACCCTGACGTGCCGCTCGTCGAGCGCGAAAAGGAACCTGTAGTGTTTGAAGGAAGCGGTAACCTCTGCTATGTGGGTGATGATGAGTCTGACGTCGAAATCGAGACCTCCACTTATACTTGGAGCGCACACGACGATGTCATCGAGATCACTGCTGACATTGATCTAACCGAATACAAGGAGCGCGGAGCCTATGAAATAGGACACTTCACACTTCCTGCTTCAACGATTGCCGAGTTCCTTGGTGGTGTTTCCGTCATGGATCTTGACGAATCCACTTTCTATGCTGTCACTCCAAGCGGTGAAAAGACAGATTTCACATCTTACAAACCGGGCATGTGGATCACAGATACAGGCGAGAGCTGCGGCTGGAGCGACGGATCTGCATTCTGGCAGTGGTATGTATGGGGAGGCAAGGGTGAAACCTACGACTGGGACTACAACAACCATATGAGCATGTTCGTCCTCGGCGGCAATCCTTCCAACACCCCAAACAATATGCCTGGCAAGTCCCTCCGTACAGAAGCACGTATCGTAGCCAACGGACAGACCTACCGTCTGGTCATCACCTACAACTTCTCAGAGCTTGAAAAGGCTGTCGAGGGTGAAGGCGCGCTGCAGGCATTCGAATATGATGATGATTGGAATATCGTAGGACAGTACGACCTCAACAGCCGTTATTACTACAAGATTTCAGAGTCCTCCATCCTGCTTGACTTCACCATCGACACCGAAGAGTATCTCGAAATCGGTGATTGGGAGATCGGACATTTCACATTCCCTCGCACAACCATCCAGGAGATGATGGGCTTCGATCCTGCAACTCTAGATGAGACCAGCTTCTATCCTATCGACGCATTCGGCGAGCCTCTTGAGGAATTCACTTCGTACAAGCCTGGTATGTGGATTGACGCCAAGGGAGAGCCTACCGACTACTCCGGCGGCGCAGCTTACTGGCAGTGGTACATCTGGGGCGGCAAGACCGACAAGAACGGCGCCGTCATCGGATACGACAACGACTACGAGCAGTTCCCTGACCTCTTTGTCATCGGCTCAAATCCAGGAAATGTCAATAAGATCACTTATGACGAGACCTTCGGTTCATACGCCATTATGGAGGCCAACGGCAACAAGTATGACATCACTGTCAACTTCACATTCTCAGAGCACGTCCTTCCACCGGAAGGCGAGGGCTATCAGAACGTTCCTATGTATGCAGGAAACGGCGAGCTCGCTTACAGTTCAGGCGTTGACGGCGACCACCAGTGGTTCTGGGCCATCACCGAAGAGGGCCTCAATGTTGACGTTACCGCTTACGTACCTGCCATCACTGAGGCTGGTGCATGGGAGTTCACCGGCATGGTCATCCCTACCGAGGAACTCGCAAAGGCTGGTGTTGACGTAAGCCAGCTCGGCGACATCGAGTACTTCTATCCGCTTTCTTCAGCTGGCGACAAGCTTACAGAGTGGACATCATACGAACCGGGTCAGTGGGTCGATGCCAACGGCGATGCATCCAACTGGTCTGACGGATCGATGTACTACCAGTACCAGTACGATGCTGACCATATGTACGACGGCCACTTCACAGAGGGTCTCCTCGTCATCGGCTGCAACCCTGACAATGCTGCGGCACACGCTGATGAGACTGTCACTGCGAAGGCCATGATGGGCGAACTTCCTGTCACCATCAACGTCCATTATGTATCGGTATATCCTACAGCCCTTACATACAAGCTCGGTAACAACTCTCTTAGCTGGGTGCTCACCGAGACCGCTGTGAACATCAATGCAGAGTGCTCTCTCGCGAAGTTCAATGACAGCTGGAATTGGTTCGGAATGGTGTTCAACGAGAAATATATCAATGATTACTACGGTATCGACATTGATGAAGTTTCCGCTGACATCGAGCAGTTCTACCCTGTAGCTGCTGACGGCACTCCATATACCAGTTGGTCTTCATACGAGCCTGGTGAGTGGTTCGACGCTGATGGAAACGCTGCAGCCTGGGATACAGGCTGGAGCTTCTGGCAGTACTACACCCATTCACAGTATGACTACGAGATTCCGAACCTCCTTCTCCTCGGTAACAACTGCAACCCTGACATCTTCACCGTCGGGCAGACAGTCACCGCCAAGGCAAAGATGAACGGAATCGACTGGAACGTAACTCTCAAGATCGTCGAGTAATCGGCAGTCTTTACCTAATACTGGGCTGCGGAGCCTGACCGCTCCGCAGTTCACAAAGAACAGTGTAATGAAAAAGGTTATTTATTACTTGTTTACCGCTTTCCTCTTTCTAGCAGTGTCGTGTCAGAAAGAGGACCCCGAGTCAGACATCTATGGAGCCATTACACTGAGCAAGGAAAGTCTCGAATTCAATGCTGCAGGAACAGATCTCAAGACTTTCATAACGGTCCGTTCCTCTTATAAATGGACCGTTTCCGTGGATGAGACTTGGGTTGACCTCTCCCGCGAGGGAGGGGAAGGCTCCGAGGAATATCGCCTCACTGTGGAAGTGAAGCCGAACAAACACCAGGAACCAAGGACTGCCACCATCACTTTTAAGTCCGGCGCTACCGTCAAGGAAGTGCCGGTGCTTCAGAAGCAGGGTGCGAAAACTCTGACCCCATCCGACATCAAGGACTACGACAAGATATACATCCCGTCGGACATGAGGTCACATGGCTTTCTGGACAGCAGCAAACAGTGGTATTTCGGTAGAAGCGCACAAAGCGAGCATTTTATCATCTTCTGGGAGAAAGACTATGGCGAATACGGTGAAGCCACACCGGCCGATGCCCCAGACAGGTACAAGGTTGACATCAACGACCTTCTTTCATGGGCCGAGAAGTGCTTCGACTATTATTGCAACACCCTGAAGTTCGTCGACCACGGAAATGGCAAATCATACACTGACAAATACAAGATGCATATCCGTCTCGTTCACAGCACGGAATGGAAGGCTGAAGGATTCGGAGTGGACGATGTGATCGGCGTACTCGCAGTGAACCCGGATGCAGCAAAGGACAGATCCACGCTCGCACACGAGATTGGCCACATTTTCCAATATCAGGTATATTGCGACCAAGTTCTGAACAAGGAAGTTTCCGCCAATTTCCACTCAGGCTGGAGGTACGAAATCGGAAGCGCAGGCTGCGGTTTCTGGGAACAGACAGCACAGTGGCAGTCATTCATGATGTGCCCGGATCAGACATTCACCAACTGGTATTTCGATGCATACAAGAATCCAGTAGAGACTACTGACGGCAGCGACCTCGGCTGCTTTGTCAGCAACTGCCACAGGCATTTCCTCCACGAGGTCATGCGTTACAGCAGTTATTTCTTCCATTACTTCGTCACGGACAAATACGGTCTGGACGCCATAGGACGTATCTGGAGGGCCTCCCGCTATCCGGATGATGCTTTACAGGCATATATGAAGTTGTTCAACCTAAGCGTAAATGACTTGAACAAAGACATATACGACTATGCCGCCAGATGCGTGACATGGGATTTCAACGCTACTCATGAAGAAGGCCTGAAGCATCTCGACAAAATCAGTTGGAAATACGCCAAAGGCGCAGATGGATTCTATAAGGTGTCCGATGCCCGCAGTCCTGAAGCCACAGGATTCAATGTCATCAAACTCAAATCCATCAAGACCGGAAGTCAGGTTTCAATAGAACTTGAAGGCATGTCGGAGAAAGCTGACGCAGGCTGGACCGTGGGGTTCGTAGGTCTGGACAAGAACAATGTCCGCCATTACAGCGAGCCAGCCTGTGCAGCCAGAAGCTCCGGGTATAAAACCACGACTGAGTGGACGGTTCCTGAAGGCTGTTCCAAGGTTTGGGCTGTTGTTGCATGCACGCCGAGCGCTTATTACTCTCACAAATGGGACAACAAACTCACCGATGACCTAACGTGGCCTTATAGAATCAAAATAACCGGCGCAAGCTTGTAACCCCTTTACACTTTATTTACTATTTTTGTTTAATAAGAATTATCGAAAACATCACATATCATTATGAAAAACGCTATTATATCATTCCCTTGCCCGGCAAACGAACCGGTAAAAACCTATCTTGAAGGTTCACCTGAACGCATCGCCCTCGATGAGGAACTCGAGCGTCAGTACAACACTGTAGTGGAGATCCCCCTCATCATCGGAGGCAAGGAGATATTCACCGGAAACATCAAGGAAGTCGTCTGCCCTCACGAGCACGGTCACGTGCTGGCACGCTACCATCAGGCCGGAGAAAAAGAGATAAAAATGGCCATAGATGCCGCAATGACCGCACACAAACAATGGGCTGAGACGGACTGGACCGTCCGCGCAGCCATTGTCCTGAAGTGTGCAGAACTCCTTTCCACCAAGTACCGTCCGATAATGAACGCTGCCACAATGCTCGGACAGAGCAAGAACATCTTCCAGGCCGAGATCGACTCCGCCTGCGAGACCATAGACTTCTTCCGCTACAACGTCCATTACGCGAGCAAGCTCTACGCCATCCAGCCTAAAGACGGGAAGGGGTTCATTGATTCCACGGAATACCGCCCTCTCGAAGGCTTCGTCCTCGCTGTCACACCGTTCAATTTCACAAGTATCGCCTCCAATCTAAATATGACCCCTGTCCTTCTAGGCAATACAACAGTCTGGAAACCTTCAGGCACCGCCGTCCTCTCGAACTACTATATGATGAAGATGTTCGAAGAGGCTGGAGTACCTGCCGGAGTGGTCAACTTCGTTCCTTCCAAAGGATCTGAGATTGGTCGCATCTGCTGCGCATCCAAGGACCTCGCCGGCATACACTTCACAGGTTCCACCGCCACTTTCCAGACACTCTGGAAATCCGTCGGAGAGAATATTGCCCATTACGTCAGCTACCCTCGCCTCGTAGGTGAGACCGGTGGTAAGGACTATATCTTCGTCCACCCTTCAGCTGTCGCTGATGAGATAGCATGGGCGGCATTCAGCGGCGCCTACGAGTTCCAAGGTCAGAAATGTTCCGCAGCTTCCCGTATATACGTGCCGAAGAGCATGTGGCCTGCAGTCCTCGAGAAGATGAAGAAGTTCGCCTCCGAAATCAGTATGGGAGACGTCCGCGACCCACAGAACTATATCAACGCAGTCATTGACGAGACCAGCTGGGATAATATCGACAGCTATCTCAAATATGCCGAAGCCGCCGACGATGCGAAGATTGTGATGGGAGGTGGACGCGACAAGAGTGTCGGATATTTCGTCGAGCCTACCGTCATTGAGACCAGCAACCCTCACTTCAAGACTATGGAAGAAGAAATTTTTGGTCCTGTGTTGACCGTTTATCCATACGATGACGACAAGGTATGGGAGGCTGTACACGATCTCGACACCACCTCTCCATACGGTCTCACAGGTTCAGTATTCGGACGCGACCGACTTGAGGTTCAAAAAATTGCTGACGCACTATGCTACACTGCAGGCAACTTCTATATCAACGACCGTCCTACCGGAGCAGTCGTAGGCATGCAGCCGTTTGGCGGAAGCCGTGCATCAGGCACCAATGACAAAGCAGGCGGTGAGTTCAACCTCATACGCTGGGTTCTCCCTCGCTGCATCAAGGAAACCCTTGTCACCCCTACAGACTATCACTACTCATATATGAAGAAATAGCCCATGAAAAGAGCATTTCTCATCATCGCGGGATTGTCGATGCTTCTGGTTTCCTGTACAAGAAAACCGGAAGCGTTGGCCATTCCGGACTTCAGCATCACCGCACCTCCGGAAGAACTTGGGCTCCCTGATTTCTACAAGAAATATACTGAGGTGAACGGCATTCCGCTTATATCCTCCTGGAGAGTTCCAGACAGTTGTTTCGTCGCTGCACACCGCACGCTTTACGCCATGACTTCATATCTGAAGCCGGAAATTCTTCAGACTATGATAGATAATGGAGCAAGAGTGGCCATCATGGCACGTTACGAAGGTACTACCGACATCCCGGAGCACGCTTGGATGAGGGCTGACACTTCAATATGCATGGACGTGCGTGCCAGAGGTCTTGAAGGCACTATGGATTGTCCTCTTACCACTTGTGCAGAAGAGAACATCCTGGCATACCAGATCGACCAGTATCATGCCGAGGACATACTCGTGCATGAGTTCGCCCATGCCATCCAGCTACTGGGCATCAGCAATATTGAGCCCGAAATAGATGCCAAACTGCAGAAAATGATGGATAAAGCTGTCGCAAAAGGCAAATGGAAGAACACGTACGCCATCGACAACTATCAGGACTACTGGGCAGAAGGCGTACAGGACTGGTTCAACGTGAACGCTGAGATGCCCTGGCACGACGGCAAGCACTGCTACGTGAACACAAGAGAAGAGCTCAAAGCCTATGACCGCCCTCTCTACAATCTGATAGCCAAATATTTCAAGGCTACCGACGAGCCCATAAGCAAACACGCCGGCACAAATCTCTACACCCACGAGTATCCCTATGAGCCGGCGGAGGACGAGGTGGACTTCGATATCCCCGAGTGTGTCATCACGGGCATTCCTGAAGATCTGGACATAGACCGCACGTTCTATAAGAAGTACACCTGCGCGAACGGCATTCCTATATGCTCCTCCTGGAGGGTTCCTGACAGTTGCCTTGTGCAAGCCCATAGAACCATTTATTCAATGACAAGCATGCTCCCGGAGAAGATTCTCAAGGCAATGACCGACGTAGGCACCAGAATCACCGTAATGGCCCGCTACGAAGGAACTACGGACGTTCCCGAGCACGCTATGCTTGCAGCCGACACCACATTGAACTGGAATCTTCGTGCCCGCGGTCTCGGAGGAGAACTCGAAGCCCCCATGTCATCCGGTGCAGAGGAGAACATCCTGGCATACCAGATTGACAAATACCACGCTGAGGACATCCTTCTCCACGAATTTGCGCACTCTATCCATCTCATAGGCATCATACAGGTCGAGCCTGACATCAACGACCGGCTCCAGTCTCTGCTGGACAAGGCTCTTGCCGAAGGCAAATATCAAGGCACATATGCCGGCACTTGCCTGGAAGAGTACTGGGCAGAGGGCGTACAGGACTGGTTCAACGTCAATGCCGAAGCAGAATACCCTGACAGCAAGCACAACTGGGTCAACACCCGAGAGGACCTCAAAGCCTACGACCCTGACCTCTACGACCTTCTCTCTCAATATTTCCCGGAGACAGAGGCACAGATAAGCAAACACAAGAAGATAAACCTTTATACCCATGAATAGATTTCAGGCTTTTGCCGCAGCGGCAGTCATTACGCTCGGCGCTTTTTACTCCTGTTCGCCAAAGATAGAGAAGGCATCTCTTGAAGGAGACGGAACGGTAAGCAGCACTTTCGCAGAAAAAGTGGACTACGGAACATACTTCACTCAGGAGCGCTTACGCATCGATTTCGTCTTGGCCGGTGACGTTGATAACCAATACGCATTTCTCTCCGAGCTTCACAAGGAATGTGAGTGGGCCGGGTCTCCTAACTCCTTGATAGATAAATTCGGATACGGGCAGTATTTCTTCGAGGCATTCTCCGCAGACAAGCTGATTTACTCAAAGGGATTCTCGACTCTTTTTGAGGAATGGAGAACCACTCCGCAGGCAAAGATCACCCCTATGGCTGCAAACCAGACAGTCTGGATGCCTTTTCCAAAGGACAAGGTTCACATCGTACTCTACCAGAGAATAAGGGAGACAGGCCTGTTTGAAAAGTTCTACGAATGTGATGTTGACCCATCCGACACCCACATCATACCGGGTCCTGACAATGATTTCGCAGTGAAAACATTGCAGCAGAAAGGCGATCCCGCTCACAAGGTGGATCTGGTATTCGCAGGGGAAGCCTATACACGCGAAGACCTTCCAAAGCTCCGCAAGGATGCGGAAAGGATGATGGAATATCTCTTCACTTTCGAGCCGTACAAGCACAGACGCGACGATTTCAACGTATATCTGGTGGAAAGCGTTTCCGAAGACGGTGGAGTGGATATTCCAAACTGGGGACAATGGCGCAGAACAACCATGGACTCCTGCTTTGACACTTTCTATGAGGACAGGTATCTCACCATAATGAACCATCAGAAGATAGCTTCCGCATATTCGGGCGTACCTTTCGATGCTCTGTTCATCATAGCCAATGAGAGCAAATACGGTGGTGGCGGCGTCTATGGTTCGTATGCTATGGGCACTTCCGACAACGAGCTCTCAGACGTTGTGTTCATCCATGAGTTCGGTCACAGTTTCGCCGGTCTTGGTGATGAGTACTATACTTCCGAAGTGGCATACGAAGACTACTACCCTGCAGACGTGGAGCCGTGGGAGCCTAACATCACCACTCTCGTAAACTTCGACGCCAAATGGACCGGTATGATTGAAGAAGGCACTCCTGTTCCTACGCCAAACGATCCCGATAAGTATTATGGCACAGTGGGAGTGTTTGAAGGTGCCGGTTATATGGCGAAAGGCTGCTATAGGCCATACTTCGAGTGCAGGATGCTCAATAACACCGCCCCGGACTTCTGTCCTGTCTGCCAGAAAGCCATTGAAGAAATGATTGACTATTACGTTAGATGATATGTTCCCTAAAGAAACTTACATACAGCGACGCGCACAGCTGAAGAAGGCTATCGGCAGCGGGTTGCTCATCTTCCTCGGAAACGGAGAAAGTCCAATGAACTACACGGACAACACTTACCGCTTCCGTCAGGATAGCTCCTTCCTGTACTATTTCGGACTCGACTGCGCCGGCCTTGCCGCTATCATCGATATTGACAACGACAGTGAGGCGGTATTCGGCAACGAGCTGACCATAGACGATATCGTTTGGACAGGTACTATGCCTACCCTTTCCGAGATGGCAGCCGGATACGGAATATACAATACGCTTCCACTCAGTCAATTGGGCGCATGCATTCACTCGGCCAAGTCCAAGGGGCAGGAGATTCACTTCCTTCCCCCATACCGCGGAGAACACAAGGTGTGGCTTCAGGAGTTGCTGGGCATATCACCATCAGAGCAATCCTCCAAGGCATCCGTGCCGTTCATCAAGGCCATCGTGAACCAGCGCAACCACAAGACAGCTGAGGAAATCGAGGAGATAGAAAAAGCCTTGGACATCAGCACTAATATGCACCTTACTGCATACCGGATGGCCCGACCCGGCGTGCACGAGGCTGAAATCGCCGCTGCCGTGGAGCAGGTGGCGTGCCGTGGAGGCGAGTGCCTCGCTTTCCCTACTATCGCTACTGTACAGGGTCAGGTGCTCCACAATCACGGATTCATCCATACGCTCAAGGAGGGGGACATCTTCCTGCTCGACGCAGGTGCTGAAAGCAAGCTTCATTATTCCGGAGACCTTTCGTCGTCCATGCCTGTCGGAGAGAAGTTCAGCGAACGCCAGGAAGCCATCTACAACATCCATCTGGCATCATTCCGGGCCGCAGTAGACACGCTCGCACCCGGTGTCCCGTTCAAAAAGGCTCATCTGGCCGCCGCAGCGAAAATATGCGAAGGCATGAAGGAGCTGGGGCTGATGAAAGGCGACCCTGTCGAGGCTGCGAACATTGGCGCGTATGCACTGTTCTTCCCGTGCGGTATCGGTCATATGATGGGTTTGGACGTGCACGACATGGAGAATCTCGGAGAGCAGTACGTAGGCTATTCAGACGGGGAGCAGAAGAGCAAGCAGTTCGGGTTCAAGTCCTTGCGTCTGGCGCGTCCTCTTGAGGAGGGCTTCGTTTTCACAGTGGAACCGGGTATCTACCTCGTACCGGAGCTCATCGACAAATGGAATGCGGAAAAGCAGTTTACTGACTTCATCAATTATGATAAACTTGGCCCTTGGCGTGACTTCACCGGCCTGCGTAACGAGCTGAACTATGTCATCACCAAGGATGGTGCACGCTTGCTGGGCAACATCAAAAAGCCTATGACTATAGAAGAAGTGTACAAAGCTAAAAACATATAGAAATGAATTTCGATCTGAAATACCCTCAGAATGACGGCGGTATGAACGAGAGAATCAAGCGCCTCCGTCAGGAGAGTATCGATACCCCGACCACACTCACCATCGAAAGAGCTCTCATAGAGACCGCTTTCTACAAAGAGAATTACGGAATGATGCCGGTAGCAGTGCTCCGCGCATCCAATTTTCTGGAGATCTGCAAGAAAAGAACCATCTACATCGGCAGGGACGAGCTGATAGTCGGAGAAAGAGGACCTGTTCCGAAGGCTGTTCCGACTTTTCCTGAACTGACCTGCCATAGCGTCGAAGACCTTCACGTGCTCGACACCCGCGATCTCCAGCCATATCATATCAGTCAGGAGGACATCGACATCTACGAGCGTGAGGTCATCCCTTACTGGGAAGGCAAGACGCAGCGCGAACGCATCTTCAACCATGTTTCCGATGAGTGGAAAGAGGCCTACCAGGCGGGAGTTTTCACTGAGTTCATGGAGCAGCGCGCGGCCGGTCACACGGCCATGGACAGCAAGATGTACCATTGTGGACTGCTCGAAACCAAGAAAAGAATCGCACTCAAGATATCAGAACTCGATTATATCAACGACCCGGAGGCCACAGATAAGGAGCATGAGCTCGAGGCGATGAGCATCTCCTGCGACGCAGCCATAGTGCTCGCGGAAAGGCATGCCGAGCTGGCCGAAAAAATGGCGGCAGAGGAGAAGGACCCTCAGCGCAAGGCTGAGCTTGAGAAGATTGCCTCCGTTTGTCATTGGGTTCCGGCAAACGCTCCACGCGACCTTTGGGAAGCTATCCAGATGTACTGGTTCGTCCATTTGGGCACTGTCACTGAACTCAACGGCTGGGACAGTATGAATCCTGGACACATAGACCAGCATCTCTGGCCTTTCTATAAGAAGGGGATTGAAGACGGTACCCTGACCCGCGACAAAGCCAAGGAACTCCTCAGCTGCCTCTGGATCAAGTTCAACAACCAGCCGGCTCCTCCGAAGGTGGGTATTACCGCCAAGGAATCAGGCACCTACAACGATTTCACCAACATCAATATCGGTGGAGTGACACGAGACGGAAAGGATGGGAGCAATGAGATTTCATACATAATCCTTGAGATTCAGGAGGAGCTTCACGAACTTCAGCCGGGACTCAGCATTCACGTCAGCGAGGTAACTCCCGATGAGTTTATACTCGCAGGAGCACGTGTGATCCGTCAGGGTCACGGGTATCCTTCCGTATTCAATCCAGACGTATACACACGCGAGCTGATGCGCCAGGGCAAGACCCCGGAGGACGCACGCGAAGGAGGCTGTTCAGGCTGCATCGAGGTGGGGGCCTTCGGAAAGGAGGCTTATCTCCTCACCGGCTACCTGAACACGCCGAAGATTCTCGAACTGGTCCTCAACAACGGAACAGACCCTCAGACCGGCAAGAAGATAGGTCTCGAAACCGGTGACCCGCGCAGTTTCAAGAGTTTCGATGAACTTTATGAGGCCTGGTACAAGCAGATGGTCTACTTCGTAAACATGAAACTTGCTGTAAACAACTACATTGAGAGAATGTTCTCATTGTACGCCCCTGCCACTTTCCTAAGTCTGTTCATAGACGACTGTATCGAAAAAGGCAGAGACTACTACAGCGGTGGTGCGAGATACAACACCCAATACATCCAGTGCACTGGGCTCGGCACCATCACCGACTGTTTCACCACGCTCAAGAAGCACGTGTTCGAAGACGGGAAGTACACGATGGACGAAATGCTCGAAGCCGTTGCCTGCAACTTCGAGGGCAAGGAGAAGATGCGCCAGTATATCCGCAACCACACACCTTTTTTCGGCAATGACGACGAATACGCCGACACCATCGCCGTGAAAGTCTATGATGACCTCGTAAAGGCTATCGAAGGACACCCCAACACACGCGGAGGAAAGACTTATCTCAATATGCTCAGCACGACCTGTCACAACTACTTCGGTTCAGTCTGCGGAGCATCTGTAAACGGCCGCTTCGCTCATTTCGCTATCAGTGACGGCACATCGCCGGCACATGGCTCCGACTCGCACGGGCCTACTTCGGTGATAAAGTCCTTGGGCAAGCTTGATCAGACAAAGAGCGGCGGCACTCTACTGAACGTCCGGTTTATCCCGGCCCTGCTGAAGCGGGAGGAGGACCTGAAGAAGTTCACTTCTCTCATACGCAGCTATTTCAAGCTGGGCGGGCACCATATCCAGTTCAACATAGTCGACACTGAAACATTGCTCGATGCACAGAAGCATCCTGACAATTACCGTGACCTCCTTGTGCGCGTGGCTGGCTATTCCGACTATTTCAACGATATGACTACCCAGCTGCAAAACGAAATCATCGCACGCACGGAGAACAATGAACTGTAGGATATTCGATATCAAGAGATATTCGATCAATGACGGACCGGGAATCAGGACAACCCTTTTCCTCAAGGGCTGTCCTCTACGATGCGTCTGGTGCCATAATCCTGAGAGCTGGAGCGAAGAACCGCAAATACTCTTCAAGTCAGGCAAATGCATAGGTTGCCTCAGCTGCGTCGAAGCCTGTCCTCAGGGCCTTGACCCACGAACGGCACTGTCTTCCCGTTCCGGCAGTGCCCTTGAAAACGTCGGCTGCGCCGACCCCACCCTGAAGGGTCCCCCCTCTTACGATGCCGAGGGCGGCACGGTTTTCCAGGGCACTGCCGGCAACGGGAATGCGACAAAGTGCCTGCTGTGCGGGAAGTGCGTGGAGGAGTGTCCGACCTGCGCACTGGAGATGTGCGGCAAGGAATACCCGATGGACGAACTGATGGCCGAAGTGGAGAAAGAAAGACAGATCATGGAGGACAGCGGAGGCGGCGTTACCATCTGCGGAGGAGAACCGCTGATGCACCCGTCATACCTTCTCGAACTCCTCAAGGAACTCGGCAGCCGCGGATTCCACAGGACCGTCGATACCTCCCTTTTTGCCTCTCCCGATACGGTCAGGGAAGTCGTGGAGAACAGCGAGCTGCTTTTGATTGACCTGAAGCATATGGACGCAGACAAGCATAAGCTCTGCACAGGACAGTCTAACGGGCTGATTCTCGACAATATCCGGATGGTGGCCGGAATGGGTGCAGACTTCTTCATCCGTATCCCCCTCATAGACGGAGTGAACTCCAATGAGGGAAACATCGAGGCGACGGCAACGTTCCTCGAATCACTGGACGGATGGGAACGCAGGACAGTGAATCTGCTTCCGTATCACGACATAGGCAAGGGAAAGCACGAAAGGATGCACACTGTATACAATCCTGACGGGCTGCAGATGTCCACCCCGTCGGAAGAGACACAGCAGCGGTGCGTCGCACAGTTCGCTGCACACGGAATCAATGCAATAATCGGAGGCTGATGGGCCTCCGATTTTTTGTCGATCACTTAACCGCGCCAGTTGTAAGGGCTCTTACCCTTCGCTTTGGTGAAGCACTTGGAGAAATATGAAGGAGAGTTGAAACCGACCAGGAAACTGATGTCGCTGACACTCTTGTCTGTGGTGTCCAGCAGGATGGAGGCCTGCTCGAGCCTTTCTTCCATGATCAGGTCATGAGGCGTCTTGCCCGTGACCTCCTTCACTTTTGAGAAGAGGCCCGAGCGGGAGACGCAGAGTTCGTTGGCCAGGAAATCGGCTGTCAGCTCGGAATTCGTTATGTTGGCCTTGATTATTTCCTTGAGTTTCTGGACCATATCCTTGTCGCGGCGGTCACGCTCGTTCTCCTCGAACTCCTTGACATAATTGTTGTACCGCTCATCCGAGACTTCCTTGATGCGCTTCTGGATAAACCTTAATAGAAGGAATGAAAGGAAAATGAGAACAAGGAGATAGAACACCATAGCCCCTTTGCTCTTAAGGAAATGAGGACGGACTATGAAAGGCACAGACACCCCCTTTTCATTCCAGACTCCGTCATTGTTGGAGCCCATGACACGGAATACATATTTCCCCGCAGGAATATTGGTATACTCGGCACGGTTGCCTTCACTCTCACGCCATCTCTCGTCAAAACCTTCCAGTTTGTACTTGTACCGGTTCTTGGCCGGAGAAGTGTAGCTCAAAGAAGCGAAGGAGAAGATGAAATTGTTCTGGTTGTGTTTGAAAACAGAATTCAGGAAATCGGATATCACCTGATACTCAGCAGGCTGTCCGGAGGCCTTGCGGTCCTTCTCCCTCATCCTGAACCTCGTGATGATAACAGGCGGCACATACTCATTGGTATGGATGCTGTGCGGATAGAATGCGCTTACTCCGCTGGAAGTACCCAGGAATATGCGCCCGTTGGCCGAGGAGGTGCCTGACCCCGCCATGAACTGAAGCGAATTCAGGCCGTCGTCGATGATATAGCGCTCAGCCTTCAATTCGACAGGATTGTAGCGGAAAAGGCCGTCAGACGCGGAACACCAGAGATTCAAGCCGTCAGATGTCACATATAGGATGTTCTTGCCGATGCTGAAATCCTGGTTAAGGAACACGCCTGTACCGACTGACAGCATGGACAAGCCGGAAGCAGTACCGACGAAAAGGTTGTTCCCGTCGGAAACATAAAGGCTGTTGATATGCTCGCTCGGAAGCCCGGAATCCCTTTTGAAATCGCTCCACACGTCAGTCGACGGGTCATATCGGAGCAATCCCCTGGAGTCCGTCGCGAACCATAACGATCCATCTGACGTCTCGGCGATATCCACGGCAGTACCGCCGATATCGAGAGTGCTCAGGGTAGCACCGGTCTTTCTGTCAAAGGACAGGATGGAGCCCATGGTGGCCACCCACATCGTGCCATGCGAATCGATCATCAAGTCAAAAACGCTGCTGCCTTTGAGGTAATCCTTGACCGCACCCGTGTTCTTGTCCAACCTGTAAAGCCCTCCGGCATAAGACCCGACCCAAAGGAAATCCCCAACCAGTATGATAGCATGGACATTGCGTTCAGTCATGTAACGTCCGATGATATGGCCGTCTTTCGGAGAGAAATGGACGAGGCCGAAGTTGTCGCAGCCGGCCCAGACTGTCCCATCGGTATCCTCGCACAAACAGCTCACAATGCAGTTTTCGCCATCGATTTCAAGAGGAAAAGTATCGAACTGGCCGCTGTTTATGGATGAATAAGAAACGCCGCCATAGTACGATCCGGCCCAGATTCCGCCTTCAGCATCCTTCAGGATAGGATACACGAAACGCTGGAAGGTATAAAGGCTGGACTCATAGGTCTGTGTATTGTACCACAGAAGGCCGTCATCGGAGGAGACCAGCAGTTCCGAAGGCTTGTACTCCATGGAATAATGGACATGCGAGAAGCCTTTGCCGTCTGCTGTCCCTGGGAGATGCCTTACCGACATGGAGGCACGGTCAAAATGGAACACTCCCGAGTCCCATGAAAGAAGCCACAGGTCGGAAGTCTCACTCTCCACTATGGACATTATTCGGTAGGACTTTCCCGAGTCCCAGTTGAGGTTTGCCTCACGGACGCTGTCGTCAGTGAATGAGTAGATATGCATCGTACCTTCCCTGCTGCACATCCAGAGGATATTATGCGAGTCAAGGAAAAGGACTTCGCATTCACCGATTCCGTCGAAAGTGTCGATCTCACCCGTTGAAGGATGATAGCGCATCACTCCATCACCTCGGGTTGCGATCCAGATGTTGGAATCCCTGTCCTCCAGGATTGCAGTTACAGATGAGGAAAAATACAGATGTATGTCTGATTCATATACATGGACAGCATTGTCAGTGCCTATCCAGAGCCTGTCGGAGGAATCAGCCATAAGGCAGTTTATTACAAGGATGTCTCCTACCGGGCAGAAGTCATGCCGGACCATTTCAAGGCCGTCGGTCGAATAAAGGCCGTCCGCTGTGCCTATCCATATCATGCCGAGATGGTCCTGCTCCATGGCCAGGACCGTATTGGAAGAAAGACCGCTCTCGGAGGTCAGGTTCCTGAACTGGAACTTAGGCAGGGCCAGTACGCTCTGGATACAAAGCGACATGACGGCGAACAGAGACATTAACCTTTTCATATTGTTACAAATATAAGAAAATTATGTCCCTGAAAAACAAGAATCCAATAATTGGACTATTTTACAGCAATATTAGATAAAATTGTTTCATGATACTATATTTTATCCATAACTTCACGAATATAAAGAACTGAATATACGATTATGAAATCACTTTTTCCGGCCTTGGCGGCTCTTTTCATAGCCTTGGGCGCACATGCATCATCCAGAACAGAGGTATTCTCCCCTGACGGCAGGATTTCAGTCAGCATCCAGGACGGAGCTTACTGCCTCACTATCGATGGAAGGACAGCGATGTCGACAAGCATCGCTGAAATGAAACTCTCAGACGGAAGAACCTTCGGAACTTCCACAAAAGTCAGAAAAGCACGTATCTCGAAATCACCGGTCAAGGAACGGATAGAAGCTCCATTCTACAGACAGGATACCTTCAGCTTCGAATACAACACACTCAAGCTGGATTTCGGGAAAGGCTGGGGCATGGAATGGATCGTTTCAAACCAGGGAGCTGCATACAGGTTCTTCGGAGGAGAACAGGGAGTGAGCACAACTGTCACCGACGAAACGGCGTCATTCGTTTTCAGCGAAGACTACGAGCTCACCATGGCTTACACCACGAACGAGAAGAAGCCATACGCCATGGCCTTCCAGAACACATACAGAACTGAAAACATAAGCAAGGCCGACGCAGCCATACCCGGTTTCCTTCCCGCAAGCGTAAACACCGACGGAGCGCGCGTGACCATCCTGGAAGCGGACATTCAGTCATATCCGGTGATGTTCGTACGTCCGGAAAAGGGAAGCACGGCCATAGCGGGAGAATTCCCGGCCTACCCATCTGCATACGACAGATATCCGGGACGCCAGCAGCAGTATGTCACTGACACAAAGGACTTCATCTGCACATTCGAAGGCGTGAGGACTTTCCCGTGGAGAATCCTTGCCGTTTCCCGCGAAGACACTGAGATGCCTGTGAACGACCTCGTGTACGCATTGGCTGAGCCATCGAGGATAGGTGACACATCATGGATCAAGCCAGGTTTCTCGGCATGGGAATGGTGGAACGACTGGGGACTCACCGGAGTGGACTTCAAGGCTGGCATCAACATGCCTACATACAGGAAATATATAGATTTCGCCGCCGCTAACGGCTTGGAATACATTATTCTTGACGAAGGTTGGTATGTGCCGTCTTCAGGCGACATGCTCACTCCGATCCCTGAGCTTGACATTCCGGCTCTGGTGAAGTATGCCGCGGAAAGGAACGTGAAGCTTATACTCTGGACTGTATTCAACGTACTCGATGACAAGCTGGAGGAGACATGCAAGCACTACGCTGATATGGGCATAGCCGGTTTCAAGGTGGATTTCCTCGACAGAGGCGACCAGACAGGCGTGGAGATGGCATGGAGGATAGCTGAAGCCGCCGCCCGCCACCATCTGGTGCTCGACTACCACGGCATCTATCCGCCAGCTGGTATGAACAGGACTTATCCGAACGTGCTGAACTTCGAGTCAGTATTCGGAATGGAAGAGGTCAAATGGGGCGAGGCAAGCATCAACATGCCTGAATATCTCGTTACATTCCCGTTTATCAGACAGATGTGCGGATACACCGACTTCACCCCGGGAGCCATGCTGAACGCATCATTGGAAGATTTCAAGCCTGTTTACAGCAACCCGTTCTCACTCGGCACACGCGGCCAGCAGGCGGCCATCTACATAGCCGTGGACTCCCCTCTCACCATGCTCTGCGACACACCTTCACGCTACGAGAAAGAAAAAGATGTGACGGATTTCATCAGCACACTGCCACGCACATACGAGCAGACCGTGTGCCTTGACGGAAAGATGGGCGGATACGTCGTCATTGCCCGCCGTGTGGGCGACAACTGGTACGTGGGCGGACTCGCCGACTGGGACGGGAAGGATGTGGACATATCACTTGACTTCCTCGGCGAGGGCAAATACAATCTGCATTTGCTCCGGGACGGAGCCAACGCCGACAAGAACGCACAGGATTACGTCCTTGAGCACAAAACGGTCCGCAAAGGCGAGTCCATCAGCATCAGGATGGCCTCCGGAGGCGGTTTCGCCATGAAGCTCATCAAGAAATCCGAGCTTCCCAAAGGGAAGATGATATACATCCCCGAAGAATGGGGTGGGCAGGACCCGAACGATCCGGAGAGCCAGTGGAGCTACCATAGGATGTACTGCACCGACAATGTAGCCATTTTCTGGCAGAAAGGATTCGGAGCAGAACCTTCCAAGGCTCCGGAGCTTGGCGGACAGCCTATGACCTGGGACTTGAAGAACCTTGCGGATAATCTGGAAAGATTCTACAAATGCTACAAGGATGAAATGGGGTTCATCCAGAAAGGCTCCATCGCAGACAAGTACAGGATGATATGCCATGTCCGCTATGACCTTGAGCAGACAGCTTACGGCGGCGACGTCGACAGCACCATCGGAGCGCTTTGGGTGACTCCGGGACGCATACAGGACAGCAGGCTGAACTGCATCGCACACGAGCTCGGCCACTCATTCCAGAGCCAGATATCATGCGATGACATGGGTCAGGCGTGGGGCGGAAGTCCTTTCTTCGAGATGACCTCACAATGGATGCTCTGGAACGTCAACCCTGAGTGGCAGACAAGCGAGAAATACCATTGGGACGCATGGAACACATTGACTCACAAAGCATTCCTGCATTTTGAAAACATGTACCACTCCCCTTATGTCATCGAGGACTGGGCTGCCCGTCACGGTGTCGGCCTGATAGCTGACCTTTACCGCGAGGGACGCATAGGAGAAGACCCGGTAATGACATACAAGAGGCATTTCAACATGACCCAGGAGCAGTTCAACGATGAAATGTGGGACGGCTGCTGCCATTTCGTAAATTGGGATTATGAAAGGGTTTGGGAGGAAAGCCGCCCTTATGCCAACAAGAATGTCACAAAACTGTCCCCTGCAGAAGAAGGCTGGCAGAGGGTAGCCAAGGACAACTGCCCTGAAGACTACGGCTTCAACGCCATCCCGGTCGAAGTGCCTCATAGAGGAGAGACTGTAAGCATCGATTTCAGAGGAGAAGCCGGTCTGGAGGGATTCAACGGCGAAAACAAAGACCTCGCGGGATGGAGATACGGTTTCCTGGCCATCGGCGCTGACGGACACTCCATCTATTGCCCTATGCATAAGTCCGCCACAGGGACAGTTTCATATTCCGCACCTCAGGATCAGGATATCCAGTGCCTCTGGTTCGTCGTCATGGGAGCCCCTTCGGAGCACATCATGAACTCTCAGGCCCAGTGGCCATACAGCATAAGAATCAATAAATAAACAATTATACCATGAAAAGATTTGCAATGACCGCCGCAGCGCTTGTCCTGACAGTGTCAGCATTCGCGCAGTACCCGATTGACCCGGTGCCTTTCACCTCCGTCAAGGTTGAATCCGCTTCCTTCTGGGGCCAGAGACTCAAGGCCTCCCGCGAAGTCACCATCCCTCTCGCCTTCAGCAAATGCGAGGAAACGGGACGCTACGACAATTTCGTCAAAGCCGCACAGCAAATGAATGCAGACCATAATCTCGGATTCGAGGTTGGCGGATTGGCGTTCGATGACACGGACGTATACAAAACCATAGAAGGGGCCAGTTATATACTGCAGACTTATCCGGATGCGAAGCTTGAAGCATATATTGACAGTGTGCTCGCAATTGTGGAGGCCGCGCAGGAACCGGACGGATATCTGTACACTTCGCGTACAATGAATCCTGAGCACCCTCACGAGTGGGCAGGTGAGCACCGCTGGGAGATGGTGGAAGACCTCAGCCACGAGTTCTACAACCTGGGTCATATGGTGGAAGGTGCCATAGCCCACTATCAGGCCACAGGCAAGAGGACTTTTCTCGACATAGCCATCCGCTACGCTGACTGCGTATGCCGCGAAATCGGCGAAGGAGAAGGTCAGGTGGTGCGTGTCCCGGGGCATCAGATTGCAGAAATGGCACTCAGCAAACTCTATACAGTTACAGGAGACAGGAAATACCTCGACCAGGCCAAGTTCTTCCTTGACAAGAGAGGATACACGGAGCGTTCGGATGAGTACAGCCAGGCACACAAACCCATCCTTGAGCAGGATGAGGCTGTGGGACACGCCGTCCGCGCTGCCTATATGTATTCAGGCATCGCTGATGTGGCCGCCCTTACCGGAGAGAAGGCATATATCGACGCCATTGACCGCATCTGGGACAACATCGTCAGCAAGAAGCTCTACATCACCGGCGGCATCGGTGCCACAAATGACGGTGAAGCCTTCGGAGACAACTACGAGCTCCCTAATATGAGCGCCTACTGTGAGACCTGCGCCGCCATCGGCAACGTCTATGTGAACTACAGAATGTTCCTTCTCCACGGCCAGAGCAAGTACATCGACGTGCTCGAGCGCTCGCTCTACAACGGTCTCATCAGCGGCGTGAGCCTCGAAGGCGACGGATTCTTCTATCCGAACCCTCTCGAAAGCATCGGCCAGCATCAGAGAAAAGCATGGTTCGGCTGCGCCTGCTGCCCTTCCAACATCTGCCGCTTCATACCTTCATTCCCCGGCTATATCTATGCCGCCAAGGGCAATGACCTGTATGTCAACCTGTTCGCTTCCAACACCCTCACTCAGAAAATCGAAGGCAAGGCCGTAACCATCAGCCAGGAGACCAACTATCCTTGGAACGGTGACGTAGCCATCAGCATCGACAAGACCGCCCAGAAAAAGCCGTTCGGCATCAAGATCCGCATCCCTGGCTGGGTCAAGGGCGAGGTAGTCCCGAGCGACCTCTACACCTACGCTGACGGCAAGCGCCTCGGCTACAGCATCCTCGTCAACGGCGAGAAAGCAGAAGGCAGCCTCACCGAGGACGGATACTTCACCATAGAACGCAAATGGGTCAAGGGTGACAAGATCAGCGTGCATTTCGACATGGAGCCGCGCGTGGTCAAGGCCAATCCAAATGTCAAGGCTGACGCCGGACGCATCTCAGTGGAGCGCGGCCCTGTGGTTTATTGCGCCGAGTGGCCTGACAATGATTTCTCAGTACGCAGTGTCCTCTTGAACCAGGAACCGGAGTTCAAGGTGTTCCATAGTGATGAACTTTACAGCGTAGAAAAGATTTCAACCGAAGCCCAGACCATAGCATTCAACAAGTCCGGGAAACTCGAAGTCAAGGACGTGACGCTCACGCTCATCCCGTACTATGCCTGGTGCCACCGCGGCAGCGGTGAGATGGCGGTCTGGCTTGCGCAGGACCTGAGCGCGGTGAGGGCAACCAAACCTGCCACCCTCGCTTCTCAGAGCAAAATTGACGCATCAACAATGTCTGTGTCAATCGACGCAATAAATGACCGGCTGATACCGTCTGAAGATGATATGTCAGTACCATATTATCATTGGTGGCCAAAGGAGGGAGGCGTGGAATGGATAAGTTACACATTTGCCCAGCCAAGCACAATAAGTTCAAGCACGGTATTCTGGTTCGAGGACCAGCCGTGGGGCGGATGCGGGCTCCCGAAATCCTGGAGGATTCTTTATCTGGACGGTGATGGCAACTGGCAGCCGGTAGAGAGCAGTGCAGTTTACCCTGTTAAAAAATTAGCCGACTGCACTATAACCTTCAAACCGGTCACTACTTCAGCAGTCAAGATTGAAATCGAACTGCAGGACAAATTGTCTGCAGGTATATATGAATGGTCAGTCAAGTAATTATGAGAAAGACGATGGCATTGGCGCTGGCAGCCATCTGGCTGCCATTGGTGGCAACGGCGCAGAAAATCACCATTGACACACGTGCAGAAGGTTTTCCTGTACAGGAGACTATGTACGGTATTTTCTTTGAGGATATCAACTACGGTGCAGACGGAGGTCTGTACGCAGAGCTGGTAAAAAACAGATCCTTCGAGTTTGACAATCCTTTGTCGGGGTGGAAAACTTTCGGAAAGGTTGAAGTCCGTGATGACGGCCCGTTCGAGAGATGTCCGCACTATGTTCGTCTTAAAAATGCCGGTCATCCCGTGATGTATACCGGCATTGAGAATGAGGGATTTTTCGGTATGGGCATCAGGGAAGGAGAGCAATACCGTTTTTGTGTCTGGGCGCGCACCGCTCCATATTCCAGAAAGTCACGAGCTGCGGGCAGCGAGTTGATATATTTCGCCCTGTGCGACAATGACACGATGGAAGAGAGCCAGATTTTCTATGAAGAAGTCCTAGAAATCAACGGCAGCGACTGGAAAAAATATGAGGTGGTATTCACCGCACCGCGAACAATTGATGATGCGACACTGAGAATCGTGCTTTGCAGCTGGACAGAAGAGGACGGATACCGTCAGGACTGCTGCGTTGATCTTGAACATGTATCCCTCTTCCCTGTAGATACATACAACGGCGATTCCAACGGACTCAGAAAGGATATAGCCCAGGCTCTTGCCGACCTCAAGCCCGGGGTGCTGAGATTTCCCGGAGGCTGCATTGTAGAAGGAACTACACTTGAGCAGCGCTATCAGTGGAAGAACAGCGTGGGACCGGTGGAGAACCGTCCGACAAATATGAACCGCTGGAACTATTCCTTTGACTATAGGATGTTCCCTGACTATTATCAGTCATATGGTCTTGGATTCTATGAATTCTTCCGTTTCGCCGAGGAAATAGGGGCGGAACCCCTGCCGGTAATCAGTTGCGGAATGGCCTGCCAGTTCCAGAATGACCCTGACGATCATCCCCACGCAGATTTGAAAGCTCTTCAGCCTTATATAGACGATGCTCTGGATCTTATCGAATTCGCCAACGGTCCTGCCACATCAACCTGGGGGAAAGTGCGTGCACAGATGGGGCATCCGGAGCCTTTTGGACTCAAGTTCCTTGCTGTGGGCAATGAGCAGTGGGGGACTGATTTCGTGGAGCATCTCAAGCCTTTCGTTGAGCAGATCCGCGCCAGATATCCGGAAATCAAGCTCATCGGCTCTGCCGGGCCATATCTCGGAGGAGAATGGTTCGATGAACTGTGGCCGGCGATGAGGGAACTCGGGTGCGACCTTGTTGACGAGCACTATTACAGCAGCGAGTTGTTCTATGAACGCAATGCCGACCGTTATGACAATTACCCTAGGGAAGGCACCAAAGTTTTTGCCGGCGAGTACGCCTGTCACGGTTCTGACGGTAAGAAATACAACCATTTCAATGCGGCCCTTGTGGAGTCTGCGTTTATGACAGGTCTTGAACGGAACGCGGATGTGGTGTATATGGCTACATATGCTCCTTTGCTTGCACATACCAAGGGCTGGCAGTGGCGTCCGGACCTTGTATGGTTCGACAATCTGAACGTTGTAAAGACCACAAACTACTATGTTCAGCAACTCTACTCACTCAACGGCCACGGAACAGTCATCCCGGCATTGATGGATGGCAGGCCTGTTGCCGGAAAAGACGGACAGAGCAGGTTATACGCCACGTCTCTCAGGGACGGTGACAGAGTAATCGTGAAATTGGCCAACCTGGATGAATTCAACAGGGAAGTGGAACTGCAGTTTCCGGGAACAGCCGGGATAAATGGAGGAACAGTCACGTCCATCCATTCAGACAATCCCATAGCAGAGAATACCATTGAATCTCCGTATGCAGTCGTGCCAAAGACATCAGAAATAGAAATGCAAACATCTGCGGAAAATGGCATCCCTTCTGTCAGGACAAGGATAGGCGGCCGTACGTTCGCTGTTTATGAAGTCAAGATAAAAAAAGACACTTCCGGAATTCGTGGATGCCGTGAAGGAGCGCTGGAATGAAGTTGAGGAAGACCTTCTCGGCTACCTTCTTGACAGCATTGACTGCACCGAGGAACTTATAGTATCCAGCGCAGATACTGATTTGTCGATTTGGGACATCCGCTACAGCCATAGCGAAGAGGTGAGAAAACTGAAAAACTGGCTGGAGAAAAGATTCGAATTTCTGGATACGGCAATAAACAATTATCCAAGCTTTCCGCACAAATAGCATTTGTCCGGGTGAATTCTTTGTTGGTATAGATGATGCCGTTGCTGTTGCAAGCTGAGAGGATGATTAGCTCCGAAAAAGCCATCAGTATTTTCGGTATGAAAATCAGGTGGTAATGTTAGTCAGATACAGAAGAAGCGATTATTTCTATGAAATGTCTCAGATGGTCAATGTATTCGTCGGGGTGGGTGCGATATGCCTGCGCGTGTTTCGGAGCGTCTTTTACGACCCAGAGCTCTTTGTAGCCGTTCTGCTTCGCGTCATAGCATTCCGTTGCGAAATTTGTCGGGACAAATGTATCTCCGTCCCCGTGGATGAAGAATACTGGTTTTTCGGATTTTTCCAGCTGGAGGACGGATGAAGCCTCGCGGAAATCCCATCCATAGGTTTGCTTACAGTACTTATTTGCATTTTCTAGATTCTTCATCGTGAAAGGGGAGCGGGTCTCGAGATAGCAGAACTCGTCCCAGACAGAGGTGTAGCCGCAGTCAGAAATGAATCCTCTGAGGTATTCCGGCAGGTCGGGCTCTCCGCTGAGCATCATCGTGGTGGCTCCGCCCATTGATACTCCGTGCACAAGGATGAAGTCCCCTCCGGCGAAGCTGTGGGCTACATCTACCCATTGCCTGACATCCAGCCTGTCATCCCAGCCCATCCGGACGGAGTTCCCTCCGCTCAGACCGTGATACTGCAGGTCCGGCAGCAGGACGCTGAACCCAAGCGAATCCCGATAGACCCGGGCGATATGGAGCATAGCTATATGGTTGACTCCATACCCGTGGAGGATTACCGCCGCACCCTTTTTCTCCTGACTTTCGGCAAAGACGGCGTGCAGCGCAGTTCCGGTGTTGTTGACAATGAAAGTGTCCCTGAACACATTCTCTTTTTTCAGGCTGTCATACCAGGCCATCAAGCCCGGGAAGCGTCCCTCTTCCAGCTTCCGTGCATCTTTGATGTTGTAATATACCGGTCTTGGAGGATTAAGCACCGCCCGGCACAGAAGTTTTCCAGGACTGCAGCTGACAGCAGCCAGGGCTGCCAGTAAAAATAAGAGAATGTGTTTAGGTACTTTCATTTATTGTTAAAAATTTATTTTTTGAATTGCTGCAAGTATGCCTTGAAGAACGTTCCCTGAGTCGTAGGGGTGAAGTCCCAGTCGCTTATCAGCATCGGAGCCCAGCTCGTATCGAAGCACCATACGGTGAATGAGATTCCTCTCTCCTCGAAGAATTTGGTGATGCGCTCGCCGTATTCAGGGGTTGACATCACAGGAATATGGGCACCCGGCTCGTTCTCGAGGCAGAAACCTATTTCGGTGCAGATTACAGGATAAGTGGCTGCAACATAGCCGAAATCCTGCTCCCACTGCTCTTCCCAAGGCTGGTCCCTCTTCATAGGGTAAGGGTGGCAGACATAAGCGATATTGTCGCGTCTTACAGGCTCCTCAGCAATCTGTGTGAGGTCATAAGCCCAGTTGAAGCCTGCGCAGATACATACTGCATTCGGGTTGATTTCGCGGATGATGTCGATAAGGCCCTCCTGGAATTCCTTCCATTCTGTCCAGGTCGTTCCCTCGCATTCTCCGGTGACGGTAGGCTCGTTGAAAAGCTCATATATTGCCACCTGAGGCTCATCCTTATAACGCTCTGCGACGGTGCGCCAGAACTTGTAAGTCTCCTCGACTGTGGTGATGTACATGTCATTTGTGAACTTTTCGTCAAGAAGGTTACCGATTGAATGCCAGTCCATGATGACGTACATGCCGTATTTTTTTGCGAATTCGATACCCTCATCCATGGCAGCGAAAGTCTCCTCCCAGCCGAAGGAATTGATGTTCTCAGGATGCACGGCGAACCTTACTACATTAGCGCCCCAGTCAGCGGCATTAGCGAAATAGTTCTCGTTCCACTGCCCCTCGCGGACAAGTTTTACAGGGTCGGAGAAGCAGAGCCCGCGGAAAACGACCTCATTTCCCTCTCCGTCAACGAATTTGTTTCCTTCGACCTTCACCCAGTTCTTCTCGACCGTAGGTGAGCAGGCCAGCGCCAGTACGGCGCAGATGGCAATAGCTAGTTTCTTCATATTTTTGGTGGATTGGTGTTTAGACAAATGTAAGAAATATTAAGAGTATAGCAAAATAAGTCCTGTCCACCTTTCCCTCCCGTCTCCCAAAAAGAACTAGTCGGAAAAATCGGTGTCAGCCCTTCGCGTATCAGCGATTATGTCATGGAAGGGGCAGGGCCGAACCAAATCAATATTCTATTAAAGACTGCGGATGGTTGCCTCATCGAGACCGGTACACTGCGCGATGATCTTTATATCTACGCCTGCTGCAAGAAAATTTTTGGCATCTTCAGCCTTTCCTGCAGCGATGCCTTCTCGTAGTCCTTCTCGTAGTCCTTCTTTCCGACCTTCCTCGCGGCCTTCGCGGACAGCGAGGTCCTTGGCATTCTGTATGTCCCATTCGTTCATCATAATCTGTGTGTATTTTTCGTCCTCCTCTTTCGAGAACCCGGCCCGCTCGCAAGCCTCGAAATAGGCTTTGAACTCCTTCTCCTTGTCAAAGCCGTCCGGTATCTCCTCCAGAGTCAGAGTGTTACGGAACAGATGTAACCACTTTTCCGGATATGTCTCCAACTCCTCCTCTGTTTTCAAAATCCTGTATTCCAAGGAAGATGTACTCCGTGCTGCCCGGCATCTTCTCCCCAGCCTCTCCATCTTGAAGTTCAAAAATGCAACAACATAAGTCGGCATCAGCCCATAGTCCCACTCTCCCGATGGCGCCTGCCGCGCAATAATCTTCGAACTGTAGTAAATCACCCTTTCACGGAAATGCTCCTACCTGGCATTCTGCATCTCCACGATGAAGGTATTCCCGTCAGTGTCCGTACACAGCACGTCAATGAATCCCTTCCGGGAATCGCCCGTCTCTCCAATCACCTCATGCGCGCTCATCCCGTCACTCCCTCCTGGTCGTGACACCCATTCACAAGGCCATGGGCTTCCCGTCATAACCTCCAGCCCGCCCCGGTCAGCCTGCTCCCAGATTGGCGGAGGAGTTCCGTGGAGCGTAACATTTTGTGTTTCAAGCATTTATTCGCTTTCACCCCAACCGCAACCGAAAGGGTGTCAGTCGACATTTCATTGGTTAGCAGCAGTTTATGCTCCACAGAATCGTACGCAGGGTTATTCTCGGGGCGGCGAGGAAAGCCGCCCCTTCGAGCTTCCCGCAGCCGCCGCGGGAAATAACCCGGCCCTTTTGTGGAATGTGACGCAGCGGCATATGCCCAGACCTGAGGCCGACACCTGCAAACCAATTACTGCACACAACCCTCTCTGTGGCACCGTCAGTTCGCAGGTGATTTGCCAGAAGATGCCGGTCGCTTACCCTTCAACTGATAAAAAAGTCGGCATTAAAAGCCGACCTGAAATAAAAAATCAATATTCTATTAAAGACTGCGGATAGTTGCCTCATCAAGGCCGGTGCACTGAGAGATAATCTTGATATCTACGCCTGCTGCAAGAAAATTTTTGGCATCTTCAGCCTTTCCTGCAGCGATGCCTTCTCGTAGTCCTTCTCGTAGTCCTTCTTTCCGACCTTCCTCGCGGCCTTCGCGGACAGCGAGGTCCTTGGCATTCTGTATGTCCCATTCATTCATCATAATCTGTGTGTATTTTTCGTCCTCCTCCTTCGTAAACCCCGCACGCTCGCAGGCCTCAAAATAGGCCTTGAACTCCTTGTCCTTGCCGAAGCCGTCCGGTATTTCCTCCAGAGTCAGTGTGTTACGCATCAAATATAACCATTTTTCTGAATATGATTCCAATTCACCGGCACCTTTCTTGAAATCCTGAATTCCGAGGAAAACATACTCCGTGCTTCCCGGCATCTTCTCCCCAGTCTCCTCATCACGCATGCAGTATCTGATCAGATATCTTCCGTCGTCCTTGAACTCATCCGACAGCCTCTCCATCTTGAAATTAAGGAAAGCGACGACATATGTCGGTTTGATGCGGTAGTCCCATTTCCCGACAGAAGCCTGACCGGTGATGAGTTTTGAACTGTAGTAGATTGTCCTCTCGCGGAAGAACTCTTGTCGGGCATTCTGCATCTCTATTACGAACTGATTTCCTTTAACGTCAGTGCAGAGCACATCGATGAATCCCTTCCGGGAATCTTCGGTATCTCCCAATATCTCTGTGTTCGGAAATGAAACATCCACGATGTTAATCTCAGTAAAAAGGCAGTTGAGCAGCCCGATAGTCGCGTCCTTGTACTGCTCCGTGCCGAAAATCCGCTTGAAAGCGAAGTCGTTTGTGGGGTCGGCGAAGCGTCCCCGTTTGAAGTTTTCCATCATATACATCATAGTTCCAGTTTTCGACGAATATGATGAAAGCAAACGTAAATTTCTTAAAGAAACATATATTTCTGCAAGGCCCGGCACGATTAATCTCAAGCTCAGGTTTTCTTCAGGGCAGGACTTCGATGCGGCCACTGAGGCTATCCTTGATGCCGGTTTCGGCGATTGATTTCTTTCCCTACGCTCTCCTGATATTCGCACCCAAGGCATTCAGACGGGTGTCGATGTCTTCGTAGCCGCGGTCGATCTGTTCGATGTTGTCGATCTCGGAGCTGCCTTTGGCGGCCATGGCCGCGAGGAGCATCGCGATGCCGGCGCGGATGTCAGGGGAGACGAGCTTGCCAGCCTTGAAGTTGTGCTTGTGGTCGTGGCCGATGACGACGGCCCTGTGCGGGTCGCAGAGGATGATCTGTGCGCCCATATCGATGAGTTTGTCCACGAAGAACAGTCTGCTCTCAAACATCTTCTGGTGGATCAGGACGCTTCCCTTGCACTGGGTGGCTACTACGAGCATCACGCTGAGAAGGTCCGGGGTGAGTCCCGGCCACGGAGCGTCGGCGAGTGTCATTATGGAGCCGTCGATGAAGGATTCGATCTCGTAGCTTTCCTGCTCAGGGATGAAGATGTCGTCGCCCCTCTGCTCGAGTTTCACGCCGAGCCGGCGGAAGCTGTCCGGGATGATGCCGAGATCCTTGTAGGATACGTCCTTGATGGTGATGGAACTGCGGCAGATGGCGGCCATTCCTATGAAACTTCCCACCTCAATCATATCCGGAAGTATCCTGTGGACAGTTCCGTGGAGTTTTTCCACTCCGTTTATTGTAAGAAGGTTGGACCCTATTCCGTCAATCCTTGCCCCCATCCCGACAAGCATCTTGCTGAGCTGCTGGATGTATGGTTCGCAGGCAGCGTTGTAGATTGTGGTCGTGCCTTTTGCGAGGCAGGCTGCCATAAGGATATTGGCCGTTCCGGTGACGGATGCTTCGTCAAGGAGCATATAGCATCCCTCGAGGGCCTTTTCCCTTGTGAGGTGGAATGCGTGGAGAGTGTTGTCATAGGTGAGGGAAGCGCCCAGCCTGCTGAGGCCTTCCAGGTGGGTGTCCACCCTGCGGCGTCCGATCTTGTCTCCACCCGGTTTCGGGAAATATGAATGGCCGAAGCGGGCGAGAAGCGGCCCGACAACCATCACAGAGCCTCTGAGCGCGGCGCATTTCCTGACGAAATCCTCGCTCTCGATGTATTCGGGGTCGATGCTGTCTGCCTTGAAGGTGTAGCTTCCCTTTTCGTGGCGCGTGACTGCAACTCCCATAGTCCTGAGGAGTTCTATCAGGTTCTTGACGTCCAGGATCTCCGGGACATTGTCTATCCGTACTTCTTCGTCTGTGAGTAGTACTGCGCTGAGGACTTCGAGGGCCTCGTTCTTTGCACCTTGAGGACGTATTTCTCCGCTAAGCTTGTGTCCTCCTTCTATTATGAATCTGCTCATATATGCTCCACTTCCGGGGTTAGGTCTATATTATATTTCGTCTTTATGCTTTCCTGAATCTTTCTCTCGAGGGCCAGTATTTCTTCCGGTGCTGCCTCTCCCGAGTCATTCACAATGACAAGCGGCTGCTTCTCATACACTGCTGCTCCGCCGAGTTTCTGCCCCTTGAATCCGCACTGCTCGATAAGCCAGGCAGCAGGGACTTTCACGCTTCCGTCTTCCAGGGGGAAGTGTGGTACTGAATAATCCTCTCCGAGCTCCTTGGCTGCGACAGCTTTTATTTTTTCGAAATGTTCCTTGCTTATGACGGGGTTTTTGAAGAAACTGCCTGCGCTGCCTTTCTCCGCAGGGTCCGGAAGCTTTTCCTGACGGATTCTGATGATGGTGTCACGGACTTCCGATGGGGAAGAAGGGGTCTTCCCGCCCAGCGCAAGCTGTATGTTGCCGTATTTAAACTGGGGCTTCGGTGTGCGTGAAAGGCGGAACAGCACGCTGGTTATGATGTAGCGTCCTTTGTTCCCGGCCTGCTTGAACATTGAGTCCCTGTAGCCGTATCCGCACTGCTCTTTCTTGAAAGTAACCTTCTCTCCAGTCTGAGTGTCGTAGCAGACTACTCCCGAGATGATGTCCTTGGCCTCCACACCGTAGGCTCCGATGTTCTGGACGGCTGCGGCTCCGACTTCGCCCGGGATGAGCGACAGGTTCTCCGCTCCCCAAAGCCCGTGGGCGCAGGTCTCTGCCACGAAGTCATCGAAGATTACGCCCGCGCCGACAGCGACCAGCAGTTCCTCAAGACCCAGATCCACATATTTTATGTATTTTATTCCGGAATGAAGCACGGTGCCTGGGAAATCCTTTGTGAAAAGCAGATTGCTTCCCGCCCCTATGTGCATTACAGGCTGCGGCAGGGATGCGAAATCGATGGTCTTCAGGTCTGCCGCATCATCATATTCGATGTAGCAGGCGCAGGACACCTTCATCCTGAAAGTGTTCTTGCCTGAAAGGTCAAAGTTTTCGTATCTGGTTACAGCCATATCAAACAAAGTTAGTCATTTTTTAACCATTCCTTAAGACAATTATTCGTATGGCTCTGCCGGACCGGTCAGATGAACGTCCGTGGCGATGAGTCCGGAGTTCGAAACGGGGATGAAATCCACTGAAAGGTCGTCGATACGTGCGTGGAGAATGTAGCTGACCCTGCGCCCTTCGATCTTTGCCGGGGCGATACCTGCATTGTAAGCTGCAATTGCCGTGGCCGTAATTCCTGTCCCGCAGGCAAGCGTCTCTCCTTCGACACCCTTTTCGAAAGTGCGTATCCTGAGTTCTCCGTTCCCGAGATTCTGGACGAAGCAGACATTCGTTCCTTCCGGAGCAAAGGCCTTGTCCCAGCGCAGCTCTTTGCCTTCCGTCATTATGTCGACAACTTCCACATCATCAACGAATTTAATGAACTGCCGTGTACCCGTGTTGAGGAACCATCCGCCCAGGACCTTGCGAATTTCCTTCACGTCGATCATGTGCAGCCGGACGATTGCACGGTCTCCTTCCTTTGAAAGAATCTGCGCGGTATGGACGCCGTCGGCCGCCTCGAACATATATTCTCTGCCGGAAGGCTCTATTCCAAGGGACTCGGCGAGTGCCACGACACATCTGCCTCCGTTTCCGCACATCATTCCGCCGCTTCCGTCCGGGTTGTAGAATTCCATCTTGAAGTCGTAGCTTTCGGAATTGTCCAGAATCATCAGCCCGTCGGTGCCGTTCTCCCTGCAGAGTCTGGAAATGGTCTCCAAGCGGCGGAAATCCGACATATCACGGTTCCTTCCGTCGAAAACTACGAATCTGTTGCCTGCGCCCGAGTATTTTAGAACTTTCATACCTTATCTGAAATCTTCATATCCCGGCATCCCGATGTTGGTGATAACCTCCTTGAGCTTCTTGTCGTCGCGTGGGCATATCATCAGCACATTGTCCGTGTCGATGATGACGTAATTCTCCAGTCCCTTTATTGCGACCAGCTTGTCCTTGACGGAAGAATATATGATGTTGTTCCTGTTCTCCTGGAGCAGCTTGTGGGATGCCTTGACTGCGTTGTTGCTGCCGTCCTTGTCTGCGAGATAGCCGTAGAGGGATTCCCAGTTTCCTATGTCGGCCCATCCGAACTTTGCCGGATACACCCATGCCATACTGGTCTTCTCCATCACGCCATAGTCCACGGACATCTTCTCAAGGTTCATATAGACTTTCTCGAGGAAAGAGTATTCGTCATCTTCGGAAATATGATCCTCCCATCCTTTGAAAGGTCTGGTGACCTCCGGGCAGTATTTTTCCATTTCCTTGCGTATCAGCTCAGCCTGCCATACGAAAACACCTGAGTTCCAGAGGAATTCTCCGCTGTCGAGGAACACTTTGGCAAGGTCGATGTCAGGCTTTTCGGTGAAGGTCTTGACTTTGACAGGCTTGTCCTCCGAGAAAGAAGAACTTCCGCCCGTGACCTGTATGTATCCGAAATTAGTGTCAGGCCTGTCCGGAACGATGCCGAGGGTAATCAGCGACTCGTTTCCGGCCGCATATCCGAGAGCATTCGTGAGGGTCTGCTCGAAGAGTTCCAGGTCACCGATCAGAAGGTCTGAAGGTGTCGCAACCATAACGGCCTGAGGGTCCCTTTTCAGAAGATGGTAGGTCGCAAAGGCGAGACAAGGGCAGGTGTTGCGGTTGTAAGGCTCGAGGAGCAGGTTTTCTTCCGGCAGTTCCGGTATCTGTTCCATCACGAGATCCTTATACTTCCTGAGCGACACCACTAAGATGTTTTCTTTCGGGATTATGCCAAGGAAACGTTCATAAGTCATTCTGAGGAAAGAGTGTCCCTTCCCGGAAAAATCCAGGAACTGTTTCGGTTTTTCTTCACGGCTTATCGGCCAGAAACGGGAGCCGATTCCTCCCGCCATAATGACGCAATAGTAGTGTTTGTTCATCTTCAGACGTATATCGGTATGAAGGCTTGGGGGAAATATTGCAATTCCGCCTGCTCGCCGTCAAAAATTATGGTTATTAAATCAAAAAATACTTCCAGGTCGTGTGGCAGCCGTACTTTGTGGCTGCTGTGCAGGTAAGCGTTCGCGGCTCTTGTTATTGCAGCCTGCTTCGCCTTGGTGAAATTCTCCACGGGGTCTATGTCGCTCCTGCGCCGGCTCTTTACCTCTACAAAATGTAAGCCGTCCTGCGCGAGACTGACAATATCCAGCTCAAGATGCGAATACCGCCAGTTGGTGTCAATAATCGTGTGGTTGTTATGTTGCAAAAATTCAGCGGCAAGAGATTCACCCTTCCTGCCGAGTTCCTGTGTCGAAGTTTTCATAGTGGTGCAAATTTAGTCAAAAGTAACGACAGTGACGCCGGATCCTCCCAATTGAATCTGCTCATCCTTGGCGGACGAGACGCCGGGAACCGTCCGGAGATACTTCTGGATCTCGTCCCTCAGGACCCCGGTCCCTTTTCCGTGGATGATTCTCACGGAACCCATATTGAGCATTATTGCATCATCTATGTAGTGCGTGACTATATCAAGGGCATCAGAGAGCCGTTCGCCCCTGATGTCAAGTTCCGTCTTGAAATTTAGTTTCCGCCTTGTGATGGATTCATCCACCTTTTGGACTGCAGGGCGGACAATCTCCTTCGCCGCCGCCTTGAATTCGTTGGAAGATATGCGCTCAATGCGGTCCAGCGGCAGTTTGCTGCTGATGTTGCCTATGATGATGGTGGCGGCCTTGTTGGACACAACTGCTATTTCCCCGACCATCCCATTGTCCTTGATTCTGACTTTTTCGCCGACTTTGAGCGGACCTCCGCGGAAGATTTCTGTCTGTTGTTCTTCATTACGGATGCCCCTGCGCTCCTTGTTGCGTTCGCGGCGCTTTGCAATCTGGGACAACTTCTTGTCTATATATTCGTCCCGCTCCTTCTGCTCGGAGGATTTGTGTTCCTGCAGGGCGCTCATAAAATCCTGGAGTTCTTTCCTTGCGGTCTTTGTCTGGGTCTTTTCCGCCTGCGCCTCCTTTATGTCGCGGATGGTCTTTTCCACCTGCCTGTTGGCCCCTTTAACGATTTCCTGGGCCTCGCGCTTCGCCTCGTCTATGATTTCGTTCTTCTGCTTCTTGATGGCGGTAAGCTCCTGCTCGTATTTTTCTGTTATGTTCTCCAGAGCCTTGTCGGTCTGGCGGATGCGCGTAAGCTTCTCGTCAATGGCGCGACGGTTGCGTACAATCTTCCTGAGGTTGCGCTCTATGCCCACGAATTCTTCTCCGGCGCGGTTTTCAGCATCTTTCACGATTGTCTCCGGCAGTCCGAGCTTTCTGGCGAGTTCGAACGCGAATGAGTTTCCCGGAAGGCCCATCTCGAGCTGGAACAGTGGAGCGATATTCTTTGCATCGAATTGCATTGCTCCGTTCATCACACCTGTCGATGCTCCTGAAGCATAGAGTTTCAGATTGGTATAGTGCGTGGTGATGACGCCATAGGTGCCCCTCTTATCGAGTTCACTGAGAATGGCTTCCGCTATTGCTCCTCCTGCGGTCGGCTCGGTTCCCGACCCGAATTCATCTATTAGTACGAGGGTCTTTCCATCCGCTTTTGCAAGCATATCCTTCATATCTTCGAGGAAGGAACTGTAGGTGCTGAGGTCGTTGTCTATTGATTGGTCATCTCCGATACTGACCATAATCCTGTCGAATACAGGAAGCTCCGATGTCTCGGATGTAGGGATGAGCATACCCCACTGGAACATATACTGAAGAAGTCCGGTGGTCTTGAGACATACCGATTTTCCTCCTGCATTAGGCCCTGAGATAAGCAGTATGTGTTTGGCCGGGGAAAGTGCCAGGGATAGCGGTACAATGGTTTTTTTCTCCTTTTTGAGGGCCTTTTCGAGTATCGGGTGTCTTGCTTTCCTCAGGAACATTTCCCCGTTTTCAGAAATTAAAGGCATTCCGGCGATGTAATCGATGGCGGTCTGAGCCTTTGCCATCAGGAAATCCAGTTCCCCGAGGAATGTGGCCCCGTTGATCAAATCCGGCACGTATGGCCTGAGGAATTCACTGAATTCATATAGAATCTTTGAAATTTCCCTGGTTTCCGCGAAACGGAGTTCGTTGATTTCGTTCTCGAGTTCGATTATTTCGGCCGGCTCCACGAAAGTGGTCTTTCCGGACGCCGACTCGTCATAGACAAAGCCCTGAAGGCTCCTTTTGTTGGATGTGCTGATAGGGATGAGGTATTTCCCGTCACGGATGGAGATGCCCATATCGCTATCCACGATACCTTCCTCCTGAGCTTTTTTCAGAATGGCATTAGCCCTTTTCGATATGTTCGCTTCCTTGTCGCGGAGACTCTTGCGAATTGAATATAATTCGTTGGAGGCCGTATCCTTCACCTCGCCGAACTTATCCAGGATGTTGTCTATCCGCCTCTGGACTTCCGAGAAATAAAGAATCGGGGCGGCCATCCTCTTGAGATTGGGATAGATTCCGTCCTTGATTTCGTGGAAGAAATGAGTGACTTTCCGGATTGTCTCCAGCATGGTCTTGAGCTTTCCCAGAGACAAAAGGTCAATATTGAACCCTTCTTTTTCAAGAGGCTTCAGGAAGGGAAGGCAGTCTATGTATCCGTTTGTAGGGAAACTTTCTTCGAACATGAGGATGAGCCTCATCTCGTCGGTCAGGAGCAGCCTGCGGCTGATTTCTTCCGGATCGGAGACAAACTCCTCGCCCGCCACCCTGGATGCGGCGTACTCTGTGGAACAGCGGTCGGAAATGGCTTTCCTGACCCTGTCAAATCCCAGCTTGGCTTCCAGTCTCGTTTCCGTCATTCAGAAGAAGGTTTTTTAAATTATTGGTTGTTGTAACCAGCTCTACGACTCCATCCTTGATGTATGAAATGCCACCCGTTTCCTCGGAAACCACTATGACGGTGGCATCACTTTCTTCGGAGATTCCTATCGCTGCCTTGTGCCGCATACCGAATTTTGCCGGAATATCCGTCCTCTTTGTAATAGGGAGTGTGCATCTGGCGGCCACTACGCGCCCGTTGCTGATGATGAGGGCCCCGTCGTGAAGAGGGGAGTTCTTGAAGAACAGATTCATCAGAAGGCGGCTGCTGACTTGCGCGTCAATCTCGTCCCCGGTCTCGATAATGTACTGGAGGGAGGTCTTGTGAGGGAACACTATGAGTGCTCCGGTCCTCTGCTCGGACATTGCCTCGCAGGCCTGTACGATTTCATTGACAATCGCTCCGTCCATACGTTTTTCCTTGACCTTGAAAATCTTGTTCAGCGAATAGCCGCTTCCTATCCTCATGAGGAATCTCCTTATCTCCGGTTGGAAAATGACAATCAGAGCTATTACGCCTACATCAAGTATCGTCCCCAGCACTGCGGACATCAATTTCATGTCGAAGGCCACAACTACCAGTTGCAGGATTAACAGGAGTAATATCGCAAGGAAGATGTTCAGGGCGGATGAATTACGTATCCATCTGAATACTAGATAGATGAACGACGCTACAAGGAGAATGTCGATGACATCCACAAGCGACATGTTCAGAAAGCTGAAAACCCCAAGCATCATATGTATTGATTTTATTCTTGACCTACAAATATAGGCTTTCGCTGAAACATATGCAAAAGGAAGCCGGTCTGGAAGAAATCTTTTTATGGATAAATGATTGAAAATTAAAAAATTAGTCGTATATTTGCAGCCCGCCAAAATAGACGGTGGGTTATAAATTATTTATTATCAATCAATTATCTAAAAATGCCTGGATTAATTGGAAAGAAAATCGGAATGACTTCCGTTTTCAGTGCCGAGGGGAAAAACATCCCATGCACTGTTATCGAGGCTGGTCCGTGTGTTGTCACGCAAATCCGTACAGTTGAAAAAGATGGTTATGCCGCTGTACAGCTTGCCTATGACGAAATCACTGAAAAACACGCCAGCAAGGCTCTTTTGGGCCACTTTAAAAAGGCAGGAACCACTCCAAGACGCAAGCTTGTCGAGTTCAAGGCAAACTTCGCTGGAGAGCTTAAATTGGGCGACGTCCTCACAGTTTCAGACATCTTCAATGAGGGTGTGAAGTTCGTAGACGTTGTCGGTACTTCTAAAGGTAAAGGTTTTCAGGGAGTTGTACATCGCTACCACTTCCAGGGAGTAGGTGGTGCTACCCACGGTCAGCACAACCGTCTCCGTCACCCTGGTTCACTCGGTGCCTGCGCATGGCCTTCACGCGTATTCCCAGGGACACGTATGGCAGGACATATGGGCAATGAGAGAGTAAAGGTTTTCAACCTTCAGGTTGTCAAGGTGATCCCTGAGAATAATCTTCTCGTCATCAAGGGCTCTGTTCCAGGAGCTAAAGGTTCTTATTTAATTATGGAGGCTTAAGCTATGCAGTTGTCAGTTTTGAAAATTGACGGATCAGATTCCGGAAAGAAGGTTGTTCTCGACGAGAACGTATTCGGTGTTCAGCCGAATGACCACGCTATTTATCTTGATGTAGTTCAGTATCTCGCCAACCAGCGTCAGGGTACTGCAAAGACCAAGGATCGCAGCGAGGTTGCATACAGCACCAAGAAGCTCGGTCGTCAGAAAGGCGGCGGCGGTGCACGTCACGGTAGCCTCAAGGCTAATATCTTCGTAGGTGGTGGTCGCGTATTCGGACCTATCCCACGTTGCTACAGAAACAAGTTGAACAAGAAGGTTAAGCAGCTTGCACGCTTCTCAGCCCTTACATACAAGGCACAGGAAAATGCAATTACAATCGTTGAACCTTTTGCAATGGACGCTCCTAAGACCAAGGAACTTCTCCAGATTCTTGCAAACATCAAGGCTGGAGACCGCAAGGTACTCGTAGTGCTTCCTGCAAATTCAACCAATATTTACCTTTCGTCTCGCAATCTCCAGGAGGTCAAGGTCATCACTGTTGACGAAATCAACACCTACACTATTATGAATGCAAATTCAGTAGTATTCGTTGACGGAGTTCAGGATATCCTTGCTTCAAGAGTAAGACGCTAAAAAGATAAAGCGATGGGAATAATAATTAAGCCAATAGTAACAGAAAAGTTAACGGATCAGGGCGAAAAGTTGAACCGTTATGGCTTCATCGTAGACCGCAAGGCCAACAAGCTTCAGATCAAAGCTGCCGTAGAGCAGATGTATAACGTGTCAGTTGCTGATGTAAATACAGTAAACTATCACGGAAAGAAGAAGTCCCGTTTTACAAAGGCCGGTTTATTGAGAGGTCGTGCAAATCATTATAAGAAAGCGTATATCACTCTTTCTGGTGATGAGAAAATTGATTTCTACAGTAATATTTAAGGAGGAACCGAACAATGGCAGTAAAAAAGTACAAACCAGTTACTCCTGGTCAAAGGAATAAGGTAATCAGCGCATTTGACGAGATTACTACAAAGAAGCCTCACAAGGCATTGTTGGAACCTCTTAAGAGCACAGGTGGTCGTAACAATACAGGTCAGATGACAGTCCGCTACATCGGCGGCGGTCACAAGAGAATGTATCGTATCATCGACTTCCTCCGCAACAAGGATAACTGCACAGCAAAGGTGCTTACAATCGAGTATGACCCTAACCGCAGTGCACGTATTGCTCTCGTAGAATATGAAGATGGAGAGAAGAGATATATCATCGCTCCTAACGGACTCACAGTAGGACAGGTTATCGCATCAGGAAGCGGTGTTGCTCCTGAGGTTGGAAACTGTCTCCCTCTGGGTGAAATTCCGGTTGGTACACTTGTACACAACATCGAGCTCCGTCCTGGCCAGGGTGCTGCAATGGCACGTTCAGCCGGTACATTCGCTCAGCTCGCAGCACGTGAAGGAAACCACGCTGTTCTCCGCCTGCCTTCAGGCGAAACACGTATGGTGCTCGTATCCTGCCGCGCAACAGTTGGTACAGTATCAAATCCTGATCACAATTTGGAGTCATTTGGTAAGGCCGGTCGCAGCCGTTGGCTCGGTCGCCGTCCTCACAACCGTGGTGTTGTTATGAACCCGGTAGATCACCCGATGGGTGGTGGTGAAGGCCGTGCATCCGGTGGTCATCCACGCTCACGCAAGGGTCTTCCTGCTAAGGGATATAAGACACGTAATCCTAAGGCGTCTTCAAATAAGTTCATTATTGAAAGAAGAAAGAAATAACGGAATAAAACTTTAGAGATTATGAGTCGTTCATTAAGAAAAGGTCCATATATCCAGGAAGCTCTGGAGAAAAGGATTATTGCTATGAATGAAGGTAGCAAGAAGAAAGAGGTGGTCAAGACCTGGTCACGCGCCAGCATGATTTCACCTGACTTCATCGGCCACACAATCGCAGTTCATAACGGAAACAAGTTTATTCCGGTTTATGTTACTGAGCAGATGGTAGGCCATAAACTTGGCGAATTCGCTCCTACACGTACATTCAGGGGACATTCAGGTAACAATAAGAAGTAATCACTATGGGAAAGCGTAAAAGACTTATGGCCGAGAGCCTCAAGGAGGCTAAGAAGGTTACAGCTGTTGCCAAGCTGAATGATATCCCTACATCACCTCGTAAGATGCGTCTCGTTGCAGACACCATCAGAGGAGTGGAAGTAAACCATGCTCTCGATCTTTTGAAATTCTCAAAGAGAGAGGCTTCAATACGTCTGGAAAAGGTTCTCCGTAGCGCCATCGCTAACTGGGAAGCAAAGAATCCGGATAAGAGTAAAGAATTGGACAATGGTAATGTCATCGTCAAGACCATTATGGTAGGAGAAGGCCGTACGATCAAGAGAATCCGTCCTTGCCCTCAGGGAAGAGCCGGAAGGATCCGCAAGCGTTCGAATCACGTTACCATCATCCTCGATGTTAAACCAACAGCAGTAGAGAAATAATATGGGACAGAAAACAAATCCTATTAGCAACAGAATCGGTATCACCCGTGGTTGGGACTCTAACTGGTGTGGTGGTAACTACGCAGAGAAGATTGCAGAAGATTACGAAATCCGTAAGTATTTGTCAAATCGTCTCTCAAAAGCTAGCCTTTCAAGAATCATTATCGAGAGAACTCTCAAGCTCATCACAGTGACAATCCACGCTGCACGTCCGGGTGTTATCATCGGAAAGGGTGGCGCTGAAGTTGACAAACTGAAGGAAGAGCTTAAGAAAGTTACAAAGAAGGATGTTCAGATCAACATCTTCGAGGTCAAGAGACCTGAGGTTGATGCTCACATCGTAGCAGACAGCATTGCCCGTCAGATTGAAGGACGTGTTTCATACCGCCGTGCAATCAAGATGGCAGTTGCCAACACTATGAGAGTAGGCGCAGAAGGTATCAAGGTTCAGATTAGCGGTCGTGTAGGCGGTGCTGAAATGGCTCGTAGCGAAATGTTCAAAGAGGGTCGTACTCCTCTTCACACATTCCGTGCTGATATCGACTACGCTCTTGCAGAAGCTCACACCAAGGTAGGTTGCCTCGGAATCAAGGTTTGGATCTGCAATGGAGAGCGTTATGGCAAGCAGGATCTTACTCCTAATGCCGGAATCGCTGCCAATGCACAGCCTTCTGCTCAGGGTGGCCGTGCACCTCGCGGAGGCGAGCGTGGCGGAAACCGTCGTGGCGGTAACAGAGGTCCCCGCAGGGATGCTCAGCAGAAGTAAGGATTTAAGATAAAATTCTTATATTTGGTCCCCGGTGCATTTGTGCCGGGGACTTTTTGCTTTGACTGTTCAGGAAAAAATAGCATTGTTTCCTCATTCCCCCGGGGTGTACAGGTATTACAACTCCGAAGGGAATGTGATATATGTAGGTAAAGCCAAGGACCTGCATAAAAGGGTGGCCCAGTATTTTGTGGAGCCGTCCCGGCTGAATACAAAGACGCGTCTGCTTGTGTCGAAGATAGCCGACGCCCAGTATTCTGTCGTCGATTCCGAGGCTGACGCCCTGCTCCTTGAGAACAATCTCATCAAGCAGTACAAGCCTAAATACAACATCCTCCTGAAAGATTCCAAAACCTACCCTTGGATCTGTGTCACTGCAGAGGAGTATCCGCGGGTGTTCCTTACCCGCAGGGTCATCCAGAACGGTTCGCGGTATTTCGGTCCGTACAGTTCCGTGATGCACGCAAGATATCTTTTGGATTTTTTCAATAAGACCTATACTCTGCGCAGCTGCAAGAACAGGATTGATGCGGATACCATACTCCGGAAGAAGATACGCCCCTGCCTGGACTTCCACATAGGGAAGTGCAAGGGCTGCTGTGTAGGATCCGTTTCGCGGGAAGAGTATAACAGCGATATCGAGGAGATTGTTTCCATTCTCAAGGGTGATGTCCAGGATATTATCCGCAATTATAAGTCAAAGATGATGGAGGCTTCCGAGGCCCTCGACTTCGAGCTTGCACAGGAGTACAAGGTCAGGATCGAGTCCCTGGACAAGCATTATTCGAAATCTGTGGTGTCGGCAGCAAAGGATGTTGATGCTGACGTGTTCTCGCTCGTATTTGACGGGAATGAGGCCTATGGCAATTTTCTGAGGGTGAGAAAGGGGTCGGTTGTCCAGTCTCTGAACCTGGGATTCAAGATGAATATAGAGGAACGGCAGGAATCTGTCCTTAGCACTTTCGTAGCGGAAATCGAGTCAAAGTTCGGTGCTCTTTCTCGTGAAATCATCGTCCCGTTCCTCCCTGATGTGGAGATTGACGGCACCGAGTTCAGGATTCCTGTGAAAGGAGACAAGATGGCCCTTTTGGAACTGAGCATCAAGAATGCTAAGGAGTACCGCTTCAATGCTTTGCGGCAGAAGGAACACAGCGATCCTGACGCATATAAGCAGTCAGTTATGGAGGAATTGCGCAAGGCCTTGGGGATGAAGGAACTACCTGTCCATATGGAATGTTTCGATAACTCGAACATACAAGGAACGAATCCTGTGGCCTCCTGCGTAGTATTCCGAAATGGCGAACCATCCAAGAAGGATTATAGGAAGTTCAAGATAAAGACGGTGGTCGGTGCCAATGACTATGCCTCAATGAAGGAGGTAGTCAACAGACGCTATTCACGAATGCTGGAGGAAGCTCCTGATGACCTGCCTCAGCTGGTGGTGATTGATGGAGGAAAGGGACAACTGGACTTCGCCTACCAGGCGCTTTTTGAACTGGGGCTTACAGAGAAGCTTACCGTCATCGGCCTGGCGAAGAGGCTGGAAGAAGTTATCCGCGTCGGAGACCCGTATCCGCTCTTTATCGACAGGAATTCTCAGGCCTTGAAAGTCCTTCAGCAGATCCGCGACGAGGCTCACCGTTTCGGCATCACATTCCATCGCAGCCTGCGGAGTAAGGCTCAGATTCATTCTGCACTTAGGGAGATAAAGGGTGTGGGGGAGCAGACAGAAAAGCGGCTGCTAATGCATTTTGGAAGTGTGGCGAGGATTGCTGATGCATCACTGGAAGATATTGCAGGGCTGGTCGGTCCGGCTTTGGCTCAAACAATAAAAAAGGAATTGAATGAAAGAAGAGACATTTAACAAATGGTTCAGCATTTTTATTACTGCCGGTATGGCGGTGTGTGTAGTACTGTCCTGCATCGGGAAGATGCAGGCTCCTGATGCGAGGAAGTGGCTGCTTGTCATATCCGCGTTCGGTGCATTGATGGGCGTGATAAGTACAGTCCTGTCGGCAAATGGAAGTATATGGACCTTCCTTTTCGGCCTCATTGATGTGAGTATATATGCCTATATTCTATACGACAGTAAAATGCCGTCACAGTTTCTGCTTCACGCACTATATTTCGTGCCGATGGAGTTCGTCGGTTTCTTCCAGTGGAAAAGACGCGGGGCGGACTCGAAAAGCAAGGTGAAGGCGCAGAGGTTGAAAGGGAAAAAGATATTATTGTATTCACTGTTGTTCGTCGGAGTCCTGGCCGTCTCCTTTGCCGTCTCCTGGTGGTTCCTCAGTAAGGCTGGGGATTCGATGAATTATTCAAAAATGTTCCTCGATGCTATGGCCACCACTGCCAACATTGTTGCGATTGTGATGATGGCGTTCGCATATATGGAACAGTGGTATTTGTGGACCCTTGTGAATGTCACTTCAGTCATTCTTTGGACAGTGACTTTGATTTCGGAACCGGATGCCGGTTATGCTATCATCCCGCTTATCAAATATTCGTTCTACTTCATTAACGGAATCAACGGAATCCGAATATGGCTGAAACTTAGTAAGACTTAAAAAAATTTATTATCTTTGTCGGGATAAACCAGAACGTGTAATATAAAATATAAACTAAAATTAATCAACTATGCAATACGAGGAAATCGTACAGAAAGTCAAGGAAATTATTGTCGACAAACTTGGCGTTGAAGAATCAGAGGTGACAGAGACAGCGAACTTCACAAATGATCTCGGAGCTGATTCACTTGATACCGTAGAACTCCTTATGGAATTTGAAAAAGTATTCGGAATCAAGATTCCTGAAGAGGAAACAAGTTCAATTGCAACAGTCAAGGACGTTGTTGAAAAGGTAAACGAAAAATTGTCTCAGGGAAACTGAGACAATTTTTTTATTCATTCGGTAAAGAATAGACAACTTTCAGTACTGGCTTCCTGTCGCCTTCTGCTTCAGGACCGAGAAGGACGGCCTTATAGAACCTGTGTGTATCCAGCGCTGTGGTTGTAGTGGTGGTCGGCCCGGAAGAATTGCTTGCGTACATAGATGCCAGCTGATAGGTCATATAGTTATTGTAATAACTGTTGTATCCATAGCCGCCGTAACCGCCATAGCCACCATATCCGTATCCGCCGTACCCGCCATAGCCGCCGCCATACAGGTTGTTGTAATAGTTGGCATACATCAAGGCGTTGTAGTAGTCTGACATATCTGAAGACGAACCGCCCGACGAATAAGACTTGAGTACCTCCTGAGCCATTATCAGGAACCATATGTCATAATTCTGCAGAGTCTCATTGTCCCCGGTTCTGAGGAGTTTCTGGATGTGATAAGTGATGTCCGGAGAATAACTGTTGTGAGAGTAGTCAATATTTCCGGGATCCTCGGTGTCGGAACTATAGTCGGTCAGGCTGGCGTAAGTCACATTGTCCTCCCTCTCAATCCTGCAAGTTGGGTTCAGCATTGACGGGAATAAATCCAAGTATTCGTATTTGTCTTCTGCAAATTCATAAGGCAACTCAATCGTAGCCTTGTTGATCAGCGCTTTTCTCGGGTCTCCTCCCTTTGAAAGGATTTCCTGGTAAAGTTTTTCCTTCAGGAAACTTGCGGAGATAACAGGCTTCAGTCCGCCACCGCCCTCCACCAGGATTCTTTCGTGTGCCGGTCCTTCAGAGGATCTGGTCTGGTGTCCGGTAAGATTCAACCCATACTGTGGCAGGTACTGGATGCTGCCGTTGTTCCTGAGCGTGATGAGCGAATCAAGATTGTAGAAATTGTCCGGGCCGAAATAGAAGTAGAACGCCGTATCCTTCCTTTCTCCATTATATTCGGAATTGAAGACCAGCTCTGCATAGCTTCCGGTCAGGAGGCCCATCTGAGAGTTGACGTCCAACTGGAAATTGAACATATTTATTCTTCCACCGTCCTCCAGAGGTGAATCTGTGTCAATATAAATCCCCGGAATCTTATCTGTATACTTGTCTATCGAGGACAGATCTTCTTGGGTTATCGACAAGAATTTCTCAGTATATTCCTTTGAAAAATTGAATGAAAGGGAATCTTTTCCGTTGTAGACAATGCTGCCTGCCGAGATGTGTTTGTCGCTATGCGCCACTTTGGTGTTGATGTCGAAGCCCTTAAGTTTCTCTGTAAGCTCATATACGTTGATGTTCTGCAGGATGTTCAGATCCTTTTCGGATGCGGCATAGCTGGTGTCCCTTTCTATGGTTGCGAAGAATCTGGAGACCACAGGATCCTTTCCGAAGTCCAGGGTGTCGAAGAACGGAACAATTGTGAAGGCGCAGCTTCTTGTCGTGAGCCCGAAATCCTTGTCCCTGACAGCGCCTACCGTAAGACGGTAGGATGAATATCCCGAGAGGCTGTCCGCCATTTTCAGTTGGATGTCCTCAATTGGAAATTCGGCGCTGAAAATATCGTACTGCTGGTCTGAAGGGATAAGACTCTGACCTAATGTATTGTCTATCGTTACACAAGAAATGCAGCATAATGCTGCAATCAATATTGGGAAAAACTTCAATCTCATCTTCTACAACTGGTCATAAAAACTGTTGTACTCATCAATGTAGCTGCCATTTTTGAGTGATGCTTCATTGTATGGGAGCACCGGAAGCCCCTTTTCCGTGCAGAAAGACAGGAGTTCTTTATCAATGCTGCCGGAACCGAGGATGACGGCATCTGAGTACTGGATTGCCGTTTTCGCAAGATTTATGCCAGTAGCCTCGGTCAGGAAAGGTGCGTCTTCGGCCTTGATGTTGCCGAAAGCAAGTTTCTCTGCGAACCTATCGGAGAAGTTGCATCCGTCGCAATCATTGAACAGGGAGAGAACGACCTTGCTGTTGGAAAAGATAGGGTCCTCCTTGTAGGTTTTTTTCAGATACAGCGGCAGAATATGGGATATCCAGCCCTGACAATGGATTATATCAGGAGCCCAACGAAGTTTTTTAACGGTTTCAAGTACTCCGCGTGCGAAGAAGACGGCCCTCTCGTCATTATCCTCAAAGAAGTTTCCGTTTTCGTCGCAGAAAGTCTGCTTGCGCCTGAAATAGTCGTCATTGTCAATGAAATAGACCTGGATTCTTGCGGCGGAGATGGATGCGACTTTAATTACCAGAGGCCTGTCCACATCACTGATGATGATGTTCATCCCGGAGAGACGGATTACCTCGTGAAGCTGGTTCTTCCGCTCATTGATACATCCGTAACGCGGCATAAAAGAGCGTATCTCCCATTTCCTTTCCTGAATGCCCTGAGGAAGATAACGCCCCAGGCTGGCAATCTCGGATTCTGGAAGATATGGAAATATTTCCGAATTGACGAAGAGAACTCTTTTTGCGGAATCAGCCATCTTAATATTATATTACGTACAAAGATAAGAATTTTTTCATAATTTTGTGCATTATGGCATACAGGGAAGTAAAATTAATACGCCGGAGGCTGATGAACGCATATTTGTCTGCTGTAATCAGTATCAGCCTGGTCCTTCTGCTTGTTGGTATTGCCAGTATGCTGCTTGTAAATGCAAGCGGTGTCTCACGTTTCTTCAAGGAGAACATGCAGGTGTCCGTGCTGATGAAAAGTAACGTCAGCGAGGATCAGGCACTTGCCTATCAGTCAGAACTGGATGGGAAGGACTTTATCAACAGTACTCGTTTCGTGTCAAGGGAACAGGGTGAGGAAGAGCTGTCCTTAATGTTGGGCGAGGACTTTCTGAGTGTGTTCGAGGCTTCTCCGATTCCTGTGTCGATAGATGTCACCCTCAAGGCTGAGTATGTTTCGTCCGACAGTCTTGCTGTCGTTGAGAGGGAACTGTACAAGTCTCCGCTCGTGGATGAGGTCGCATATCAGCAATCCTTAATCGAAGCCTTGAATGCCAACCTCAGGAAGATATCCTTGATTCTCGGCGTGGTGATTATCCTTCTTCTATTCATTTCCTTTGTCCTGATAAATAATACGGTGAGACTCAGCGTGTTCTCCAGACGTTTCACGATACATACGATGAAACTCGTGGGGGCGACACGTTCTTTCATCCGGTCTCCGTTCATGGTGCAGTCGGCGTTCCAGGGCCTTTTTGCATCCATATTCGCGATCTTCATACTGCTGGGCCTGATGTTCGTCGTCCGGAAGGAGTTTACGCAGTTGTTCGAGATATTCCAATTGAAATTGTTGCTTCTGGTCCTGGGCATCATGGTCGTGTCCGGCGTGATTATCTGTATGGTAAGCACGTATTTCGTGGTCAACAGGCTTGTATCGCTCGGTAAGAACGAATTATATTATTGATGATGGATAATAACAAAGAAAAATTCGCTATGGACCGCAAGGGTCTGAAATTGCTTCTGGCCGGTGTCCTTGTAATGATTGCAGGGTATATTCTGATGATGGGAGGCGGGAGTGATGACCCTCAGGTGTTCAATTATGAAATGTTCAATTTCAGGCGTCTTGTAGCGGCCCCGATAGTTATTGTTGCCGGAATAGCCGTTGAAGTAGTGGCTATTATGAGGATTGGCCGCAAGGACAAGAAAGAAGGGAAATGAACTGGTGGCAGGCAATAATCCTTGGCTTTGTCCAGGGCCTGACGGAATTTCTTCCGGTCAGCAGTAGCGGACATCTTGCGATTGGCAGGGAGCTGCTCGGTATCGGCGCAGGTGGGGATCTGGTGTTTGAAGTAGCAGTCCACGCCGCAACCGCGATAGCGATCATCGTCGTTTTCTGGAACGAAATATTGCGCCTGCTCGGAGGGCTGTTCAAGTTCAGCTACAATGACGAGACGAAATATATTCTGAAGATCTGCCTTTCTATGATTCCTGTATTCATCGTGGGTGTTTTCTTCAAGGATTATGTAGAGGCCGCATTCGGCTCCCTTCTGGTAGTCGGCCTTGGCCTCGTTGTGACAGGAATCCTCCTTGCGCTTTCCGACGGAGTGAAAAAGCAGGGAGAGGAGATAAGCTGGTGGCAGGCCCTGGTCATAGGACTCGGTCAGGCGCTGGCTGTGATTCCTGGGCTTTCGCGGTCCGGCACCACAATCTCTACCGGACTTCTGTGTGGGGTGAAGAGGGAATCCGTCGCGCAGTTCTCTTTCCTGATGGTGCTTGTGCCGGTACTCGGTGAAGCGTTCCTTGATGTTGTTGGGGGTGAAGTTGCGGCTTCATCTACAGCCCTGCTGCCCCTTGTACTCGGCTTCATTGCCGCATTCGTTTCGGGCCTTCTTGCCTGCAAGGCGATGATTGCACTGGTTAAGCGCGCGAAGATGAAATGGTTCGCCTTGTATTGTGCCGTCGTAGGCATTATCGTAATTATCAGCCAGATGGTATAATGGAAGAAAAGAGAACAGATATTTATTTCGTATCGGATGTCCATCTCGGTCTGGAGGTGGGGGATCCTGCAGGCAGGGAAGCGGAATTCGTGTCTTTCCTGGAGTCCATTCCTTTAGAAACCACGAGGACCCTTTATCTTCTCGGGGACATATGGGATTTCTGGTATGAGTACAAATATGTAGTTCCAAAGGGATATGCCGGAGTATTCAATGCGTTGCAGAAATTGGTTGCAGCTGGAGTGGAGGTATGCTTCATGCCCGGAAACCACGATATGTGGTGCTATCATTATTTCCAGAGCATGGGAATCAGGGTTATCGACCAGCCATATTTCTTCCGGTATGGGGATGCCGCATTCTGCATAGGGCACGGAGATGGACTTGGCCCGGGGATGAGGTCGTACAAACTGATGAAGTCTGTTTTCAGAAATAAAGTTGCCCAGTGGCTGTTCAATCTTCTCCATCCGCGGATTGCCTTTGCTATTGCGCGCGGTTGGTCAAAGAACGGAAGACTGGCCAGAAAAGAGAAATATGTTTTTAAGAACGAGAATGAACCGCTGTATAAGTATGCAATTGATGTGTTGCAGACAAAGAAAGTGGATTATTTCATATTCGGACATTACCACGTAGGCGTTGATCTGGCTATGCCTGGTGGTGCGAGATTTCTGGTGATGGACGACTGGATTGAGGGTCCGAATTATTTATTATACTCGTACTTCAACGGCACCTCCACCTTGACGGGCCACTCGAGGAAGATTGAATAATACAGGGCTTCGAACTGTCCTGCTTCCCATTTTTCTATCAGGTATTCCGTCATCCTGTCTTCTCCTTTCGGATCATACGGGGTCTTCAGGTCCTGCCCGAACAGTTTGGCAATACCTTGCCAGAAGCCGGCGGCAACTCCGCTTTTGTACGTTTTGACTATCGAATACGGGGTCTTTCCGACTTCCCTATCTACAAGTCGTATCAGCAGTTTTCCTTGGGAAATCGTCATTTTTCTCGCCACGTCGCTGAAGTCGTCCAGAAGCTGTTCCTGGACTTTGTTCACATAGCGTTCTTTCTGGATTTTCTTCATCCCTGCGATGTCGGCATCAGCCTTGTCAATGACCTGGCGGGCAACGGAAGTGTATGGATAAACCCTGTTGAAATTGTACACCAGACGTGCATATTTGCGAAGATCTGGAGTGTTTCTTTTGATGCGGGGAAATACTACCGAGGGGCTCAATTCGTCCACATATACGGTATCTCCTTTATCTTCCACATAATATTCCAGGTAAACGCGCTCCTGCCAGCTTTTGGCCTTGTCTTGGGCTGAGGATGGCGCACATTCCAGCAGGCAGCAGATGATAATTGACAGATAAAACAGATATGTAGCGGAACGTGTTTTCATTCGTATGACAAATATAGACTCAGAAAACCAATTATCAAACTTTAGAACCTGTTTTGAAATGCTCAATTTCTTTTTTTAAGCATCTTTTTCAGGCTTTTGAACCTGTCATTCAGTCACGTAGCTACGACTACGCTCCCTCTTTCCAGTTCCAAAATCCAAGAAAAATCCGCCATAACAAAATTCGTCAATCATTTCAAAACAGGTTCTTATTCCGCAGTATGGAGGGCATCATTGAAAGGACCTGGACAGCCGTGTCGAAAACTGCATGATAATTTTTTTAACCATATATGTTAAGTTGCTGAAAAAACGCAAATTAACTATTCGGTTTTTGTGTCGAAAACTTGTGATTTTTCTTGAAAAAGTCTTTGCGTTTGTAGAATTTTTTGTATCTTTGCAGTCCCAAAATCGCGGCCTGAAATGCGTAGAACATTGATTATCAGTCGATTACGGGAAAAGTACAGAAATTATATTTTAAAGTAATACAACAATGTTACAACCTAAGAAAACAAAATTTAGAAGGGAACAGAAAAACCGCATGAAGGGAATGGCCCAGAGGGGCAACCAGCTTGCTTTCGGTTCTTTCGGTCTTAAGACCCTTGAAAATTGTTGGCTTACAGCACAGCAGATTGAAGCTGCCCGTCAGGCTATCTCACGTCATATGAACCGTGAAGGTCAGATCTGGATCAGAGTCTTTCCTGTGAAGCCTGTTACAAAGAAGCCTCTTTCAACCCGTATGGGTAAGGGTAAGGGTGATCCTTACGGATTCGTTGCCCCTATCACTCCGGGCCGTATACTTTTCGAAGCTGAGGGTGTTTCCCTTGACGTCGCAAAAGAGGCTATGCGTCTTGCTGCACACAAACTTCCTGTAGATACGAAGTTTGTGGTTCGTAGAGATTATGTTGAATAAAATTTAATGGAGAAAGAAAATGAAAGTTTCTGAAGTACGCGAAATGTCTGTAGCAGACCTGCGCGACCGTATTGAGATTGAAAAAGCAAATCTCGATTCTATGAAGATCAATCACGCTATCTCTCCATTAGAGGATACGTCAAAGTTTAAGAAGACCAGACAGGATATCGCTCGCATGATCACTATCCTCGCAGAAAAAGAAAAACAACAGAACTAAATTGATGTCTTATGGAAAGAAATCTTCGTAAGGAAAGAGTAGGAGTAGTGGTCAGCAACAAGATGGACAAGACCATCGTTGTTGCCGTTGAAATCAAAGAGAAACATCCTTTGTACGGCAAGTTCGTCAAGAAGACCACCAAGTTCGTTGCACAGGACGAGAAGAATGAGTGCGGTGAGGGTGATACCGTCCGCATCATGGAAACACGTCCGTTGAGCAAGACAAAGAACTGGAGATTAGTTGAAATCGTAGAAAAAGCAAAATAGTTTATGATACAGCAAGAAACACGTTTACAGGTGGCCGACAACAGCGGTGCAAAGGAAGTCCTTTGTATCAGGGTTCTTGGCGGTACACACCATCGTTATGCTACTGTAGGCGACACAATCGTCGTATCAGTAAAGAGTGCTATCCCTGGCGGTGACGCCAAGAAGGGAACAGTTTCAAAGGCTGTAGTGGTACGCACTAAGAAAGAGATTCGTAGACCAGATGGTTCATACATCCGTTTCGATGATAATGCTTGCGTTCTTCTCAATAACGCCGGAGAGCTCAGAGGTACCCGTATCTTTGGCCCTGTAGCAAGAGAGCTTCGTGAGAATTTTATGAAAATTGTTTCACTGGCACCGGAGGTCCTTTAATAATTAAGTCTTATGAAAAAATTGAACATAAAAAAAGGCGATACCGTGTATGTAAATGCAGGTAATGATAAGGGCAAGACCGGAAAGGTCCTCTCAGTGGATCCTTCAAAGGACCGCGCAATCGTTGAGGGCATCAATATTGTCAGCAAGCATACAAAACCGAATTCAAAACAGCCTCAGGGCGGTATCTTAAAGCAGGAGGCAGGAATCCATGTATCAAATCTTCAGCTTATTGACCCGGTCAAGAACGTTCCTACAAGAGTAGGCCACAAGTTCGTTGACGGCAAGAAGATTCGTTACGCTAAAAAATCTGGGGAGGAGATCAAATAATTATGGCAGCAAAGAAAGAACAACCAAAGAATACAGTACCTGCTTCTTATGTTCCTTCTCTTAAGAAGGTTTACAAGGAGGAGATTGTACCTGCTCTCATAAAGCAGTTCTCTTACACTACTGTAATGCAGGTCCCTAAGCTCGTTAAGATTACTATCAACGAGGGCGTAGGTGACGCAACTCAGGATAAGAAAATCGTTGAGGAGGCAGCAGCTGAGCTTTCAACAATCGTTGGACAGAAGGCAGTTATTACCACTTCAAGAAAGGATATCTCCAACTTCAAACTCCGTAAGGGTATGCCTATCGGAGCAAAGGTCACCCTTCGTGACGTGAAGATGTATGAGTTCCTTGAGAGACTTATCCGTATCTCACTTCCTCGTATCCGTGACTTCAACGGTATTGCAGAGAAGATGGACGGACAGGGCAACTACACACTCGGTCTTAAGGAGCAGATTATTTTCCCTGAGATTGACATCGACAAGAACCCTAGGATTCACGGTCTTGAGATTACATTCGTAACAACAGCCAAGACTGACGAAGAGGCACACGCCCTTCTTCAGGCATTCGGCCTTCCTTTCAAAAAACATAACAAGTAATAACTATGGCAAAAGAATCAATGAAAGCCCGCGAAGTTAAGCGCGCGAAACTCGTTGCTAAATACGCCGAGAAAAGAAAGGCTCTTAAAGAGGCTGGTGATTGGGCTGCTCTCGACAAGCTCCCTAAGAATGCTTCTCCAGTACGCCTTCACAACCGTTGCTCCCTCACAGGACGTCCGAAGGGATATATGCGTGCCTTTGGCATCAGCCGTATCCAGTTCCGTGAGATGGCCGCTAATGGTCTCATCCCAGGTGTAAAGAAAGCAAGTTGGTAAAAATTAAAAAGAATAAATATTATGACAGATCCAATTGCAGATTATCTCACTAGGGTACGCAATGCATATCTCGCTGGAAACAAGGTCGTTGAGATCCCTGCTTCCAAGATGAAGGTAGCCATCACGCAGATCCTTTGTGACAAGGGTTACATCCTCAGCTACAAGGTGGTTGAGACTGCACCTCAGAACACAATCAAAATTGCTCTCAAGTACCACCCTCAGACCAAGATGCCGGCTATCAAGAAGATAGAAAGGGTTTCATCTCCAGGTTTGAGACAGTACACAGATGTTAAAGATATGCCACGCGTTCTCAACGGACTCGGAATCGCCATCATCTCCACATCAAAGGGCATCATCACAGACAAGGAAGCTAAAGACCTTAATGTAGGTGGTGAAGTTATTTGTTACGTATACTAATATTAAAATAAAAGAATAATGTCACGAATTGGTAAATTACCTGTAAACCTTCCGGCCGGAGTAACTGCAGAGTTGCTTCCTGGCAACGTTGTGAAGGTTAAAGGCCCGAAGGGTGAGATGAGTCAGAAAGTTGACCCGGATATTACCGTCACCATCGAGGGAACAGAAATTAAATTCACCCGTCCTACAGACCAGCCTCGCCACCGTTCAATGCACGGACTTTACCGCGCACTTGTAAACAATATGGTAGTAGGTGTTTCTGAGGGCTTCACCATCAAGCAGGAGTTTGTCGGTGTTGGTTATAGAGTTGAGGCGGCAGGCCAGATGCTTACTTTCTCTCTCGGTTATTCACACTCCATCCAGCTTATGCTCCCTAAGGAGATTACAGCTGAGACTCCTCAGGTAAAGAAGGGTGAGAATCCGCTCCTCGTGCTCACAAGTTGCGATAAGCAGCTCGTAGGCCAGGTAGCAGCTAAGATACGTTCATTCCGCAAACCTGAACCTTATAAGGGTAAGGGTATTAAGTACTCTGGTGAGCAGCTTCGTCGTAAGGCTGGTAAGACTGCAGCCGCTAAATAATAGGAGGATTGAGTTATGGCATTGAATAGAATTGAAAGAAGAAGAAGAATTCATTACCGTATTCGCAAACACGTTAGTGGCACAGCTGATAGACCAAGAATGGTTGTTTTCAGAAGCAACAAGCAGATTTACGTACAGGTTATTGATGACGAGCAGGGCAAGACACTTGTTGCTGCTGCTTCAAACGACAAGGCTCTTGCAGCTCAGTGCAAAGGCAAGAGCGGAATCGAGAGCGCTGCAATAGTCGGAAAGGCTATCGCAGAGCGTGCAAAGGATAAGGGAATCTCCGCAGTCGCTTTCGACCGTGGCGGTTATCTTTTCCATGGTAGAGTTAAAAGTTTGGCAGATGCTGCCCGTGAAGGCGGCCTCGAATTCTAATTGATAAGACTATGGCAAATACAAATGTTAAAAGAGTAAAGACATCTGACCTTGAACTTAAGGACAGACTTGTTGCCATCCAGAGAGTAACCAAGGTTACTAAGGGTGGTCGTCACTTCCGCTTTGCTGCTATTGTAGTCGTAGGTGACGAGAACGGCGTTGTAGGTTATGGTCTTGGAAAGGCTAATGAGGTTACAGCCGCTATCGCAAAGGGAGTTGAGGATGCAAAGAAGAATCTTGTAAGGATTCCTGTTATCAACACTACAATTCCTCACGAGCAGGAATCCAAGTTTGGCGGATCAAAGGTATTCATGAAACCTGCCGCTCCAGGTACCGGTGTTAAGGCCGGTGGTGCTATGCGTGCAGTGTTCGAGTCTGCCGGTG